>JAUXTU010000036.1 GCA_030679145.1 Bacteroidota bacterium | reverse complement strand
TGACTAAACAAAAACCTCAAAAAGCGTGGGTTGTTTCTGCGGATATGGGCTACGGGCATCAGCGCGCTGTGTATCCGTTGAACTCCATTGCCGAAGAGGGGCTGATCACTGTCGGAAAGAACGATAATTCATCCGAAAAAGAAAAGAAACAATGGTCACGCTTATTGAACGTTTATGAAACATTTTCGCGCGCGAGAGGAATTCCGTTGATCGGAAAACCGATCTTTGCAATGCTTGATGCAGTGATGCATATTCCTTCATTCTATCCGATCAGAAATCTTTCTCACAGTACCTACCAGGTAGATCTTCTTGAACAGAATATTAAAAATGGTTTGTGCACAGGAATGCTTCAAAAAATTTCTACCAAACAGCTTCCATTTATCACATCATTTTACGCACCGGCGATTGCAGCAGATATCAAAGGATATGAGCCGACATATTGTGTCATCTGCGATGCCGACATTAATCGGGTATGGGTTGCAAAACAAGCATGGGATAGCCGGATCAATTATTTTGCGCCGTGCGGAAAAGCAGCCCAACGTTTAAAATCATACGGTGTTCCTGAAGAGAGAATTTTTCTAACCGGATTTCCCCTGCCGCTCGATCTGATCGGAAAAAATCTTTCCATCCTCAAACAAGATCTTGCTCAGCGATTATTCCATCTCGATCCCCGTAATCGATTTTGGACTATGCACAAAAAAAATGTGGAGCATTTTCTGGGAAAAAAGAACTGTGTTTTTAAGAATGAAAGAAAGTTAACTATCACGTATGCGGTGGGTGGAGCAGGCGCTCAGAAAGAGATCGGCGCACGTATCGCAAACAGTCTTCGTCATCGTCTTCATGGAAATGAAATGAAGATCAATCTTATTGCCGGTATCCGATCGGATGTTCGGGATTATTTTTTAGATGTGAAAAATGAATTGAAGACAGAAAATATTTCAGTTGTATATGCTGAGAATCTTCAAGATTACTTCCAACTATTCAACAATACAATGCGAACGACAGATATCCTGTGGACAAAACCGAGCGAATTGTCATTTTATTCCGGTCTCGGAATCCCGATCATTATGACCCCAACGATCGGTTCGCAAGAACGGTTCAACCGACAGTGGCTGTTTGAAATCCATGCAGGAATGAAACAAGAGAATCCCGATTATACCGAGCAATGGCTGTACGATCTTTTAGAGAATGGTACTATTGCAGATATGGCGTGGTCGGGATTTTTAAAAGCACGCAAGCTTGGAACAGAAAAGATCTTTGAAATTCTCAAAACAGGAAGAATGACACGTAGCAATTCACCGTTGGAACGATAATGAGCAGTCAAAAACAAAAAATTTTCTTTTGTTATTTGCGCACCGGCGGCGGGCATCTTGCTCCTGCAAGATCTGTTGCTCAATATCTTGCAAGAGAACACGGCGAAACGATTGAATCTGTGTTGGTGGACGGTCTTGTTAACGCAAAAAAAATTGCAAAATATATTATCGAAGATGGATATCGTTTTCTACAGGCGAGTGCAAAATGGTATTATGAATTTTTATACGCAACGAACAAATTTCGACCAATCGGATATTTTAATGTTGCTATGGCAAATTATTTCATAAAACCATACATCAAAAAAAGAATTCAGGAAGAACAGCCGATAAAGATCGTTATTTTTCACTTCTTTTTGATCATGCCGGTCTATCAGGTTTTGAAAGAATTAGGCTTGAACATTCCTGTTGTTACTGTGGTAACAGATCCATACACCGCTCACCCGCTCTGGTTTCAACGAAAACAGCAGCAATTCATTCTGTTTAGTAAGCGCTTAAAGGATCATTGCCTGAAGCGTGGGATCAATGAAAAGAATCTCACGGTGTTTCCTTTTATTATCGATGAAAAGTTTAGTTCTTCGCTTTCAACAGAACAAGTTTCTACCGTACGATCTCGGTTCAGTTTCGATCCAAATAAAAAGCTGATCCTCATTATTGGAGGCGGCGACGGAATACCACACGGAAAAATGATACTACAGAATCTTCTCTCCAGTTCTTTGGGCGTACAAATTGCCATTGTCTGCGGGAAAAATAAACAGTTGTATGACGATGCAATGACTCTTAAGAAAGAATTTCCGGAATTAATTGTTTTTGGCTTTGTTGATTTTGTTTATGATTTGTTGAACGCTTCTGATATTGTTGTCACAAAATGCGGAGCTTCCACAATTATGGAAATCCTGATGATGAAAAAGATCCCTATTATTATTGATTATTTGTGGGAACAAGAGCTTGGCAATATGGAATTTGTTCGGGATAATCAGTTGGGAATTTTTGAACGGGATATTGCGAAACTTCCTGCAATTATTAAAGGATTAATTTCCGATGAACAGCAATACAAGAAATTTCAAAACAATATTGAGCAAATGAAGTTGCGCAATGGTACAACTGAAGTCGGTGAATTTTTATTAACAGTGTAACCTTGCGAAGGTTTGAAACCTTCGCAAGGTTTTAAAATACTATGACCTTACTCGAAAAAAATCTCTACCAGCAAATCCATCCTGTGCGGTTAATTACTGATTGGAGTTCCGGATTATACGCATGTTATTTATTTTGGAACCAATTGCTTATTGAAGGGCTTGTCGCTGCATTCATTCCATCTCTGATCGTATCGTTGGTCATTCTTCGATTTACTGATCTTGAAAAACTAAAAAATTCCAAATTCGGCAGATACTATAAGCGAATATACAATAAGACTGTTGACTTTACCCGCTTTGGAGGATTTGTTGTCATGGCGGCGGGATCGTGGAGTCAGTCAATTCAAATTGCAGGCGTTGGACTAATCATTATTATTGGAACGTGGACGTACGGAATGTTTCAGACAAACCCGCCAAAAAAATAGCGAGCAAGAATGAAATAGACATCATACTTGTCCGCAGTTTATTTGACGGATGGCGTATATCCACCCAAAACGATATATTAGATAACAGAACATATATTTAAGGTAGAGATGAAGCAAAAACTAACAATAAAAATTTTAATTAAAGAAGCCTATCTTTTTTGTATCGAGCAATCTAAATTTCAACACAAGGAGCTTTTTGGAGTTACTGACGGCAAAGCCGTTGGAACACTCATTGAACAGAAATTTCAAAAGCACTTAAACGACAAATACAATGTAAAGATTGGCTCTTCAGCAAGTGGGATTGACCTTCCTTCAGAAAACATTTTAACTGACATCAAAGTAACTTCGATAAAACAACCTCAATCTTCTTGTCCTTTCAAAGACGCTAAACAAAAGGTTTTTGGACTTGGTTACAACTTACTCGTTTTCGTCTACGACAAAACTGACAATCCTAAAACTAAAACAGCAACATTGAATTTTGTTAGTTGTTCATTCGTTTCAAAAGAGAGAACTGCCGATTATACAACAACTTTCCGTTTGAGAGAAATGGTTAAAGACAAAGCCAATGAAACCGACATCATTGCTTACTTGCAAGACAAAAATATTCCAGCAGATGAAATTACTTTGTCAAAATTAGCCGAGCAAATTCTAAAAACGCCACCAGAACAAGGTTATTTGACAATTTCTAATGCTTTGCAATGGAGATTACAATATCAGAGAATAGTAACCCTCACAGATACAGTAAAAGGAATTACCAAAATTGTAAGTTTTCACAAACCCCAATAATGAAAGTATTTGAAGCAAATATTACTCATCAGGTTTTAGATTTCTTAAACGATAATCTAAAAATGATTGCATCTTTTGAAATAGCAAATCAAAAAATGTTTGACTCCTTCGGCATCGTACATTTTTTTGATAACAAGGGAGAATTGGAAACACTTAAAGAAGTTCTTTCTGAAACTCAAAATATTGCAGAAGAACCTGATCGATCCGAGTATGGCGACTTTCAAACAAATTTTGATTTAGCCAATAAAATTACTGTGCACTTGGATTCAAAAAACATTTCACCTGAAATTGTAATTGAACCAACGTGCGGCAAAGGAAATTTTATTATTGCCTCATTGCGTAATTTTAAGAGTATCAAAAACATTTTCGGCGTTGAAATTTACGAACCGTATGTTTGGGAAACTAAATTTAGTATCGTTGACTTTTTTCTTACAAACCCCGACAGTAATAAACCAGAAATTTTAATATCCCATTGCAACGTTTTTGACTTTGACTTCAAACAGATAGCTAAGAGATATTCCACGAAAGACATTTTGATATTAGGAAATCCACCGTGGGTAACAAATTCAAAATTGGGAAGTCTTAATTCAACTAATCTTCCTAAGAAAACGAATTTCAAAAATCATAGTGGTTTAGATGCAATGACTGGAAAAGGTAATTTTGATATTGCTGAATTTATTACATTGACAATGATTCAGATATTTCAAAATATGAATGGGCATCTATTGTTGTTGGTTAAAAATTCGGTAATCAAAAACATTGTTTTTAGTCAAAATATAAATAAATATAAAATTGCGTCCATAGAGAAACAATGCATTGACAGCAAAAAAGAATTTGATGTTTCAGTTGAGGCAGCATTGTTCTATTGCAAACTAAATTCAAATCCAGATTTTTATTGCAATGAGTTTAACTTTTATGAAAATAAAACTCCATATTTAAAATTTGGCTGGCTCTCAGATAAGTTTGTTTCAAACATTGACACCTATATTCACACAAGTCAATTTGACGGTAAATCTCCTTTTGTTTGGCGTCAGGGTTTAAAACACGACTGTTCTACCATTATGGAATTAGACAAAGTAAATGGATATTACGTGAATGGATTGAATGAAGAAATAACATTAGAAGATGGTTTGATTTACGGTTTTCTTAAAAGTTCCGACCTTAAAAACACGGTAATTAGTCAGACCAGAAAATTTACTATTGTTACGCAAAAAAAAGTTGGACAAGAAACAAAATACATTAAAACTCAGTATCCGAAAACTTATCAATACTTGACCCAACACCAAGCTAATTTCGATGCAAGGAAATCAAGTATTTATAATAACAAACCTTTGTTTTCAATATTCGGCATTGGTGATTACTCGTTTAAGCCATACAAAGTTGCTATATCAGGACTTTACAAAACTTTTCATTTTACATTAATTCTTCCTCAAGATAATAAACCTGTAATGCTGGATGACACCTGCTATTTAATAGGGTTTGACAAGATTGAGTTTGCTGTTTACTCGTTAATACTTTTAAATTCCAACACAACGATGCAATTTTTGCAGTCAATAACATTTGCGGATGCAAAAAGAACTTTTACAAAAGATATTTTAATGAGAATTGATCTTTTGGAGTTAGCAAAAAACATCGATAAGGCAAGGCTACAAATAGAACTTGAAGTATTAAACAAAAAGTATAAACTCAGTTTAACATTGGATTTCTGGGAAAGTTTTATCAACGAAATGATCCCTGTAAACAATGGACAATTTACAGTATTTGCATAGATTGAAAGGCCATTCATTGTCTAGAATTTAAAATCTCACCTATTATCAATCTATAAACCGTTTCTTGTTAGTAAGAATATATCAAACCTATGCTAACCATACTCCGAACTAATTCTGACAATCGCGATTTCATCGAACTGGTGAAATTACTCGATGCTGACCTCGCAATCAGAGACGGCAACGATCATTCCTTCTATGCTCAATTCAATACGATTCAAGCGATTAAGTATGCGGTTGTGGCGTATGAAGATGAACTACCATTGGGGTGTGGCGCAATTAAAGAATATGATGCTGATACAATGGAGGTCAAGCGGATGTACGTTCTTCCTGAGAGCAGAAATAAAGGAATTGCCGGTGCGATACTGTCTGAATTGGAACGCTGGGCGGAAGAGTTGTCGTATAAAAAATGCATATTAGAGACCGGAAAAAAACAGTCGGAAGCAATTGCGCTTTACATAAAACATGGATATAGAGCCATCCCGAATTACGGACAATATGCCGGAGTTGAAAACAGTCTGTGCTTTGACAAAGAAATATAACAAAAGAGCCATTCATGACTGATTGGCTTTTTTGTTTGTTGCAGAGTCATCCTTTTCTCCTTACATTTTTATAATGACACCATTCAGCGAAACAACCGAAAACATTAAAGTTTCCGTACGTCCTCTCTATATTGAATCGGAATCGAATGTCCTTTCACGGAAATTTGTTTTTGCATATTTCATAAAAATTGAAAATCGCAGCACTAACACTGTCCAATTGCTTCGCCGTCATTGGTATATCACTCACGATACGGGAAAAGTAGAAGAAGTTGAAGGTGAAGGAGTGATCGGTAAACAGCCGGTGATCCAGCCGGGAGAATTTCACGAGTACAACAGCTTCTGCATTCTCGAATCGCTGGAAGGATTCATGGAAGGAACATATCTTATGAAACGTTCGAACAATGAAACGTTTCACATCAATATTCCACGCTTTGTTCTTCGAGCAATGGCAAACTGAAAGATCAATTGATAATGGATAATTGAAAATGAAAAAATATCACAGATTAACTGGTTTCATCATTCTCATCGTTTGTTCAATCATTCTTTCTTCCTGCACGGCCACTTCGACACTTTCTCCGGAGCAGTCCATTGACAATATAATGTCGGATTATAATTCTCCGTATGTTCCGGGTGCTAGCGTGCTGGTAATGAAGAATGATACGATCATTTTCAAGAAAG
This sequence comes from Bacteroidota bacterium, assembly GCA_030679145.1. Classification (GTDB taxonomy): domain Bacteria; phylum Bacteroidota; class Ignavibacteria; order UBA10030; family UBA8401; genus UBA8401. The sequence continues at coordinate 215,192 of JAUXTU010000036.1, read as the reverse complement.
CATACGGCTCAGCAAATCTTGAAGAGTCGCGCGCAGTTACCACGGCGACTAATTTTCGCCTTGCGTCAATAACAAAAGAATTTACAGCAATGTGCATTCTTATATTGCAGGAACAAGGAAAGCTTTCGTTTGATGACAAGCTCGTTACATTCTTTCCCGATCTTCCCCTCTATGGAAAAGATATTACCGCGCGGAATTTGCTTAATCATACATCAGGACTTGTTGATTACGAAGATTTTGTTCCCGCTTCTCAGACCTATCAGGTGCTTGATAGAGATTGTCTTGAACTATTGAAGAAGACTGATACACTTTACTTTTCGCCCGGTACAACATATCAGTACAGCAATACAGGATATGCGTTTCTCGCACTTATTGTTGAAAAAGTTTCCGGCAAACGGTTTGCAGATTTTCTGAAAGAAAATATTTTTGATAAGGTTGGAATGCCGACTTCAGTAGCATTTGAGAATGGACTTTCAACTGTATCGAATCGTGCATACGGTCACTCGTTGAATAATGGAACTTGGATTCAAACAGATCAAAGCAACACCAGTGCAGTACTCGGCGACGGCGGAATCTATTCTAACGTCGAAGAAATGGCAATGTGGATCTCAACGCTGTGGAACTACAAACTCATTTCTCCGCAAACGCAGCAATTAGCATGGAGCGATGCAACACTCAACGATGGCACACCGATCGATTACGGAATGGGATGGCATATTGAAACATACAGTGGCATTCGTCATCCACACCACGGCGGAAGCACGCGCGGATTTCGGAATCATATTCTTGTTTTTCCTGAACAGAAAATACTGGTGATTGTTTTAACGAATCGCAATCAAGGTGATCCGATTGTACAGGCACATGCTATAGCAGATCTATATTTGAATGAAAAGTGAAACCGACCTGATACTGTTGTATGACGGCATCTGCGGCTTTTGCAATTCAACCGTTCAATTGATCATTAAACACGATAGAAAAGGAACTATACGATTCGCTGCAATTCAAAGTCAGTTTGCTAAATCACTATTTGAGCGCCATACATATCTTAAAGAAATCGATTCATTAATATTGATCAAATCGTTCAATTCTCCGACAGAAAAAGTGTTCATTCGTTCATCCGGAGCACTGGTGATTGCGCGCTACCTTAGCGGATGGTGGACTCTTTTTTTGATCGGATACATTATTCCATCCACTGTAAGAGATTGGTTTTACGATATTTTCGCCAAATATCGTTACCGATTGTTTGGAAAGTTTGATTCCTGCCTTATTCCCCCTTCTGAAATCCGTTCACGATTTATTGATATATCGTAAGATTTTTACACTTATTTTTCTAAGTTTTTCTTATCTTGGCGTACATTTTTTATGAAGACTATCGCTCTTGTTATCTCTTTGTTTCTTGTCAACGCTTCGCTTGCTCAGAATACCGAGCAAAGAAAAAAACAAATACAACTTGTCATTGATCGGCAGGTTGCCGGATGGAACAGCGGTAATATTGATTCATTCATGACCGGATATGTACAATTTGATTCACTCCGGTTTGCATCCGGCGGTTCTGTTACCTACGGGTGGAAAAATATGCTCGAGCGATATAAAAAAAATTATCCGTCTAAAGAAAAAATGGGAGTTCTCACGTTCAGTCAAATTTCAATTGATCTTATTTCATCCGATGCAGCTATGGTGTTCGGAAAATGGAGCTTGAAACGGTCAAACGATGAACCGTGGGGATTATTCACATTATTATTCAGAAACACAAGCGGTGAGTGGCGGATCGTTCACGATCACACATCATCAGGAAATTGATCATAACAATCATGCCCATGGAAGTCATCATCTATTCATTTTTTATCGTTTCCGGTGCAGCTGGTATTTCATATTATGCCATTAAAAAACGGTATGCACGTATGCTGGAAGAAGAGCAAAAAAAAGCATATACCGCACGAAACAATGAACTGCAGCTTGCAACCGAAAAACAAAAATTAGAATCGGTATTGAAAGAGAAAGAACATCAGCTTGCTGAGGTTCGAACCCACGAAGAATCGCGATCAATAACGTTGAGCGGTGAAGTATTATCAAAAGATAAACAGATCCAGTCGTTGTCCGCTCAGCTTCAGAAAGAGACAGCCGATCGAACAACACTTGAGCAGACATTATCCGAAAAAGAACAGAGGGAAAAATTGCTTACACAACAAATACAGCAAGAAGAATCCCGAACATCGACATTGCATACCAATGTTGCAATAAAAGAAAAAACGATCCAATCGCTCAGTGAGGAATTATCAAGAGAAACTTCACTTCGGTTAAAAGTTGAGGGAGAGTTATCCGAGAAAGTACGTGCAATCGAGATCCTTTCCGAAAAAATACAGAACGAAGGATCCAGAGTAAGTTCATTGGATGATGTCGTATCACGCAAAGATGCGGATATTCAATCATTGTCCGCTCAACTGCAGCAAGAACTCGAACGACGAAAAAAACTCGAAGATCAAATTCAACAGGATGAAGTACAGCGGGCATTTCTTTTGGATGAAATCGTAAAAAAAGAAAAGGAATTTCAGATAACTCTTGAGCAACGGATTCACCAGCTGCAGGAGGAACTCGCTGACTTAAAAATCAGCAATGAATCATTACGTACCACACGCGAACAATATGCCGAAGAATTCCGTCAGCGTGAAGAACAATATCTTTCCAGCCTTTCCGATTCAGCACAACAGTTAACAAACACAAAAGTTGAACTGGAAATAACAAAGGATCTGCTGCAGGAACAAACCAATATCCGTGAAGCAACGGAACATGCGCTTCAGGAGAGCAAACAAAAACTATATGCACTGATCAATGAGCAGGAACAAAAATTAAAAGAACAGACCAACGCCATTACAATATTACAATCTGAACTTGCTGAATATTCGAACAATCTCGCACTTGCCGAACAAAGCATCTACAATATTATTCGGCTCATTCCTATCCCAGCATTTGTCGTCAATACCAATGGTGTATGTGAATACTGCAATTCTTCGTTGGAACAACTCGTCGGCTATGGAATGAAAGAACTGCGCGAGACACATTTCTCCCGTTTATTTCCGGGTGACGAACGAAGTTTCTTTGAGGAACAATGGAAGAATTCCGTGAATCGGTCTGAGCAATTCCAAGGCGAAACCAATATTGTTGCTGCTACAAACGATACAATTTCCGCATCAATGAACATTGTGGAGATACAGACCAATACCAGCGAATCTAAGTTCGTCGGATTTTTGATGGATCACACCATTGAACATGACGCTAAAAGACATTTTACTGCAGCAAAAGAACGCGAACTAGAACTGCTTGATCTAAAATCACGCTTCATTGGTATGGTCAGCAATCAACTGCGAACATCTTTGGTAACAATCGCCACAAACACTGAATTACTGGAGCGATTCCTTGATAAATGGAGTGATGAAAGGCGGTACCATTCATTCATGCGGATCAATGAATCGATCAGTCAATTGATCGAATTGGTGCGTGACGTAACCTTCACCACAAAAGCAAGCACGGAACAATATATACTCACTATTGCGAACACCAATTTGGAAACACTGTTCCAATCAACCGCGCGGGAATTAATGGAAGATCTTGAATCGCAGCATCATTTTATTCTTTCGGAACAAGGAGATATTACTTCTGTTCCCGTGGATGAAAAACTTATCAAGACCATTGCTCAACAATTACTTTCCAACGCATTCAAATATTCGCGGGATAAGACTGAAGTAAAATTACATATTGAACAAAACCCAACATCTTGTATAATAAAAGTATCCGATTGTGGTATCGGCATTCCGGCGGCTGAGCAGAAACATTTATTCTCTTCATTCTTCCGAGCATCGAATGTCAGTAATATTTACGGAACAGGATTAGGTCTGACCATTGTTCAGCAATGTGTACAAATGCATAATGGAACAGTCTCGATTGAAAGTGAACTGAATAAAGGAACTACTGTTACCGTTTCTCTACCCCTTTCAAGAAATTTTGCGTGATACTATTTTTTTGAGCATCCATCACAACCGGATCAACAATGTTAAAAGAATTTGACGAACTGCATTTTCCTCCTTTCAATGGATTTCCAAAAGAGAGTGTTGGCTTTTTAAAGAAGCTGAAAAAGAACAACAATCGGGATTGGTTCAAAGCTCACAAAGATGATTTTGAGGAGTTCGTAAAATTTCCAATGCAGAGTTTCATTGCAGCCATGCAGCCGTATTTTTCGGATTTTGCACCGGAGTTCGATGTCCATCCAAAACGATCGATGTTCAGGATCTACCGTGATACACGGTTCAGCAAGGATAAAACGCCGTATAAAACTCACATGGCGGCACATTTCGTGTTGAAAGGAAAACCGAAAGGATTTGAAGGTTCTGGATATTATCTTCATATCGCGCCGGGAGAAGTATTTCTTGGTGGCGGAATCTATATGCCGGATAATGATCAATTAAAAAAGATCAGAAAAGCAATCGCGGAAGATTCAAAGACATTTCTATCGATCATTAATAAACCTTCATTCAAAAAAACATTCGGCGTTATTGAAGGGAAAAAACTTTCGAGGCCTCCAAAAGGATACGAACCAAACCATCCGATGATCGAATGGCTGAAGATGAAACAATTCTTCACCGGAATTGATATGAAAGAAGATACATGTTATAAAAAAGATTTTCCGAAACAGATTGCTCAACTCTGTAAAGAACTAGCTCCGCTTGTTGATTTTATGAATAAAGCGATGGGGTTTTAATAAAAGTAATCCCTGTTTGGAGTTTTGAGATTTGAGTTTCGCGTAATAAAAAACATGGTATGGAAAAACATCTCGTAAAACTGGAATCTCAAAACTCAAACCATAAAACTCAAACCGTTAATCGCTATATTTTTTTTTACAAACCATACGCCGTCCTCTCACAATTCTCTCCTGAATCAGGGAAACAAACACTGAAAGATTTTCTTTCTCTTCCCAAAGACATCTACCCGGTCGGTAGGTTGGATTATGACAGCGAAGGATTACTGCTTCTTACGAATGACAACGTAATAAAAAACAAACTTACCGATCCGAAATTTGAGCACCATAAAACCTATCTTGCGCAAGTAGAACGTATTCCAACCGAAAAAGAATTGCAGCAACTTCGCAACGGTGTTGTCATTGAAGGAACAAAAACAAAACCGGCAGAAGTTGAATTATTGACGGAAGAACCTAATCTTCCGACACGTTCTACACTAATACGATTCCGTAAAACTGTTCCAACGGCGTGGCTGAAAATAGTTTTGCGTGAAGGCAGAAACAGGCAAGTGCGCAAAATGACTGCTGCCGTTGGTCATCCGACGTTACGATTAGTAAGAATTAAGATTGGAAATTTGGAAATTGGGGAATTGCAACCGGGTGAATGGAAAGAAATAAGCAGATCAATAATTTTATCTCCCTAACTGAAAAAAATAGGATGCCAATTTTTGGCATCCTATCGTCATTCATTTATTGCTTCACCTCCCCAGGGAAACAATATTTGAAGTTATCCTTTTCATCTTATTTACTACTTTGCGTAAAAGCTGGCAGGAACAGATAAATCAGGAAATTCATTAACTGCACCAGTGTAATAATCCACGATTATCCACAAACCGCTCAACCAGAACCACAACCATTCGGGTTGTGCTGACATTTTTACTTCAGTAGTTTTGCCGCCTGATTGCAGGGTAAGTGTGTGATCTACACTATAATCAAGCAAAAGATATTTTTGATACGAAGAAACAGCATAAGTTGTTGACGTTTGATCTTCATTAATTTTTTGGAGTGATCCTGCACGTTCTTGAATAGGAATCTCTTCTCCATTTTCAAACACTTTTAACCCTACAGGAACAACACCGTTCAAGACAACAGTACTCTTCCCTTCATTATAGAGCACCTTATAGCCCGTTACACATCCGGTAAAGAAAAAAATTACGATAATACTACAAAATGCACATAGCTTAGAGGGTTTCATGATTTCTCCTTTTTTGATGGAAAGTTGTTTAGTAACAAAATAATATTATCTAATCCCAAAACCGTAAAACAACATCATCGCACTCCCTTTAGAATTGTGATAGGGAATATTTGAATATCGTAAACCAGCAAAATCTTCGGATCCGAACCAATATTGAAACTCAAAGGAATGAAGCGGTTCATCTTCTTTGGGAACAAAACATCCGTAAAAAAAACCATTCCCTCCGCGTGCAACATTTATTTGAAAGTCCTTATAAGAATATTTTAGAATCAATTTACTGCCAACATAGCCTCCTACAGGTGTTGCGTAAATTACAATAGGATCATAAAAAAAACCGGCTATGTTATCGTTGTTAATTTTGTAACGACCCGTGAGGCCAAATATGTCTACACCTAAATCAATCCCAATGCCTGAATCGAAAGTACCTAAACCAGCAAAACCATCCATCGCCCACCCTAAAGTAAAGGTTTGAGGCTTCATTGTTTTTGAATCATAACTTCCAAAATCACCACCCCAATCAAAGAATATTCCTCCGGTATAACCGCTTGATGTAATCCCGCTTAGTCTTTTCTGGGAGGAATAACGTTGGCCATAGCCGTAAAATGAAAAACCTTGAGCATCAGCCAACGCGGTGCAAATAAACACGGCAGTAAAAATGGTGAAAATGGACTTATTCATACAACTGCTCTCCTATCGCTTTGGTGAAATAGTGAATGGAGCGTGTTCCATAAAATTTCTCCTGTAATTTTGTAAGCGAGTTGAATAATAACTGTAGCAAGATACTTCGTTGATCAGGCAGTTATCAATACCACAAAAGTAGTAATCTTCATACTAAAGATATGTTCAATAAAATAGATTGTATGCTGGATAGAGTGGGGTGAATATGAAAAGATTGGTTCGAGTTTTGCGGTTTGTGTTTTGCATCCTGAATTGCAAAATCCGAATCCCAAAACTTATTTATTCAGGTACTTCAACACCGCTTCCGTGCGGGAACGGACATGCAGTTTTTCGTAGATGTTGCGGAGATGTGTGCGGACTGTTTCAACGCTGATGAACAATGTATCGGCAATTTCTTTATAACGAAATCCTTTTGCAAGATAGGAAAGAATTTCCTGTTCACGCTGGCTTAAAGCAAGAGCAGCGTTAAACACAATAGTTGGTTGTTGAAATGTGGCGACAACTTTTCGTGCAATTTGGCTGGACATTGGTGAACCACCGTTGTGTAATTCTTCTATTGATTCAAGTAATTTTGCCGGCTGTGTTTTCTTCAATAAATATCCACTTGCTCCTGCTTGCAACGATTGAAATATTTTTTCATCGTCTTCAAATACTGTTAACATAACAATTTGCAACAACGGCAATTTTTTTTTCAAACGGTAAATACATTCAATGCCGTTCATCTTAGGCATATCAATATCCATCAGCACTACATCCGGTAGCAATGCAGGAATTGCCGCAAGCGCCTCAACTCCATTCGGGAATGTTCCGACACAGCGAAATCCTTCAGACCCATTAATGAGCACCGAAAGTCCGTTTCGGATATCATCAAGATCTTCAACGATCGCTACGGTAATAGTTTTCTTTTTCATAGGGTGAATGTACCATAGATTACCACTTGTAACAATCACACGAATGTAGTAATCGGTACACGGAATGTGATCGTTGTTCCTTCTCCAACAGCCGAGTTAATTGTAAACACGCCTCCGATTTCTTCGATACGTTTTTTCATATTGAGAAGACCGATCCCGAACCGTGAAGTGGCAACAGTATTGAACCCGATGCCGTTATCACTAATGGAAAATGAGAGTTCGTTTCCGGCTATGTTCAATAGTGCATGAACTTCACTCGCAAGCGAATATTTAACAATATTGTTCACAGACTCTTTTATCGTAAGAAAAATATTCCTGCGATATTCTGCCGTAAGCGATTGCGTGGGAAGTTCATCGGGAAATGAAATTATGCAGAGGATGTTCGTCATTTCGAATGTTTCACTGATATACTCGCGCAGATACGCCGTCATATTTTCCAGCTTATCATTCTTCGGATTAATCGCCCAGATGATCTGGCTGATGTTATCGATCAACTCTCGAGACGTTGTGGAAATTTTTTCAAGATGAACTTGGGAGTCCCCGCGTTTCGCCAATTCACTCAAGACCGCGATCTGCGTTAAACTCGATCCAACTTCATCGTGCATGTCTCTTGAAATGCGTGAGCGCTCAAGTTCTAAAGCCTGTTGGTGTTCCAACACCTCAATCAGTCTGCGAGTTTTTCCGAGTTCATACATGCGAATGCTGCCGACAATAATTACAATAACTGCAAGAATGCCAATAATACGAAACCACATCGACATCCAAAACGGTATCACAATATCAATGGATAGGGTGGCATCTGCTGTACTCCAAATTCCGTCGTTATTCGTTCCTCGTACTCTAAAGATATATTCTCCCGGATTAAGATTTGTATATCGCGCAATTCGTTTTGTGTCAATATAATTCCAGCCGTTATCGAATCCTTCTAAACGATACGCAAAAATATTTTTATGGGAATTTGAAAATTCCAGCGCAGAAAATTCCACGGTGAGCGCATTTTGTAAATAATTCATCGAAATGGATTTTGTTGTTGAAGAACCATTGCTGAGTGTTAATGTGCTGTCGTTGAATTGTATTTTCGTAAAAACTATGATCGGGATAACCGGATTATCGTGAATCAAATCCGGATGAAATATATTCACTCCCTTTATTCCGCCAAAGACCATCAGACCTGAACGAGTTTTCCAATATGCCCCACTGTTAAACTCAGATGATTGTAAACCGTCATCCGGCGTATAATTTCGAAATCTATGGCTGTCTAGAGAAAATTTTGACAGACCTTTGTTTGTACTGATCCATAAATTTCTATGGCTATCTTCCAAAATGCCATACACAATGTTGTTTGGAATTCCTTCAACAATTCCAAAAGGAGAGAAACGCATTGTTGTTCTATTGAAATGATACAAGCCGTTATTCGTTCCTATCCACATACTGCTATCATTTTGTTCGTGAAACGAATTAATGTGTAAAGGTGATATCAGTAAAGAATCTATTCGCTTCGTAGCAAATTTGGAAATAGAATCATTGGGTGTGATAAACGCAAATCCGTCCCCAGTTCCTATCCACACCGACTTATCCAAAGACCGATACAATGAAATAGTTTCATTATCTAGAAATGGATATGCCGTAGAGCGTAGTACTTCGTTTCGTAGAACTTTTCCTTTGTTAAAATCATATTCATACACTCCATTGAGCGTACCACACCATAGTATATTATGATTTTTTTGTAGAAGCGTTGTGTACCGTGGATTCGGAATGTGTAAAGAGTTAATTGTAGTAATTTTCTCATCTGCCGGATCGAACCGATACAGGTTTTGTGCTGTTGTAAACCATATTTTCTGTCTGTCATCTTCCATAATATTAGTTATGACAGCATTGTCGCCTTGCAGAAAAAAATGACGAAACGTTTTTGACACTTGGTCATAATCAGAGATATTGGAATTTACTCCCCCAAACCAGAGATGTCCAATGTGATCTTCATAGATAGATTTGATAAAATTTCCGCTCAGAGAATTGGATGAATGCGGTTCATGAGAGAAGGTGTTAAATTTATTAGTGTGCGGGGAATACTTTTTTATACCGTCACCATCTGTTCCAATCCATATATTTCCGCTTTGATCGCAGAATATTTTGTTGATCGTAAATGGTGATTCTCCGTTCCCGTGATTATCAAACAGTTGTGTGTGTGTTGTTCCATCATTCGAGAACAAATAGATAGTCCCAGTATTTGTTGAAACCAAGATTCCGCCATTCTTATCACCATAGAGATCGCTCATGGAAATATTATTCAGTGCATGTCCGAGAATGCTACCATAACCAACATCGGCAATAAAGACACCGTTGTTCTCTGTTAGTATCCATACAAAACCATTCGTAGCTTGGTAGGCTTTCTTTACAGAACTATATCCGGTAAAATTTTTTAACGGTCTTTTGGTGAACGAATCTGATTCGGCATTGTATTGATAAAAACTATTCTCTGTAAACACACACAATTGGTTATTCAAATCAACAAACATTCTTTTGGGGTTTCCTTCAAGCCCACGGCGAGTAGTAACGGATTCTGTATAGCGACGAATATTCTTTGTTCGCACATCAATTGCAAAAAGATCTCTGTTTGAGATATACCACATCGTTTTTATTCCATCAAAACAAAGTGATGAAGACCAAATTCCGGTCTGCCGGATTGATTCTGTGAGAGATGAGGTGAGCGAATAAAAAGAACCGGTCGAAGGAGAAAGAATATCCAACCCGTTATTTAAGCCAAGCCAGATTTCCCCTTCAGCATCTTCAGCGATACAGCGGATAAAATTATTTGAAAGTGATTGTGAAAATAAGGGGGAATGACGATAGGAATGAAAAAAGTATCCGTCAAATTGTGCTAAACCATCACCTGTACCAACCCACAAGAATCCTTTTTTATCTTGATGAATAGCATAAATAGAATTTTGCGGAAGACCTTGCTCATCGGAAAACGATTCTACACCATGATTAAGTTGTTGCGGAAAAAAAAATTGACAGCAAAATATAAAAAGAAATATGAATGACCAAATTTTCATTATAACATTACATACAAAAAGTACAGAATGAACCAAATCCCTTATGAAGTGTTAAAAATATACCCACTCATTACGCTGTTTGCAACTTTTTTTCCGTTGTTTCGTTTGAACATGCACCCACCGAGAAATCACCAATCATCCATATACAATCCATGAGGAGGTTTTTATGAAAACCACGCGCGTTGTGCTTGCTGTATTGCTCGGTGTTACATTCGCTTTTTCTGCAACACCTGAAAACGACCCACCATCTGTAAATTGGTCTAAAGCTGAATTGAACTATAAAGAATGTCTGAAATCCGATAATGCCGGAGTGAAGATAAGTTCAGCTAATTATATCCGGAAATACAATTTGACCGGAGCAGTTGAAGAGCTAAAATCACTATTATCAAAGGAAAACAGTGAGAATGTGAAAATGTCCGGTGCGCTCGCTTTGGTAACAATTGGAGGCAGTGACGGAAGAACAGCAATTCAAAATGCTTTGGAGACAGAGGAGAATGAAATTGTTGCAGAATTTTATAGATCGATATTGATCAATCCGGCTTTGGCGCAAAATTGAATGGACGAAATGACAAGCGATCGATACAATTCCATGTCGGTCGTTTGCTGCGGATCTGTTATTTTTTTTCCATCATTTTAGTGATTATTGCTTCGCCTGCGTGCAGACGGTATTCAATTAACCCTGCAGAAAATTTCTTTGCATCAAAGGCAACAATGTGAATTCCGGATTCTTTCATTCCTTGAACAATTGTTGTTTCTTGTTGCGTCACAGTGTGTTTCACGTTCAGTGAAATCAGATTCCGCTGCGGAATTTCAAATGCGATATAAGTTGTTGATACAACAGGATTGGGAAAATTTTGAACCAGTGTAACAGAAGTTTTTGCTTTTGAATACCTCGAAAAGATCGTTTGAATTCCAGTCAGCGGATGTTCTGTCTCCCCGCTTTCATTTCCTGCTCGATCGACGGCAGTGACGGAATAAAAGTATTCTTTTCCGTTTGTCGTTTCATCGCGGAAAGAAAATTGAGATGCCGGAACCACAGACAAAATATTTTCCGATCTTTGAATATCAATATTTTTTACGGAAGAACGATATACCACAAAGGTCCGTGCTTCTTCTTTATCTGCAGAAATTTCAGACTCACTCCATTTGATCAACACATCGAATCTATCGTTTCTATCGATAGAAATATTTTTTGGAGCATTCGGCGGGATCGAATCTTTCCAGACCATTCTTGGGACCAATGCCGGAAAGCGATATGCTTCTCCGATCTGATCGATGAGATATGCTGCGTGTTCGTATCGGAAAAACGCCTGACCTTCAGCGAAGGTGTTCCGTGTTACGTCAATCTGTTCTCGAATTTCTTCTTGAATATTATCGCGGTATGATCCAATTCCCGCATACACATGTCGTCCATAATTCTCTCTCACCCAATCATTACACAATGCTTCAAAGTCCGGATCGTTCGGATTCTTCTGTTCACCAATCGTCCAGTATAACTGCGGCACAACATAATCAAGAATTCCTTCGCTCAGCCACCATCGCGAATCCTGAAAGACGCCGGAATATCCGTTGAACATTGATTGCGCGCCGTTGATCGATTGATAAATTCCGAGCGGCGTTGCACCAACTTTGATCCATGGTTTTTCCTCGTGAATGAATTCATAACACGTTCGGATGAATGACGTAATATTATTCCGTCGCCAATTCGACCGATCCATTCCATCACTCCATGTTCTGAACGATTTCCAATCATCAAACTTCTCTGATGGATACCTGATAAAATCGAAATGGATACCATCAATATCGTATGAATTCACTATTTCCTTTACAAGATTTTCGGTGTATTCGCGCACATCCGGATTTCCCATGTCAACCCACCATTCATTTTCAACTTGTTGGATCCAATTACGATGGGCACGAGTGATATGTTGTTGATCCTGTGGAAGATTGTCCGATCCCCATACTTTTGCAACATTAAACCAAGCATGCAGTTGCAATCCACGTTTGCGGGATTCTTCAATGGCAAACTCAAGTGGATCCCATCCCGGGTCTTTTCCTAATACACCGCTTAATTGTGCAGCCCACGGTTCTATTGAAGATTTATAGAAAGTATTTCCCCTCGGGCGAACTTGAAAAAAGACCGTGTTAAAATTATGCTTTTTCAGATTATCTAAAATTTTAACAAGTGCACGTTGTTGCTCAACAACATCGGTAGATTTGGGCCAATCGCCGCCAGCGGATGATATCCACACCGCGCGAAGTTCGTGTTTTGGAGATTGAGCAATGAGGAGGGTTGAAAAAGTAAAAAGAAATAAAAATAATATGTCACGCTGAGCGAAGTCGCAGAAAAACAAACGTATTGCCATTTTAATCTTTTGCTTTCGCTTCATAGATCTCAATGAACGCTTCTTTCCCTTTTACTTTGATTGGATCTAGTCGTTTTAATTCAATGGAAGTTTCGTTCAAAATATACTGTGCAGAATATTCTGAAACGATAATTTGTCCACCGCTTGCAGCACTGCATAATCGTGCGCCAAGATTTACCGAATCACCAATCACAGTAAAATCCATACGGTCTTCACTTCCCATTGCACCCATAATCATTTCTCCTGTATTGATCCCTATACCGATTGCAATTTCATCACCAATCAATTCAGGGATCGATCGCATCATCTCCTGGATTTCAATGGAACACAGTACAGCATGCTTCACCATGTGTTCTCCTTGAAATACGGCAACAAGTTCATCACCAACAAATTTATCAATATCTCCGCCATATTTTTTCACAACGGCAGCCTGCTTGCTCAAAATCGAATTAAGCATTGCAACAACTTTTTCCGGTTCTACTTTTTCAGAAAATGCAGTGAATCCTCGCACATCAGAAAAAAAAACAGTCGCCACCTTTCGTTCTCCGCCAAGTTTTACACCCATTTCGGATGCGCGTTGTACATAATCAACGGTCTGTTTTGAGACAAATTTTTCAAGATGAAATCGTTCACGCAATCCGATGATCATTTCATTAATGCGTGTGCTCAGTTCACCGATCTCGTCTTGTGACCGAACAACCGTTGAAACGGAAAAATTTCCTTTCCCAACTTCGCGGACTACATTTCCCAGCAAACCGATTGGATTGACCACCACTACTTTCATAAATAGCCGAATCACAATCCATACCACTAGAATTGTTGCAATCCCCGCAAAGATGGAATACAGTTGATTTTTCTCAATGGTAGCATTGATCATTGCCATTGACGATGTAACACCGACTACTCCCCGTATTTCATGGTCGTCGCCATGACACACCTGACAACGCTTTTCATTCTTTAGTGTAGCGTATCGAACAAAATATTGCTCTCCCTCGATCCATTGCATTGATTCAATGACAGAATCTTTCTTTAATGCTTCGCGAACGAATGCCAAACTGCTGCTATCCTGCTTAACATTCACAAACCGTTCATTCGCCAGTTTATCGAACACCCGCAGATCTTTCACTGCAGGAATCTTTCGAACATCGTTAATGAACATCCGCGCATAACTTCCTTTCCCTACGAGCATAATGCTTCGAAAACCAACACCGATCACTGACTGAAGCATTGCTGTCAGCTGATGCTCGATCTCCGCCGGCTTCATCGTCATCTGTGAAAGATCCAACGAAACCTCCATCACACCGCGCCACTGACTTTTTGAACCATGACACACCTGACATCGTTCTTCATTGCGAAACGGAACCAACCGTGTAAGGATGGAATTCTTTTTTTCCCAGCGTAGTATAGGATGTTCTTGTTCAATAGCAACAGTGATAGAATCTGTTTCTGTAGCGTTGTCTTCTCCGCCAAAATGCGGCGCGCCAAAACGGTCATACACTTTTATTTTTTTGATAAATGAAAGCCGCGATGCACGATAAACAAGAGTATCCATCAACTCACCTTGCCCTGCGAGCATAATATTTTTAAAACTTGCTTCCAATGTATTACTGATGATCTCCGCCACTTCCTGCTGCGTATCTGAACCGTTGTTCGTTCTCATATCCTTGGAATGAGCAGCCATCAACATTGGATTTAATGAAAGACGGGTCACTCCTCTCACCGAATGATTTCCGCTGTGACATTGCTGACATTCATGCTCGTTCAGCAGCGGTTCAACACGGACGAATTCTTTTCCCAAAGAATCCTGGTTCATAAACATCACTTCCAGTTTGGATTCGATTGCTTTGCGAACATTGACATCTCCTGCGCCCGTAATAATTCCCGCACCCTCATCCGGAAATACTTCGTTCGATTGATTATCATACACACGCAGCGTTCCAAATTGAAGATTTTCGCGCGCATCTTTCACCAGCTCGGCGGCATACGGTGCTTTTCCGGAAAGCATCACGTTACGGATTCCAACCATCACTGTTTCGCCATACAATCGGGATTTTTCCCTCTGCTGCTCAAGCAGAACGTTCGATTCACGATTGATCGAAAAAATAACGTAGGATCCGAACCCGACGATCAAGACGAGAATAAGCAGCAGAAGTATTTTTAGTTCAAGGCGATTTTTCATAACATACTCAAAATCCTAAATTCTATATCCTAAACAAATGGTGTTTAGGATTTTGATATTAGGATTTAGAATTTATTTTTACCCTCTCTCCTGTTTCCACCAACGGTCAAC
Organism: Bacteroidota bacterium; assembly: GCA_030679145.1. Lineage (GTDB taxonomy): Bacteria > Bacteroidota > Ignavibacteria > UBA10030 > UBA8401 > UBA8401. The sequence goes on along the minus strand of JAUXTU010000036.1, from coordinate 199,907 downwards.
AACTTCTCCAACATTGGTTGGATGTTCCGTTGCAACCCATTTATCATAGAAGAGAATATCGGAACTGTTCGGTGGAGGCTGCGGATAATCCAGCTGCACACGCGACGGAAGTGCGGTTGCATCGCCGACAAATAATGCTTCACCCTGCCGCATTGAAGGGAGCATATCAAACATTCCGGCAAACGAATCGGGGACTAATTTTTTAACAAAATTTTGATCCGTCGGGTTTGTTAGCCGCATTATAACAAAATTACTGCACTGCGATAATATTGTTTCGGAAAGTTCCGAAGGGCGCTGGCTGACGATCATACAAGCAACGCCGTACTTTCTTCCTTCTTTTGCAATACGTTCAACGATCTTTCGCGCAGCACGATTCTGCGGAGTTGGTATCTGCGGAAGATAATTGTGCGCTTCTTCAAAGAGCATTAAAATAGGAAATTCTGCTTTGTTTTTGTTCCAAAAATTGAAATCGAATATTGTTCGGGCAAGCAGCGCGACGATAGTGTTTACAATATCATACGGAACGCCGCTCAGATCGATCGCTGTGATCTGTTTTTTATTCTCGATGCCGAGAAGTTTGTTCAAAATATCTTTCAGTGCATTTGAATCTTTGAATTTTTTTGGCTTAAACATGAATCCATATCGAAGGTCTGTCATTTTGCTGTCCAGTCGAACAAGAAAACGTGAGAACTGACCGAAAAATGGTCCCTCTCGCACACCCGTGCTTGTTGAAACACGTTCGGTATCATAAAATTGGAATTTTGCACGCACTTCGTTTAAATCATAAAAGACCGGTGAGTCAACAGTTATTATAGATTGCAATTCCTGATTTCGTGCCTTCTTTGCATTCAACACAAGATCTTTCAACATCATGATCTGACTTTGCGAGGAGGACTCATTTTCATCAACAAACATTTCACGCATCTCTTCAAAATTCATAAACCAGTACGGCATTTCCAGTTCTGTGATATTGATAAGATTTCCATACTCGCGGAATGCTGACGAGTATTCATTGTGTAGATCCAGAATGATAACGTGCGTATTTTCAAACATCTGTACTTTTTGCAAAATGGAAGCAACAGTTGTCGATTTTCCGGAGCCCGACGATCCAAGCACGGCAATATGTTTTCCAAAAAACTTATTCGGATCGATATACTGACGTTCACCCGCATAACCAGAAATATCACCAACAGCAAATCCATATTGTGCGAAAGATGCAAAGATGGTTGCGGCACCTTCATCATCGCTCATATACACGTCACCGCCGAGTGTTGGAAACGATGCAACACCTTTTTGGAATTTTCCATCAATGACGGAACCAATGATTTGGGCTTCCAATTCACGGTTCAACTCACTCGCCTGAAATGCGCGATTGATAATGCCAACAACATCCACATTCCCTGCAGGCATAATAATAAATGAGCCAATCTGTCCGATGTGGTAGACTTTTCCATTCACTGTTCGTTCCATTGCAAAAAGATCTTCATCCAATGAAACGAAGAATGTAGAACTGGTTATACTTTTTATTTTACCAATGTGGCGTTCTTTAGAGATTTGAGACATATGTGTTTTATTAGTTTAAGAAAAATGATGAATGACTGCTCAAGTGTAGTGAAAATTGTATATAGTGTCAATGCAGATTAATTGCTCTGGTTTCAGGTTCTTTACGTATTGATATTGAGATAATAAACGGGTACACTTCTATTGTTAAAATCTAAATCTCACCACTCAAAAGAGGCTTCGTATGAAATTCATACCTTTTTTTCTGTTCGTTTTTACATTCACCATTGTTCAAGCAAATGGTGTCGGAGTCATCAACGCATCGACCGGTGTTTACGCAAAGATGACTGCATCTGTTATAACGGCAACCGTTGATAATCAGGTAGCGATCATATCAGCAAAACAAACGTTCAAAAATATTTTAGCCACAGAGCAAATAATAAAATATGCTTTCCCGCTTCCGGAAGGCGCAAGCGGATTAAATTTACGATGGTATCTCAACGGAGTGTGGTCAACAGCGGTGTTTTCGTCTACCCCTCAAGATACGTCGCTGCCCGGCGGTGGAGGAACAATTCTGCAAAATTTAAAAACGTATCTTGGTGCCACCCCGCTCTATTTTGGAATTCCTGACAAACTGAAAAAAGATTCAGTGCTGATAGTGGAATTAACGTACGTTCAATTACTGACGTACAAAAATGGAAATGTTGATTTTTCATATCCGAACGATTACCGATTGATACAAACTGTTTCTGTGGATTCCCAATACATCAACTTTTCTATCAATTCTCAACGAACAATTGATTCAGTTACATCGTTGAATCATTCCGGAGCAATAATTCAGAACTCCGGTAATCTCGCATCAATCATTTGGAAAAAAATTGAAGGGCTCGCCAACGCAAATTTCCAATTCCGGTATACGCTGCGATCTACAGAGTTAGGATTGTTCGGCTTGAGTACGAACCTTCCTGACTCGCTAGGATATTTTGCATTTATTATAGAGCCAAATCCGAATGCCTCTGTTGATATCTTAAAAAAAGTTTTTACGCTTATCATCGATCGTTCCGGAAGCATGTCCGGAACAAAAATGATCCAAGCAAAAAACGGTGCGAGTTTCATCGTCAATAATCTCAACGAAGGAGATAAATTCAACCTTATTGATTTCGATGATATTATTACTTCATTCAGACCGAAACATGTTCTCTTTACAGCACAGACACGTGATTCGGCTTTGCAATATATTGCCCAGGTCGATGCTCGAGGAATGACTAATATCTCTGGTGCATTTGAAACTGCGATTCCGCAATTTTCGTTCAGTGCAGACAGCACTACTGCAAATATCATAATTTTTCTTACCGATGGACAGGCAACCGCTGGTTTAATTAATACACAGGATATTTTGAATAAAATTCAGACACTTTCCATAACTCTTGAGCGAAAAGTTGCTATTTTTGCCTTCGGAATTGGTGCTGATGTCAATACTCAACTACTCAGTCTCATTTCATCTCAAAATAACGGGGTATCTGAGTTTTTGGGAAATGATGAACTTGAAAAACGTATCACCGATTTTTATTTGAAGATCAGAAATCCGGTTCTTGTGAATACAACAATGACTCTTGCCTCAAACAAAGTGCGCGAGGTGTTTCCAAATCCCTTGCCGAATCTTTACAAGGGTGAACAAATGTTGGTTACCGGTATCTATTCGCAAACGCCGCCGATCGATCTGACGCTGAAGGGAACGGCGTTCGGAAAACCTGTAACGTACAACTACTCGTTAACACTATCTGATACAGCAATTGCAAAAAATCAATTCCTCCCAAAAATTTGGGCAAAAAAGAAAATTGAAAACCTCTTGGTAAAATATTACAACCTTCAAATTGGAAGTGCACAGGCTGATTCTGTAAAAAAACAGATCATTGCATTGAGTGTCAGCTATGGTGTGATCAGTCCGTTCACAAGTTTTTCAAATCCTGGAAACGTGCAATCGGTTGAAGGTAGTTCAACAAAGAATCAAACCAATCAACCAACTACATTTCGGATCGATGGAAATTTCCCGAACCCATTCAATCCATCAACCACATTGCGATTTACTGTTGCATCCGATGTTCAAAAAATTGTTCAAATAAGAATTTATAATTCCCTTGGACAAATGGTTGATGAATTATTTGTTTCGGTAAATGGCTCAGGAACCTATTCCATCGTTTGGAATGCAAAAACAAAATTCGGAATTCTTCCAAGCGGAGCGTATGTTGCGGTCTTTGATTTTGGAACAACGTTGCTTGCACACAAAATGTTGTTGATGAAATAAAAATTTGACTGGCAATAGGATTAAAAAATGTAATCACTGGAGTTTTATGAACAAACATATTTTCATCATCGTTATATTCTTCCTTATTTCGTCTCAACAAATTTTTCCTCAACAAAGCGGTAAAGAGTATCGTCGCTTCGGAATAATGGATGGAAATAATATTAAAACAGTATTTGGCAATTGGGGCGTGATAGGCCAGCCTGGTGATAATGGTTCACGCGGTGCATGGTTGTTTCCATCGAATGGATATATCGGAGATGAAACTGTTTTACTGGGACTTGAATTACCAATAAAAGATTATAACAACGATGGAAAATTGGATTCAATTCATTCTGTAATAACTTGCCCCACCAGTAGACCCACACAATTACGAGATGAAGATCCAAACACTGGTAAACAATGGGCATTTGAACCTGTAAGCGGTTTCTTAAATTCATCAGTGGATACTGTAGCAATGAGTAATGATCCGTCATCGTGGCCCACTTTATGGAATGGACAATGGAATGGCTTATTGGGAATGGGAAAAACGGTTGCTACTCTTGAAACATATTTTCAAATGGATGACCAAAATGATGAGCGGTTTAATATTAGCACAAACAATGTTTTCGGCGTTGCGTATCATCCGGACACAACCAATGTAAGCCGTAAAGGACACGGCATTCGTGTTGATGTTCGATATTTGCAATTCAATCATCCGCTTTTTCGGGATGTGATGTTTAAAGTGTATGATATTAAAAACGAAAGTTCATTCAAATATAACAAAGTTGTGTTTGGTGATTTAGTAGGAACATATATTGGAGTTACCGGAAATGACGGCGGTCCGCAAGAATACAATGATGATTATACAATTTTTTATAAAAAAGAAAACGTAATTGTTAGCGGAGACTTTAAACATGGCGGACCCTCACGTAATCCACTGTGGCGCGGACCTGTTGGAATGTTTGGATCAGCTTTTGTTGGTGCGCCAAATAATGATTCAATTGCAAGCTTCGATTATTTTTCACCGGCAAACAATTTTAAAATGGGAGATGACGAATCTTTATGGGGTAAATTAAAACCAGGGCATTTTATTCATCCTGACAACATTATAAATGATACTGCCGTTGCAGGTTCTGATGGAGATTACATATTTGGTTCAAATTATTTTTCATTAGAATCGGGAGAGACAAAGCAAATTGTATCAGTAATGTCGTATGGGTACACACCAAAAGAGATTTTTCAAAAAGTAAAAATGGCAAAGGTGCTGTATAATAATAATTTCGATACCTCCAAAATCGGAACACACATTCAATTAACAAATCTTACATCGCACACAACCGTAAGTGAAAATTTTCAAATTTCCTGGAGTTCAGAAAAAATTGTGAGCTCGGTTGATATTGACTTCAGTCCTGATGCCGGCACTACATGGCTACCAATTGTAAGCGATATATCAAATAATTTATCATATGTATGGAATACGACCGCTATTGCCGATTGTCCGTTTGGTTTCATTCGAATTTTTATGAAAGATGCTCAAGGAAAATTGATTGATTTTTCTCAAAGCGGATATATTACTGTCGATAATAGCGGAAACGGTGCTCCATTTATTGCTGTTCGGGGAGATATGTTTTCTTCAGGCAATACGCTGACGCAAAAAACTGTTGATGTTGAAATGCTGGTCGGCGACCCGGACAATTCAATATTGTCACTTCAAACGTTGTATGATGCGGGAAATGGATATCAATTAAGCGCAAGCCAAACCATAAATTCCGATACTTCGTCGCAACCAGTAAAAATAAATTTAGAAACGTTACCTAATAGTAATTCCATTTCATTAAAGTTTGTGCTTTCCGACGGCGGTTTAACATATACTATTACAACACTGAAATTTTCAAAACAAACGCCAAGATCTGTTTTACAAAATATCAATGCATTATTTACCAATCAGAATCTTTCCGATCCAAGTTCAATTTCAGTGAATGTATTTGATCGAAAGAAAGTAACAAATGACACATACGTTATTTCGTTTTGTGACACTATTGAAGACCTTTCCTATTCTTATGGAACTAAACAAAAAAGGACTTTTACTGTCTTTAATAAAACTAAAGGAATATATACTCTTCAAAATGTTCCGTTGAGTCCGTTTACTGAGTCTCCTGCTTTTGACGGCCTTACGTTGTTTTCTAATGGTGCGATAACTAAGGTAAATAAAATCATTTGGAATGATAGCACTCTTTCAAAGTATCAAGTTTCCCTTTATGCGGAAAGTATTTTTGCGGGTGAAGTCCCGTTGTATGCAAACCCCGTAGATTATAAAATGATTTTTTATAATTATGTAGTTGATACAAGTTTATTACATCCAAAATACCCGGATATTTTGGGAGCACACCCAATTAAATTTAAATTGATTAATGAAAAAACGAACACGGCTGTAAAAAGTTATTTTTTCAGTTCTACTGAAAATTCACTTTACGGATCTACAGTAATTGCTGTGGAAAATATTCTAGGTAAAGAACGTCCAACATGGGAAATTTATTTTTCCGGTGACCCTTTTGAGCCGGCAAAAGATATTCAAGGAGGAGATACGCTTTTTATTTCTACAATAAAAGGTGTTTCGTATTACGATACGATTACTGTTTCGAACGTAGCATTAGAGGTAGAGAACAATCATAGTTCAATTCCAGGTTCATTTGAATTGTTTCAGAATTACCCCAATCCTTTTAATCCCGTTACAACAATCAAATACCAATTGCCGGAAGCTGTTCTTGTAACGGTAAAGGTGTATGATGTTATAGGGAGAGAAGTTGCCGCGCTGGTGAACGAAGTACAAGATGCGGGAAATTATTCCGCACAATTGAACGCATCAAAACTTTCCCGCCAAAATGCCGGCGGGCTGGCCAGCGGAATTTATTTTTACACTCTTCGTGCTGGGAATTTCGTGTCAACTAAAAAGATGGTGCTCATCAAATAAAATATTTTGTAATTCACCAATTCTCTCCTATCTTTGCAACAGCACCGCAGAAATGACGGTTTATTTTCTGCGGTGTTTTATTTGTACATTGAACCTACTGACGGTACGGTAATCCAACTATTCATTCATTCTAAATTATTCCTTTTCTTATGCTCGATATTCCAAAACTGCTTTCGCAAGAACTTTCCTTAAAACCAAAACAAGTAGCAAATGCCCTTGAACTTCGCGCCGATGGCGGGACAATTCCCTTCATCGCACGATATCGAAAAGAACGCACAGAAGAGATGGACGAAACCCAGCTTCGTAACCTTTTTGACCGATTCGATTATCTTCTGGAATTGGAAGAACGAAAAGAAACAATCTTAAAATCAATTGATGAACAGAAAAAGTTAACTCCTAAATTAAAAAAGACAATTCAAGAATGTCTGTCAAAAACAGAATTGGAAGATCTCTATCTTCCCTATAAACCGAAAAAACGAACCCGCGCAACAATCGCAAAAGAAAAAGGATTGGAGCCGCTTGCTGAATGGATCAAAGCAAAGAATAATACAGAAGCAAAGCGGGTCAATCTGGAAAAAGAAGCGGAAAAATATCTTTCAAAGAAACTGGATGTAAAAACAATTCAAGAAGCATTAGGCGGCGCAGCGGATATTCTCGCTGAAGAGATATCCGAGAAAGCAGAATACCGTCAGCACATTCGTGAGTATTTATTATCGGAAGGAGTGTTCGTTTCAACGATCGACGCAAAGAAATTCCCTGTTGGCACGACAAAATACGAGATGTACCGCGATTACAAATTCAAAGTAAAGGATATCCAGCCACATAATATGCTTGCCATGCGCCGCGGAGAAGCGGAAGATGTCATATCGTTCTCCATTCATTTTGAAGAGGAATTTGTCCACCATTATTTGGAATCCCAGGAAAGCAAATCCAATATCGACGCGGTACGCACATTCTATTCTGCAATGCTGAAAGATGCATTCGAACGATTGATGCGAACTACCATTGTCGGCGAAGTACGGCTGACAAAAAAAGAGATCGCGGATCTCGAGTCCATAAAAACATTTGAATCGAATATTCGCGAAATGCTGCTCTCCTCTCCCGCAGGAATGAAACCGACGCTCGGCGTTGATCCGGGATTCCGGAGTGGATGCAAAGTAGCGGTGATGGACGAGACGGGGAAATTCTCGGAATACATTGCCATCTTCCCGCATACATCCGGCGAGGCGGAACGGGAAAAAGCTAAAAAGGTCGTTCAGAGGTTGATCGAAAAATATTCCATCGAATTGATCGCGATCGGTAATGGTACTGCGAGCCGTGAGACAGATGAATTCATTATTGAAGCTTTAAAAGGAATAAAGAAAAAACCGACCAAAGTGATCGTGAACGAATCCGGCGCATCCATTTATTCTGCAAGCGAAGTGGCGATTGACGAATTCCCGGATCTGGATATAACAGTTCGCGGTGCAATCTCCATCGGACGACGATTGCAGGACCCACTTGCAGAATTGGTGAAGATCGACCCGAAATCGATAGGCGTCGGACAATATCAACATGATGTGGATCAGAAATTATTGAAGAAAAAATTGGAAGAGACCGTTCAAAGCTGTGTGAATTTTGTCGGCGTTGATCTGAATATGGCGTCAAAAGAATTGCTTAGTTACGTAGCGGGAATAAATCTTCCACTCGCAAAAAGTATCGTAGAGTATAGAAATGAGAACGGTGCATTCAAAAGTCGAAAAGAACTACAGAAAGTTCCGAAATTTGGACCGAAAGCATTTGAGCAAGCAGCAGGGTTTTTAAGAATCCGAAAAGCAAAGAATCCGCTGGACGGCTCCGGTGTTCACCCGGAAAGTTATCCGATCGTTGAAAAAATTCTGGGTGATGTTAAACTAACATTCGATGAAGTGATGAAGAATCCTTCTACGCTTGATAAACTCGATATCAAAAAATATGTGACAAAAACTGTCGGAGAACCGACATTGCGCGACATCATCACTGAGTTAAAAAAACCTGGACGCGATCCGCGCGCGGAATTCAAATACGCAACATTCAAAGATGGCATCAAAGAAATTTCCGACCTGAAACCGGGAATGGAATTAGAAGGAATTGTTACCAACGTTGCCAACTTTGGCGCTTTTATTGATATCGGTGTGCATCAAGACGGACTTGTTCACATTTCCCAGCTTGCCGATCGATACGTTGAAGACGCAAAGACGGTGGTTAAAGTTGGACAGATCGTAAAAGTTCGCGTAATGGAAGTGAACGAGCAATTGAAACGAATCGCTCTTTCAATGCGATCTCAGCAAAGCATCACTTCACCCGCGAAGAAAAAAATCGAAACTGAATCATTCAAAGAACGTTCGTATTCGTTGGAAGATCTGCGATCAAAGTTTGGGAAGAAAGGAGAAATAAAAGAAAAATAGTTTCATAGTATATACTCGAAGTCTTTTATGATTTCGGGATTATTGAACCATCAATACACTTCATCATGAGTTCCAATATCAATGAGAATGATGTTCTCTATCGTTGATTTTTCTTTTTCAATAACAAATACAATTCGACAATCATATTCAACACTACACGCCCAATATCCTAGAAGCGTTCCGTGAAGTTTGTGAGTGTCGAGTAAGGGATGAAATGGGTTATCGGTTAGCAATTGCAGAGTAGTAAAAATTTTCTCTTCTAATACTGCGTTTCGTTTTGTCAGTTTCTTGAACGCACGGAGAAAACTTTTATGCCAAACAAGTTGGCGATTCATTTCTTGAGAGCTTTCTTCAAATCCTCAACATTACCCCTGTTCGCTTTTCCTGTTCGGAATGCTTTTAATGTTTCACCAGCATTTTTACCGATTTCTATCCGACGATCTTCAATTAAACGCTTTCGGACAATATCAATAAGCGTCTCTTGCTGGGTCGTTGGAAGTTTTTCAACCTTATCCAATATGTCACTGAATGTTGTATGCATTATATGCTCGTTTTTATTTTAATGAGACATCTGAAAAATGTATCCGCACGCTTTATGCGTGCGTTAAAAACTCTAAATCAATTGTTTTTCGCAACCCTAAAGGTTGCGGATACTATGGTTCAGAAATTTTTCAGATGTCTTTTTAATATACTTTTTCGGTTTCACAACTTCAAGCCGATAGAAAAACTTCAACTTTTCTCCAATTTCTCAAGCAATTTTACAAACGAAAGGTCAAAAACAATATTTGTTTTTTCCTTTCTCCTTTTGTATTTTCATTAAACCACAGGTCACCAATCCACAATCTTCACTGTCGGTTTACTCAATTTTCTTAGCGCCAATGTATCTCTTCCAATATTTGTTGGAATGATATTCCTATTGTTTATGAATGAGACCGCACATGATGTAAAACGGTACAACAAGATCAAACTTGTAGTGTCTCTAATCGGCGGTGTGGTATCCTTTCTTTTAACAATCGGTCTTCTTGCAGGCGGTTATACTCTTTCAATAGAACAATTCGCTTTTTCTTTTTCATCAAATGTCTATTTCGCTGTGATCACTTTTTCAGCGATCTTTGGGATCATCACCGGAATTGTTTCGTTTCCATTCAGTTTTTACGCCGGATTCATCCTTGAACATCGATACAATCTCTCAAACCAAACATTTTTCCAATGGTTATGGGAAAGCGTGAAAGGAATGTTGATTGCCATTCCAATATTTATTCCATTGGCACTGATTTTTTACTTCTTCCTTTTAACTTTTAGCATGTATTGGTGGTTCCCGGTTGCAGTGACATTGTTCATTGTTTCCATCGGACTCTCACGAATTGCGCCCATTGTGATTCTTCCATTGTTTTACAAATTAATTCCATTGGAAGATTCTCCGTTGAAAGAAAAAATTCTGTCGTTAACGAAATCAACATCAATGTATGTTGAAGGGATTTATTCGTTCAATCTGAGCAAAACGACAAAAAAAGCAAATGCTGCATTCACCGGCATCGGAAAATCAAAACGGATTTTGCTTGGTGATACGTTGATCGAGAATTTTTCCGAAGATGAAATAGAAACTGTGTTCGCTCACGAACTCGGACATTACTCGCATGGACATATCTGGAAAGGAATTGCTGTCGGAACGGTCAGTATCTTTCTTGGATTGTATCTCACATCGCTTGCATATTCTGCTTCGTTATCCTGGTTTGGATTCACATCCATCAGTCAGATCGCCGCGCTTCCGCTGCTTACATTATGGCTGAGCATCTATTCTCTTTTTACGTCACCGATCGGTAATATTATTTCTCGCAAACATGAATTTGAAGCTGATCGTTACGCCGTTGAACGGACGAAGAATAAGCCCGCATTCATTTCAACTATGAACAAACTTGCTGAAATGAATCTTGCAGATCGAACACCGCATGCGCTTGTTGAATTTTTATTCTACAGCCACCCTTCCATTGCAAAACGAATACACGCAGCGGAGCAGATCATATGAGATGGTTTATTACTATTCTCAGACTTATCATTATCGCGGTAACAGTTGTTCCGGTTTCCATTCTTGCAATATGTTCGCTCCCGTTCGAACGCTCTGGAAAAATTTATTTTTGGAGCGGAAGAATATGGACAAAATTTGTGCTGATATTATGCAGAATAACGTTGACTGTAAAAGGAATGGAGCATGTCAATCCATACGGAAATTATATTCTTGTCAGCAATCACGCAAGCATGTTCGATATTCCGGTATTGATGAACACCTTTCCGCACATTCGTATCATGTTCAAGAAAGAATTGTCCTACATTCCTTTTTGGGGCTGGGCGCTTCGCTGGGGATATCATATTATGGTCGATCGTTCAAAAGGAACTGAAGCGATGAAATCTCTCGACCGTGCGGCTAAAGCAATTGGTGAAGGTGGACAAGTGCTGTTATTTGCAGAAGGAACACGAACACGTGACGGTAAACTGCTTCCGTTCAAGCGGGGAGCATTTTCATTGGCGGCAAAATCAGGAATTCCGATCGTTCCAATCGCTATCAATGGAAGTTACAGTATCCTTCCAAAAGGCTCGTTCGATATTCGTTCGTCGCAGATCGAAGTTGTTGTGAGTGCTCCGATCGAAACAAAGAACATCACCTCGCGCGAACAGGAAATACAATTGATGAACACTGTTCGTGAAATAATCGTACACCAATTTAAAGAACCGGTATAATTATGTCCGTCACTATAAAAGATGTAGAACATATTGCGAAACTTGCGAAATTGGAATTTTCCGAAGCGGAAAAAGAAAAGTTCACGCACCAATTCAACGATATTCTGAAATATATGGAGCAGTTGAATTCCGTTGATACAACGAATATTGAACCGTTGGCTCAAGTGATCGAATTGAATAATGTCTTTCGTGATGATATCGTGAAGCCGTCGATCTCGACCGATGAAGCATTGAAGAATGCTCCGGATAAGACCGATGAACATTTTAAAGTTCCGAAAGTGATTGGATAAAAATACCTTAGCGTCATTGCGAGGAGTCTTGATTTTTTTTCAAGACGACGAAGCAATCTTCTTGTGCGTAGTAAGATTGCTTCGCTCATAAAAAGCATTCGCTCGCAATGACCTAAATAAATAAATAAAATGAAAATAATCGGCATTATACCATCCCGCTACGCATCAACCAGACTTCCTGCAAAGCCGCTTGTGGATATTTGCGGAAAACCGATGATACAACGTGTTTACGAACAGGCAAAAAAATCTGCCCTGCTGACTGATGTCGTTATTGCGACAGATGATGAACGAATAGAATCCGCTGTGAAAGCATTCGGCGGAAACGTGCAGATGACACCCGTAGATATTCAAAGCGGAAGCGATCGGATTGCACTGATCGCGAAGAATTATCAAGCCGATATCGTCGTGAACATTCAAGGGGATGAACCGATGATCGATCCAAAGTTGATCGACCAAACGATACAATTATTGATTGATGATGCAACGGCAGTTGTCGGAACAGCAGTTAAAAAAACAACAACACATCAGGATGTGTTTAATCCTAACATCGTAAAAGTGGTGCTGGATAATAATAATTACGCTCTCTATTTTAGCCGTTCACCAATCCCGTATGTGCGTGATGCAAAGAAGGATCATGAGTGGTTTGCGAGAACACAGTTCTACAAGCACTTCGGTATTTATGTGTATCGTGCAGATTTTTTACAGCATTATACAACATTGAAACAATCTCCGTTGGAGATAACAGAAAAACTTGAACAGTTACGAATTTTAGAAAATGGTTACAAAATAAAATGTGCCGTCACGGAATATGAATCGCTCCCCGTTGACACACCGGAAGATCTTCAAAAAATAATTGCGTTAATAAGTAACCGCGGGCTTTAGCCTGCGCGACCTAAAGGTCGCGGATACCAAAAGAAAAAATATGGCAAATACAGACTTCCTTAAAGAATACAATATCTGGAACGTGATTGGCGCTTCCTCCGCCGGAACAATGATCGAATGGTATGATTTCTACATTTTCGGAAGTCTTGCGCCAATTATGTCGGGATTATTCTTCCCGAAAGAGAATCCTACAGCAGCATTGCTTTCGACTCTTGCAATCTTTGCAACTGGTTTCGCTGTCCGTCCGTTTGGAGCGGTTTTTTTTGGACGAATTGGCGATGTTGTCGGGAGAAAATATGCATTTCTTGTTACGCTTCTAATTATGGGAGGCGCCACGACAATGATCGGATTGCTTCCAACGTACGACACTATTGGACTCTGGGCGCCGTTCTTTCTCGTTATACTCCGACTTACACAAGGTCTAGCTCTCGGTGGTGAATATGGAGGGGCTGCAACATACATTGCAGAACATAGTCCGGATGATAAACGCGGATTCTACACAAGTTTCATTCAAACAACGGCAACGCTCGGATTATTTGTTTCTCTTGGTGTGATCCTTTCCGTTCGTTCAACGTTAGGTGAAGATGCATTCAGAGAATGGGGATGGAGAATTCCGTTCCTACTTTCAATCGTACTCGTTGTCTTTTCTTATATCATCCGGATGCGATTACAAGAATCTCCGCTTTTTACAAGGATGAAAGCAGCGGGAAAAACGTCAAAACATCCGTTGAAAGACGCATTCTCCAGCAAAGAAAATTGGAAAATTATGGCGAAAGCATTGTTCGGTGCAACTGCAGGACAGGGAGTTGTATGGTACACAGGGCAATTTTACGCGCTCTATTATTTACAGACGGTATTAAAGATCCATTTTATGACGGCGAATTTTATTGTTGCGGTTGCATTGCTGCTTGCAACTCCGTTCTTCGTAGTATTCGGTGCGCTATCCGATAGAATCGGAAGAAAAAAAATTATCATGAGTGGGTGTCTCATCGCTGCAGTAAGTTATGTTCCAATTTATATGGGAATGAATTTCTTTGCGGCCGATCCGAATAATCCGAACTCGGTGATGCTGAGTGTATTGGTATTCATTCAAGTAATTTTTGTTACAATGGTGTATGGGCCGATCGCCGCATATCTGGTAGAATTATTCCCGACAAAGATCCGATACACATCAATGTCACTGCCGTATCATATCGGCAACGGAGTGTTCGGTGGACTCGTTCCGCTGATCGGCGTTGCACTGGTTGCGCAAACAGGAAATATTTATGCGGGACTTCTTTATCCTATTGGAATTGCATTGATGACGTTTGTTGTCGGAATGATCTATACAAAAGATACCAGTAATGTAAAGTTGTGGGACGAGTTGGATACAAAATAAAACACTTAACTACTTAATCGTTGTCATTCCGAACGAAGTGGGGAATCTCATTTCATTTGAAAACAAAAACAAGATTTCTCACTCGCCCCTTTGGGACTCGTTCGAAATGACAAAACAATTTTTTTGAAATCTTATACGTTAACATTTAATCATCTCCTCTTATGGCAAAACAACATGTAAAATATATTTTCGTTACCGGCGGAGTTGTCTCATCACTCGGTAAAGGAATCGCCGCCGCTTCGCTCGGCTTACTTTTAAAATCACGCGGGTTGCGGGTAACGATCCAGAAAATGGATCCGTATCTCAATGTAGATCCCGGAACAATGTCGCCGTATCAGCATGGCGAAGTATATGTAACCGATGACGGCGCAGAGACCGATCTCGATCTGGGGCATTACGAAAGGTTCCTTGATGTGAACACATCAAAGATGAACAATGCAACAACCGGACAAATTTATTACGAAGTGATCACTAAAGAACGGCGTGGTGATTATCTCGGCGCAACTGTTCAGGTCATTCCCCATATCACCGATGAAATTAAACGGCGCATGGGACAGCTTGCCGCATCGGGGAAATATGATGTGATCATTACCGAAGTTGGCGGAACGGTCGGTGATATTGAATCACTCCCCTTCCTTGAAGCAATTCGTCAGTTTATGTTGTCTATTGGAAAACGGAATGCACTCAGCATTCACGTTACACTCATTCCCTACATCAAATCTGCCGGTGAGATAAAAACAAAACCAACGCAGCATAGCGTAAAGACACTTCTTGAAATTGGAGTACAACCCGACATTCTTATTTGCCGGACAGAAAAACGATTGTCGCGCGAAGTGCGAGAAAAGATCGGTCTTTTCTGTAACGTAGAAACCGATGCGGTGATCGAAGGACGCGACGTTGAAACCATTTACGAACTTCCGCTCCATTTTGAAAAAGAAGGACTCGACAAGATCGTTCTGGAAAAATTGAACATCAAAGCAAACAAACCCGATCTGCGAAAATGGTCGCGTTTCGTTCATCGAATAAAAGAGCCAAAAGATCGTGTCACGATCGGTTTTGTCGGTAAATACACAGAACTGAAAGATGCGTATAAAAGTATCTCCGAATCATTCGTTCACGCCGGCGCGGAGAATGATGTTGCCGTTGATGTAAAATGGATCCGTGCGGAAGAGCTTGATGCGAACAATGCCCATGAATTATTAAAGGAGATCAGCGGATTGCTTGTTGCGCCCGGATTCGGCATTCGCGGAATTGAAGGAAAGATCAAAGCGATCCAATTTGTGCGCGAGAATAAAATTCCATTCTTGGGGATCTGTCTTGGAATGCAATGCGCCATTATCGAATTTGCGCGCAATGTCTGCGGAATGAAAGGTGCAAACAGTGCTGAATTCAAAAAGACAAAATACAATGTGATTGATATGATGGCAGACCAGCGCAATATCAAAAATATGGGGGGAACGATGCGCCTCGGTGCTTATCCCTGCGCAGTGCAAAAAGGGACGAAAGCATACGCTGCATACAAAAAAGAATTAGTTTACGAACGCCATCGCCATCGCTACGAAGTGAACAACAAATTTCGTAAAGCGCTTGCCGAACATGGAATGGTCTTCAGCGGAACATCGCCTGATAATAATTTGGTAGAGATCGCGGAATTAAAAGATCATCCCTGGTTTGTTGGCGGACAGTTCCATCCCGAATTGAAATCCCGCGCACTTACTCCGCATCCGTTGTTCAGAGATTTTGTGAAAGCGGCTTTGGAGTATAGTAAAGTGAAAAAAAAGTAATTGAGTCATGGAGTAGATGAGTAGTTGAGATGAAAGTATCTCAATCATTGTCATTTCGATCCTGCGTTAGCGGGAGAGAAATCTTGTTTTTACTTACAAGAAATGTGTACGGAGAAACGGATGATCAGAGAAGCTCATGTTTCAGATGCCGCTGCGATAGCGGAGATTTACAACTACTACATTCTGAACACGATCATCACCTTTGAACTCGATCCGATAACGTCAATTGACATAGCAAAACGAATGGTGACCTATAAGAGAATAGGACCATATCTTGTCTATGAGGAACATGGGCAGGTCATTGGATACGCATACACTTCTAAATTCCGGGATCGAAAAGCGTACGACAGCTCAGTTGAATCGACTATTTATTTGAGAAATGGATCGGAAGGCAAAGGGATCGGTTATAAACTCTACTCGGAATTACTCTCGTTACTCTTACCAAAATATCACGTTATCATCGGCGGGATATCCCTCCCAAACGAAGCCAGCGTTAAATTACATGAGAAATGCGGATTCACAAAGGTCGGGCATTTTCCGGAGGTTGGAAATAAATTCGGGAAATGGGTCGATGTTGGATTCTGGCGGCGGAGCGGAACTGTTTGAGTCGTGGAGTAGATGAGTAGAGAGACAAAAAAACCCAAGAAATCACTTCGTGACAAAACTGTTGGAAATGAGAGAAAGTGAATTAGCTATGATAAATTTTTTCCCACAGTATCTTATCAATGCAATTAAATACCTTATTCCAAAACGAAAAGGTAAGGGGTATTTTCCAAAAATAATACTTGGATTTCTTTTTCTGCTGCGCAAGATAGTATTACTATTTAGCGACCCTCTTATACAATCTAAAATTGGGAAATATATTCTTCAATTCCCTTTATCACACTATTTACCAATTGATTATACCGAAGACCCCACGCAATTTCAAAATCTTGCGAATATTGCTTCAATTGCCAATTCTTATTTTAAGAATTTTTCATTAATAGATATTGGTGCTAACATTGGAGATAGTTTTGCCGTTGTAAGAACCGAATCATTTTTTCCGATTTTGTGCATTGAAGGTGACAGGAAATATTTCTCATTATTGGAATCGAATGTTGGTATGATCGAGGAAGCTGTAACAGTACACGCTTTAGTTGGGGAAAATGATACAACCGCCGATGTTAAACTGACTGATAATTATGGCGGATCAAAGAATTTATCATTTTCCCCCAATGCACAAACTCAAGTTTCAACTTTGACTACTCTCTTGGAACAACACTCATTTTTTTGGGATTCCAAGATGTTAAAAATAGATGTTGATGGATACGATTGTAAAATTCTACGTGGAGCAAAGAAGTATTTACAAGACACTAAGCCAATAATTTTCTTTGAATATTCCCCGAGGTATTTTACTCTTCATAATGATGATGGGTTTTCTATTTTTAGATTTTTGGAAGACCTTGGTTATTTTTCGCTGTTGATTTATGAAGGACATGGTGATTTACTTTGTAGCACTAATTTTGCAGAAATGCGATTGCTTGAAGAATTACATTATTATTTTTCTGGAAGCGGCACTAATCGACATGCTGATATTTGTGTTTTTCATCGCGAAGATAGTGAATTGTATCATAAAACCAGAGATTTTGAATTACAATATTATGCAAGAAAACGAAGGTTTAGTTTGCTTTAATAAAAAATCCCAAACACTGTTTGGGATTTTTTATTTATAGAACTTCGTTTACGTTACATTTTCAATGGGATGTTAGGAAGGATATAACAACCAAGGTTTTTGTTTTTATACCCAGTAAGAAAGAATCACCGCCACAACTGCTGTCGCAACCAAATGATATCCGCTATTAATGAAGAATAACTTCCACGAATGCTTTTCCCAAACAATTCTACTCAAATGAACGGGTACATAAAAACCAATCCACACAGAGATGGCTGAATTTATGCCGGTTACCAAAGGACTCATTTCTTTTGCACCCGGAATATATTGCCAGCCCGCTAAGTAGAAAGCAAGTATCCAAGCAAAAAGAAAGTTACCGATAATCATAAGCGCCATACCTTTAATCATAGTTTTTTTATCGGGTCTCATATTAGGATCGTAACCCATTTCTTTTCCCCATGGCTTTGCAAAAAGAGCGGCATACCATACAAATCCGATTACGAAATTTACAGCGACTGCCGCCAAAATTGCGACAACGTTAATTTTTAATTCCATGACTATCACCTTTTTAATTTTCTACTCGTTTGGCTCCTGTCTGCCTGCCGGCAGGTCGGTAGCGCCCCGTTTTTTTAGTGGTCTCTGATCTCCACTTTTATTTTGTAATATTATAGCATTGTCAAACAGTTAAGAATTGTCATAAAAAACTGTTGGCGGTTCTCGTGTCTGTTCGCTGCTGTGAGATGTTTTTTTTTGGGTTTCATTTGATTAACCAACATGGTCGGTTCCGAGTCGTCGTTGCAAAAGCTCCTTTACTGCCCTAGAAGGAGCCGATTTCAAAGCTACGTCGCGATAAATATTCGCTGTCTGTGTATTTCCGCAGCGTTGATGTAAATCGGCCAGAACAGCAGACCATAGATAGGAGCCAGCTAGCCAGGTCGGCGGTTCAAACCCTTTGAGAACGGCGAGTCCCACAGCAGGTCCTTTCCACTCCGCGACGGCTACCGCACGATTCAGCTTGTGTAACGCAGATGGCGCGATACGCTCCAACATCGAATAACATTCCACGATTTTATCCCAACGGGTATCTTGAAACGAGTGAGCGAGGCAATGTTCTGCTGCAATCCCTGCCTCTGCGTGGTACCGAGAAAAAGCATCGCCATAAGCAGATTTGGCTAACCACTCCAACCCGACCTGAATTTCCTGTTTATCCCAGAGTTCTCGATCCTGCTCCTCCAACAAGAGTAACCCTCCGGATTCGTCCTGACGAGCGGTAATGCGTGCTGCATGTAGATGCATTAAAGCTAATAGTGCAAACGTTTCCGGATTCTGACCTACCTGGTGTTCCGCGAGTAGTGTCGCCAGCCGTATCGCTTCGTTACAAAGTTCCTGCCGGATAGCTTGTTCGGTGTGTGAAGAAAGATATCCCTCAGTGAAAAGAAGATACAATACTTTGTTCACGGACGAAAGTCGCACGGAGTATTGCGCACTGGTAAGCTCATCGGTTTGGGGTTGAAGTCTCCGCAAACAGCTGCGGGCTCGACCGAGGCGTTTGTATACATTGGCTTCGCTGATAAATAACCGAAGTGCGATTTCCTGAATACTGAATCCACACAAAGTCTTCAGAGCAAACACCAGTTGTGATTCCACAGGAATCACCTCGTCGCAACAGACAAACAACATCCGCAATAGGTCGTCTCGCACCTCTCCCGCCAGGAAAATCTCGGGGTCGTTCTTCATATTACCGATATCTACTTTTGCGTTTTTCTCCAGGATGCGATGGCGGCCTGTTCGTTGACGCAACTCTCCTATCAGTTCGTTGTGAGCCACCCGATAAAGCCAGGCAGATGGATTGTCCGGCAAACCCGCCACTATCCAAGCATCAAGTGCGGTCATCAAGGCGGACTGAACTGCGTCTTCGACATCCTCGATATGTCGCACTCCCACGCGACGCGACAACATTGCCACGAGCCTACCGTATTCGTGCCGGAAGAAGTGTTCAACCAGTTTGGGCGTAGTCAAGGAGCGTGGATCTCTCTGACTTCAACGCTTGACCCTGGCATCACCACTCCGGGACACTGACGAGCTATCTCTATCGCCTCTTCCAAACTTTCCGCGGATACAATCATGTATCCGCCAATCATCTCCTTTGCTTCCACAAAAGGTCCGTCCTTTGCACCTTCTGATGTGACGGTCTTTCCGGCCATTAACCTACCTCCCATGTCGACAATATTTTTCTGGTATTTCTCCTTCCAAGCATTGAAAATGGTGTACATCTCCTCCATTTGGGCGGGAGATGGCTTTTCACCTTTCCCCAGCTTCCCCATCTGGCTTCGTTGGATACATAGATACTTTTGTTTAGGCATGATACCTCCTTTATTTGTTTGTGTCGATCAATTCAACCGACACCTTATGACGCGCGTACACTCTCTTTTTGGACAGTTCTCAGTATTTTTTTTATTTTTGTGATTTTTATTTGATTTTATCACCAATCTTATATTTCAACACCTATTTTCCCGAATTATATTTGATCATCTTATCCCCACCCATATAGAATTTGTAATCTTATATATTTTTCTCCGTCAAGCGACTTATAGACGGTACCACGGTAATTTGTGGTGATTGCTTGAGCGTTTGGTACACCACACAATAGCGCTCAGTTAAACTGATAAGTTTAGAAATCTGTTCTTCCGCAGCATCTGTTGTAAGGTCAAAATAGAGACGGATATGCTGAAATCCTACCGGTGTTTCTTTCGACACTCCCAATGTTCCACGAAAATCCATATCCCCTTCTGCCCGTATCACTGCATCATGCAATTTAATTTCTATCGCTGTTGCTACCGAAGCAAGTGTTACACCGGCACAAGCAACAAGAGCTTCAAGAAGCATATCGCCCGAGCAAACGCTCATCCCATTTCCACCGGTCGCAGGATGCAGTCCCGCTTCAACAAGGGCTTTTCCGGTTTGAATAGAACACGTTACTCCCTCACCAATTCTTCCGTGAGCTTTGAGTGTGAGCATGGCAGCGTTCGGTTGTTCACGATAATGTTCTTTCAACGGTTTTTGGATGGAGCGAAGTTCTTCTGCATTCATAGATATTCCCTTAATGTTATTTTTACGTCACTTCAACGCTTCGCATCTGAATAATTCAATCGCACGTTGTTTGGAAACAAGATGAAAAGAAAATCCGAAACGTGATGATGAGATGCAAGTATTTAACGTTTATTCTTGATGCTTATTTAGACCCCTCCCTAACCCTCCCCTTTAAGGGGAGGGAATATATTTCTCCCCCTGAAAGGGGGAGAATACAAGAGGGGGTTAATTTAAAAAAAGATGATGTAAAATCGTCAACTACCCTTCTCGTGTTTTTTTTTAGGAAATTATTCTTTAAAGCAATTTCTTCTCTCTTTTCGTATCTTTTCGTATGATCTCCAATTATTTTACTCTTCTTCATACTGCAAATCTGTTACATCAACGATATGCGCGCACCGTCATTGCAGAGATCTATTCGCAGGATAAGAATACGCTTTCCATTGTTCTGTACACTCCTGAGCCTCATACTATTACAATCTCCTGCACTGCGCGGGAGAATTATATCGTCGCACGAAGCGGGGATTTTCGTCAGCGAAAAAATTCTGTCGGACTTTTTCCTGAGCTGATCGATAAACATATCGAATCGGTCTACATCAGCGCAGCGGACAGAACTATATACATGAAAATATCCGGCAATCAGTGGTTATGTACTGATATGTTTGCATCAAAATCGAACGTAATGTTGTGCGATGATCGTGGGACGATCATTGATGCTTTCTTGAATAAGAAAGAATTGATCTCAACAAAACGCGAACTCCAAAAAGATGAACAGATTATTACCATTGAACATATTCTTCCACCTCGTGATCGATTCCCGACAGAAGAATTCGGGAATGACGATTTTTTGAAACTGTTGAAGAAGGCAGTGCCGAAACTTGGAACGACATTAGCAAATGAGACTCTTTTTCGCTGCTCTTCTACTGTAAATGAAAAATCAAAAATTAGTTCTCTGGATTCCCGCGTTCGCGGGAATGACAATGATTTAATCTTCAGTATAACAAACCACATCGTAAAGGAATTATTATCGCTCAAAGATATTTCTCCGGTCATTTATTTTGACGAACAATCTCCCGTCTGTTTTTCGCTTCTTCCACTTACGTATCTTTCTTCATATCGAATGGAGCAATACGATGATATCTTCATTGGCACTCAAAAGTTTATCAGCTTTGAGCGTTCAACATCATCCTTCATACAAAAGAAAAAAGAGATCGTCGGCTGGCTGACGAAAGAATTGGAAAAAGCAGTCCGCACAATTCGTGCTGTGGAATCAGAACTGTCAGAATCATCGCGGGCGGAACAGTATCAGTTGTTCGCGAACCTGTTAACGGCAAATCTTCATCTGGTAACCAAAGGAATGAAATCCGTTTCATTGGAAAATTCGTATATTGAAAACGAAAAAGTGGTGATACCACTTGATGTTTCTCTTTCACCACAAAAAAACGCTGGGCGATTCTACGACAAAGCAAAAAAATCGAAGACTGCCAAAGAAGAATCGCAATTACATCTGACGACTCTGAAGAAAAGAGAGTCAATACTTAAAGATCTATTAGAGAAGTCTAACGGCATCAATGAGAGCGTTTCGTGGAAAAATTACTTACACTCTTACGGGGGAGTGGTTAAAGAACTTGGGTATATGACTGAAAAAGAACATAAAGAACTTCCACCATTCAAAATTTTTTCTGTAGAAGGTGGTTTTTTAGTCTATGCTGGCAAGAACAGTGCAAACAATGACCTGCTGACGTTCAAATTTGCAAAACCGAACGATCTGTGGTTTCACGCGCGCGGTTCAAGTGGTTCTCATGTTGTGTTGAAACTTGGCGGTTCTCAGGGGACACCGTCGAAGAAAGCAATAGAGCAAGCGGCTGCAATTGCGGCATATTACAGTAAAATGAAAAATGCAAAACACGTACCGGTAGCGATGACCGAACGAAAGTTTGTTCATAAGCCTAAGGGGGCACCGGCCGGTACTGTTGCACTTGACAGAGAAAAGGTTATATTTGTTAAGCCTTTATTACCCAATAACGAAGCGTAACGTATGGCAATTAAAATTCTTGTCGTTGATGACGACAGCTATATCCGGTCTTTTCTTCAAAAGCGCTTAACTGTATTGGGTTATGAGGTTCATGTTGCCGAAGATGGACAGCACGGACTCGCCGCAGCGGAAAAAATCCATCCTCATTTGATCGTTTCTGATTGGATGATGCCGGAAATGGATGGAACGGAATTCTGCAAACGGATCAAAAATCATCCCGAACTGAAGTACACCTATTTTATCCTGCTGACAGCACGCGATAGTTCTGAAGACAAGATTGAAGGTATGGACCTTGGTGCGGATGATTTTATCACAAAACCGTTCAACGATAAAGAACTGGTTGCCCGTATCAACGTAGGACTTCGCATCACGGCGCTTCAACAAGAACTTGCAAAATATCAGCACGAAAAAGCGATCACCGAACTTGCCGTCACCATCGGACACGAGATCAATAATCCGCTCGGAATCATGATGCTGACACTGCAAGTGATGAAGAAAAAGATCGGAACACCCCGCGTAGAAGAATTGTTGAAGGATATTGATATCACGCTTGCAAACGGAAACCGTGTTGCCGATATTGTGAAAAAACTGTGCTCACTCGAAGACCCGCAATTCAAACCATATCTGAAAGATTCCGAAATGAAAATGCTGGATTTGACCGGAAAACCGTAGTCAGGCGTAATTTTCCATTTTCTATTTTCCTTCTTCAGTCTATCGTACAACAGAATTATCGAAAATGCAGTCCCTGTAATTTGTACTGCATTTTTTTTGTGATCTGGTGTTTCATCATCTTCACTCCATTTTCTTTCGCACAAGATCGATATTATTTTTATACAGGGAAAACCTACGGATCAGAATCACTGATCAATCCCGGTTCACTCATCATCAACACCGGTTTCGACATTCTGCAATCGGCAACGCATTCGCGCAGACTCTCCACGATCAAGTTCGGCATCGGCGCACGAAATGTGTACAACAATCTTTCCGATCCGTTCACGCAGATCAATAAATTCGGATGGAATAAATTCATCGGACAGGAAGTTTTTCCGACCAGTTTTAAAATTGAAAAAGCGCAATGGTTCCCGAATTATACGCTCCATTTCATCGGCGGCGGAATGGATTCACGAATGATGTTTGAGTGGTATCGATTTCATGAATTTCCATACCCCGCTCTTTTCTCAACGCTTACCATTGCTGCATATCATTTCGTAAACGAATCTGTTGAAAAC
The DNA here is from genome assembly GCA_030679145.1 of Bacteroidota bacterium. Taxonomy (GTDB): domain Bacteria; phylum Bacteroidota; class Ignavibacteria; order UBA10030; family UBA8401; genus UBA8401. The sequence continues at coordinate 175,654 of JAUXTU010000036.1, read as the reverse complement.
GATGTTTTCATCGGACCAAATGTCGATCCGATCGCCGATATTTATATTTTTAATCTTGGCGGCGCATTGTTATTCACATCTGACGCAGTTGCAGAATTTTTCAGTTCTACTCTGCATATGACAGCCTGGCCGGGACAGCCGGCGTGGAATCCTCAGTTCAACACACTGGAAAATCAGGGACAGTATTACATTATGAAATATGGACTTCCATTCCTTTCGCGCACAAGTTTATTCTATCATTTTGGTGATAATGGGATGTTGGGATTATCATTCCATCAACCAAACAACGAAAGTATCACTGTTGCGTTTGGTGCGGCGGCGCGGGATCTGCGCACAGTTGATGTTACCAATGGTGCGCGCACTGTTACCGTATCTCTCGGATATATTGCAGGAATATTCTATGACAGGGAGAATTCTGTTCTTGCATCATTGATGGTATCAAATCGCGTCAATGAAAAAGTACGGCTGAATATCTATCCGGGTGTGATCGATCTCTTTGGATTTTCACCGGGATTATTCGCCAGTATTGGAAACAGGAATCAATTCATTGCAGGATTTTCCATTCAATATTCTCCTTTTGGATTAGCCTATCGCAATAAACTTTAGAATATTTCATTACGGATTTTTTTATATTATGAGACATTTGAAAAATTGTACCGTTGTACGGGATGCCGTACAACGGTAATTGTCCTTTGTCATTCTGAACGAAGTGAAGAATCTCGTTCTTGATTTTGAGTTGAAAAGCGGGATTCCTCGTTGCTCTGCAACGAGGAATGACAATGATTGTTGATTTTTCAGATGTCTCATTATTTTAATCTGTGAATCCGTGGCTTACATTATTGAATAATTTTCTATGACAAACCTCAAAAATAAAATCATTTTTATCACCGGCGCATCGTCCGGTATCGGAAAAGCATCCGCCGTAAAATTTGCGGAACTTGGTGCAAACATTCTTATCTGTGCGCGCAGACTGGAAAAAGTTCAAACGCTTGCAGATGAATTGAAGAAACAGTTCAACATAAAAGCATATGCTTTTCAACTTGATGTTCGCAATCAAAAAAAAGTGGAATCGGTATTGAACGGACTTCCGGCTGAATGGAAAGATATTTCCGTTCTCGTCAACAATGCCGGATTATCCCGCGGATTGGACAATATCCAGGATGCAAAGATCGAGGATTGGGATGAAATGATCGACACGAATGTGAAAGGATTGCTGTATGTAACCCGCGCAATTCTTCCCGGAATGATCGAACGAAATTCAGGGCACATCATCAATATCGGTTCTGTTGCGGGACATTGGACATACTCCAAAGGAAATGTCTACGCCGGAACAAAGTTTGCAGTCAATGCAATCTCACAAGGAATGAAAATGGATCTGCTTGGCACACCGATTCGTGTCACGTCCGTTGATCCCGGACTGGTCGAAACAGAATTCAGCATTGTTCGTTTTCGCGGCGACGGCGACCGTGCAAAAAAAGTGTACGAAGGATTAACTCCGCTCACTCCGGACGATATTGCAGAATCGATCACGTGGGCAGCAACACGCCCCGCACATGTGAATGTGAACAACATCATTCTTATGGCAACAGATCAATCTGCACCAACAATGGTCCATAGAAAAACTCAATAACTGAATTCACCGCAAAGTTCGCTAAGTGCGCAAAGATAGTTTCAAATATTTAAAAATCTTCTTTGCGACCTTTGCGTCCTCCGCGGTAAAAAATAATTCATCTCATCAACAGAACAATTGAAAGAAACCTATGAAGCATATCAACGCCGTATCAATACTCTTGTTTCTCACATTCATTTTTTTCAACACTGCTTCGGCACAAAGAAAAGCAATTACTATGAATGACATTGCACAACAATACGTTCGCTTGATCCTCGATATCGGTCAGCACGATCCCGATTTTGTGGATGCATATTATGGACCAAAAGAATGGCAAGAAGCTGCAAAGAAAATGAAATATGAACTAACGGCTTTAAAAGATCGGGCTGATGCAATTTCGAATCGCTTAAAACGGGTTCGTGTTCCAAGGAAAGACCAATCATCTGCGCTTCGCAAGACATATCTGCAGAAACAGCTTTCTGCCGCATATACAAAGCTCGAAATGCTTTCAGGAACAAAATATTCATTCGATATAGAAGCGAAGAAACTGTACGATGTGCAGCCACCGAAGAATTCCGAGAGATATTTTTTGGCAATATTGAAAGATCTTGAAAAATCACTTCCCTCAGGTGAGGGAACAATACAAGAACGGTACTTGCGGTTCAGAAATCAATTCATTATTCCAAAAGAAAAACTTGATACAGTCTTTACGCGTGCAATCAGTGAATGCCGCGCACGGACAAAACAATTCATCACTCTTCCGGAGAACGAAAGTTTTGTTGTTGAATACGTGACCAATAAAGCGTGGAGCGGATATAATTGGTACCAAGGAAATGCACACAGTATTATTCAAGTAAATACCGATCTTCCGATCTTCATTGACCGTGCAATAGATCTTGCCGCGCATGAAGGATATCCTGGGCACCATGTGTACAATGTTCTTCTCGAATCCGAATTGTTAAAGAAAAAAGGATGGATCGAATTTTCCGTTTATCCTCTCTTCAGTCCGCAGTCGCTGATCGCCGAAGGAAGTGCAAATTTCGGAATTGATGTTGTCCTTCCATCCAAAGAGCGGATGAAATTTGAAAAAGAAGTTCTCTTCCCGCTTGCCGGACTTGATACAACCCAAGTTGAGCAATACTATACAATACTATCACTCGTTGAGGAGCTTGTCTACGCAGGAAACGAAGCGGCGCGTGGACATCTTGACGGCAAATTTTCCAAAGATGAAACAATGCGCTGGTTGACAACATATGCGTTGTTTGATTCTGCCCGCGCCGAACAACGGATTAAGTTCGTTGACAAATACCGCAGTTACATCATCAATTATAATCTCGGACAAGATTTGGTAAGACAATATGTTGAGAAGAAGGCGGGGAAAAATCCGACCGCAGAAAAACGATGGAAAGTATTTACTGATTTGATCTCATCGCCGAGATTGCCGGGTGGATTGAAATAATTTTAATAGACCATTTTGTTGGTAACAACAAAATGGTGGTACTTACCAAAAGAAAACAACGCTAATTAGAAAACAAACATCAGTTACTTGACATATTGTCGTTTTCAAGAAGTAATACCAAGAGATTAATTTTTTCAAACAGTTCGTCGAATGTGATTATTTCTACATTTTTTAAGTCAGTTCGAAAAAGTTCGAAAGATCTTTTCCCTATATCATTCAATGATTCACTTGAAAAACAACCAGCTATTACTAAGCACTGAGGATTAAAAGAATGGTATCTTGAATTAGTTTTATCCGCAAGATTATAAAAACTCTTTTGAAGTTCATCTTTGTAAGTTAATACCTGGTTAATAGGACCTGTGAGTTCTTGCGATACTGCAAATGTGTTTTGTCTATATTGTGCCCCCATTAGCTTAGTCAAAGGAGTTTTAATCTCAATTAATACTACATTTGATGTAAGTTTGTTTTTAAATAGAAAATCGACAACATTACCTTTAGTGTTATCGATCACCTTTCCACCCACATAGGCTTTTTGCTGAAGAATGACAACTGGATGAGAAAAAACTTGTGATATCACCCATGTATGTTCCTTCAGTGTTCTTTGCCAAAATTCCTCATCACTGTTATTTTTATTTTGATCCCAAATAGATAAAACTTTCCGTAGGTTACTAACACCTATTAGAGAGTTGATTTTTTTAAGATTATCAATATTTAGTTTTTGAAGTTTGTCAACAATTAGCCCAGAATCCTGCGTAGCTGACATCCAAGCAAAGAGTTTATCAAGAATTTCTGCACCGCCAGCAGCAAGTAGTTTACGAAAATTATCTTTGTTAGATAATATTTGGTCTAAAAGAGGACGAACATTTTTATCTGTTATAAAGAACTCATTCTGTCCTTGTCGGATACCATATTTTTGGAAAATACCATAATACTTGTCAAGCGTGGTTATAAGATTGAAGATTTCCTCTGAATGCAACGACAACTTTATCCATTCTTGATCTTTCATTTTATTCAGGTTAAGCGTTTTATAGTCTTCCCAAATTCCCGATGGTTTCTTAACTTGAAAAGTGAATTCACCTTTAATGCAATGTTGTGGATTCTTAAGATTTTTCACTAACAACGGCTTAAAGACGAGCCTAGATTTGCTGGACTCTCGCAGTAATATTTCTTCACCAAGCGCTGTATTAGAAGAAGTTGATTTTGTTTTTATAGTTTGATCCATTTTCATTAAGTATGATTAAGATAGATATGGTTATTTTTTCATGTCTACAAAAAGATGGTATAATTTCAATTGTTTCCCTTCTTTCTCTATATAGCTCTTCCCCACTTTTATATTTGACTTTGATATTTGTTCAACTTCAATATCTTCAACATTTTTTACACCCTGAAAAATAAATCGATCAATGTGATTTTTATATTTTATCCAAAGAGCATTAAAATCTGATGCTTTTGAATAAACAATAACGTAATTCTCCTCGTTACCAGCTGTGTCATATCTGCTTAATAATTTGCCAATATGAGACTTAATCACATTATTTCCATCACCACAGGAATCTATTTCAAGCGATTCAATTATTGTTTTAATAACGCCGTTATTTGTGATGTCTCTAATTGAAATATCAAGTTCCCCGCTTTCATAATTTTCAACATTATCTGATCCAGAACGACCACTTCTAGATTGATCGGCAACATAATATCCTTTAACCCTAAGTAAATCACATAGATAATCGTTCAACTGATTTTCATTGCGGAAAGAATGTTTTCTTGTTTGCATTACCACTAAGAGCGAAATTAAATCTTTACAAATATTTTCTGGTTTAGGTATCGAAAGTGATATATCCATTAATTCTTTTAGCAATTCTTTTTCCAATTCCATTTTAGAAAAAAAATCAGAACTTTCTAATGCTTGCCCCTCTATACTTGCATGATTTATTTTTAATTTTGTAATTGTTTTGATTATTTGTTCATATTTTTTTACAATTCCTATTTCTTTTGATTCCGAAATAAGTTTTCGATAATAATACTCGGAAAGGAGTTTTCCTAATTCTTTTTGGTACAGTTTCTTCAAATCATATTCGAATTTTACAACGCCATATTTAGATTTCGATTTTTTAGTGATTGATTGCATTTGTTCAATCACTTTATTTTTAAATAAATTTATTTTTTCTTCTAATGTTGCACTTTTAGCAATTTCATTATAGAGCTTTTCAATATGTCTGACATTTATAAAATCACTCAATGATGCTGCTTTACTAATAGCTATTGAGTGTTGACAATCAAACAGCTCATCTTCCAATTCACCTTCGGTTTGAATCTTTTGTCCGATTAAAGGACAATAAATATTTTGCATTATTAACAATGAATATATCAGGTGTTTTTTTAGAACATAAATAATATATGTGTTAGGGTTATCCCAACTCTCAACCCCTATTTTCTCTATCTTTTTCCCGAGCAAATGTGAATCACGTGCGATCTTTTTTGCGATTTGAATATTTTTCAATCCGTAGATTTTTATATCGTTTTCATTATTTAAGGAAGTAAGATTTTTTGTAAGTGATGTTTCGATTCTATTGTATTCATTTTCAATTATTCTCAGAAATATTTCTGCTTTTTCATTTGGTGGTGGTGGGATGTCAATATTTATAAGGGATTCTTCTTCAGAATTCAGAATGGGTCGAAGAACTATTTGTGGGGTTGCATCGTCATCACTTATTTCTATCTCTAATTTGTCACCATCTTTAATCCCATGAAAATCGTTTATAAACTCATCAAATAGAGACCCAATATTATCATTTTGGATAATAATTGTTTTGGAATAAAACTCCTTTTCTAATTCTTTAAGTCCAACAGGAGTACTGAATCGCTCCAAATGAGGTCTTAAATTTCCATTGACAATTCGGTCATATAAAATAAATTCATTGTTCATAAAAATCTCTTGAGCAAAAAAAATCCTAAAACTCTGTCAATCTTTCAAAAAAGTTCTACCTGTCCTATATCTTTCCGTGTTGGCGGATAAAACACACCAATAATAACGAATGGGTTAGGAGCAACATTGTGATACTGCTTGGTCGTTCCTACAAAAAGATGAAGATCTTTTTTATTTAAGAATTCTTCAAAGTATTTTTTACTGACAAGCTCGTTTGCTTTGGTTTCATCTCCATCGACCTGTTTCAAACAATTCCAGTAGAGAGCACCAATTTCCCAATCTTCAATCATCAGTGTGCGAGGCTTAGTTTCTCCTTCACAGAAAAATCGATAAGAGTATTTATATGGAATCTTATCAACAATCTTTCGAAGAACTCCTTCCCCTTTTTCATCTATATCAAATAATCCATATTGTTCATAGTTAGCAATCCACTGTTCTTTCCAAGTCCGCTTATCGTCTTCTATAATAAATTCAACAATTTCTCTTGGGCGGAACGTAGCAAGCGATTTTTGAGTATCACTTTTTGCAAGTTCAATCAGATCTTTGAATGAGGTAAATACATCCCGCAAAACAAATTTTTTCCTCTCAGCCCACTCATGTTCTGTTCCCACTTTATCTAGGATTTGAATACTAGAAGCATCGGATTTTGGTCGATAGCTTTCCGGTCTGAAATCTTTTTTATTGCGAATAAGATCAAGTTGAATCCATTGGTATTTTCCAAATTTTTTATCGTTTGGAAGAGATCGGAATGGGATAGGGTAAATACGAATCCATCTGCCATCTTCAAGAACGCCTGCAGTACAGACAAGCTCTTCGTACTTGTTTGAAGGAAGGGGGTAAGTTTTTACTGTAATGAGGACTTTTGCATTTTCAATAATCTCCGGAAGATATTCCATAAGTCCCCATTAGAAGGTGCTAGATATGTTTGATCTGAATACTCCAGTTCCTATCAGATTGAAGATATTCAATAATTTTATGGCGGTGACACGAATGAGCCTCAGCTTCAAAGCAGGTTAATGCAACACGACGATGTATCATTACGAGGTTTTCAATTCGGTCCAATTCTTCGTGGCATTTTGGGAGCGATTGAGATTTATATTTTTTGAAAAGAGCTTTGTAATCTTTCTCGGTTTCAAGGTTTTTTCTCTGAGATGATTCTATGCCCAATGCTGGAATATGTTCATATCGTATCCCTGCACGTTCAAGGTAATTCCGGAAGCGTGTTTTACTGAATCCATATTTCATCGAAAGAGGATTTCTCCGCACATCAACAACAAGAGCTACGTTATTCTGGATTAGTTTATTGATATAGGAATCTATCGTAAGTCCTTCATACCCAATAGTCATCAAACAAATACTTGTATCACTATTCATCGAAGATTTTACAGCATCAAGTTCGTTTGACTGAAGTATTTCTTCTTTTATTTCACTACGAATTGCAAAATAAGGATAGTTTACATAAACATAACGAATAAGATTTTTCCCTCGAAGGTTCTTTCTTCGTTTAGCAAATTCTTCGATATTCTTTCGCTCGTCTCCTTCAACGATATTAAGATAGTTTTGTCGTTTCTTTAATTTGAAATTATCACTATCCGCAAGAAATCCTTGCTGTGTCAAAACCCGTTTATCTTGGTAGGAAAGAAAACTAAAACAACCAAACTTGTATGGAAAGAAATCAAAGTGATTTTTCTTGTATTCATTACAGTAAACAAACAACAACTTTTCCATATCGGTATTGTTTAATTCGCCACCGCTTGTTTCTAAAATTGCAAGTAATATTTTTCTACGAGTAAACATATCACAAAATAATAATCAAAAATTAAAAAAAGATGGAACTATATATCCTCTTAAAATATACCTTTTTTAACCCCCTATCGCAATTGCCATAATTTCTTATATTTAATACAAATTATTATCGTTTTTACTTTAATTAGAGACTATCGTTTACATCAAAAATTCCCTGTCAATTTTTCGGTTGTAACACCGTTGCGGTTCGTTGTATCTTGCAATAAAAAATTATGACACTCTCAGCCGATACAATGTATAACGCCCTGCTCCGCAAAGACAGCTCGTTTGAAGGAACGTTCTTCGCCGCGATCAAAACCACCGGTATTTTTTGCCGCCCCACCTGCACCGCACGAAAGCCGAAGCGGGAAAATGTGGAATATTTCCATTCGCAAAAAGATGCGATCCTTCATGGTTATCGTCCCTGCAAAGTCTGCTCGCCAATGACCATCGCCGGAGATTATCCTGCAGAAATAAAGAAAATCATTGCTCGCATCACGGACAATCCGCTGGAAAAAGTGAAGGACGGCGATCTGCGGTCGTTACAGATCGAACCGAACCGCATCCGCCGATGGTTCAAAAAGAATCACGGAATCACATTCCACGCCTACCAGCGCATGATGCGGATCAACAGCGCGTTCAAAAAATTATCGGAAGGCGAAACAGTCTCATCCGCGGCGTATGATACCGGCTACGAATCGCTCAGCGGATTCAGCGATGCATTTCGGTCATTGATCGGAAAAAAACCATCGGATCATTCGGCGACAACGATCATTACCATCACCCGCTTCCCAACACCGCTCGGACCTATGTTCGCATGTGCAACAGAAGAAGGTGTGTGTCTGCTGGAATACACCGACCGACGAATGTTGGAATTTGAACTCCGCGACATCCGTAAACGATTGAACGGAACGATCTTGTTCGGCACCAACAAACATCTTGAAAAAATTCAGAAGCAGCTTGCGGAATATTTTGACGGAAAGCGAAAAGAGTTCGATGTTCCGTTAGTTACTCCGGCAACAGAATTTCAGCAGGCGGTATGGAATCAATTACACAAGATTCCGTACGGAGATACTGTTTCATATAAACAGCAGGCGGAACGGATGAAGAATGCAAAAGCAGTGCGCGCAGTTGCCAATGCAAACGGATTCAATCGAATTTCGATCGTGATTCCGTGTCATCGTGTGATCGGTTCTGATGGAACGTTAACCGGATATGGCGGAGGGTTGTGGAGAAAAAAATGGCTGCTGGATTTTGAGAAAAAGAATAAATAATTGAATTTTTGCAAAAAGAAGATTTTTAACCACAAAGTCACAAAGACACTAAGGTTAGATGTAATTTTAAAATATCTTTGTGCCTTAGTGTCTTTGTGGTATTCTTTTTTCACTTACTTTGATAGATAAGATTTATTTCAACGGCTGATTCCCAATTCCTTTTTTCTTCATCAACGATTCTATTTCGTTGACCTCTCTTGGCGCACCTTCGGAGAGATTTTTATTTCCTGTTTCGGTTACAAGAATAACATCTTCTATTCGAGCACCAATGTTGAAATATTTCGGATCAACGCTTTGGCTTGTTTCCGGAATATAAATCCCTGGCTCAACAGTATATAACATTCCCGCAGCCAACGTACTTTGCCCAACATCATGAACATTCAATCCAACCGGATGACCGAGGCCATGATTGTAGAATTTTTTGAACTGCTTTCCATCTTTTGCGTTGATGATACCAAGCGCAAACAATCCATTTTCAATAATTGAATCGGCAACCGCAGTAACTTCCTTCCATGCAACATCGGGTTTCATTTTTGCAATCGCCGCTTTTTGAGCATTCAGCACGATCTGATAAATTTCTTTTTGATCTTTTGTGAATTTTCCGTTCGCCGGATATGTCCGCGTAACATCGCTGGAATATCCTCTATATTCAGCTGCACAATCCGAAAGCACAAGATCGCCGTTGTTGATCTTTTTTCTGTTTGTGTTGTAATGGAGGATCACGGAATTTTCCCCCGCACCGTTGATGCAGGGATATCCGGTGTATTCCGCCCCCTGCCGTAGAAATGAGTACTCATATAACGCTTGAAGTTCATACTCAAACATTCCCGGCTCAACAGACATCATCGCTTGGTTATGTGCTGTAACACTGATCTCTGATGCCTTCTTCAGCATCTCGATCTCTTCAGCCGATTTGATGATGCGCATTGTATGCACCATCGCACTGGGGTCGCGCAATTCTACTTTTGAATTCCTCACTTTTACATTATCGATCCAATTTTGAAGCGGCGAAAGCAGATTGCGTATCTCTCCGCTGACATCGGAAGTGATGGATGGAGCGTACAAATATTTGATCCCCGAAAACATGGTAGCAGAAAATGCTGATTTAAATTTATCATTTGTCAATGCGAATTGCATTCCAATAAGTTTCGTTGCACCTACCGTTCCGTAACGCCGTCCTGTCCATGTTTCTGCCAATGGATTTTTCTCTTGAACGAACAATGCTTCGTTCACTATTTGTGATGTTGAATCAGTGATCTTTATTTTAACCCCTTTCGGAGAAAGGATCAAGATCGCATTCGGTTCTGTGAATCCTGTGAGATAATAGAAATTATCGGACTGGCGGTATAGATAGTCAACATCGGCATTCCTCATCCGTTCCGGAGCGGAATAAAAAATTGCAGCGGCATCTTGACCGATCATCTTCATCACAGAATCTCTTCGCGCTTTATAGGTCGCCGGTGAGATCATGTCCATATCGTATTGAAGATATTTAAGCATTGGATCTTGTTGGGCTGAAGCCAAGGATACCAAACAAATGACGGTCAATAAAATCTTTCTCATTATTTCTCCTAAAAATTGTGAGAACAATATACGACGAAAATCTGAAATGAAGAATATGATCCGATATTTTCAAGATAATTGTTAAGGATTTTTGCAGGGCGGCAAATTCGGACAAATATCTCTTTTATCTCAATAAAAATAGCATTTCTGTCTTGCTTCACTAAATTTCCGGAGGTACTTTACTAACGGATAATTCACCATTTGCCGTTCTTTTCAGTAAACAAATTTGGAATTACACTATGGAAAACAAGTCGATGCACCCCGAAAGCCTGATGATGTCTTACGGTTACAATCCCCAATGGTCAGAAGGCGCAATCAAATGTCCAATCTTCCAAACGTCAACATTTGTTTTTAAATCTGCTGAAGAAGGAAAAGCATTCTTTGAAGTTGCTTACGGCAAACGTGAACAGCGTTCGAATGAAAAACTCGGTCTCATCTATAGCCGGTTGAACAATCCCGATCTTGAAATTTTAGAGAATCGTCTTACACTGTGGGACGGTGCAGAAGAGTGTGCTGTGTTCGAAAGCGGAATGTCTGCTGTGTCAACGGTGCTTCTGGAGTTTCTCAAACCGGGAGATCTGCTTCTCTATTCGCTTCCGCTGTACGGAGGATCGGAACATTTTATAAAAACGACGCTGACCAAATTCGGGATCCACGGCGTGTATTTCAGAACAGGACAGACAAAAGAAGAAATAATTGAGATCGTAAAGAAGACCGGCAAAGCTGACAAGCTTGCGTTGGTGTATATTGAAACACCGGCTAATCCAACAAACGATTTGATCGATATTGAGGATTGTAAATCTGTTGCGAAATATTTTTCAACATCGGAAAAAGAGATTTTAGTTGCGGTTGACAATACATATTTTGGTCCGCTCTGGCAGCATCCGTTAAAGTTCGGTGCAGATCTTGTTCTCTATTCAGCAACAAAATATATCGGCGGACACAGCGATGTTATTGCCGGTGCAGTGCTTGGAAATAAAACATTGATCAAACGAGTGAAGACGCTTCGCACATTTTTAGGAAATATGGCGGGACCATGGACCGGCTGGCTTCTGCTCCGAAGTCTCGAAACATTAAAAGCACGAATGGATATGCAGGCACGCAATGCCAAAAAAGTTGCGGAATTTTTAGAACTACATCCGAAAATTGAAAAAACATATTATCTCGGATTCTTAAACGAATCGAATCCGGTGCAATACAATATTTTTACAAAACAGTGTCTCTCCGGCGGCGCAATGCTTTCATTCGATATTAAAGGGGGCGAAGTAGAGGCATTCCAATTCCTGAATCATTTGAAATTGATCCATCTTGCTGTTAGTTTGGGAAGTACGGAAAGTCTTATCGAACATCCCGCAACAATGACTCATTGCGATGTTGATGATGAGGAAAAGAAGATTCTCGGTATCAGTGATAAATTGATCCGTCTCTCCGTTGGTGTTGAACATTACGACGACCTGATCGAAGATATTCGCCAAGCACTGGATCACGTAAGCGTTGGTGTTGAAGAAGGAATTGACATCTATGATCTTACGTCATCGGAAGTACAGACGGTGTAAATTATTAAATTACCGTTTCCTGTAACGGAATTTTTGAGGAAACGGTAAAAATATTTATCAATTTTTATTCTTAACCGGTGAAACAATAAGAATACATTCTGTAATATCATCGGAACTGATATAGAGATTACCGCGCATATCGGTCTCAAGCCCTACGGGTCTTCCCCATACTTTTCTTGTTGAAGGATCAACAAGAAATCCTCGAACAAAATCTGCGACAGAGTTTGCCGTTGAATCGTTCGCATCATCAAAATCAAGATAGACGATCTTGAATCCCGTTGCTGTCGATCTGTTCCACGATCCGCGAAACGCAACAAAAGCCCCATGACGAAAATTCGGTTGAAACGATGCATTCGAAAACTCGATCGCCATCGGTGCACTGTGCGCCTGAACTAATGCTGCGGGTTGTTTCATTGACCGCACTTTTGCGCTGTCATCGGCATTCAACGGTAGCAGACTCCGGTAATCACTGTTCACATTAAAATCAACCCATATACCATGCGCATACGCGTACGGATAACCGTAGAAACCTCCGTCACGCACAATATCGATCCATTCCGGCGGAATATCATCTCCCTGCCAATCGAATCCGTTATTGGTAGCCCATAATTTTCCATTATGCAATGTCATTCCAATAGCATTGCGGCAACCTGTCGCAAAAACTTTTCGCCCTGTGCCGTCATCATTCCACTCTTCTATGATCGCACGGTGTTCTTCACGACAAGCGTTGCACATTGAACCAATTGAGAGATACATTTTTTTCTTTGTCGGATCGAAAACTATTGTTCGCGTATCGTGTCCTCCGCCCCCTTGTTGTCCTCCTTTCACCATGGTGATAAATGTGGATTTCGTTTCATAAATTCCATCACCGTCTTGATCAATGCATTTTGTCACTTTGGTTTCTTCGGCAACATATAATGCGCCGTTGTAGAATTTCATATCGTGAGATTTGCTAAAACCGGAAGCAACAACAATGGCTTCATCTGCAACTCCATCATGATTTTTATCGGGAAGTGCAATGATCGTTCCTTCGTTTTTATCTGCAACATGAAGAACACTGTCCGGACTCCATGCAAAGAATCTTGGTTTTGAAAGTCCGCCGACATGAAATACTTTTACTTCGTATCCTTGGGGAACGGAAAGCGAAAGATTCTCCGAAAATTCCTGTTTATATTTTTCCGGAACGATTATTTTTTTCGATTGTAATGCTAGGTCGGCAATCGGTGTCATGTGAACTGTCGTTGGGAGTGTTTGAGCGGTACACTGTGAGAGTAAAACCAGAGAAAGAGCAGCAAACATACAAATATACTTCATACTGTATTCCTTAGTGTTTATTGATCGGGAATATTATAATACGGTTTCACCAATACTGTATCGGAAATAAGAACATGGTACGTTTCATCCTGAAGAATATCAACCAGTGAAATATCCGCGCCGTTGATCTTTCCCATTTTCTGCACCAATCGAACTCCATGACTATAATCTACGTATGTTTCCTGATGCCAATTATTCGGCGGCTGGATCGCTTCGCCGTTCAATTTGTGCCATCCATAAATAACAACCGGTTTTGGTCTGTTCGGTTTTAATTCAGAATAGATCTTTTGATGGATGATAATATCTTTTTTTGTTCCCGCGACTAGTGATCCTAACGGAAAACGATCAACCAATGTCTTACGAAGCAATTGAACTGAGTCATTATGCTGAATGAATCGTGACACCGTTGTCATCAGTGAATCGGGTGGTATTGGCTGCGGAGAGAGTTTTACAACAGCCGTTGTATATATCTGATCAACCATTTTTTTTGTTGGCAGAATGCAATCCAATGTGTTTGCTATTCGTTGCGCGAGCAGCGGCGTCATTGGACACAAAAAATAATCACCGTCGTTTCCAATGGAGAGATAATCCGGGATAACAAAATATTCAAGTGTATATTCTTTTTCATTGATAGTTGCTGTTGTTTGGATGGAGACTAACGTGTGCAAAAAATTCGGTATTTGCCCCTCAAGTATGATCGCATACAACAAATTTTCTCGTTCAATTCTGCCGAGCGAAAGAAAGTCCTTTGCAAGTTCAGTTCCATTTTTTCCGGAAGAAGGGGTTTTTATTATCTGCAGCTGCTGAGAGTGTAATAGCGAGACAATACATACTGCTGCGAAAATTATTTTCATTGTGGAAAATAAAAAAAGGCGAGGACAATTGCTTGCCCGCCGTTGGCGGGCTTGTCTCGCCTTGAAGAAATTCTTACCGCGGTTATTTTCTTTTGCCTTCGTGAAGATCCATTCCAAATTTACCGCCGCCGTTGATTGTCAACGAGCCTGTTCCGGCTGCTAAATCAACAGTAAATGTTTTATTGATCGTTCGTTCTTTATACGCTGTGCCACGCTCAAATGTGATGGTAGCATTGAATGTACCATTAACGGTTCCGCTGACTGCATTATGGAAATTATCCCTCCAACCTGTCAAGGTCGGTTTGTATCGTAATGCTTTAATGTTGATGAATTCCATCGTGGTTGTATGCGTAAATGTGCGAATCATATTTCGCGTGATGATCGAATCAACACCTGCGCGAACAAATGTTGTGTCGGAGTTTATTACAACGGTATCGTTGTCAATCTTTGTTGCCGTCCATCCGCCTTGCAATTGAGTAAGATTATGATGCACACGTTGGTTTCGAAAGAATCCGCTTCCGCTGACAATTTTGAATTTCAATGTGTTGGCTGTATCTGTTCCTGTAATGCGGTCTTTTTGAACAACACCATTCTTTTGGAATTGATATTGATAGACGCGTTGTACGGAGGCACTGACAATAATTCCAGTACGTGAACGATCTATTGTAACAGTCCACCAGCCTGTTGCTGCATCATACACCCGAGGAGTTGCAACGGTCATCACCGAGTTTTCTCCGCTGATCTTTGAAAATGCTCTGCTGCCGGAACTTTCTCCTGCAACTGCAGAGATGTCGACAAAACTTTCCATTGCGCCGCCGCTTTCATCTCCCATTGCCGCAGAGATTGATTCTGCAGCATCTTCGTATAACACACTCGAATCTTCTGATGCTACTCCGTTTTTATCGCAGCCTGTTAGAAAAATTCCTGTAATCACCAACAGTATGCAAAATGTTGTTAGTTGTTTCATTAGTACTCCTTATAAATTATTTATTGAATGAGGGTTATTGTCGTTCTCTCATTCGATCTTGCATTTGTTTTCGTCGTTCTTTTGTATACTCGTTATATTTTGGTCTTTGTTCTTTTGTCAACAGCTTGATAATTTCACTGTCTGTTTTTTCCGCCTGTTTCATTATTGCTTCACGCCTCGCTTCTCTATCTCCATCATTGTTCTCAAATTGTGCACGTATTTCATCCTGAGCTTTTTGCAACAAATCTTTCACTTTTATCGTCTGTTCTTTTGTCAATTCAACTTTTTCATGTATTCGTTTCAACTGCAGTTCAACTCTATTGCCCCGTGGTTGTGAAACCGCGGTGAACGAAATACAGGTAACAGTAACCAATACCAATAACAGAATGCGGTAGTTCATAATATCACCTCTCAATGTTAATAAGCAAAACCATCTTTTCCCAAGCGTATGTTCCTGCAATCTGAGAGTGATAGCTGTATTACTGCAACATCTATACCAGAAATAGAATCGATGAATTCAGCGATCTAAAGATGATTCCATTTCATTGACACTGCATATTTTGCACAGAAGACGCAAACATTGCATCTTGTCTCATTGTTTCTAATGCAGAAATTTTCAGAATCTTGAGCGTACAATTACTTTTATTTGCAATAAACGAACGCTTGTTGGACAGCCATTTTACCGACAAGTTTAAAGAGCCCGTGAACGAAAGCCCCACACAACAGTGTCAGTTCAAGGAAAAAATCATTATTTTCAGATAAGAAAGTCTGATTGAAAGAAATATACAATGAAATCTCTAAAACAAAAATTGATTATTCTTGGAAGCGGTTTTGCTTCCTTCAGTACTTTAAAAGTAATCGATACAAATCTGTACGATGTTATTGTTGTCAGTCCCAGGAACCATTTTATTTTTACTCCGCTGCTTCCAAGCACTACTGTTGGCACAATCGAATTTCGCTCCATCATCGAGCCGATTCGCGGTGCAAAAGATAATATTACATATTATCATGCGTACTGTACAAATGTCAATACAACTGATAATACAATTCAATGTAAAAATGCACTTGATGGAAATGAATTTTCGCTTTCGTTTGATAAATTAGTTGTCGGTGTCGGTGCAATCAGTAATACATTTGGTATCAGCGGCGTTGAGCAGTATGGCTTATTTTTGAAGGAACTGTCTGACGCTAGGGCAATCCGTCAACGTATCATCGAAAATCTGGAACGAGCCAGCACACCGAATTTACAATTTGAAGAACGAAAACGATTACTGCATTTTGTTGTTGTCGGCGGTGGACCTACAGGAGTGGAATTTGCGGCAGAACTTCATGATTTTTTAACTGAAGATCTCATACATTCGTATCCAAATATCCTTGCAGATGTTGATATTACATTGTTCGAAGCGGGTGACGCTTTGCTTAGTACATTTGACGCAGTGTTGAGCGAATACACCATTAAAACTTTCCAGCGTCAGAAGATCTCTGTCCGCCTGCAGTCGCAGGTTGCCAAAGTTGAAGCGAAAGAAATTCTGCTTACCGATGGTTCGCATGTTCCGTACGGAATGATGGTCTGGTCAACCGGAAACACGCAGACACCATTTGTAAAATCACTGCCGTTCGAAAAAGATAGAGGTTCTCGTTTGGTAACTGATGAATTTTTTCATATAAAAGGTTTCACTAATATTTACTCATTGGGAGATTGCGCAACAATTGAAGGAAAAGTTCTGCCGGCAACCTCGCAAGTTGCACAACAAGAGGGGCATTATCTTGCAAAGACATTAAATTCAATGGCAAAAGAAAAACCTGTCAAACCATTTATTTACCAACATCGGGGGATGCTTGCCTATATTGGAGGCAACCGAGCTTTGGCAGATCTTCCTCAAGTAAAGGGACGAGGATTTTCTACATGGATTTTTTGGCGCTCAGCGTATCTTACAAAACTAGTGAGTTGGAAAAATAAAGTTCTTGTCGTCTTTGATTGGATAAAAACTTTCATCTTCGGAAGAGATTCAAGCAGATTTTAAATGAATAAGCTTTCTTTACAACACATTCAAAAGAAACTTTTGCTCAACCAATATACTTCGCTTTCTCATTCAGAAATGAGACAAGCATGTGTAATGGTTCCCCTTGTAACAAAAGATGATCAATTACATCTCCTCCTTACGAAACGAACAGATACTGTTGAGCATCATAAGGGGCAAATATCTTTTCCCGGCGGTGTGGTGGACAATTCCGATGAGTCATCCAACGCAACTGCTCTGCGCGAAGTGGAAGAAGAAATTGGAATTCCTTCTTCGGCAATTACTATTCTTGGAAGACTGGATGATATTCATATACCCAGCGGGTTTGTTGTTACGCCGATTGTTGGTCACATTAAATCACTTTCAGCATTGAAGACCAGCCCTGATGAAGTTGCTGAAGTGTTAATAATTTCGTTGGAAAAATTCCTCGATCCGTTACTTCGTCGCACGGAAATGCGTGAATTAAAAGGTGTTGTGCGGCAGGTATATTTGTACGATGTGTGGAACGAACCGGTGTGGGGCGCAACAGCATTCATTATCAAACAGTTTGTTGATATTATTTCATCTGAAAATTAGTTGTCCATTGACATTCTGAACGAAGCGAAGAATCTCGTTTTTGATTTTGAGTTGGAATTTGAAATTTCTCGTCGCTCCGTTCTTCGAAATGATATTGATTGTAGATTTTTTAGATGACTCATTACCCCAACGCTCCATACAAATCTTTCGAATTTACTTTCACTCCCATCGTCTTCAAATACATAAACAATTCCGCTTTGTGATTCAGATGATGTTCCAATGCAAAAAGAGACATTTTCCATTTTTGTGCTCTTCCCAATTGTAACGTATCCAATTCTCCTGTTTGAAATTCTTCTTCGTTCATCGTCGTAAAGATATCAAGAAAATATTTTGAATTCTCGCGATACAAATTTATACATTCATCCACAGTTCCGCTTGGTGTTTTTCTATTCGTGATAAATACATGACGCAGCGTTGGAAGAGCCCATTCATTCTTTAAAATTCCGTTAGCGTTAAACCGTAATGCATACGCCATGTGATACATCAATTGTCCCACAGTAAATGATTCTTCAGTCGGCTTCCAATCTTTTTGTTCCGGAGGAACACGAAGAAAGAGCGGTTCGGTCGGGGCTAACTGTTGAACTGCATAATCGTGAAATTGCACTGCTGTCATGCGGTTATCCTTCAAATTCTGAATTGATAATGATCTTTTCGCCAAGAATACGAATGGTCAAAACATTTGGTCGGCAACAGACTGAACAATCTTCGGTTATTGTCTGTTCTTCCCCGTCTTCAGGTTCAACAAATACTTCGTTCTCTTCCCCGCAAAATGAGCAGTGGAATATTCCATAGAAATCCATAGGTGAAAATAGTTAAGTTCCTTCAAAATACCAATGGAACATACCTTTTTCTAAATCGTCTAAAATAAGCCGGACAAATACTTAAATTGAGCAAACATTGATTATATCCCCTAATTTCAGTATTTTTATACACTTACAACGTTTTTTACCACACTTTTTTTTCAATAAAAGGAGATTTGTAGTATGCGTTTGAAAAAGTTAATGATGACCACACTATTCTTTGCATTGTTTGCAGGAATCATTGGCTGCAGCGGTTCGTATGTTGCCGATATTGCCGGAGATAAAATCTCAGTTGAAGATTTTGAAAAGGTCTACGCTAAGAATAACGGCGGACGTGAAGCAGCCGCAAAAACTTCTGTTGAAGATCGACAAAAATTCCTCGATCTCTACGTGAAATTTCGTTTGAAAGTAAAAGAAGCATACGCGTTAGGTTATAACAACGATGCTGAATTACGCAATGAACTTAATGATTACAGAAAAAATTTAGGCGTTTCATACATGCTGGAAAAAGAGATCAACAAACCGGCTATGGAGCAGATGTATAATCGAAAATTAAAACAGCTTCGAGCAAGCCATATCCTTATCGGCGTATCTTCATCCAATCCCGCAGATACCATTGCGGCATTCAATATAGGAATGACGATCATTGATTCATTGAAAAAAGGATATTCATTTGAACAATTAGCAGTGAACAATTCAAAAGATCCTTCTGTGCAAAATAACAAAGGAGATATATACTACTTTAGTGCCGGACAATTAGTCCCTGAATTTGAAGATGTCGCGTATTCAATGAAAGTCGGAGAATTTTCCACGGTTCCGGTCAAAACTCAGTTCGGTTATCACATCATCAAGATAACAGATATTAAAGAAAATCATGGTCCGGTTCAGGCAAGCCATATTATGAAACGAATGGCTCGCGGAGCGAGCGTTGAAGACTCCACAAAAGCTGCAAAAGAACTTCTCTCAATTCGTGATTCAGTTCTTGCCGGAAAAGATTTTGCTGAATATGCAAAAACAATGTCTGACGACACCTACAGCGGCGGACGCGGCGGTGATCTCGGTTTTATTGAACGCGGAAGAACTGTTCGTGAATTTGATGAAGCATTATACAATCTTAAGGATGGCGAACTTTCCGGAATTGTTCAGACACAATTCGGTCTCCATTTGATCAAACGTGCCAAAGCACAGGGTATTGCTCCTTTCAAGGATATGGAACAACAATTAAAATCAGAATACCAGAACTATCGTTTCCAATATGATTACAATAATATGGTCGGCAAGATCAAAAAAATGTACTCATTCAAAGAGAACGACAGTATTGCAGCATTGTTTGCGAACTCTGTCGATACATCGAAAACAACGAACGATGCAAAATGGGACAGCACCATTTCTTCCTCTGTTCGCTCCTCGGTTCTGCTGACATTTACAAACGCAAAGATCACTGTCGATTCAGTGATCACACTATCAAAATCAAACCCTGAATTAAAAAATCTCGACCTTAAATCGTCCAATACAGTTTCCACTATCATCAACAAAGTAGGGACCGGTTTGGTAACAGAATATCATGCGCGACAACTGGAAGATAAATTCCCAGAGTTTGGTCTTACGATGAAAGAATACGAAGAAGGAATTTTGTTGTTCAAAGCAGAACAGGAAAATGTATGGAATAAAGTTCAGCCATCGGACTCTCTCTTAAAAAAATTCCACGCAGAACATCATTCAAACTATACGTGGCCTGACCGCGTGAACATTCAAGAGATCTTTGTTGCTACCGACAGTATCGCTCGCATCGTAAAAAATGCTATGGGTGGATATACAATCGATTCGCTGGTTGCAAAAAAATCTAAATCGAAATCAAAGAATAAAAAAATTGAATTCGACACGATCAAGATCGCAGTTGCTCCGATCTCGTTTGATTCTGCTGCTGCACGATTCAATACACGAAACACCAGCATTGAAAAACGAGGCGTATTAGGCCTTCAATTGGTAACAACCAACGATCTGACATCGCGTGCCTGGACCTCGCAGACAAACGATACAAGCCAATACTTCCCGTTTGAAGGCGGTTTTTCGTTCATTAAGATACTGCAAAAAGATGCGGCGCGTGAAAAAACATTTGAAGAAGCAGCATCGGAAGTTTCAAGCGCGTATCAAGAATTTGAAACAAAACGGTTGGGCGACGAATGGTATGAAAGTTTAAAGAAAAAATATCCCGTTGTGCTCAATAAAGAAGGTTTGGCAAAAACATACGCTAAAGAAACAACCGCGACATCAACACAACAGCCTTAATGCCGACACAATTGTTTTCAGAGGAAGGCGTTTCATCACGCTTTCCTCTTTTCATTTTTATCATCACACTATTTGCTGCCGGATGTACACAAGAGCAGACTGCAGAAAATGTGGTTGCACGGGTCAACAATCAAACATTGACCATGGAGATGGTGCGGGCAAACAGCAACGGAATCGATCAGTTGACCCAGGATGATATCCGTCAAATAGCAAACCGATGGATCACCAACGAATTATTATATCAGGAAGCGCAGCAGCGCGGTTACGATGCCGCGGAACATATCCAGCGAAAAATTTCTGAAGCAAAGAAACAATTATGCATATCCGAACTGCTTGAGAATGAAGTGTACTCATTAGCAGAAAGTTCGATTCGTTCCGATGAGATCGCGACATATTTTCAGATTCACAGCAGTGAGTTCACTCTCCAAGAGAATCTGGTAAAATTGTCCATCGTTATCTTTCAATCGCTCGAAGCGGCAAATCAATTTCGTGAGGTTTCATTAGGTGAACTGGGTTGGAATAACAGTGTCGCTCAGTTTCGATCGAGCTCTGCAAATCCTATTATGTCGTTTCGAGATTCGGTGTTCTTCACACAGTCCGCACTGTACCCGCCGGAGTTGTGGAAGGTCGCAAATGCTCTCGGTATGTTTGAGGTATCGTTCCCTGTGAAAACAAGCGTTGGTTTCGTTGTGATACGTTCACTCGGACAATTTAAAAGCGGCATGCCTTCGCCTCTTCAAAATGTTGAACCTGAAATTCGATCCCGCCTTGCCATGGAACTTCGGCAGCAGCGGTATCAGCAGTTCATACAAACATTACGCAACAGATACACTGTACAATTGATGATTGCAAATCAAGATTCTTTAGCACAACACGAGTAAAATTATGAGAACATTATTTGCCGTTTTTCTTTTCCTTTCAATAACCTACGCTCAAAAATCGCTGGACAGGATCATCGCTGTTGTAGACAGAGAGGTTATTACCGAATCCGATCTTAATTTTACTGTGCAACAGCTTGCGGTACAAAACAGGGTTGATCCAACATCAAAAGAATTGAGGGAGCGCGTGCTGGACGGAATGATCAACGATAAACTTGTTCTGGCGCAGGCAATAGAAGACAGCGTCATCGTTTCAGATGAAGAAGTGACAGAAAGGTTGGAACAACAGATCTCCAGAATGATGTATCAGGTCGGCGGACAGCAAAAGATGGAAGAGATGTATGGAATGACCGTCAACAGAATGAAACGGGATTTCCAGTTTCGCGAACTGGTGCGTAAACAAATGCTGGTTCAAAAAATTCAACAACAGCGGCAGGCACAATTGACAGTCTCTCGTCGTGAAGTGGACGATTTTTTTGCAACCTATAAAGATAGTATTCCAAAAGTTCCGAAAGAATTTGAATTAAGTCATATCTATATCGAACCGAAGCCGGATACCACTGTGCTGCAATTATTGGTATTAAAAGCTCAGAAAATTATAGACAGTATCAAAGCAGGAGGCGATTTTGCAGATTTTGCAAAACGCTATTCCAGCGACGGTACTGCTTCTCAAGGAGGAGATCTTGGATTTGCTCGGCGCGGTTCATTCGTAAAAGAATTTGAAGAAGTCGCATTTACGTTAGCAGTAGATGAAATTTCAAAACCGGTGAAAACACAATTTGGATATCATATCATTCAGCTTGTTGAACGGCGCGGAGATGCAGTTCGTACAAGACATATTCTCTTTCCTGTCCAAGTATCGCAAAATAATGATGATTCGACGATAGCACAGCTCGGCCGTATCCGTGCACAAGCATTACAGGGGGAAATTTTCGGCGTGCTGGCTAGAAAATATTCGGAAGATAATGATACAAAGGATATTGGCGGCGATTTAGGCAGAGTAGCAATAGATCAACTTGATCCTGCTTATGAGGATTTTGTAAAAGCAGCTAAAAAGGGGGACATTAGTGAACCGAGAAAATTAACAGTACAAAATAAATACGGTTATCATATCATCGTTGTCCGATCGATCACTGACGAACATACGATCAATCTGAATGATGATTACAAGCGGTTAGAACAATTAGCATTACAATTCAAGCTCAGCCAAAAATACGAGCAGTGGGTGGAGAATCTACGAAAGACAATTTATTGGGAAAAAAAATTGTAACTCATTTTAAATTTCATTATACTTATTCACATTGTTACAGAAATAATTTACCATCGGAGGGAAGTAATGGCACAACATAAATCAGCGATCAAACGTATCCGCACTAATGACCGTCGCGCAAAACGTAATGTCGCAGAAAAATCAACAATGAAAACATTGTTAAAGAAAGTTCGCTCTGCAGAAAAGCAAGAAACTGCAGTATCGTTGTTGAAGGAAACGGTTTCGTTCCTTGATAAGCTTGCAGGGAAAAAAGTGATCCATGCCAACAAAGCAGCAAATCTGAAATCGAAATTGACAAAATTCGTCAACAAATTAAAATAAATATTTGTTCGTTGGATATAAAAAAACCTTGTCGTTAATGACAAGGTTTTTTTGTTTTAAATCAACCCATCTTTTTCCATTTGAAGTTGCTGCAGCTCCCTGATACGTTTTTGGAACTCTCCCCCCTTTGCCGGCTGTGAGAACATAAGGATCTCATACGCCTGAATAGCCGCACTAAGCTCTCCTTGAGAAGCATAGATCTCAGCCAGCGTCGGTGTTACTGCATCTGTTTCGTAAACTTGCTCATCCTGCGTTGTATCAGGAACAGGTGTTTTCGATTGATAATTTTCCTGCGGAACAATTTTTTCGGCAGATTGTAATTTTTCCGTCAGAGAATCTAGATCTGACAGTTGTTTGTTTTCATCATCTTTTGAAATATCTTCTTCTGTCGTCTCTGTAGATTGTTGAGCTTGTTCTGGGGCTGAGAATACTGCTTCAGGTTCAATCGTAGAAGTTTCTAATGTTGTATCGGTAAAAATTGCCGGATCGATATCTCTCGATGTCGTAATATTCTGCTCAATTGAACTTTCGGTCAGATAATCATCTAATTTTTTTTCAGCATTAACTGCGATACGTTGTTGATTTTCTGCAAAATATTCATCGAACGATGGGAATGATTCACCGCTATTCTGCTGTACATATTCTTGAGACTGACCAATTGATGTCTGAACGATCGGTTGATTATAGAACGATCCGGAAAATTCTTCTGAACCCTGTGTGAGAGGTTGTTCTTGAACCATTGCGTCTTGGATCGGTTTTGGCTGATCATCTGTTGACAACGGCTGTGGTGCAAAATAATTTCCATCCGTTGTTCTAGTCGATTCATCCGATTTGTTTGGAACAGATTCAAGGAGTTTTGAAACGGTTTGATTGAACGGTGAAAGTTCCAATGCTTTTTCAAATGCGCTGATTGCCTGAGAGAATTCCTTCAATGCAAGATGTGCTTTCCCGAGCACAATATATCCTGTGCAATAATTGGGGAAAAGTTTAACCCCTTCCTCTGTTAATTTTATCGCTTCGCCTGCTTGCTCATTACCAATATAAAGGTCTGCAAGCCGCGCAAAGAGCGGTGACTCGGGGTTGTCGGATATTTTTTGAGCGAGAAACTCTATATCAAATTCTTCAAATTCCATGATGAGTTCAAAATAGTTTAGAATAACGTAAATTGCAAGAACAGTTTGGTTTTCTTTGATTTGTTTCGTACCCTCAATTCGAGGTATTCACTATAAAAGGTATTATGTTCGAAAAATTGAGTGTCGTTATAATTAATTTTCAAACTCCCGATCTGCTTGGGACTGCAGTAGAATCATTCCGAGCATTTTACCCGACTGTCGATATTTTAATTGTTGATAATGGATCCAGTGATAATTCTCTTGAAAGCATCAATAATTTGATAGTAAATAATCCAGCTACTACGTTATTAAAGTTTTCTGAAAATATTTTCCATGGCCCCGCAATGCATGCCGCTATTGAAGAAACGAATAAAGATTTTGTCTTTTTATTGGATAGTGATACTGTGACAATAAAGGGTTTATTTTTAGAAGAAATGTTGGAATTAATTCAAACCGAGAACAACGTATACTGCGTTGGACGATTGGATAAAGTGGACAAACGTGGTTTCTTAACCAATAACAACGGGATTCCCGCGGTAAGAACACCATATATGATGATCAATAGAAATCATTATTTACATTTTCACCCTTTTGAACACCGCGGGCTTCCAACATTAAAAAACTTTACGGATGCTCATAGACTTGGATTTAAATTTCTTAATTTTCCAATTGAAAACTATATCCATCATCTCGGAAGAGGTACTGCCTCCAGATTTGGTTATAAGCTTGGAATAAAGAGCAAAATTGATTTTGTGCTACATAAACTGGGTTTATAAATATTTGATAATTTCTTTTGTAACAACAAAGCCGGCTTTTAACCGGCTTTGTTGTTTTTACGGAATAAAATGGTTTATACTGCAAGAGGTTCAACTACCAAATTCAGCTGCGCCATTTTTATGCGGCGCGCTTCAAACACTTGCTGAACAGAAAGCATTGCTACAAAACCATAACCCGCGGTAAAGAGCAATTGAAATGGAACAGCTGCAATTTCTAGATAGTATAGTGAGGAAAGAACTCCAAAGAAACAGTACAATGCAAGAACAACTTCTACGATAACCATCCAGCTAAATTTGATCGGAACATATTTTTTATCGTTCCAGGATTGTTTTTTTCCTTCGATACCATATTTTGGCGTGCGAACAAATTCACTTTTTCGTTTGAACAATCCTTCGAGCACTGCTTTACTGTTGTTCACTGCAAAACCCATGCTTCCTGCCATAAACACTGGAAACAACATAATGCGTTTTCGCCAATCTGTATAAATATCCTTCTGTGAATACAAATAGAATAGGAACGAACCGATGAACGCAAGAACAAACACTGACATAAAATCGAAGTATGCATTGAATTGACCGCCATGCTTAATGAATGTCAGCGGAACATTCAAAATACTTGCAAGAATGATAAATGGAAATACGATATTATTCGTTAAATGGAACGTACTGTGAAATTTAATCCGGAATGGAATATTCGACTTCCATACCATTGGAAGAAGTTTGCGCGCAGTTTCAATTGCGCCTTTCGTCCAGCGGAACTGCTGTGACTTCAACGCATTAATCTCTGCCGGAAGTTCTGCCGGAGAGGTTACATCGCGAAGGAATTTAAATTTCCATCCTCGTAACTGCGAACGATAGCTCAAATCAAGATCTTCTGTCAATGTATCAGCCTGCCAGTTTCCCGCATCGATTATGGTAGCTTTTCTCCATACTCCTCCCGTTCCGTTAAAATTGATGAAGTATCCGGCTTTATTCCGAATATTCTGTTCAATCACAAAATGTCCATCTAATGCCATTGCTTGCGTTCGTGTCATCAAAGAATAGTCGCCGTTCAAATGTTCCCAACGCGTCTGCACCATTCCAATTTTTTCATCTTGGAAAAAATATGGAATCGTCTTCCGTAAAAACTCAGGTTTGGGGATGAAATCAGCATCAAAGATCGCAACAAATTCACCTTTTGCGGTTGTTAGTCCCTCTTTCAAAGCGCCGGCTTTGAATCCCTGACGATTTGATCGGCGGACATGATGGATGTTGTAACCTTGCGCCTGTTTTTCACGAACGATACTGGCAACAAGATCAACTGTTTCATCGGTCGAATCATCAAGCACCTGAATCTCAAGTTTGTCATTCGGATACTCGATCACGCACGATGCATCGATCAATCGGCGCACCACATACATCTCATTGTAGAGAGGAAGTTGAATGGTCACCATCGGTGTTTCATTCAACGGTAGATCACCTTCAACTTCGTTGCGATGACGATAATAATGATAGACCATGACAAAACCGTGAGCACCGAAGATAAACAAGATGCTTAAGCAGATGATGTACGAAATGAGTATAAATTGTTCCATAGTAGTAAATGATTAAGTATGAATTATATAGTGTTCTTTGTTTGCGAAATAAATATTACCAGCCGGATACTGTTTCCAATAAAATATCTTCGGCTGCTTTATTGACCGCTTCTGTTAATGCAACGTCGCGGATCTGTTGCCCCTGCGTATATTCTCCCCACGCAGAAAAATCTCTCTCCCAGATTTTCTTCCTCAATTTCATATCAGTATATGATGCGTGAATGGTAATGGTAATTTTGCGCGTTGTAATGATATTGTTTCCGCCGATAACCTGCGGAGCATCTATCACCGAAGTAATTGTCCCTTCAACAATCGAATCTGCGGTTAAGCGTTCGCCTATTTCCAGATTATTGTCGTTGCGGAACAGTTCGATCAACTTTTGGGTGAACTTCTCGCGCAATCCCGGCTCGCCAAAACCGCTGACATCTTCAAATAAAGGAATCGCTACAGTTTTTAAGTGTGCAGGAACCGATGCACCGGTGAAACTGTAACAGCCAATTGACAATTGAAAATTGACAATGAGCAATGAAAGCAGAATCGCTTTTGGTATTTTTTCAATTGTCAATTTTCCATTGTTCATTTTCAATTATATCCCGTATTCTTTTATTTTACGATACAATGTCCGCTCGGAAATCTTCAACTCATCAGCGGCGAGTCTTCTGTTATTATGGTATTTTTTTAGCGCTGTTTCGATCATTCTCCGCTCCATCTCTGCAAGCGACATGTTCTCTTGAATTGCATTAGGCGAACTGTTTTGATTACCGCCGGATGCACCGTTCATCCCGATCACATTTTTCAAAATATTCTTTACGTCGAGCATGTCGTTCTTCAATTCGATCAATGCACGATATAACAATTGTCGTTCATCAAAATCATTTGTTTTTGATACAAGCACAGGAAGATTTCGTTCATCGGATGGAATGCGAAGATATTTTTTAATATCGTCGACATCCAACTTCTTCCCTCGTTCGAGTACGAGCATACTTTCGACTACGTTGCGGAGTTCTCGAACATTTCCCTGCCAATAATAATGTTGAATAAAATCTTTTGCTGCAGGTGTCATTCCGCCGAATCTAATTCCATTTTTTGCAGAAAATTCTTCAATAAATTTTTCAAAGAGCAATGGAATATCTTCTTTTCGTTCTCGTAACGCCGGAATTCGTACATTCACAGAACGAAGCCGATAAAATAGATCCTGTCTGAAGTTTCCGTTCCGCACTTCTGCCTCCAGATCCTTATTCGTTGCGGCGATAACTCGCACATCAACTTTACGTGCAACAGAAGAACCAACACGTAAAAACTCTCCATTTTCTAAAATGCGAAGGAATTTTACTTGTGTTGCCAGCGGAAGTTCACCAATCTCGTCAAGAAAAATCGTTCCGCCGTCTGCCAGTTCAAAATATCCTTTGCGTTCTCCGCTCGCACCTGTAAAGGAACCTCTCTCGTGTCCGAACAATTCTGATTCGATGATCCCTTCAGGAATAGCTCCGCAATTCACCGTCACCATGGACTTTTTTGCTCGTTTACTTGCACCGTGGATTGCCTGCGCAACTACTTCTTTTCCAACGCCGCTTTCACCAGTTACAAGCACCGTAATATCCGTAGGCGCAACATGCTGGATCACTTGTACAAGTTCCTGCATCTCAAGCGATTCACCGATAATTCCAAATTGTCGCTGAAATTCTTTTCTGTTCAATGTCTCAGGCACTTGAACTCCGTTCACCGTTTCACCAAAAACCATTCAAGATTGAACTTTGATTGTAATTCTGCCCCAAATGCTCTTGCTGATTGTTCATCTGTGAAACTTTCAAATCCTACAGCATACACTGTTTTTTCACCGCTTTGTTTAGCGAAAACAATTGCTTGCTTACCAACCGTTGTCGATAATTCCGCTGCTTGCTGCTGTGCTTTTACTTCCTGTGAATACACACCAATTTGCACCACAAAATTACCGGTGATAGGAGTAGGAATAACAACTTCTTTCTTCTCTTCAACTACGGGAGTTGTTTCGGTTTTCACAACAGGTTTTGCTTCCGGTTTTACTTCTCGTTTTGCATAGATAGAATTTGGATACTGCTCATTCAACAAATTCAATTTTGCATCCGCCGTTTTGTACAGTCCGACAGCATAATAGTATTGATAAACCTTATACAACGCATCATCCGCCCACTCATTGCTCGGGTATGTATCAACAAATGTTTGATATTTTTTTACCGCTTGGTCGCCGCTTTCTGTTACATACGCATCAAGATATTGCACACCGGGGTCGCTTGGAATCTGACTGAGAAGTGACTGTACTTCTATGCGAACTTCTGCGATCTTTCCGGAATGGATCAAATCAAGCCGTTGGCGGACATCTTGTTCGCTCAATTGTGCGGCAAGGAATGATGTTGAAAGAAGAAACATTCCAATCAATTGCGTATGATAAGCTTTAGAGATGGATTGTGATTTCATATTCTTTCCGTTCAATTTACGTTTGAAATAAGTTTACCGAACAATGTTTGTGCATTAGTTCGTTCAATTTTTACTTTACGATACTGACCAACTGTGGCATCTTCTCTTGCGAAAAGAGTTTTTTTATTCGTATCTGTTCGTCCAAGCAGATCATCTGCAGAACGCGAACTGTCCCGCTCGATCAACACTTCAACTTCTTTTCCAATCATTGATTGATTTATTTCTTGTGATATTATGCTCTGTATTTCAATGATCTCACTTAACCGTTCTACTTTCAATTCTTCAGGAACATCATCACCCATATCCCACGCTTTCGTATTTTCACGCGGAGAATATTTGAACATGAACGCCCCATCGTATCGAACTTCTTTCATGATATCCAACGTCATCTGATGATCTTCTTTTGTTTCCGTCGGGAAGCCGGCGATAAAATCGGTAGAAAAACTCGCTTCCGGCATCGCTCGTTTTATTTTGCTCATCAAGCCAAGATAATGTTCAATGGTATACGTACGATTCATCAGTTTCAAAATTCTGTTTGAACCGGATTGAACCGGTAAATGAACATATTTGCAAATATTCTTATGTGACGCGATCGTCTCGATCAGTTTGTCATCCATATCCTGGGGATGAGAGGTCATATATCGAACTCGTATCGTGCTGTCAACTTCCGCAACAGATTTCAATAGATCAGAGAAATCATTTCTTCCATCGTGATACGAGTTAACATTTTGCCCCAGCAGTGTAACTTCTTTAAATCCTTGCGCACTTAATTTGCAAACTTCTTCAACAACGCTGTTCAAACTTCTGCTTCGTTCACGTCCGCGAGTGAACGGAACAACGCAGAATGTGCAAAACTTATCACAACCGCGCATTACCGAAAGCCACGCACTGATCCCTTCTGTGCGTAGCGGAGTGATATCATCATAATTTTCTACGCGGGAAAGTTTTACCGCAATGCCGCGTAAACCCGCTTGTGCATCTTCGATCAATTTTGGAAGTTTACGATATTCATCGGGACCAACAACCAGATCGACAACATTATTTTTATCAATTAACTCTGTGCGTAACCGCTCAGCCATACAGCCAAGAATTCCAATCAGCACTTCGGGATTATTTCGTTTATGGTTTTTTAATTCAGACACGCGTTGTTTTACGCGAGCTTCCGCATTATCTCTTACGCTGCATGTGTTTACAAAAATTACATCAGCCTGATCTGCCTGCTGAGTAAGTTTGTAACCAATTCCATCCATTACACTTAGCACAACCTCGGTATCAGCCACATTCATCTGACATCCATAGGTTTCCACATAAATTTTTTTAGTTTTTTCAATCATTTGCATTACAAATATACCGACCTGCTGACATTTGGACAATCGAAAGTCTTTCTATTAATGAAATTTAATCCATACAGGCATTATTAATGGATTTTAATGTTAATCTTTCTTGCCGTTTTGTCAGTTAATTGCTTACTGAGGAAAAAAATAGTACGTTTTTACGCAACAGTTATCCACATTTTAAGAACAGCGAATTTTATAGGAAAAAACCTCTATGAATCCCCAAAATTTCATTTCAGAAGTCAGAGCTAAAGCCAAACAACTTAAAAAAACAATCGTCCTTCCGGATGCCACAGATCCACGCACAATAAAAGCGGCAAGAATCATAGCTGATGAGGGGATTGCAACACCGCTATTGATTGGTAATACAGAAGCAGTAAATAAATTAGCGGGTGAAGAAAAAATATCACTCAGTGGAATAAAAATCATCGATCCGGAAAAATCTGAATTATTGAAATCATTTTCAGAAAAATTCTATGAACTTCGAAAAACAAAAGGAATTCAACTTACTGAGGCAACTGTGACGATGAAGAAACCGCTCTTCTTTGGCGCAATGATGGTTCGCGAAGGATTGGCGGACGGAAGTGTTGCCGGTTCGTTTTCCACCACCGGAGATGTGATGCGCGCCGGAATTCAGGTAATAGGTGTAAAAGAAGGAATCAGTGTTGTATCAAGCTTTTTTATAATGGTATTCCCTACACAACTATTTTCATTTGCTGACTGCGCTGTTGTTCCTGATCCGACCGCAGAGCAGCTTGCTGATATAGCATTAACCACAGCTGAAAATCATGCAAAACTGACCGGCGAAGAAGCACGCGTTGCAATGCTTTCATTCTCCACCAAAGGAAGCGCAAATCATCCTCATGTTGAAAAAGTTGTAAAGGCAACACAATTGGCGCAAAAGAAAAATCCATCCTTAAAACTTGATGGCGAAATGCAGCTTGATGCAGCGATCGTTCCAAAAGTCGGAGCATCGAAAGCGCCGGGAAGTACGGTTGCGGGAATCGCAAACGTTTTAGTATTTCCGGATCTCGATGCGGGAAATATCGGATATAAACTTGCACAGCGTCTTGGCGGAGCAGAAGCAATCGGTCCGATCGTTCAAGGATTAAAAAAACCGGCGTTCGATCTTTCACGCGGGTGTTCGGTTGAAGATATTGTAAACACAACAGCGATAAACGTTTTAATTGGTGCGGTGTAACTTCTAATGCATAATGATTAATTTATAATGCATAATGGAAAATAAAAAAGAAAATATTTTAAGATCTAAAACATTTTCCTTTGCCGTTAGGATTATAAATCTCTATAAATACCTTACAGAACAGAAAAAAGAATTTACTCTGAGCAAACAATTACTTCGCTCCGGAACATCAGTGGGGGCAAATGTAAGAGAAGCAAATAGCGCAGAATCAAAGGCAGATTTCATTCACAAACTATCGATAAGTCAAAAAGAAATAGACGAAACATTATATTGGCTTGAACTACTGAAAGAAACTTCTTATCTCTCTGAAATTGAATTTTCTTCTATTTATTCTGAAGCAGAAGAAATAATAAGACTTCTTAAACGTTCTATATTGACCGCCAAAAGTCGAAGATAAAACCATTATATGTTATGAGTTATGCATTATGAATTTAGATGCTAAAAATTGGACCAAACGTTTAAAATTACAGCCTCACCCCGAGGGAGGATACTTTAAAGAAATTTACCGTGCGGAAGGAATCATCTCGCAGCTAAATCTGCCGATGAGATTCAGCGGAGGACGCGCGTATTCAACCGCGATCTATTATCTTTTGGAGAGTGGTGATTTTTCTTCACTGCATCGATTACATTCCGATGAACAATGGTTCCATATTGATGGATGTGCGTTAACGATCCATTCGATCGATCCAACAGGAAATTACTCGAAACATTATATTGGAAAAAATTTTGAGGCCGGAGAATTTCCTTACGCAGTTGTTCCGCATGGAAATTGGTTCGGCGGAACTGTTGATAAATCTGAATCGTTTGCATTAGTTGGATGTGTTGTCGCTCCTGGATTCGATTTTGATGATTTTGAGTTGGCAAATAAAGGCAAATTGATAAAACTATTCCCGCAACATAAGGCATTGATCGAAAAACTGACTCGAAAATAAGATTGAATTACTTTTCAATAGTTTCAGTTTTTTACATTATAGTTTATTGACTCCCTGTTAATCTAATACCCTTGCCTAAACGAGACAAAGTCTCTATCTTTCTTTACCGATGTCATTAACATTAATTTTAATTCGCGAGGATTTAGATTTTCCTTGAATAGCCAAACCTTACATACAGAATATTTGCAAGAAGGAACTGCGGGATATGCTATCATCCGAAAATTCTATGCACGATACTCCGATGTGCTTGTAACTACAAGCCTAATTGATATTAATGATGTTTTACATGAGGTCTTCCTTTCTCTTTCAAAATCAAACTTTGATAACGTTCGAAATCTAGAACATTATATATTGCGGGCAATCAAACTTCAATGCTGGTCTTTACTCGATAAAGCGATAAAGCAGAAGGCGATTGTTGTGAAGAATGAAGGAAATCAAGAAGGTGGTAACAATGAAAAGAATCTGGACCAGCAATTATTTACTGCGCATAACGAACAGCTGCAGGAAATTGAAGGATCGGAATTATTGGTGCAGATCAATCTTTTCAAAAATCATTTGAAAGAGAATGATATCCGTTTATTGAATTTCCTTATCGATGAGACAGAACGATCTGAAATCGCAAAAATCTTAGGAATAAATTTAAATACGCTCGATACGAATATCAGACGGTTACGAATGAAATTAGCTGATTATCTCAATCGTCTTGGGTATATCCATAAAGGATTGAGTCGATTCAGTTAGTCTTTAAAGAATAAACAAATATGTTCCGAAAGTTTTTATCGAATTTATGAACTATGTATACAGATGCAGTTTATATGAACAGAGATAGACGATGACAAATAATGAATCGAATTTCTTGATCGATTATTCAAAATTTCTTGATGACTCAGGGAAGCATTTAAGTTACGCTTCTTTTTCAGTCTATCGCAATTTTGCCGATGAATTGAGTCAAAAAGAAATAACATTCTTCAAAGCTCACCTTGCTGTGTGTCCCGCATGTTCGGCGCGCATGCAAGAAGTGGATGATTTTGAGTTTGCGGGAACCAGAGAACAACAAGGGAAAATTTTTGGCTTCTCTCCAAATATTTTCCGTTATGCAATTGCGGCAATATTGATCGTCGCCGTTGGATCTGCAATCATTTTTGTTCTTCAAGATTTTCAGCAAAAAAAGACTGCCTCACGAGAGATTCTTTTTGAAAAGCCTCTTGCAGTAATAGAACTGGACACTACAAAATTTATTCCAAATCAGGCTTTGGAAAATTTTATTGAAAGAACGGTCCGTTCTTCTTCAAATGTAACTCTGCTAGCTCCAACAATCGGAGATACAATCACAACACCGTTTACGATCAAATGGGAAGGACAAAAAGAAGAAAAATATACGTTGACAATTGTTGACAACAAGAATGTAGAGAAATGGAAGAAAACAGTTCCTTCAGCAGAAATTATCTTGAAAGATAGACTTGAACCTGGACTCTACTATCTGAAGTTAGAGGCGAATGAAAAACTTGTGCAGGTTGGAAAGTTCGTTGTGATTCGATGATCAGTTTTACTTTCCTGTCAACACAAACGGACTCCACTCTACGGGATGAGCATATTTCCCCTGTTTAATCATCTCAAGTTTTGCATTTCGTAGAGCAGTTGGATACGATTGTTTTTTGAAAATATTTTGATAAAACTGTACCATCAACTCTGCTGTTGATTTATCGGCCACCTGCCAAAGCGAAACTAAAAGATTTTGAGCTCCGGAATACATAAAGCCTCTTGTGAATCCTAAAATTCCCTCTCCTTTGACTATTGTTCCGAGACCTGTTTCACACGCACTCAGAACAACAAGATCAGCATTGAGCCGAAGGTTGTAAATTTCGCCGGAATAAAGAACGCCGTCTTCCGATGAATTATTTTCGGGAGCAGAGAAGATAATACCTGAAAGGTTGGGCTTCTCTTCGTTGATAATTCCATGTGTTGCAATATGGATGAAGCGATATTGTTGAATATCGTTTGATTTAAGATTGGATTCTTTTGCTTCGTTGTGTAGAAAAACTTTGGCTGATTTTTTCCGAACGTTAAACAAATTGAAAATAATTTTTACTTCATTCTCAGATTCTTTCAATTCAACAAATTGTTCACCATCAACTGTCCTCGATCGTGTAATTCGATCTACAGAAGTTGTATAGATATTTTTTGAATGAGAAGGTCTATCTGAAAATACCGGTGCCATGCCTATAAAGGAGTAATTTTCATCGATTTGTTTTTTTCTTTGCTCGTCATGAAAAAATCGGGCGGATACTTGATAGCTTATCTCATATTGCTTGATCAGATACGGAATAGCAGCAAAATTTACCGGTGCCGTTTTAGAATGGCTCTTTGTTATCAATGCTTCAAATGGAAGATAATTCAGTATGCCATCGGGAATGATATATAATTTTTGAATTCCTTTGAGACTGGTTTGGACGGGTGCAAGCAGTTGAGTATATAGTCTATATGAAAGATTTACATATTCCTCAGATTCTACGTTCTGAATTGAACGGCGGAATTGCTTGACCAACGATGTTAAAGAAGTGCTGCGCTGTGATTTGACAATACATCTGTTTTTCGTCACCAAAAAGATCGTTACCGTACTGTCACCAACAACGTATTCTAATATTGCTGTTTTATTGTCAGGTAAATGTTCTTGAATATCGCGGACTGAAACATTTTCCGATTGATGTTTGAGTGAATAATAATCAGGATATTCTTTCTCAAATTTAACGATCAAGCGCTCATACTGACGTTTTAGATCGAATAGTGTATTCTCCAATTGCTCACTTTTTGTTTTGCTTGCCTTCTCTTTTTTATCTTTTTCTTTCTGAAGCTGAGTTTCTTTGAATGTTAGATCGATCTTCAATGCCGATTCTTGTTCAAGCAGACTATCAGGAATGCCTGCAAATTGTTTTGCGTTCAATTCGGAAACTGCATCCAGAAGTATATTTGCCTTGCTTCGCTCTGCGACTGAAAACGCCTTGGAAGTATATAAGTCATCTTTTGTGAATTCAAAAAGTTTTAAGGCAACAGAAATTGTCTGCTCATATATATCAAACGACATTTGACTAAGTTGCATTTTCGATCCTTCAGTACCAAATCCCCGACGAATGTTGTCGACAAGTTCTAGAGCGTGTTCATATGTATTCAATGATGTTCGTAGATCTGAAATATTTTTCTGTATGATTCCTTGCATGAACAGTACTTTTGCTTTTCCGGATAATGATACCAATAGATCAAAGTCTGATATGCTTTTAATCGTTATGGGGATATCATATAAATTTGAGTCTTTCGGACTTTCGACAAGCGTATAAATCGCTTTTTGATAAAACTGAAGAGCAGAATCTAGCTTATTCCAATCTGTATATACAGATCCCAGCGCATTATATGATTGCGCAACTTTCACATTATTTTCACCAAGCATTTCACGGCGAATAAGCAAAGATTTCTCGAGCCACATTTTTGCTTTTTCATATTCTTTCAAGTTACCATACGCTTCGCCGATGTTGAAGAAGCTCTGTGTTACATTCACATGTTTTTCTCCAAATTTCTCTTTCCAAATTGAAAGCGCCTGTTGATATGATTCAAGTGCTCGGTCGTATTGTTTCATATCGGAATACGTGCGCCCAATATTGTTAACAACACCTGCAACGTTTGGATGTTTATCGCCAAGTTTCTTTACAAAAATGAATTTGGATTGTGATCCGAATTCGAGTGCTTTATCAAATTCTTTTTTGCCTCGGTACGCCATTGCGATATTATTATATCTAATCCCAAACGACGGATGATCGATCGGTAACGTTTCATTCATAATTGAAAGTGACTTCAAATAATATTCCAATGCAAGGTCATAATCTCCGGAACGAAAATAAATCGCAGCCACATTGTTATACAGATTTGCAATATCAGGATGCTTTTCGCCAAGTACGAGTTTGCGTATTTCAAGCGATCGGGAAAAATAGTCGAGTGCTTTTTGATAATCTCCGCGTGTTTCATAAGTGCCCGCTATGCCGTTGTAAGAAGCGCTTATTTTTAATTGCTGTTCTCCCTGCGCTGCGGGAAAGAGTTTCAAAGCACGATGATTGTACGCAAGTGAGCTGTCGTACTCTCCAACGCTAAAAAATATCCCGGCAAAGAGAGTGTACATATCCCACTCCAGATCAACACTTAAAGAAGGATTGTTTTGTAGGATATCTAATGCATTGTGTGCAACAACAAGTGCGGTATCATATTTCCCTTGCTCCCTATACAATGATCCAAACATCATCAAGCGTTGCGCTGCTATCAAAGGTGCTTCTTTCAATAATTTTTGCTCTGTTGCTTTATCAATTTGCAGAGAAGCAATCGCCTTGGCATAATTTCCTTTGGATTGCAGACATTCTGCTTTCTTGGTAATGCAGCGAACCTGATCATCGATCTTGTTTAGTGTAGCATAGATCGTTCCCGCCGTATCAAAGAACACTATAGCACTGTCGTATTGTGCTCTCTTTTGAAAGTCTATTGCGTGAACAAAGAAAGAGTGGGCAGCGGAAGAATCAGCTTGAGTATTGTAAAGTTGATAGCTATGAGTTTTGCTATAAAGTAATATTGTACAAAGCATCAATACTAATGCTGAAGTTTTCGTCCTAGAAAATGTATGGAAATTTGATTGTACCATAATGGTCTGTTTTATTAGAAATTAAGCGATTTTCCACACCATTGGCAAGTTTGCAAAAATTTTGCATTTGACAACAAGTGACCTGGTTTACATATTGTAAATCAGACAGAATTGACTGAAAGTTTTTCATTGTTAAGAGAACTATATAATAACAGGACAAAATTACAATCATTTCTCAATTATTCTGAGGTGGGTATGTGTATTCATTTCTTTGTTGCCGTCACTTTATTCATTTCAATGCTTGCTGCACAACCTGAGATTAAATCACCTCAGAAATTTACAATTATTCAGGTTGATGGTTATTCACACATCACTCGTTCAGCGGACGGTCAATATCGTTCTTTCAATGAACTGCCGAAAAGTGTGCGCGATGAGTTTTTGCAATCATCTGTATCTCAATCACAAATGAAGTCAAGCATTACAAAGATGTCAAGCGCAATGGTAACATTTGTTGTGTCGAATGCGGGAGACGACGCAGATTTTGATATTGATGATGGAGTGTATTCTCCTGCAACATTGCGCTCGGCAATTCAGAATGCAAATAAATTAGGCGGTTCGCATGCCATTGCATTTGCTTCGGGGATATCGGTCATTACTCCGGCTACGCAGCTTCCGACAGTTACTGTCACGTTGAATATTGACGGTACTGTTGCAGCAGGAAAAGTAATATTGGACGGCTCTGCTTCAACCGGAACCTACGGTCTTACTCTTGCAGGCACCTCCGTTGTAAAAAACATGATCTTTAAATCGTGGAAGAGCGTTGGACTTGGTCTTGCCAGCGGGGCAGTCAATTCAACCATTCAGCGAAATGAATTTACACTTAACAAGATTGGATTAAATGTCAATGCCGCCGGAACACTTATTGGCGGCGATTTACCGGATGTTAGAAATTTTGCTCATGGTAATACGCAGGATGGAATTGATATTGTCTTTGCAAATGATAATTCCATCATCGATAATTTTTGCGGCACGAAAGACGGATTTACAGCATCGCCAAATACGTATTCCGGAATATATGTGCTCGGTGAACGGAACAAAGTATTAAAGAATCTTATCTCCGGAAATAACGACAGCGGTTTAGAGATCGGAGAATTTTCCAAAAAAACACTGGTTCAGGGAAATTACATCGGGTTGGATAATTTAGGAATAGGAAAACTGCCGAATATGTATGACGGTATCTCCACGTTTGCTGATAACGATTCTATCATCGACAATTATATCAGCGGGAATGGATACGGCATTACCGTGTTAGGTCAATCCTCTCAAGCGTACATCGGAACCAACTTGATCGGCTCAAATGTAACACTTGATAGTTTGTTCGGAAACAGATTCGGCGGGATGCAGATCCTTGGAACACAGGTCGTGATCGAATATAATACCGTCAGCTGCAATACTGGTTCCGGAATTCACATTACCGGCAACGGCGGTGTTGTGGTTAAAAGAAATTATATCGGGGTCGATCCGACCGGAACTCTTGATTGGGGAAACAGCGGTTCCGGAATAAATATATTGTGCGATAATAATGTTATTGGCGGTCCAGATCAAAACGATGGAAATATTATTTCCGGAAACGGGAATTACGGCATTGAAATGTTCGGCGGATTTACGATCTTTTTTCCGGGAGGTTCAAAGCCGAATTATGTACAAGGGAATGTCATTGAGAATAATTATATCGGGACAAACAAGACCGGAATGACACGTATTCCCAATCATTCCGGTATTTCAATGCAAGGAAATGTTGATAGTAATTTTGTCCGCAAGAATCTTCTTTCCGGAAATCAACATTATGGAATTTTCTTACAGCCGTTTGGCGCCGGACCAACTCGAAATGTTTTTTCAAACAATTTCATCGGAACAAATATCTTTGGGTCGCAATCATTATCAAATAATGACAGAGGAATTTATATTCTTGCCGGTTCAGATAATATTTTTGGTGGTTCAGCATTCATTGATAAAAATCTTATCTCCGGCAACATCGGACAAGGCATATTGATTTCGGGTCCATCTTCAGGAAATACGATCAAATATAATCTTATCGGAACAGATTGGACCGGATATTATTCACTTCCTAATACTACCGACGGTGTATTGATCGATCAATCGGCATCCAATAATGTCATCCAACGAAACTTCATTTCCGGTAACGGTCGTAATGGGGTTACTGTTGAAACCAATTCCAACCTGACACCTAACGGAAATGTTATTATTGCCAACACCATTGGATTGGATATTACTAATTCGCTCAAACTTCCAAATACCGATAATGGAGTATTCATTAATAATGCTCGAAATACACGTATTGGGGGCGCAGGCAGTGATTCAGGCAACATTATATCGGGAAATATCGGTAATGGTGTTTACGTTTTCGGAGATATGTCAAGAGGAAATTTGATTCGGGGAAATACCATTGGTACCGATGGCTTCGGGGATAAAGCAATTCCCAACTATAGAGGAATTCTAATTTCATATTCGAATAGAAATACAATAGGAGGGGTTGAAGATTGGGCATATAATCTAGTGTCGGGCAATTTATATGGTGGTATATATCTTTACGGTTCCGATAGCAATTCGGTGTACGGAAACGTTATCGGCTTGGATATTTTGCAGACGAAAATTATTGCCAATGGCGATAATGGGGTTGCAGTGGACAGTTCTGATTACAATATTATTGGCGGTGACCAAGCAGGAGGTGGAAATACAATTTCCGGCAACAAACTCGCCGGTATTATTTTAGCAAATTCCTCAACGGGAAATAAAATATACAATAATGGGATTGGAACTGATTATACCCTCACCAAAAAATTTGGGAATGAAGAGGATGGTATTCAAATTTATTCCGGTGCAAACCGGACAACTATAGGAAAAGCCGGTGCTGAAAATATCATCACATCCAATAAATATAGTGGAGTGATCGTAGGGGACAGCAATCAAAACAGAATATCAGCAAACTCTATTTACGATAATGGAGAACTTGGCATCGATCTCTATTCCGGTTTTTTTGGGGTCACTCCGAACGATGAAACTGATTCGGATGCCGGTGCAAATGATCTGCAAAATTTTCCGGTAATTACTTTTGCCGATGGGCCCTTTCCGTTCCGCGTCCTGGGTATGATGTTCGGTAAGCCGAATGAGACATACACACTGGAATTCTTTGACGCGGGTGTTTCTGATTCAACAAAATATGGTGAGGGAAAGAAATTTCTCATTTCAACGACAATTGGTACAGATTCGACTGGATTTGCTTCCATCAATGAAGCACTCATCATTCCGGTCGCTTCCGGAACATTTATTTCCGCAACAGCTACAGATAACAATGGTAACACATCTGAATTTTCGAAATGTATTGAAGTAAAAGTCTCTAATGTAGTTGCGGACATAGCAGTAACAGTTAAAGCAAATGCGGATACACTGAAAAAAACAGATACTCTTGTTTATCTTATTACGCTTCAGAATAATGGTCCGGACTCTGCAAAACAAGTTACATTAAAAGATACATTGTCCAAGCATCTTACATTTATTGCAGATTCTTCTTCAAAGGGAAGCATTCTGTTTGCTGATGGTATTCTCACCGTTACGGTCGGCTTGATGGAACCGGGAGAAAAAGTAAATGTAGTATTGGTTGCTAAGGTTGATTCAATTGGCTCTATTCTTAACAAAGCGTATGCAAGTGCATTAACTTTTGATTTCGATCTGTTAAACAACCATGCAGTTGACACAGCACTTGTTCCAAACGTATTGGCTGTTGGCAGCGAAACGAATGAGATTCCGGAAACATACTTGCTGCAACAAAACTATCCAAATCCTTTCAATCCTTCCACCACAATCAAGTTTGGTCTTCCGGTAACAAGCTGGGTGACCTTGCGTGTGTATGATATGCTTGGTCGTGAAGTAGCAACATTGATCAACGAAGAACGAAAAGCAGGATTACATTCGATTCGATTTGATGGATCAAGTTTTTCAACAGGAGTTTATATTTATGCTTTGCGGACAGGAAATTTTGTTGCTTCGAAGAAACTATTGTTAATGAAGTAACAATATGCTGAAAATATTTTTCAGCTCTTATCACATAATCGGAGGCATTATGTCAAAGTTTTTTTCTACACTATTGTTTGTAATGATTTTATGTATGATTCCTACACGGATGTATTCGCAAAGTAGAGTTACCATATTTGGTGAAACTGTGCTTGCAGACATTAGCCGACGGATTGATAGGGGCGCATATGAAAATATACATCACCTTTATTATACTGAAAAAGAATGTGGAGTAGCATCAATAACGACGAGACTCTTTGGCGGCGATGACGGTGGTAGTGGAGTAGTCGTAAAGGCTCCCTTTGAAAAAAAAATTGTGTCGGCTAATTTTAAGTCAGATAATCCTGATATTGCTTTTGTATTATTTTCTAATGGTATGGTAACAGTGCTTAAATATATTCAGACTCAACTTGGCAGCCATTGGGAAGTTGGTGCAACAATACCCATTACCGTAATTGGGTTTCCAATTTTTAATAAAATTATCGGGGATGCAGTGTATGCGCTTGGATCGGGAAAGGTCTATGCAAGTTGGGACACGGCAAAAACTTGGTTGCTCGATACAACAAATATTGGCAGCGAATCTGTGAATGATATTGCGGTTGATACAAATCATTACGGCTGGGTAGTAACGGAAAGCCGTAATTTGTATTACCAACATCCAGATTCAAATATTTGGCGTAAGGATACCTCATTTAAAACAACAGGATTCCCTCGTAAAATTTTTGTTGATCGAAAAGGACGAATGTTCATCTACACTACAGCATCAGTCGCTCAAGGAAGAGTAGTAATGTCAACCGACGGCGGTGTTACGTTTACAAATATTTCTTCAGGTGTTGTTGAAGGAATCGCTTCGTTTGGAGATGACGCGTTTGGAAATATTTACGCGGTGGGAACAAGTTCTGGCGCATACCGGCTTTCAAATCTTACTCCCCCGTGGGAATCTATCAGCGATTCGCTCAACGCACAGAAGTATCTTCCTTCAAGCGAAAAAATTATCAATACCATAAGCGGCGACAGCGTGCTTTTTGCTTCTACAAAATATGGAATGTTTCAAAGCACAAATTTTGGAACGAACTGGGTACACTCACCTATCAGTTCACAATCGCGGGCACATAATTTTTATACCGGTGTTGTAAAGGGTGGAAATTATTATTTCATCTCAACAAACCTTGGTATTTATCGGGTTGCCGTAGGAGATACGATATCGGAAAAAGTATTTCCAAAACAGGGGTTTGTCTGGGGAATAAATGTCATAACATCCGACTCCGTTGGAAATGTTTATGGGAATCTTCCTATAAAGACTGGTCCTTCCTCTTGGCTCTTTTACACCGTTAAATCGACCGATCACGGCGATACCTGGATCCCGGATACAGCCGGACAAAAAGCACTAGGGATCACTGCCGGAACGCAGACGTATGATTTTTGGGTAGACAGACAGGGCACACAATATTTAGGTGGTAACGCCAGATTCTTAACTAAAAAACCGGGACAAGCGTGG
The DNA here is from genome assembly GCA_030679145.1 of Bacteroidota bacterium. Lineage (GTDB taxonomy): Bacteria > Bacteroidota > Ignavibacteria > UBA10030 > UBA8401 > UBA8401. The sequence goes on along the minus strand of JAUXTU010000036.1, from coordinate 132,604 downwards.
AAGCTCGACACTGCGGGATTGGGCATGCAAGCAAATCAATATATAAAAGCCGTCACCTTGAATAACAAGAAAGGAATTATTTATGTAAGCAGGGTGGTGTTTTCAGGAAGTCTTAAGTTGTTCATCTATAGCAAGACAATAAATGATTCCGCCTGGAAGATTGTCAATACCAGCATCCTTGCCGCCGGTGATGGTATATTATCGAGCGATCAAGATGGAAATATTATGGTAAAAGCTTTTTCTAGTCCCGAAAAAATCTGGCGATACAACGGAAGCACCTGGGCTGAGACACCGCTTCCTACAACAATTGGATCTTCACCTTCGCCGTATCCTTTAACGATAGATAAAAATGGAGTTATTTGGGCGGTGTTCTTCGCGGGTGGCTCTAACAAAGGAGTTCACTTTACTACAGATAATGGTACAACGTGGAAATATGTTGGATTGAACGGCGTCGGCATCAAATTCCTGAATGCGGTTGATGATTCATCCACTTCATTCATGAAAAGTTCCGGATCATCTTCGTTACCAGGTGTCTATGCGGTAACATTCATCGATGGTGTTTATCGATTCACAACGGCCTCAGAACCAACTTCGGTTGAGAATACCAAACCGCAGATTGCAGATTCGTACGAGTTGTTTCAGAATTATCCAAATCCGTTCAATCCGACAACGACGATACGGTTCATGCTTCAGACTTCAGGTTTCACATCATTGAAAGTGCACGACATTCTCGGGCGGGAAGTTGCAGTGCTTATTAATGAAGAGCGAAATGCAGGATTACATTCGGTTCAATTCGATGCATCGAAACTTTCAACAGGGGTATATATTTATTCGTTGAAAACTGGAAATTACAGTGCATCAAGAAAATTATTATTGCTAAAATAGGAAGGTTCGTTATGAAAACTCAAGACATTTTCACCATACCAAAAAAATTGTTCAAGGTTGTTTCCTTTATGACAACTTTATTCCTTTTTTTTAGCAACTCTGCTTATTCACAATTTAATGCAGAATCATTTTTTAATTATGAAGCATCGGCATATTTGGTAGGCGAGGTGTCCACGAAAGCATTCAAAAAAAATGTTGCGGACAATCTTGAAATATTTACAATGTTTAATGAAAAATTATTAGTAATGATACCATACTATCAAGGCGATGCGGTCCATCCTGCTGGGTGGTTTCGTTTAGAAGCTCCTCCAGAAATTTCAATAATTGATGTTACACAAAAAAGCAACATTCCAAATTATTACTTTGTTCTATTTTCAAACGGAGAGATAGCAGTAATTATTTATGATCCTTTAAAGAGTACATTTACTCAAAAATACGCAGGGCAAATTATTTCTCCCTTGCAATATTTATATTTTAAGAAAATAATTGGAGATGCCCTTTATGTCGTTGGCAATAGTACTGTCTATGTCAGCCGTGATGATGGACAAACCTGGAAATTAGATTCTACCGGATTAGGGATAAATACTATTTATGATATTGCTGAAGATTCTTCTCATTATGTTTACACTGCTACCAATAAGGGATTATATAAACAACATCCGGATTCAAGTGTCTGGAATAAGGTTTTAAGCTTCCCCGCTTTTTCATGTGAGGTTATTTTCATAGATCGCCGTGGAAGGATTTATGTTTCCGATTATTTTAGCAATTATGTATCAACCGACAAAGGGACAACGTGGAAAACGTTTCAAAGTATTCCCCAAAATAAATATGCTGATAGTTATGGAGATGATGCGTATGGAAATATTTACGCTGTAACGTACTATGGTGCGTATAGATCAAACGGCGGGACAGAACCGTGGATCGATATTTCACAAGGAATAAATTCGCTTGATTATTCAATGAATCCAACTGATCTATTTTCAAACGTACAGGGCGATTCACTTGTATATGCTGCAACTAAATACGGAAATTTTCAAAGCACCGACTTTGGTGATACGTGGACTATAATGCCAAAAGAATTTCAATTTAATCCCAATAGATTCTATAGCTTGGCTCGTGCTGGAAATCATCATTTTATATCGACTAATCTTGGACTATATAGAGTAATGGACGGTGATACTGTTTTTAAAAAAATATTTCCTGTTAATGGATATTTTTCAAATTTAAGTATACAAAATGATGGTGCGGGAAATATTTATGTCGTCGCACCAAAAAGTAAGAATGAGAGTTCCTCAACAATCTGGAAATCCTCTGATAAAGGAACTACTTGGATATTGGACACCGCTGGTTTGAAAACAAATAATATTACTTTGTCGACTAACGATAAATACTATGTTGATAATAATGGAAATCAATATTTATTTAGTTTTACAAAACATTTGCCATACTTCAGAACAAAAGATACCGGATGGAAAGTTGATTCAACGGGATTGAAATTAGCTGTTTCTTATGATAAACCAAATAGATATTTATCGGATGGTGTTACTGGATATTTCTTAAAAAACGAATTTCAATTTCCCGGAGAAAAATTATTTATCTACAAAAAAACTCTCCCTGACGGTATTTGGAAAATTGATTCTTCCGGATTAAGTAAATTTTTTATTCAAGATATTATAATGGACAATGACAGTCTCCTTTATGTTTTTGCTACAGCGCAAAATAAATTGAAACTGTTTAAGAAAACAGCAAACCAGCTTGTTGAAATACCGTTGCCGAATTTTCCTTTAACCCCAGATATTTATTTCCAAAACTATTACGCGTTTGATAGTAAGAACAACTTATGGCTTTCAGTATTTGATGCAACAGATCCATTGTATCGACCTCGTGGATTATATTTTACAAAAAATAATGGCCTACTTTGGACGTATGCTGGAATGGATAGTATTGGCATAAATAAATTAGTAGCAATTGCAGATACTGTTTACGCCTTATCTTTTATTGATGGATTATTTGATTTCCGGATAAGTCAATTTACATCGTTAGAAGAGGAAACTGTAATTAATCAAATGCCAACTCAATTTCAATTATATCAAAATTATCCGAATCCATTTAATCCGACTACAACTATATCGTTTGCAATACCAAAGCAATCGTTGGTAACAATAAAAATATTCGACATTCTCGGTCGTGAAGTTGCGACACTATTGAATGAAGAAAAGAAGGAGGGATTTTATTCGGTACCGTTCAAAGGTGGAAAATTATCAAGCGGTGTATATTTTTATCGAATGCAATCTGATAACTTTATGCAGACAAAGAAATTGTTGTTACAAAAATAATTAATTACGCCAGTCCGATGGGATTAAAACCATTGGACTGGTGTTTTATTACCTTCCGATCAATGGCATTACTGCATAACTCATCATAAACGCATCAACAACTTCTACCGCAAGAGGGATAAAGATTCCATTCGGATATATTTCTGTATCGGTGTTTTTCACAAGAAAAAAACCTGCGATAGCGATTGTCAACATCAGATGCAGCATTTCCGGAAACGGAATTAATCCCGTTAATATTGAAGCCCCTGCACACATCGCGCATGTTATCAAACGAGGCTCTAGTTTTCGTAGTTTGAGTGCAAAATAATACAAGATTATTTTAAAGATAAAATCAATCAGTGGAATGAATGCGTTGATCATGATTTCTTATGATTGTATTCTGTTTCTACTGTCATCGCAATACCTCCGCGAACTGCATACGCGGCGGTTACTTTGCAGCGACGAGGCTTGAGCACCGCAACAAGATCATCAAGAATGACATTAACGACATGCTCATAGAATGTTTCTTCGTTGCGAAATGTCTGCAAATATAACTTCAGTGATTTTGATTCAATGATAAATCGATCCGGAACATATTCAATTTCGAGTGTTGCAAAATCGGGCTGGCGATTTACGGGACCAAGCGTTGTAAACTCATCCGTTCTTAATGTTATTGTATAATTTCGGTTAACGTGATGATTGGGGAATACTTCCAATTTTTTTTGTGCTATAGAATCTTTTCCGAGAAGCGAAAGAGATTGTACGTCTTTAGAAGATGTAAGTTTTTTTGACATGGAAGAACTCGCTTTCTTAAATGTAGTATTACTTCAGGCTGCTTGTTGAAAGAAATCTATAGAATTGATTTTTTGCTACAATCACTTCATTGTGCGACAATGATGAGTGGATAAATACAATCCGATTTTTCTTTAGATCAGTTTCAGTTAGTTCATCTTCTTCTCTCATGATATACGGGATTTCCCACGCATCAAGATCAGCCATGAGATTTTCGGTTTCATTTTTCGTGCCGCCATCATTTGTATAAATATTGATGAACCTTCCTTGATAATGATCGATCCAATATGAATACTTTTCCGTTTGGCCATAAAGTGCGTCAAATAAAATAACATCAGAAATATTCTTCGTCAATCCTCCACGCATCAGACAAAACGAAATTACACGAAATGCACCGCTGTGTCCTGCAAGAATGATATTTCCGGCTTTTTCTGATTTGATCTTTTGTTGTTGTTTCAAAAACTTCAGAACATCAGCAACAAGATTCTTCAGCCCATCCTTCTCTTCCATTCGTCCGCCAAATGAATCAGGGGAATTCTTCGGACCTTCCGGAAAAATAAAAATCGCATTCTTCTCGCTTTCCGAAAACTGTTCTATCAATTTAAATTGGGCGCATGCAGTGTCGATATTGTTATACCATCCATGAAAGTAGACAACAATATTTATTTTTGCTGTTGGTTTGAATCCTTTTGGAATAAAAATAGCAACACTGCTGTCGCTGTAATGCTCCTGCGCGGAGAATGTTTGATTGTTATAGAGTCTTCCGTTTGCGCGTTCGGGATGAGGAAATGGAGCTGAGGAAAATTGCGGTACAAACATTTCACCAAAATGAGAATACCTATCCAAAAGTGATTGAGGAAATATAAATTCCAAGCCCGTCATTAGGATAGATATTACAAGAAATATATTTTTCATTGTTTCTTTTCCTTCACCACTTGCTCGATCACTTCCATCGTCTTCTCTGCTCCGGTCTGCCAGTCAAATTCTTTTGAACGGATCAGCGCTTGATTTGCCAAACGTTCGCGAAGGTTTTTATCGCGCAGCAGCAGAATAATTTTTTCCGCAAGTTTTTCACGATTTCCATATTCATACAACAATCCGGTCCATTCATCAAGCACAGCATCACGCAGTCCCTGTACGTTGCTGGAGACTGTTGTTGTTCCGCATGCATTTGCTTCGATCGCTGTCAATCCCCATCCTTCTTTTGCCGATGTATTAACGGCAACGTGCATTTTGTTCAGCCATTGAACTTTTTCTTCCTCGCTGACAAATCCGGTAAATGTTACGCTGTCATTCAATCTGAGCGCAGTGACCAATTCCACCAACCTCGATTTGTCATCACCGTCGCCAACGATCACCAGTTTAGCATTTGAAATTATTTGTTTCACAATAACAAATGCTTCAATAAGATGATCAATTGATTTATATTTTTTTAAACGACCGAGTGCACCGATCAGCGGTTCAGAAAATTTTGGGATACCGGTTTGACGGAAGAGCCGGTGATTCATTCCATAGGGGACATAATGGATTCGCTCAGGAGAAAATCCATTCTCTTTCACTTCAATCTGAGTGCTGGGAGAATGGATCATGAAATGAATTTTTCTATACATCGGGAGGGATGCGCGTTCCGCAAGATATACGTATGATGCTAATGGAAACATTATCTCTTTGAAGACGCTCGTACCAAACAGATGGTGAAGTTCTCCAAGCACCGGCTCTTTTACATATGACGGAGTATAGAAAGGAATCTTATTCACATCATCAACGATCAGATCGAACTTCTGATCTTTGAACGTAGTGAAATACTTTTTCATCACAACAAAATTAAAGAGGAACCGCCCTCCTTCACGAATGATCTTGATACCGTTATTCTCTTCTGTAGGTTTTGCTCCTTCGTATGATGAACAAAAGAGCGTTACATCGTGTCCCATCTTGGCAATGCGGGAATATGTTTCGTGGAGATGCACTTCAGCACCTCCGGCAAGCGGATGAGAGAGATCTTGCCAGTTAAGAATAAGAATCTTCATAAAGATGAAAGATGAATGATGAAGGATGAATGATACAAATTGCAATAACCAGTTTGCAGATTCATTGTTTTACAAAGAATGAAATTGGAGATCAAACAATTTTTCATATTTCATCCTTCATAATTCTTACTTTTTACCTATCACTCCCATCGACAACGCGGTATAGGTTGTCAACGTGGTATCTTTTAATGAGTCACGAAGCGCTTTTCGAATATTGTATAAAAACGGAATCTTTGGATTGAGCGGAATCTTTATTCCAACAACGCGCAATGCCTCTCGCGTCATTCTATAGAACAGACTCGGATACATCCATTCGCCGTACGTATGAACAGTTTGTAAGCCGAGTTTTTCCATTTCATTCTTCAATTCGGGAACAGAGAATGAACGTTCCCATCCAGCAAACCACTTGTCAATGGCGATCAGAAATGTCTTGATCAAAGTATAGATATGATATCGCTGCGGCACATCAACACAAAGCAACCCGCCTTTTTTAAGAACGCGGATATTTTCCTGCAATAATGCTGTTGCTTTTTCATGACGAAAATGTTCGAGCAATCCCTGGTGAAAAATAATATCAAAAGATTCATCTTTGAACGGAAGCTGAAATGTATCACCACCGATAATGGTAACATCCATCTTCTCTTCTTCCGCAATTCGTTTCATGATCTTCAGCGAGTTCATCGAATAATCAAGCTGATACACTTCCGCACCTCGTTCCACCAACGGAAAGCTGTCCCGTCCCGTTCCCGCACCAATTTCAAGAATCTTTTTTCCTTTTACATCGGTCACTTTTACAAGATTGCGAACAACACGATCCGAATTGGAATAGACTTCCTTGAATTCTTTTTTCTCTTCCCAAAAATTGTCCCAATGTTCTAGACGAGATTCTTTCATGATTTCCCTTTACCGCAGTTATTATTCACACCGTTCAAAAAGAAAAAGGATGAAAAATGATTTTCACCCTTTGTTCTTTATTCTTCTACTATCGTATTCACAATTTATTTTTTTGCTATTGAATCTTTTTTACCCGCACCACTCAATGCTAACTGCGCCTGCATCTGGCCTTTTTGCATTTCAATCCATTGCGGTAATCCTTGGGTGGTTGCATACGCTGCACTGATCCGATCGAGGGTTTCGATTGCTTTATCGTATCGTCCGCGGTTTTGATACATTGTATACAACATATAATACGGATGATATTGGTTTGTGAACGGCTCTAATCCCGGTTTTGAAACGATATCAAGCAATTTAGTTTCCAGATTTTGCGTCATTGTTTCATATCGTTCTTTGGCACCTGCAAAATGATAGAAGTTGGTGATATCAAATTCCACACGATAATCCATCGGAAGTACCGAGGTGGGCAATTTCACCATCATTGAATCAAGTGTTGCAACAGCTTTTGCATTTTCATGGGTGGTATTGATGTAATATAATGCCAGACGCATGAATGCATTGCGATAATTCATTGCAAGACGGGTTACATTTTCATCATAATGAACTGTGGTATCTTGCAATCCCCGATACCGATATCCGCGTTGAAAATGTAAATTTGGTTCAACAGGTTCGTTCAACAAATTTGCTGAAAGAATTTTCGGATCGATAACGCCTTCATCCGTCGGAGTAGCATACGGAATCAATTTCATCGCCAATCCATCCATACGGAAGAAACGATCGAGTCCGATCTTCGAATCCGGTGTTGATGTTACAGCCATATAGATTGGTCGAATCCAATTATTGGAACGAATAATATCATATGCCATAATATCCTGTGCGCGGATCGCTTTGATCACTTCTCCGCCTGCTTGCGGGAATGACATCGTATTCGGAAGAACGAATCGAACTTCTCCTGCTTTGCCCGCTGTATCATTCTTCATCTTTGGTTGTTTTGGTTTATCAGAGAATTGTTCATACTCTTTCATGACATCAGCAGGAACAGGAATCGTCATTTCTCTTGGTTCCCATTGCATCGGACCGATCTGTTCGATCTCCGGATCCGTTAAACTGATCGCAACCTTTTTTGCACCGTGTGGTTCTTGATGTTTTAGTTGACGAATATACCACGATGTATTCACCAAACTAAGATTGACAATTCGAATATCACGGCGAACACCTTCAACATCCTGAAGATACCATAACGGGAATGTATCGTTGTCACCATTGGTAAAAAGAATTGCATCCGGTTCGCACGATTGAAGCAGATTGTATGAATAATCCCATGCAACATAATCACCGCTTCGATCCGAAACTTTGAAGTTGGTGTATGCCATATTGATCGGGACAAACACAACAGCAAATAATAATGCCGCCATTGAAAGATATTTTTTCATTTGGTCGTTCTTCATTGCATCGCGGATCGTATCAAAAAATCCAATCGTTCCAATTCCAATCCAAATTGAAAAAACGAAGAATGCGCCGACGTAAAAATAATCACGCTCACGAGGCTGCGGATTCTGCATATTAAAATAGACCGCCATAATGAATCCCATCAATATGAAAAAGTTGAAGAAGACCCACCACATTTGACGATCTTTTTTCCAATGATAAAAGACTCCGAATAAACCAAAGAATAACGGTATGCCCCACAATTGTTTCCAATTCACTTCGGCACCCTGAAAATCTCCTTCGCGTCCCGCATACTGCCATAAGAAATATCGTCCAAACATTTCATACATCTGATAACGCATGAAGTAGTCCGTATCACTTTTATAGTTTGTATAAATTCCTTGATGCTGCGGTTCCTGGCTGTGGCGGCGTTTCATGATGGGCGAATCGCCGTACTGTTCACGATTAAGATAGGATACTAATTTTTTCAGTGTGCTTGGATCATTTTCATTCATCGGTGTATTTGCATTCGCACGAATGATCACCATTGCATACGTCGAATATCCAAGAATGATCAAGAGAAACGACAATGAAGCAAGATTCAAGAGTTCTTTTTTATTTTTAATGGAATACCAAACACCATAAATTGCAGCAAGAATCGCGGCGATTGGGATCATCGTCCAGAAAATGCTTTTCGATTCTGCTCCGCTGCCGATGGCATATTCGCCGTCAAGCAGGTTTGGAAGCATTTTGACGATTCCGGGATAGACAATTGCAAAAATTCCTATCGCAATTAAACCAAAGATGATGTAATTGCGAATTGAAAATTCATACCTGCGGAAAAAGACGATGATAAGGAACGGAAAAATAACAAGCAGCGCCAACAAGTGAACACCAAGCGACAATCCGATAAGATACGCGATCAAAAATATATATCGTTGGTGTGTCGGTGAGTCTGCCCGTTCATTCCATCGAAGCGCAAGCCATGTCACCAATCCTACAAACAACATGCTGATACCATACACTTCTGCTTCCACCGCATTGAACCAAAACGTTGTGCTGAACGAAAGTGAGAAAGCCCCGACTGCTGCAGAAGTATAGAGAGAGATCTTATTCCACACATCATCAGTACGCGGACGCCATAAAATTATCAATTTTACCAGAGAAAGATATAAAAACAACGCTGTCAACGCACTGGAAAGAGCGGAGATAAAATGAATACGAACCGCTAGATCTTTGTAGAATGGAACCATGCCGATCACTTTTCCAACCAGCAGGAATAGCGGCGATCCCGGCGGATGCGGAACTTGCAGTAAATATGTTGCTGAAATAAATTCACCAACGTCCCAAAATACAACTGTATCAGCCAGCGTTAAAATATATGCGATCAATGTTGCAAGAAAAACAAATCCGGCAACAAATTTATTCAATTTAGTATGTTCCATTACTACCTCTTTAGTGGGAAAAACAACGTACTATATAGTACAATAGTGTGTAAATATACTTTGAAAGTGCCGATTTTCAAAAGAAAATCAGAAGATCAATTTTGCTGCCACTTCATCGCACACAGCATAACCTTTAGACGTGAGTGAAATGATGTTGTTTTGACGAAAAAGCAATCCCTCCTGTTCCATCTCGACAAGAATCACCTGTTTCATGGAAAAAACATCTTCTCCGTAGAGTGGGTACAGTTTTTTCAGATCGATACCCTTGCTTCGTAATCCTAAAAATATCTCTTCATTAAAAAATTTTTTGGAATCAATCTCTTCGCCGCCAACAACAGGATATTCTCCCCGTTCCAGCATCTCGCAATAACTTTGAATACTCCGAACATTCCACCAACGCTTGCCCGACGTGGCGGGTTTTCCGGTTGTCGACGAATCTTTCCAGAATGAATGCGCTGATGGACCAAGCCCGATATAATTCGCGTGATTCCAATAATTGAAATTATGGCGGGAATAAAACCCCGGTTTTGCAAAATTTGAAACTTCATACTGCTCATATCCATTTGAACGGAGAGTGTCGATCGTTATTTCATATAACTCAGCATCTTCTTCATCCGGAAGCGGCGCGACCAATTTATTCTTCACCATTGTTGCAAGCGGCGTCTGATCTTCAACGATGAGTGCATACGCGGAAATATGTTTTGGCTGCAATGCTATCGCGCGCCTTAGGTTCTCTTTCCATCTTGACGGAGTTTGATTGGGTAACGCAAAGATCAGATCACAACTCACATTGTCAAATCCCGCACGATATGCACTTTCAACGGCACGTTCAGCTTCTTCTGCAGAATGAATGCGTGTTAAAAATTTCAGATCGTCATCATGAAATGATTGAATTCCGAAGCTGACTCGATTGAATCCGACAGAACGGAATTCATTGAGTTTATTCAATTCAACAGTTCCGGGATTCGATTCGCAGGTGATCTCTGCATCAGTCTGAATACGAAAATGTTTATGGATGAGAGAAAATATTTTTTCAAATTGCTGTGCGGAAAGAAGCGACGGTGTTCCGCCCCCAAAGAAGATCGTTTCGATTGTTTCTTCTGAAGAGAACATTTCTGCACGGCGAACAATTTCTAACTCTAAAGCAGAAAGAAAATGATCCTTTGAACTCATATTCTCAATGGAATAGAAGTCGCAATAAATGCATTTGTGTTCGCAGAACGGAATATGTAAGTACAGACTTGCCATTATTATCTGATTAGTGTTCCAATTCTATTCCATTGGATCCCATCGTCTGTTTTCGACCAATAGATCACCATTGCTTTTCCCACAACATTTTCTTCGGGAATGAATCCCCACGCGCGGCTGTCTGCGCTATTATTGATGTTATCGCCAAGTGCAAAATAATAATTCTTCTTTACAACGTACGAAGAAAGCTCTTGCCCGTCTATCAAAATGATGTTCCCGTGTTGTTCAACAGAACTTCCCTCGCGCTGAATAAAAACTTTCCATTTTGTAAATGTTGTCGAATCAAGATTGATCATCATTCCTTTTGATGGAATGACAGTAATTGGAAAATCTTTAGATGCTTTTTGCAATGCTCCGGCGTTTAATCCATTTAAATGAACCGTTCCATTTGTAATATCGATTGTATCACCCGGCAGTCCGATACACCGTTTTACGAGAAATAAATTTCGCACAGGGATTGCCTCGTTTGGCTCACCGGGAAATTCAAATACGATCACATCTCCTCGATGGATCCCTGCAAGTTTTGGAAATTGAAAATGCGGAAGTGAAATGTACAGGAATTTTTGGGGTGTCCGCGCGCCGTAAATGAACTTGTTTACAAGAAGAAAATCTCCGGCAACAAGTGTTTCACTCATCGATGCAGTAGGAATTTTATATGCATCAATGATACAGGATTTCAGGCATGTGGCGAAGAATAACGTAAAAAAAACAATGATCGTGCCGTCACGGATCGTTCGCCACATTGTCGTCACTTCCTAACCGATAACCGTGCCGATACGGCTGAAGCGGATCGTTTCGGGATTGAATACTGTTATGACGATCTTCGTTAAAATATCAAGAATCATATTGTGTCCCGAGAAGGAAGTATAGATCCATTCCATTCTCATCGATTCACCTTTCATTGCAAGCTCTGCACGATATTCATCCGTCAACTCAACTGAAAAATAAACAAACATCGGTGTGCCGACAATATTTTCCCGCGGAATAAATCCCCAGAAACGGCTGTCCAATGAATTGTCACGATGATCTCCCATACCGAAGACGTAATCTTTTTCAACAATATATGTGTTCGTAGTTTTTCCATCGATCGTTACGGTACCGTCTGAGCTCAATGCGGGAGTATGTCCGTCGCGTTTAATGAACGTTTCCCATAATGCAAAATTTTCCGGAGTGATCGTCATTGTTATTCCTTTTTGGGGAACAACAAGCGGTCCGTAATTATCTTCGTTGAATCCAGCGGTTGGAGGAAATGAACGTTCATCCTGATATGATGGAGGAATAATCCGCATTTGATCGAAATGCATATTTTTTGGAATCGGTGCGGGCTGTCCGTTGATATACACAACACGATTTTTAATCTCAAGTGTATCGCCGCCAAGCGCCATACACCGCTTTAGATAGAATGTAAATGCATCGGGTTTTACTTCTTCTCTCATTCCGGGAAATTCAAATACGATCACGTCGCCGCGCTGCACATCTTTAAATCCCGGAAGCGTTGTCCAAGGGAGACGAATATCGGTGAACATGATATTGCGGGGAGTGGAAGGACCATAGATGAACTTATTCACCATTAAAAAATCACCCGTGAGAACTTCTTTTTCCATTGAACCGGTCGGCACAAGAAATGAGGCGATGACAAAATTATTGAGCAGTAAAAATCCGCCAAACACAATAATGAATTCCTTCACCTGTGCTACCATGTTTTCTTTCCATGTAAGCGTCTTTTCGGTTTCTTTTGCTTTGTTTTCTTTATTTTCTTTTGCCATTTAGAATCCTAATTTGTGTTTTGGTTTTACTTCTTCTTTCATCAATAACCGTATCGCTTCAAACACTACCTTAAACTGTCCGTCGTATTTCTTTTCCATTGAATCAAGTTTCCGTTCTAACTCTTTGTGCGAAGAAAGCCACTGGCGCAATTTTACAAACGTGCGCATTATTTCAACATTCACTTCTATTGCACGTTTGCTGTTTAAAATTCCAGAAAGCATTGCGACACCTTGTTCAGTAAAAGCAAAAGGGCGGTATCTCGCACCACCCCAACTTGAGGTCACAAATTGTGACCTCAAGATTTGAAATTCTTCATTAGACAATTGAAACATGAAATCAACTGGAAAGCGTTTAATATTTCTTTTAACTGCTTGTTTCAATACTTTTGTCTCAACACCATACAGTATCGCTAAATCCACATCGATAATAACTTTCTCTCCGCGAATAAAGTGAATTTGTGAAACAATGTTTTCTTGTTTTATGATTGGATTACTCATCGGCGTTTAACTTTAAGGTGTCAAATTGGCTTTTCAAGTTTTTCACTTTATACTTTACATTTTTAACTTTCTATTAGTCATCCCCCATTTTCAATACGGCGAGAAATGCTTCCTGCGGCAGCTCAACCCGTCCGACCTGTTTCATACGTTTTTTTCCCTCTTTTTGTTTTTCAAGAAGTTTGCGCTTTCGGGAAATATCACCGCCATAACATTTTGCTATTACATTCTTCCGCATTGCAGAGATCGATGTTCGAGCAATAATCTTACTTCCAATCGCCGCCTGAATTGCCACTTCAAACATTTGACGATGGATAAGTTCCTTTAGTTTCACGCACAGTTTTTTTCCCGTTTCAAATGCTTTATCGTGATGAACAATGGTTGATAAGGCATCAACTTGTTCAGCATTGAGCAAGATATCCAACTTCACAAGATTCGATTCCCTGTAATCCAGATATTCATAATCAAGCGATGCATAACCGCGCGTTAATGATTTTAATTTATCGTAGAAATCAAAAATAATTTCAGACAATGGAAATTCATATGTTATATCTGCACGGGTTGGATCGAGATAACTGGTGTTTTTCCAAATGCCGCGTCGGTCAGTCGCCAGTTTCATGATGTTACCAATATATTCCGTTGGCGTAATGATCTGTGCTTTAATGAACGGTTCTTCTACTCGTTCTATCTTTGTTGGATCCGGCATATCGGCAGGATTATCCACAGTTATCATTTCGCCGCTCGTGAGGATCACTCGAAATTCCACATTCGGTACCGTAGTAATGAGCGATTGATTGAACTCGCGTTCCAATCGTTCCTGAATGATTTCCATATGAAGCAATCCAAGAAATCCGCAACGAAAACCAAATCCCAGCGCACCGGATGATTCAGGGACGTAAATAAGAGACGAATCATTGAGTGCAAGTTTTTCGAGCGAGTCGCGAAGTTCCGCAAACTCATCGCTGTTCGTCGGATACAATCCGCTGAAGACCATTGGCTTCACTACTTTGTATCCTGCAAGCGCTTCCGTTGCACCATGATATTGTGTGGTGATCGTATCGCCCACTTTTGTATCGCGCACATTTTTCAATCCCGCAATTACATAGCCGACATTTCCTGCTGTCAATTCTTTGGTGCGGCTCTTATTCATATAGAGTACGCCGCATTCTTCAATTTCCGCAGTGTTGCCGTTGTTGATGAATTTGATCTTTTCTTTTTCTTTCAACACGCCGTCAACAACGCGCACATATGCAACCGCACCGCGATAGACATCGAACTTTGAATCGAAGATCAACGCGCGCAGCGGTTTTTCCGGATCACCTTTCGGTGCAGGAATTCTATGCACCACTGCTTCAAGAATATCTTCAATACCAATTCCTGCTTTTGCGCTTGCGCGGATAATCTCTTCATCTTTACATCCCATCAGACCGATCACTTCATCTCTAACAGTATTCATCATTGTTGCTGCTGAAGGAAGATCGATCTTATTCATCACCGGAATAATTTCCAAACCCGAATCGATCGCCAGATACAAATTGCTGATCGTCTGTGCCTCTACTCCTTGAGACGCATCAACAACAAGAATTGCTCCCTCGCATGCAGCCAGCGAACGCGAAACTTCATATGTAAAGTCAACGTGCCCGGGTGTATCAATAAGGTTGAGAGTATATGTTTCGCCGTTTTTTGCCTTGTATTCCATCTGAATGGCGTGCAACTTAATCGTTATTCCGCGTTCCTGTTCCAAATCCATATCATCCAGAACCTGATTTGTCGTCAGATCCCGTTTGGTGATACGACCTGTAAATTCGAGCAAGCGGTCAGCCAACGTAGATTTACCGTGGTCAATGTGAGCAATTATGCAGAAATTTCTGATTTGATTCATTTATTCTAAGTATTCAATGTTCAACAAGCCTCAAAAAAAATCCCGCCGAAAGTGCTGATTGGCGGGTTTTCTATAGTCAAAATACTAATTATAGAAAGGAAGTGCAAGGAAAGGATTTTTAAGAGGGTTTCGGGATTAGAAACAGTTCAAATCAAAAGAACTTATGTTTTATACCCGATAGATTTTCCCTATTTTAAGCAACCCTTTTTACTTTTTAGAAGTCTAAACCAATGTAAATACTGTCCATTTCTTAATTTAGAGTTGAATTTATGAAAACTTCTCTTTTCTTTTTTACCATCCTCTCATTTTTTTGTTTCCAATCATTTTTCGCAAAAGACCAAACGCGCCTTTCCAACGGATCACCATCGTCTTCATATTGGCAACAACGGGTGGATTATTCTATGAAGGCAGAACTTTTTCCTGAAAAGAATGAATTACGGGGAACGGGAACAATCGTCTATTATAACAATTCACCCGACACGTTGAAAACGTTAGTGTGGCATCTTTATCAAAATATTTTTCGCAAAGATTCTTCTCCTAGAAAAAACAATGAAGAGTTGAGCCGAATCGTTGCAACAACAGAGGGTATCACCATCGAAGACATTTCTATTAATGGAATAAAACCATCCATCAAAATTGATGAAACATTGATGGAAACTGAACTTCCATCATCACTGCTTCCCAATACATCAACGACTATTACGGTCACGTGGAGATATGATATTCCAAAAGATCCTTCGCTTCGTACGGGACGTTCGGGGAATGATTTTGGCATCAGCCAATGGTATCCGCAAATCGCGGTATATGACGATCAGCGCGGCTGGAATAGAACCCCATACTTAGGAATCTCTGAATTCTACCTTGAATATGGAAACTGGGACGTTGAGATCACGGTGCCGAAAAATTTCGTCATCGCCTCAACGGGAACACTGACTAATCCGAACGACGTTCTTACTCCTTCGCAATTGCACCGGTTTAACTCACTCTCACGCGACTCAACAACACGAATTATTCTTCCCGATGAAATTAAGGCGACTGCAGACAGCATCAATGAAGAAAAAGCGGTTTGGAAATTCATTGCGGAGAATATCCGTGATTTTGCATTTGCCGCTTCGGCAAACTTTGTATGGGATGGAACGATGACGAATAACGGCGTTCGCATCTATGCGTTCTATCATCCAAATGAATTCCGTGCTTCATTTCCATTGTTGATGAGTGACGCATCGAATTGGGATGAAGGGGCACAGATGGCAAAGCATGTCATTGAGCATAATTCAAAACATTTCGGCAGCTATGTGTATCCGCAGGCGACTGTTGTTTCCGGTCCAGTTGATGGAATGGAATATCCGATGATGATCTATGCAAGTTCGGGTGATCCGGTGACCAATCTTCTCTATCACGTGATTGCCCATGAACTCGGTCATGAATGGTATCCAATGATGATCGGAAGCAACGAAACAAATTACCCGTTCATGGATGAAGGCTTCAATACCTTTGTCACCTCAAAAGCTGTTGAAGATCATAATGGTGATAACGGCCTTATCCATAAGGATTTTCTGAAAAAATATTCATGGATGAATCTTCCCGAATCGAATGAACGATTATTTGAACAACGATTTTACCTGCTCTTTGCGTTGACAAACAATGAAGCGACAATCATGTCTCATCCGTATTCTATATCGTATTCCCAATTTGGTGTAATGGCATATCAAAAACCGGCAGCTGTACTTGTTATGTTAGAAGATGTTCTCGGCGCAGAAATATTTTCCAAGGCAATGGTGGAATATTATAACCGCTGGCTGTTCAAACATCCGTATCCGCAAGATTTTTTCAACACCATCGAAGATGTTTCGGAACGAGATCTTGATTGGTTCTGGAATCAATGGTTCGATCAAAAATGGAAACTGGATATTGCTGTTGCTGATGTTCGTAACGAACAGAGCAATGGCATAAATATTTCTACAATCGTTCTTGAAAATAAAGAGCAAACAATCATGCCAGCAACACTTCGTCTTACGCTTGCAGACGGAACAATCCGCGATATTCGTTTTTCAGAAAATGTTTGGAATAAAGGGCGCCGTGCAGAGATTGTAATCGATTCGCTTCCTACATCAATACAGAATGTCGTTATCGATCCTGACATTAAGCTTGCCGATATCAACCGCTTGAATAACTCGTGGTGCATGCCTCCTGTGGTGTTCGATTATGGATTCAATCTTGCCAATCTTCTGCTTTTTCCACTCGATGCGTATCGCATCAACGCTGCACCTGCTTTCGGATTCAATCTTCGCGACGGGATTGAGATCGGAGCAAACATCAGCGGCAGTTATATGGCAACCGACCACGCCATTTCACTCCACACAAAATACGGAACACGAAGCGATGTTCCCGATTATGAACTTTCCTATTCTACTCCGATTCGATTGTGGGATCCTCAATTAACGACATTCGCACGGTTGTTTCGGTTGGACGGGTTCAGCGGCTGGCAATGGATCATTGAAAAATCATTTGAACACAAAAAGAGTTTAATGAAAAATTATCAACAAACATTCACCATCACCACCAGCATTCTTTCCATTCGTGTGAATGATGACCGTTATCTTGCTAATCCTGCTGAATGGAATCGTACGGGAAATCTTGATGCCGGATTTATCAGTTTGAAATATCTTGAGAACTTCTCCGGTGGAAAATTCTTCGCTCGATTGGATGATGAGTTTGGAACACCAACATCAACATTCAGTTATTCCAAATTAACAGCGGAAGCAAAATTGGATTATTCAATTCTTGGCATGAAAATGAACTGGAGAATCTTCGGCGGAAGCTCAACTGGAAATGTTCCTGTGCAGACGGCGCATTCCCTGACACAATCCACACCGCTGGAAAATTTTGACAGTTGGTTCCATCGCACACCGGTCGTTGGGCGTTCGCTTCGTGACAACTTTATAAACTCGGGAGGAGGAAATTTATTTCTGCAGCGTGATACTATTGCAAGAAATGTGACAACGATGAATATTGCGGTATCAAAAGGTCCGGTGGTATTATTCGCTGATGGCGGAACGTTGTGGGATTCGACCAAAACACGATTCAAACAATTTTTCTATGATGCCGGTGTCGGATTGCAACTGAATTTGGGAACCATTCGTCTTGCGTCTTTTCGCAGCGGCAATATTGGGATGGGGGTATATTTCCCTCTTTGGATAAAGGATCCTGCTCGACCAAATGATAACGAATTTGAATACCGGTGGAGAATTGTGTTTGGGGTACGATTATAGAATATATATCTTTGATTTTATTTTGTATCTTTTGAAAGAGGCTCTCAACATTGTCTTCAAAAAATTAACTTTTATTCAATTCTTTATTTAATAACCATCTCCGCAACAAGCTGCGGAGTATTTGTCATGCCAGCGTACGCTGGCATCCAGTTTCTGGATTCCGGTGCCGAAGGCATCACTTCGTAGACTTTCGCCGGAATGACAACGCAAGTATCGGGATATTTGACCCAATAGTGAATAAATGATCAGAAATAAAAAAATTGTCGTGGTTCTTCCTGCATACAATGCGGCAAAAACCCTTGAAACTACATATCGCGAAATCCCATTTGATATTGTTGACGAAGTAATTCTGGTTGATGATGCAAGCAACGATAATACCGTTAGCGTTGCAAAACAACTTTCCATTCAGGTTATTGAGCACGAAAAAAATCTTGGGTACGGTGGTAATCAAAAAACATGTTATAATGCTGCGCTATTACAACATGCCGACATTATTGTAATGCTTCATCCTGATTATCAGTATACACCGAAATTGATCTCAGCGATGTCATTCCTTCTTGAATCAGGAGAGTTTGATGTTGTCCTCGGATCAAGAATCCTTGGCGGAAAAGCAATGAGCGGCGGAATGCCTCTGTATAAATACATCAGTAATCGGTTTTTAACTCTTGTTCAGAATCTATTGATGGGAGCAAAATTATCGGAATATCATACCGGGTATCGGGCATTCACACGCACCGTGTTAGAATCGATCCCGTTCAATGGAAACTCGAACGATTTTGTTTTTGACAATGAAATGCTTTCACAGATTTTATACGCCGATTTTCGAGTCGGCGAGATCACTTGTCCAGCAAAATATTTTGCCGATGCTTCATCCATCAATTTTTCACGAAGCGTAAAATATGGATTGGGCTGTTTGAAAACGGCGATACAATTTAGGTTGAATAAACTGGGTATTTTAAGGTCATCAATATTTACTTATTCACGTTACACAAAACAATAAAAACGGTCATGATGATCATAGGTTCTGCGCTGCGTCGAACCATTTTATAACATAAATAAATCTTTGCGTACCATCAGTTACTTATCAAAAATAATATCACAACTATCATGACGATACCAAACCCTTTCTTCGGTTCATCTGTCATTGTAGTTTCAGTCATTCTTTTCTATTCGGCATATAGGTTTTATACAAACGAACAATATAAATATGCGCTGATATTGATCTTTGCGGCAGGATTGCTATTACGTTTTTATCTTGGTGCAGATTTTTTCTTGAATTCGTGGGATGAACGTTACCATGCGCTTGCTGCAAAAAATCTATTGGAGCATTTTCTAATTCCTACGTTGTACGATAAGCCGTTGTTCGATTACGATTATCGTGAGTGGACTAACAATCATATTTGGATTCACAAACCGCCTCTTACATTGTGGCTTATTGCGGCAAGTTTAAAATTGTTCGGCACTCACGAGATCGCCGTGAGAATTCCCAGTATCATCCTTTCATCAATCAGCATTCTATTAACATATTCCATTGGGAAATACATCTTTGACCGCAGAACAGGACTGCTTGCCTCATTTTTTTTTGCGATCAATGGATTTTTGATCGAACTTGCCTCAGGACATGAGCCGACAGATCATCCAGATATTTTATTCGTTTTTTTTGTAGAACTGGGAATTTTTCTCTCGATACAATTTATACAGTATCGAAAAAACATTTACCTTCTTTTCATCGGAATGGCGATGGGATGTGCGGTGCTAGTCAAATGGCTTCCAGCATTTATCGTTGTCGGCATATTTTTTCTTATACTGTTTCAAAGAGATTCGTGGCGCGTTGCATTTCGATATTCCTTTATTGTTGTTTGTATTTCATGCATCATATTCGTTCCTTGGCAAATATATATATTTTCCACTTTTCCGAAAGAAGCCGCTTGGGAAAGTTATTTTAACTACATGCACATTTTTGAGGCGCTTGATGGGCATGACGGAACATTTTTCTACCATTTTGCCATGATGCCGCGAATTTTTGGCGAATTGATTTATCTTCCGCTTACGTTGTTCATCTACATGCTTGCGCAAAAACAAATTTCAAAAAATGGCGCCATGTTATTCGTCTGGATTTTTGTTCCGTATCTTTTCTTTTCAATTGTCGCAACAAAAATGCCGGGCTATGTTATGTTCAGTGCACCGGCGGTTTTTATTATTCTTGCTTGGTCTATTTGGAAGATCAAAGAATCTGTTTCCACAAAAAAATGGATTCGCATTACTCTTGTTCTATTTCTCATCATATTACCAATCCGATATTCCATTGAACGATTAAAACCGTTCCAAGAGATCGACAGAAATCCTTTATGGGCGCAACAGTTTCGGAATTTTAGTATTATGATCGGAGATCAAAAAGCGGTGATCTTTAATACACCCCATTATATTGAAGCAATGTTTTACTCACATGCTACAGCGTATCCATTCATTCCCTCACAGGATCAATTACGGCATGTAAAGGATAGCGGATATGCAGTATATATAATCGGATCGCCTGATGTTCCTCAGCATATCCGTAATACACAACAGACTATATTGCTTCCTTATATCAAATAATTTCAAAATTATTTGGATTTCTTTTCTGTTTTTCTAATACTTTAAAATAATTTTAATGAGTCACCTGAAAAAAATTAGTGATACGCTAAAATCAGACTGACCGCGGGCAAAGCGTAATAATATTAGCAGTTCTCCATGGCTAACTTATGAATTTATTGATGCCTCTTAATGCAATATTCCGAAAGGTATATCG
The DNA here is from genome assembly GCA_030679145.1 of Bacteroidota bacterium. Lineage (GTDB taxonomy): Bacteria > Bacteroidota > Ignavibacteria > UBA10030 > UBA8401 > UBA8401. Next base: position 111,367 of record JAUXTU010000036.1, on the reverse strand, counting down.
TCTTCTATTGTGAACACAAGCAATAACAATACGGAACAACCAGTGGTACATGCGATAGCATTAGAAAAGCGACCGTCCGGAAATCTTGCCGCGGAACAGACCTTCCGAACGGAACGAAAACGTCTATTCGATTTTATTCGGCGGCGTGTGCGCACGGAGGAAGATGCAGAAGATATCCTTTCCGATGTCTTCTATCAATTGATCTCCAGCTACAGCGTTACTGAACCGATCGAAAAGATGACGTCGTGGCTTTTCACTGTTGCCCGCAATAAGATCATTGATTGGTACAGGAAGAAACGTCCCGAGTCGCTTCCGCGCGATCTGAACGATCCTTCGATGCCGTTGAATCTTGAAGATATTCTCTACGATCCGACACAAAATCCTGACCAGGTATATGCCCGTTCTCTCGTCTGGACAGAATTGGCAGAAGCATTGGATGAATTACCTGAAGAACAGAAACAAGTATTCGTGTTGCATGAGCTGGAAGGAAAAAGTTTTAAAGAGATCGCAGAGATCACCGGCGAACCGCAGAATACACTTCTTTCACGAAAGCGATATGCGGTATTATATCTGAGAGAACAGCTTCAAGAACTGTACGACGAATTTGAGTTCAATAAATAAATTTTAATACAATGTTATTACGAATCCCGATTTATCGGGATGAAGCAATCCCCTAAATCAACAGGAAGATTGCTTCGTCGTCTCAATAAAAAAATTTACGAGACTCCTCGCAATGACAAATGAAGAAGAAAATTATACAAGGAGATACAATCATGAAATACTGGTGGATCGGAAAGATCGCAAAATTTATCGTGTTCGGAATCGCTATTATCGCATTGGTCGGCTTTGCGGTAATGCAATTATGGAACTGGCTCATCCCGGATATTTTCCAAGGACCGACCGTTACGTACTGGCAGGCAATGGGACTTCTTCTTCTCTCGCACATTCTTGTGCGCGGATGGCACGGACACAGCAGAATGGGATGGAAATCTCACCGATGGAAACATCGCATGGAAGAAAAACTTGCGGCAATGACTCCGGAAGAACGCGAAGAGTTTAAAGCAGAGTGGAAACGCCGCTGCGGATATTATCCGGGCGAAGAAAAGAAAGAATTGTAATTAAGAAATTACGTCATGCTGACGAATGTCAGCATCTTTATTTAGGAAAGATGCCGAACCAAGTTCGGCATGACGTTTTTAAGGAGCATTTAAATACATCGGAGGAAATATGAACATCGGAATTTTTGGCACCGGCGGTGTTGCACGCGCAATCGCAGCAAAACTTGTTTCATTAGGACACAATGTTACACTTGGAACACGAAATGTTGAAGAAACAAAAAGCAGATCGAAAGGAGACGCTATGGGTAATGTCTCTTTTCAGGAATGGATCGGAAAGAATGCTTCTGTAAAAGTAGCAACGTATGCCGATGCTGCCGCATTTGGTGAATTGCTCGTCAATGCAACAAGCGGTATGGGATCGTTAAGTGCTCTAACCTCCGCGGGAGAAAAGAATCTTTCCGGAAAAGTGATGATCGATATTTCTAATCCACTCGATTTCTCAAAAGGATTTCCTCCGTCGCTTTCCGTTTCCAATACTGATTCAATCGGCGAACAGATCCAACGTGCATTTCCAAGTCTGAAAGTTGTAAAAGCGCTCAATACACTTTCGAATCCGTTGATGGTGAACCCGTCATTGGTGAACAACGGTGATCATTCTTTGCCGATTTGTGGAAATGATGCTGATGCGAAGAAAAAAGTTATTGCGCTGTTGAACACTTTCGGATGGAAGGCTGAAAACATCCTCGACATGGGCGACATTACCAATGCGCGCGGAACAGAAGCATATCTTCTGCTGTGGGTAAGAATGTTCGGCATATTGCAAACGCCGATGTTTCAATTTAAAATTGTACGGTAACATTCAGTCATAGGAAGTTTTGTGCCACAACATTCATCAACAAACCATAGAAGCAGTATGTCTCAAACAACAATGTATCTTATCTGGATGGCAATCATCCTTTCGGTGTATGGAATCGGTTATTCATATATCGGATGGAGGCTCATTATTCCATTCCAGCTTCAGTCACCGTATAAACAGTTTGCATGGATCGGACTTGCATTGATGTTCCTCATTCCATTCAGCACATTCATCGTCATGCGTTTCGCGGAAAAGTACAGTGATGCTGTTTCCTGGATTGGCTATATCTCACTCGGATTTTTATCATTCGTTTTTGTCACACTACTATTTCGAGATATTACATGGATGCTTGGATTTGGAGGACAAAAATTATTCTCATTGTTCTCTTCTTCACCACAGACATTTGATGCTGCAAAGCGGGAATTTCTTTTACAAACAACAAATCTTGGCGTGCTTGGTGTTGCCGGAACACTTACCGCATACGGCGTTTATGAAGCACGAAAGAAACCCGGAATCGTCAATGTTGAAATCCCGATTGCAAAATTACCGAAGGAATTTGACGGATTTAGAATTGTTCAGATCAGTGATATTCACGCAGGGTTGACAATCAAACGGGATTTTATTGAAACAATCGCAGAAGAAGTAAAAAATCTTTCTCCCGATCTGATCGCATTTACGGGTGATATGGCTGATGGATCGGTTCCGCATTTGAAGAATGATCTTGAACCACTTGCCAATGTCTATGCACCTCATGGAAAATTCTTCATCACCGGAAATCATGAATATTATTCCGGCGTTGAACAATGGGTTACACACGCACGCGATATGGGATACGATGTGTTGATGAACGAACATCGTCTTGTTACAAAGAACGGTGCATCGTTCGTCCTTGCAGGTGTTACGGATTACAGCGGCGGCGGATTCTCCCCTGCTCACAAATCTGATCCTGCAAAAGCGTTGAACGGCGCACCGAAAGAATTGGCAAAAATTCTTTTGGCACATCAACCAAGAACATTGTTCCACGTAAACGACCTCGATCTTGATCTTGTCTTGATGGGACATACACACGGAGGACAATTTTTTCCGTGGAATCTTGTGGCAACCATCGGTCAACCTTTTATTAAGGGATTGAACAAATACAACGACAGAACCTGGGCGTATGTAAGTAAAGGAACCGGTTATTGGGGACCGCCGGTTCGCGTTGGTGCGCGTTCAGAGATTACGGTGTTGACATTGAAAAAAGCATAAAATATGTCATTCCCGCGAAAGCGGGAATCCAGAATAAAAAACCGCGAGCATTCGCGGTTTTTTTTATTTATTGAAAGCAAAAACAAGATTTCTCTCCCGCCAAGGCGGGATCGAAATGACAATGATTTGGTATTTTTGAGATACTTCTACATACTTCCCTTATTCTTGCTTTTTCCTATCGTAATACTTAATATCTTAAACAATAAGGTTATTACGCTATGAATATAGTATTTAAAGAAAAATTTGCGCGATATTGCGCAAAGAATTATGTTAGCGGACATTGTAACGCCAATTCAGAAATCTAATAATAAAATAATTTATGATAAATAAAGAAATTTATAAGGACGCTCCAGAGTATTGTTACTATTTTTTTGATTTGGTTCAAACAAACAATTTATTATCTGAACTTGAAAAAAGTAAAGAATTGACTTTAAATATTTTCAACCTAATTACATCTGAATTAGAAAACTATTCTTATGAGACAAACAAATGGACGATTAAGGAGGTCTTGAGACACATAATTGATATGGAAAGAATTTTCCAATATAGAGCCTTTCGGTTTTCCCGTTTTGACAATACAGAATTATCAAGTGTTGAAGAAAATGACTATATAAAAAATGTGAAACAAAATGAAATAAAATTATCTGATTTAAAAGAAGACTATTTAGCAGTAAGAAATTCAACCATTAATTTATACAAAAATATGACAGAAAAAATGTTGGACTTTAAAGGCACTGCTAATGGACAGGCATTTACATCTAGGACACTTGGTTTTGCAATGGTGGGACATAATTTGCATCATATCAACTTTGTTAAGACAAAATATTTTAAATAACAACGATCCACTAACATCGGTTTGGCAATATGGCGGCTGAAGTGCATCTATTAAACTTTTGTGCTAAAAGTCCGCCACTGCGCCAAGCCCGAAACCGTTAGCCGCAAGCCTAATGAAGAACTCAAATAAATTTAACATTATTAATATTATGGATAGACATTTAATTTCAATTTCCCTTTTCGTGCTAATTGCGTTTTGCAACCAAGCTTGTAAGACAACTTCAAAAGCTATCTCAATAAATGACAATGACACGGTACCTGTTGGTGTGTTAACTTTTCTAACGACAAGAGACGGCAATTTTGAAATTTATTCAATGACTGCCGATGGGCAAAATGTAACAAACCTGACAAATAACAAGGCTTTGGACTTTTGGTCATCTTGGTCCCCTGATGGAAAATATATTTTATTTTATTCAAATCGTGACGGGAATAATGAAATTTACAGAATGGATGCAGACGGAAAAAATCCAATAAATCTTTCTAACCATCCATCTAACGATTATCTGCCCACCTGGTCACCAGATGGAAAAAAAATTGCCTTTACTTCAGACAGAGACCACAAAAGCAGAGAAATTTATACCATGAACATTGATGGTTCCGGTATCATCCGGATAACAACCAATGAATTTTTTGAAGAGGTTCCCACTTGGACAATAGATGGAAGCAAGATACTTTTTACACGACAAATTAAAGAACCTGACGACACATCACATGCGGCTAATGGTGAAATTTTCATTATGGATATAGATGGAAAGAACGAAAAGCAATTAATATTTAAAAAAGGATTTGACTCAGGCGCAAAATTTTCCCCTGACGGAAAAAAGATTGCATTCTACGGACCTACAGAGGACAAAAATTTTGAAATATTTTTAATGAATTCTGACGGCAGCAACATTATTAACCTAACAAATGACATTTTGGAAGACTACTCACCTTCTTGGTCACCAGACGGAAAATGGATTGCATATTCAAGTGGAACTTCAATCCAATACGATGTTTGGTTAATTAATGTTGAGACAAGAAAAAAAATTCGTTTAACAACTGAGCCAAAACGAAATGAAACACCTGTTTGGAGACCTAATTTGTAAACGACATAATTGCAATGAAGCGGACCAGCAGGTAACAGCACATTTGCAATAGGCGGGGTTCCATGCTGCGCAAACAGTTTTGTAGTTACAGAAAGTGTAGTTCTCCACATTAGCATTTGTGGTAAAAATCGCCAACTTCGTCAAGCCCAAAAACGTTATAGCCATTTTGTCATGGAGGATTTATGAGTAAACAGACATTCATTAATCTACTTGCCGTCTTACTTTTTTTCATCGGCAGTGAGGTTTTCGCCCATCCAGGTTCTGGTATTGTTGTGGATCGTCAGGGAAACATTTACTTCGTAGATACCGGTTCTGGTGTTTGGAAAATCGATCTGACCGGCAAACTCACACGCATACCGGGACCGTCGTACCACTGGATGGCAATCGATGTTGACGGACGATTGGCAAATGTAAAATTACCTTACTTTTCATCCGAAGATGCAACTGTCACTCGGGTTGGCAGTAATCCAACTCTGCTGCTCTCCAGTGACTTTCCAATCAGCGTCGGACGGGATGGAAGTCTGTATTACCCGTGGGTTAATTCAGAGCAACAGGTACAAATCTTCCGCATTGCACCTTCCGGAAATACAACAGTCGTTAAGACGCTGCCGCCTGCACGGTCTCCGAGTGGAGAGCTCCGTTGGCGGAATGGCATTGCAGTCACATCCGATGGTTCAATTTATTATACGGAAGATAGAGCAGTCAGAAAGATTTCGCCGGAGGGTGAACTGACAACTGTTATCAGTGATCTCAATGTACCTGGTTGTGGCTCTGCGGCAGGTGTTGAACCTGAACTTGGTCCATACTGCCGAGGCATCGCGGTTGATTCGGCAGGAACTGTCTATGTGGCTGCCGCAGGATGCGGAGCCGTCTTACGAATTTCAACAGATAAAAAGGTAACAACCATTCTGCATGCATCAAGCCCGTGGTCGCCGTCAGCAGTTGCGGTATCCGGCAACAATTTGTACGTGCTTGAGTACATTCATACGGCAAACGAGAACAGACGGGAATGGCTCCCAAGGGTGCGGAAGGTCTCTTCCGATGGCAGCGTGACTACGATTGCAACCATAGACAGACAATAATCTATTCTTTGCAAATGTATATTGGCAAAATGGTGCCCAACAAATAATTAAAAAAAGACGGATCATGGTCCGTCTTTTTTATTTTATAGTGAACAAAAAACAAGGTAATTAGGTATAAATGTAACCTCAAGATTTTAGTAAGTATATTATACTACTATGGGTTACAGTAAAATAAGTTACCACGGCAACTTTTTTGATGGAAAAAAGTGTGTTTACTGCGGATCGTTCAAGGTCTGTCGAACGAAACGCGGATACATCAAGTGCAATAAATGTAAGAAACAAAAAGGTGCAAAGATTCTTCGCCGAGAGTTGAAAATCATTCTTGGATTCTATCAGCAACAACCGGCGTATCGCCTGGCAAGTGATCTTGGAGTAAATTATAAAACGATCACCCGAGTATATCAAAAACTTCGAGAGGCGATCTACCACGTGAGTGAATTGGAGTCCGGAAAGCTCAGGGGAGAAATCGAACTTGACGAAGCATATTTTGGTGGTCGTCGCAAAGGCAAGCGAGGACGAGGTGCTGCGGGAAAAAGCATTGTTTTTGGCCTTCTGGAGCGCAATGGACGCGTTTACACCAAGGTTGTTGATTCGGTATCGGCAGATGAATTGATGGACCATATCAAGAAGCATACGAGAAAAGGATCCGTTTACTTTACCGACACCTTTCGAAGTTATCGTTCGTTGAAACGATTTGGGAAACATCATACCATAAGCCATGGAAAGAAATTTCCCAAGACGAAAAATCATATCAACGGTATCGAAGGCTTTTGGTCGTTTGCTAAACATGTGTTATATAATTATCGTGGTGTTTCAAAATATCACTTCCCGATGTATCTAAAGGAAGTGGAATATCGTTTCAACCACAGATCAGACAATTTATTAAAACTTTTTACTAAAATTTATTTTGGTTACGTTTCTACCTAATTACCAAAAACAATTATCGGTTTGCTACGCCGGTGAGGAAATACATCAATGCAAGCGCGGCAAGTTTTGCGGTTCGACCATCAACATCGTATTTGGGATTGAGTTCAACAATATCGATCAGTTTTGTTTTGCGGCGTTTTCCGGCAAACAATGCGGCGGTCAGGAATTCTTCCGTGGATAAGCCGGTCGGAAGAGGTGCACTTACACCCGGAGCATCTGTACCGTTCACGGCATCCAGATCGAAACTGATATAGAGCGAATCAGTTGATGATGTTGCAAGTTCGTACGCAAGTTCAAGCGTCTTTGTGATCCCTTCCACACGCACGTCACGCAACGAAAAAACTGTTGCACCCCGTTCGATCAATTCTGAATAATGCTCGGCTGAATTAGCAAAGGATTGGATCCCGATCTCCACCAGATTCATTGCGTTCAATGAACTTCCATGCTGGTCTAACATCTGCCGGAATGATGTTCCACTGTTCCGTTTCGGTATCGGTTTACGGTAATCAAGATGGGTATCGATATTGATCACACCGACGGTCCGTTTCCCTTTTGAGAAACCGGCAAAGTTTGGATATGCAATATCGTGTCCGCCGCCAAGCACAATGGGAACGATATCTGCCGAAACCAATGAGTGGACAACTTCTGCAAGTTTTTCGTGTGTTTCTTCGAGTGTTTTCCCAATCTTGATGTTGCCAAAATCGAATACCGGAACCACCACGGGAGATTTTTCTTTCCCGATCACAAATGAAGTCCGTTTATAGAACTCTGTTCGAATTGCATCCGGTCCATCCTTTGCGCCAACCCGTCCGCCGTTCCGTTTCACTCCTTCATCGGTCGGAACGCCGATAATTCCCACCTTTACTTCGTCGATAAAGTTCTTTTCGCCGCGTAACACGCTCTCTCCCATTCGAGGATCGGACTGATCGTTGCGGGAAAAGAAGAGTTTCGCGTTCGGTGGATCGAGATGTTTAAATACTGTGCTCATGTTGTTGCTAAAGTTAGGAAACTTCATACAAGAAGCAAGTATAGTTTTTATTGTTCAGGGTTTTCAAACAATGACTTTGAAAAGCGACAAAAAAACATTCCAAATACCTTGGTAATCTCATTTTATTTTATCCTGTTAAATATCTTAAGATTTAGAGTGATCGATGAATCTTTGATATTTCGCATCAAATGTTCTTCATCCTTTAAATACATTTTGCGCATGAAATGGCATATTTTGTCTTTTTCCGTTTATTTTCCTGAAAATGATAAAGTTCTAATTAGGGGTTTCTAAATTGTATTTAGCCAGACTATAGTCTAATTTAATTTGTGAAATTAAATTAGTGCACATACAAATAGTCATGGTAAAACACTTTTCCACATATCTTGTTATTAGCGTTTGTTTCTTATCGCTTCTTTTAGCCCAAAATCAGGCTAATGAAGAGGTCTATAAGGAATTTTCGCAGTTTACACATGAAACGTGGACCACTGACGACGGACTTCCGCAGAATTCCATTAATAATATCGTACAAACAAACGACGGCTATTTATGGATGGGAACACAGGAAGGTCTTGTTCGTTTTGATGGCGTTACATTTACCGTTTTCAACAAGAAAAATACCCCTGCAATAAACAATAATTTTATCACCGTTTTATATGTAGACCGCAATGGAATATTATGGATAGGAACATATAACGGCGGATTAACAAAATATCAAAACGGCGTTTTCACACATATTGATCATATTCCCCAGCTTTCACACGGCCACGTACGCGCAATTTTCCAAGACACTAAAGCAACACTCTGGATAGCTCTTCGTGAACATGGTGTCATCACGATGAAAGATTCGACATTTACGGTAATTAATAAAACTACTGGATTGATTTCCAATGATGTCCTCTGTTTCAGTCAAGATCTTCAGGGGAAGGTCTGGATTGGAACAGAGGTTGGAATTTCCATTTACAACAATGGATTGATCAATAATCTAACTATTGCTGATGGATTGGTAAACAATACCGTTACTTCACTGCGTGAAGCTTCAAATGGTACAATGTGGATTGGTACCAACGACGGGTTAATGAATGTGTTGATAGATTTCAAAGATAAGAGCCGGTTCCTTACCTTCACGGAAAAGAACGGTTTGCCAAGCCGAATTGTCTATTCGATCTTTATCGATAAAAATGAAGCTGTGTGGGTGAGAACAAAGAGCGGTGTTGCCCGTATCGATCGCGGAATTATTTCATCCCTTACAAATAAAGACGGTCAGCGATATGGTCATGTAATGTCACTGTTCATCGATTCCGAAGAAAATATTTGGATCGGAGCTGATGGACGCGGACTTGAAATTCTGCGCAAAAGATTGTTTACCAACTACACCGCAAAGGAAGGACTCCCTTCCAATGCAGTACATACAATCATGGAAGATTATATGCGCAACATGTGGATTGGTACTGACAGCGGGTTGGCGAAGATGAATTACAAATCACCGCAAACGTTTGTGCGGTATTCAGAAAAAGAAGGAATGCGAGATAACGAGATCTATTCTGTTGCCGAAGACGATTCGGACAGAATATGGGTTGCAACAGCCAGCGGATTGAATATCATTGAGAATGGTAAAGTTAAACCGGTGCAGCCGGTTGAAAAGACCAAAGGATTGATCTCTTCACATATTTTTGCCGACAGCAAAGGTCGCATGTGGGTTACTTCTTCCGGAGAAGGTATTTATCTATTCGAAAACGGCACAGTCAAACAGATCACAACCGCACAAGGATTGGCAAGCAATTACACCAGCTGTGTCATCGAAGATTTCCGCGGAAATATTTGGGTTGGAACAGACGGTGCAGGTATATCGGTTATCGGCGATGATGGAATAACATCGTACACAACCGAAAATGGATTGACGAATAATTTCATTCGTTCAATGTACGTCACCAATGATAACTCCATCTGGATCGGTACTTTTGGCGGCGGATTGATCTGCTATACGAGTGAAAAATTCTTCACGCTGACATCCGTTAATGGTTTATTTGATGATGTTATTTTCAGCATTCTTGAAGATGATATGGGGCGATTATGGATGACATCCAACAAAGGCATTTTTTATGTTGATAAGTTCGATGTGATGAAATTCTTTTACGCCGGATTAAACAGTATCACATGCGCTGTGTATGGCAGAGAGCATGGTATGATCAATATGGAAAACAGCGGCGGCGTTCAGCCCGCTGGTTGGAAGGTACATGATGGAACATTGTGGTTCTCAACTGCCGGCGGCGTTACCATTGTTAATCCAAAAAAGGTCGTTACAAACCAGAGATCACCGAAAGTAGTGATCGAACAGTTCTTGATCGACAATCAGCCGATATCATTCAATAAAGAATTTATTGTGCCGGCGGAAAACCAGCGTATCGAAATCCATTTTACGGGATTGAGTTTTGTCAGTCCGAAAAAAATTCGGTTCAAAGCAATGCTTGACGGATATGATAAGAAGTGGTACGATCTTGATACTCGTCGTACAACAAATTATACGCATTTGCCTCCCGGCAAATATACATTCCGTATCGTTGCCGCAAATAGTGACGGTGTATGGGACTCGACCGGTGTAGCGATCACATTTGTAAAAAAAGGATATTTTTATGAAACAGATCTGTTTATTGTTGGCATGATCCTGTTGGTGCTGTCAAGTATGGTTGGGGTGTACCGTGCACGCGTCCATCAAATACAACGCCGCGAACAAAAATTGAAACATCTTGTTGAGACCCGCACAAAAGATCTGCAGGGAGAACAAGAAACGATCAAACAACTTCTTGATCTTACCGAACAGGAAAAAGTAAAAGCGGAAAATGCCAATGCCGTAAAATCTCAACTGCTCGATATGGTAACGCACCATGTGAAAAGTCCGCTGATATCCATTACCGGATTGACAAAACAGATTGAACAAAGCGGAGCATTGGATAGTGTTTCAAAAAAATATTTGAAGATGATCCGAAACAGCTCCGATGGAATGATCAAGGTGATCAATAACCTGCTGAATCTCTCCGGTATGGAAAGCGGCGCGATCAGCTTTCAATTTGAAAAAGTAAACCTTGCTGAAATTGCCGGAATGGTTATCGACAGTTATAAATTTCTTGCGGAGAAAAAAGAACAAACATTGACTTTTGTTGTTGATGAATTTGATACTGTCATGGTCATGGCAGACATCGCCCGTATTCAGGATGCGATCGAAAATCTTGTCAGCAATGCGATCAAATATTCCCCGCTGCATTCAGCGATTCAAGCCGGTGTGTACCGACACAACGATAAGGTACAGTTTTGGATCACTGACGAGGGTCCCGGTATTTCTGCGGGTGAACGAAATGAGTTGTTCAAAAAATTCCGTGTTTTATCTGCAAAACCAACAGGCGATGAGACTGCAACCGGACTTGGTCTTGCAATTGTAAAAGAGACCGTTGATGCACACGGTGGAAAAATTTACGTGAATAGCACACCGCCGATGGGAAGCACGTTTACGATAGAATTGAATAGAGTTGAATAAAGTTGAATAGAACGATCACGTCTGTTTTTTATTCCACATCAATATCGTACTTACCTAGCAATCCGATAATTCCTACTGCTGAAAATTTTGCCTTCTTCACTTTATTCTCTTCAGGATCAATAGAATAATTATAGGAATTACGAAGATCTGTTTTTATCAAATTCGTTCGATCAAATTTTGCTCTGGCAAAATCACAATTATCAAACAGTGAGCCGCTCAAATCGCTCTGCGTAAAATCAACTTCGTGAAGTATGCAGTTCTTAAAGCGTGTCTTTTTAACGTTCAACGCATAAAAGCTTGCAAGGGTAAGATTGCAGTTCTCGAAATCAACGGAAAACAATATCTCATTGCAATTTCCAAACTGCATTCCTGATAATTTGCAATCAACGAAGTGAGCATCCCTAAATGTTGTGCCATCCAGTTTCGACACGCTGAGATTGCATCCTCTAAATGTGCATTCAATAAATTTAATTCCCGATAAATCTGCGTTCGACAAATTACAGTTGAGAAAACTGCAATTCTCATAATCATCTTTCGGAAATCCATTCTTCGAAAAATCAATTCCCGTAAATGTTTGTTGTTCAATAATGGTTTTGATTGTTCTGCTTTTCATCGATTTAGCGTAGAAGAAGAAGTATATCTCGTTCCCAAACTCCCCGCCTGCCAAACGCAGTCGGGCAGGTGTTTGGGAACGAGAATGATATGAAACTCCATTTCGCATACTTCATTACGAAGTGGAACTTCGCTACGTTGCGCTCCCAACGAGACGTTGGGAACAAGGTAAATTTTTTGATTAAGAAATAAAATATTGCTACAAGGCAACTGTTAAGAATTTAAATACCTCATTTAATATTGTATTTATTCATTGAACACTTTGCTAATCTTTGATACAGAGTAAACAAAGAAATACCCTGCAGCTTTATCGGCGGGTTCAATGTTGGTCGGTAGGTTACTTGGTATTTTTAATTGGTCATAAATATTATCACTATTAAATTGGCTATTGGTATTGTTATCAAATTTTTTTAAGAACTCGTATTGTTCAGAAGTAAAACCAAAACAAATAAAATTTATGGTATCGCCAATTTTTACATCGGAAGAATTTATTGTAAAATAAGCATAAAGATTTATTATTGAATCAGGATAAAGAACTTTGGCAACTTTTAACCAACTTTCAAACCTTGTCAATTCTCCAGTGCCTAGTCTATCTGTAATTGTCCCATATCGTATATAATTATTGGCTAAAGCAAAAGGATATACATAACCGGGGCCATCGAAAAATAATTTATAATACGCTTTATTAATTACTTTTGGACCATCACCATTAATTCCACGATAAGACAATAAGGAATCAAATTTAATCGGCACCGGCATTAAACTATTTGCTGTGTATGATTCCATTTTTCCATCGTTATCTATATCAATATTTGTTATAGACAAAGTATAATGATGCCCGCCTTTACCTCCAACGTTGCCTGCTGTTTGATATAATCCAAGCATGTCTTTATTTTCAATGTAATCGAATGTTTCTATGCCGTCAGTTACATATATTTTAGCACCTGAAACAGTTGTTTGTGGCTTGCCGGTAATTAGGCTGCCTGCACAATATAATCGTATACTGTGCACAACTGTATCATTTGTAAATGCGCCATCAACCAGTAACCGTTTATCATTTGTTTTAATTTCAATATTTAAATTTTGTTCGCACGAGTTTAAAAAGAAAGCTAATATTATAAGACCGAAACAAAGAAGTAAATTATTACAAGCCATCTCAAAAATACCTTTTATTGTCATTCTGAGCGAAGCGAAGAATCTTGTTTTTCTTCTTGAGATTAAAAACGAGATTCCTCGTCGCTCTGCTCCTCGGAATGACACAGATTTGGGATTTTTGAGATGGCTTCTAATAGAAATTATTCTTTCTGTCTTGTAGATATATTTTTGAAACATCATGGTGCGATAAAGTATCATAGTGTTTTCAGAAATTAAAAATTAAAACGATACGAAACAGAAGGTATAAAACCTAACATAGATACACCTTTAGCATTGATAATGTTGGGATTATCTTTCGAAGCGACGAAATCAACATATTGAATATTGGCGTGGTTTAGAACATTGATAATGGAAAAATTCCATTCGTTGTGAAAATGCTCTCCCTCTGTCTCTATACTCTTAAGTGTAAGACTAATATCCAGTCTTTGGTAAGGCGGCAGCCGATAATCATTCCTGTTTGAATAACCCGATAATGTTTTGCCCCATAGACTCATTACGTAAATAGGAATAGTAGTAACCTGCCCGCTTTGGCTTCTAAAATTGGTTGAAATTGTTACTCGTTCTGAAATATTATAATTTAATAATACATTGTAAGTATGCGGCTTATCGAACGGTGAAAGATAAGGTTGCCCGAAGTTAATATCGGGTATTTTACGAAAGCTTCGTGCATAGGTATAACTGACAAAACCATTTAATTCATCAAAATCGCTTTTAAGCATCACTTCCGTACCATACGTATAGCCTTTGCCAGTTCGCAATTGTTCTTCAAAATTATAACTGGTTTTATCAATTGTAAAAGGTGAGCTATTTTCCAAAAATGTTGCACCATCTTTATAATCAATAATATTGTTCATGTCTTTATAATAGCCCTCAACACTTGCTTCTAATAAATTATCTAAAAAATATTGTGTATACCCTAAACTGTATTGCGATGCTGTTTGTGGTTTTATATTATTGTCTGATGGAAACCAAACATCGAGAGGTCCTCCGCCATTTGTTTTCATCAGCAATTGGTCTTGTTGGGTTGTGTAGGTATAACTCGCTTTTAAGGATGAATTTTCAGATACCCTGTAATTAATGCCAAGCCTTGGTTCAACACTGTAAGCATTTGCATAGGTTTTGTTTTCGGCAACATAAAATGAATCGACTACCTGATAATTCTTTAAATTATAAACCCAATGTCCGCCGATATTTTGATATAGACTCACCCGTATGCCGTATTTAAAAGATAAATCTTCAGATATTTTTTGCTGGTTTGAAATATACACAGCATGCTCTAAAACGCCTTGATCAGAAACAACCCGATTACTGAAAGGCACTGATTGTGTAATGTTGTCAATGGCTGTTTCATTCCCTTCCAATTTACCGGGCATAAAATTCTTATACGTTGTCGATGCGCCAAAATCAATTGTGTTATTGTTATTCAGATAGTAATTATTTTCTGCTTTCAACGTGATTTGTTTAATTCCTGAGTTCCAACTAAAATCTATAGAGCTGTTACCATTGGAAAAATTATAGTCGTTTGAGTATTTGTAATTACTATAGATGAAGGAAACATTGCTAAAGAGGTCTGGATTGTAAACATGATTCCAACGTGCGGATAGTGTATTATTATGGTAACTGGCATTTAAGCCTATCGTGGCATCGTCGTGACCAATGTATGAAGAAATATAAATGCGGTTTTTGCTGTCTATAATTGCATTTAATTTACAATTGAGGTCGTAAAACCCTAAATCAATATTAGAATTTATTTTTTTGAAGAGTAAACTTAAATATGAATACTTTGCAGATACAATAAAAGAAGCACGGTCATTAACAATAGGTCCTTCAACACTTACATCGGAACAAATAAGTCCCAATCCTCCCGCCACGTCATAATTTTGCATGTTTCCATCTTTGAGCCTTATATCAACTACCGAGGACAAACGTCCACCATAATTCGCAGGAATGTCTCCCTTGTAAATTTTTATATCTTTTACAGCATCATTATTAAATACGGAGAAAAAACCCATCAGGTGAGAAATTTGAAAAACAGGTGCATCATCGAGCAAGAAAAGGTTTTGATCAATACCGCCTCCCCGTACACTAATTCCTGTGCTCCTTTCATTTGCTGCCTGAATACCGGGCAATATTTGCAGCGAACGCATAACATCGGGCTCGCCCAGAAATACAGGTAATGCTTTAACATCCTTATTGGTCATGGTCATTTGTCCCATTTGCGCTTGCGATAATTTGGCTTCGGAACCGGAACCAACAATTGTAACTTCACCTAATTTGAATGGCTGAGAAGTGGCAAGTTTTATTATAATGGTTGTGTCTTTATTTATTTTAAAGCTTACTGCTTGGTCAACATAACCAAGGTAGTGTGTAAGGATTTTGCAATCACCTTCATTCAGGGAAATATTAAAGTAACCAAAAGCATTTGTCATCACACTTTTTTTACTGGCAGAATCAAAGACAAAGCATCCGATTAATTTTTCGCCGCTTTCTTTATCCTGTACAT
This sequence comes from Bacteroidota bacterium, assembly GCA_030679145.1. Lineage (GTDB taxonomy): Bacteria > Bacteroidota > Ignavibacteria > UBA10030 > UBA8401 > UBA8401. The sequence goes on along the minus strand of JAUXTU010000036.1, from coordinate 95,487 downwards.
AACCATTTACAGAAAAAAAATTTATGTTTTGTGAAAATACCAGTGAAAGAGTAAAAAGAAAAATCAGGATTAGATAGGTTTGTCTCATTTTAAATTTCGTCGAAGTTCGGCTTGCACCTAACTCGCGTAAGCACGCAACAAGTAATTCGTATGTTCTAACAGACTGGAGCTCCGCCAATCACAACGTGATGCCATTCCCAGTGAACACTTCGTGTAGGCAAAAGATGGCGGACAAGTAAGCTGCGTTGCAACGTGCCAGCCCGTCCAGTAAATATTTAATGATTTATCTTAGTAACAAAAGTTTTTTTGTTTCGGTAAATGAACCGGCTTTTAATTGATAGAAATACATACCGCTCGCAACATCAACAGCATTCCATTGTCGAGTTTGTTTTCCCGCAGATAATTCTTCATCTATCAAAATTGATACTTCCCTTCCCATCACATCAAATATTTTCAATGAGACAAATGATTTGGATGGAAGAGTGAAAGAAATTGTTGTTGTTGGATTGAAGGGGTTGGGATAGTTTTGTTTTAGTATAAAACCAGTTGGAATTATGTTTGTTTTGTTTTCAACCTCAGTTAACACCTCAGATAAGGGACGCTTCCATACACCCGAACTGGTTGTGCCAATAAAGACATTTTCATCATTCCTGGTAATGGTTTGAATCTCAGGGTTAGACAATCCAGAATTCTTGCTTTGCCAAGAATTTCCTTGGTCAGTAGAATAAATCACACCATATGGTGAACCTACTGAAACAATTTTATCATTATCGATTAAAAACGCCCTTGCATAAAAATAAGAATACAGACTGTAGTAATTCCTTACTGCTTGAAAAACATCTATCCAGTTTCCTCCTTTGTCTGTGGATCGAAAAACACCATCATGCTCTGTACCAGCGAATATAGTATTGCTCGCATTTATTAATGATAGAATATTGGAGTTAGTCAAGCCATTGCTGACTGGTGTCCAGCTGGCACCCTTATTTGATGAACGATAAACTCCACCACCATAAGTACCAACAAAAATATTGCTATCACTCAAAATCAAAGTACGAACGTCTAATGTGGTTAAGCCTGTATTAACTTGGCTCCATATTTCTCCATTGTTCGATGAATAAAAAACTCCGGCTTCAGCAGTCCCTACGAAAATATCATTGTTATTCACTAAGATGGAAAAGCAATTATATGCATGAGTTGTAGATAGCCCGATTTTACTCCAATATGATCCATTATCTGTGGAACGATATACAAAATTATTAGTTCCCATATATATAATGTTTCCATATGTTGCTAAACATAGAATATTTTGACCATTGACTATAGGTGCAGTATTTGTCCATGTATCTCCATTATTCGTTGAAATACATAGGCCCATACCTCCTGCGAAAATGGTACTGCCAAGACTTGTAAGGCAATGTATACTAGTATTGATTATACCCGTGTTTATCAAGTTCACATCGGTGCCATTATTGGTTAATAATAATACACCATCAGCCTGGGTACCTAAATAAAAATAATTACTTTGCACAACTATGCAATTAATATAATAGTTACTTTGCCCAAAAATATTTGTCCAGCTATTTCCACCATCAGTTGAACGAAACAATTGATTACTTCCACCAGCAAATATATTGCCATTACTTATAGCAAACGACTTAATGCTTGCTGCATAATAACCCTGATAAGGGTTATAAGGAATACCAGTGTTGACTGCAACCCAACTATTTCCATTATCTATTGATCGGAAAATGCCTTTGTTCCATGCACCTAGAAAGATTGTATCACCTTTCGTAATAATTGGTTGCATTGGTTGGGAATTACCACTCATGATTTTCGTCCATTTACTTTCATTAATAACAGAGCGGTACACACCAGAGTCAGTGCTAGCAAAAACGAATGCTCCATTTAAAGCCATATATTTCACGGAATGTGGAAAATTACCAGTTTTATACAAACCTGAATCTGCTTTTTCCCAACTGTCCCCATTGTTGGAAGAACGAAAGAGTAAGGTGGTATAGCTTGATCCAAAGAATTGGCAACCTGCAAAAACACTATTTCCACTTACAGCAAGTGACATAACAAACATGTTTGATAAGCCGCTATTCTTTTCTGTCCAAGTATCTCCATTGTTGGTAGAACGAAATACGCCGCCATTAAAAATACCTGCATAAATATCGTTTCCATTTGTAGTTAAACAAGTGATGCCATAACTTTTTAATCCCGTGTTCGATAAAACCCAACTTTGTCCGTTGTCAGAGGAACGATATATCCCTTTATCAGGAACCCCGACGAATAGATAATTGTTGTGTGCCAAAAGTGCCCAAATAGTGCCTCCATAAGGTCCATTCGTTTGTTTCCACTGAGCATCCAAGGTGTTTGTAGTATTAAATAAAAAAATTATTGTTGATAAAAATCGGAATATATTTTTCATATGGTCATCCTTTCATGAAAAATTGTATAATGCAATTGCGATCTAAAGGGTTGAAACTAATCTGTGCTAACATTTCAAAACCTGAAAAGAATTTATTAAATTTAATAAAGCTTACGATGAGAGCATTACAACTAATTTAATATTCTCCTTTGTTTTCTTATATACAAAAATAGTCAAAACCGAATTAAAGAAAATGAAAAATTTGCTACTATTTTAAAAATAAAAAAACCTTGCAGACAATTTTCTCTGCAAGGCTTTTTTGTAATTTTATTTGTTAGATTAAAGGAGATTGCCTGCCGGTCAGGCAGGCTTCGTTCGCTACGCTCTCTCGCAATGACCTTCATTCACTCTATATACTATCCGCAAGTTTCCTTCGTAAGATTGCAATGAAGAATCCAAGCAGCACCAGTACCGTGCCAACCCAGACAAGATTGATGAATGGCTTTACGCTTGCTTCAACCACTAATACCTCTTTATGCTGCATCGGGGGCATTACTTCTCCCTCTTTTTTCAATTGTATCTGAATTGCCGATTTTCCATCTCCCATTCCACCGATACTCATTGCCAGCAGTTCGATCTCTCCGCCGAGCAGTTTTGATTTCACTCCAAAATATTTTTGCTGCTGTCCATTATTGATAACATACGGTATCACTGTTTCTTTTTCATATCCCGAAACGATATCAAGCTTCACGCCGATCCGTGTTCCGCCTTCCATACTCTTTGCATTGTGTCCGGTCATATCGAACGCGGAAAATGTCACCCGCGCAGAACCGATCGTAACGGTCTCTTCTTTCACTAATGTGATGTGTCCATGTTCGTCGATCTTCTGTTCTTCAATTCCGGAGGGAGAAATATAAAAATCGTGTGTGAAGAACGATTGAATATCGGGATTACGCATCATTCCCTGGTTTTCGGTCTCCATCATTGTCGGCAGAAGGAGTGCGTTGCTCCCCTCTTTTTGTACGGAAACGGAGAATGCTGTTTTATTCTTTTCAACAATGTTCTTCCCTGTGTAGGTCACTGAATATCCGAGAACATTTTGCGTTGTTCCCAATTCCAGCATTGCTGTTTCTTTTTTATCGAATAATCCCGAGATGATCACGCCGATCAAAAATATTCCCATGCCGATGTGCGCAATTTTTCCTCCCATCATACGAATGTCTCCGCGGATGATCAGGATCAATTGCTCAAGATTCACAAACAATGTAAAGAGCGATGCAAAGATGAAAAGCAGATACGAAGCTTCCCACATACTGAAATATGCGATAGCTACTGTTCCAACCAATGATGCGGTCAATGATTTCCATGCTTTTACCAGCAGATCTTTTCCATCTTCAATATCCCATCGCACTAACAGACTGTATCCGATCAGCAGTGCCATTAAAATTGCAATCGGCAGATGCATCTTGTTATAGAATGACGGATCGACCTGCGTTGATGAAACGATCGGAAGACTTGTTCCGAAAAAAATAATAGCTGCACTAGCCAGCAAGACGAATGATCCGAGCGACAATGCAAACTCGCGTGTCATAAAATGCATTGGTTTTGCAATCGCTTTTAATTCAACGCGGCGGAGAAATAAAAATCCGGCGCCGAGAAGGATTGAACCTGCAAGGAAGACCATCAACAAACTATAGACGATCGTTCCCGGATCGGTGAACGAATGAACGGATGATTCGCCAAGAATTCCGCTTCGTGTTAAGAATGTAGAATAGATAACAAGAACAAATTGAAGAATGGCAAAGATAAAATTCGTTCGTACAAGATTTCCTGTCCGTGATTGAGCAAGCATGGTATGAAGCAATGCCATTGAGATGATCCATGGGATCAGCGAAGAATTTTCAACCGGATCCCAGCCCCAATATCCACCCCAACCCAATACACCGTAAGCCCAATATGCGCCCAGCATCAATCCTGCACCAAGCGTCAGACCGGAAAACAGCACCCACGGAAATGCATTCGTCAGCCACGAGGAATATTCTTTTCTCCACAACGCCGCAATTGCAAAACTAAAAGGAATTGCAGCCGCAGCGAATCCGATGAATAACACCGGCGGATGGATCACCATCCAGAAATTCTGCAGCAGTGGATTCAATCCGCGTCCGTCGAGCGGCAATTGACCGGGAGAAAGTTCTCCGGGAAATTGTTCAAAGATAGTTTTGAACGGTGATTTTGCGATAAGCAAAACAACTAAAAATGTTTGAATAGCAAGAAAGACCGGAAGTACGTGTGCTTCCAATTTTCGTTTTCGTGTGTATGATAACAGAAACACACTCAGCAGTGCGGAGCAGAGTGTCCAAAATAAAAAACTTCCTTCCTGTCCTGCCCAGAATGTAGAGAACAACAGTGCGGTGGAAAGATCGCGCGAACTGTAACTCCACACGTACGCGTTTTCAAAATTATGTTGGAGAATATCCGTCATTAGCGCAACGGACGCGAGAAATATTCCAAGTGCACTGATGTTCAATCCAATTCGACCGATGGTTAATTTTTTCTTGTTGCCGTTCGCAGCCTGAACATATCCGAGAATGGACAGCAGACCGGCAAAGAGTGAAAGATAGATTGCAAATGTTCCAAACAGAAGCATACACCATTTCCTTTATTATAGATGAATCACAATTTGATAGAAAAATGAATTTTTTTTCTCTATGTTGTCTTAGTATCACTCAACAATCGTACCGTAGGATAAATTCCATTGCTCTATAGAATTTGGGTGTTTTTCGGTAATGAAACAAGACAAAGACATCACTTTTGAGAATTGCGACAACCCATTTATCATTCATGGGATAACATACACGTCATTCCCGCATGTTTCTAGCGGGAATCCATTACATAGATGCCCGATAAGAGCATTCGGGCATGACGGTTTTATCTATCATCAGTACTATCGTTAATCAATTTTACTATGCTTGAAACTCTTATTCTCCAACGCCCGCTTATTTTTTTTGATCTTGAAACCACCGGTATCAGTCTTACCAAAGACCGGATCATTGAACTGTGCGCCATTAAAATTTTTCCTGATAAATCGCGTGCAATGTTGTTACAGCGATTCTATCCCGAAATGCCTATTCCTGCCGGTGCAACTGCCATTCATGGAATCACTGATGAAATGCTGGTGAACGAACCGACCTTTCGTGAGCGGGTAAATGAAATTGCTGCGTTCTTCTCCGATTGCGACCTTGCGGGATATAATATTGCGAAGTTCGATATTCCCCTTCTTGTGGAAGAATTGCTTCGCGCCGGACTTGGAAGAAATCCGTTTGAAAAAATAAAAGTGATCGATTCTGTTTCCATTTATTTTAAAAAAGAACCGCGAAATCTTGCCGCCGCATTGAAATTCTACGCAAATGAAGAGATCATCAATGCCCACTCCGCCGAAGCCGATGTTGAAGCAACGATCAAAGTGTTGAACGGACAATTACAAAAATATTCCGACATCACTCCCACCACCGATGCGCTGCACGAATATTCATTCCAGGAAAGTGAATATCTGGACTACGATCGAAAATTTTCCCGCGATAAGAACGGTGAGATCATATTTACCTTCGGCAAGAACAAAGGAATGCCCGTTGCCGATAATCTTGGAATGGTGAAATGGATGCTCGATAAAGATTTTTCGGAATATACAAAGCTGATCGCGCGAAAGATCTTGGATGGAGAGATTTATTAACAACGATAAATGATTACTATATTAAACATAGTAAAAAGTAAGTGTAATGAAGATATGGAATTTGAAGCATTATTTGGATGAGAAGTTTATAGCGTTTTAAAATTGCTGATTTTACTGGCAATATTTGACGTACCTTTGAAACAAAACTCACTTTTATTACATTGAGTGTATGGAAAAAACTGGTTATATAGAAATACGGATAACAGGATCACACGGTAATATTCCCCTTTCACCGGAAACATACGACATTCGGGAAATAAAAGAGGTGTTGGAAAAAACCGAAAACCTTCTGTATCCGGGTGAAAAAAAGGAGCGTCCTCTTATCAGTTATAAAATTGAAGAGGGATCGGTGCGCCATATTTTTAAAACTTCCCTGCAATACATCATCGGATTTAATGCTTTGATCGGTTCCATTAACCAGTCGCAAACAATAGATTTTTTAGATGCCCCAACCGCTCGTGCTATAGAAGAATTTCAAGATACTGCTGTCAAAAAAAATTACACGTTTACACTTTCTACTTCAGTTCTCAATTCAAACGAAATAATCATTGACAGGACAACACACTTCCAACGCACCGAATTAGTATGGGCTGATGCTGAATTTTATTTCTACGGCAAAGTAACGAATGCCGGAGGGAAAGAAAAAGCGAATATTCATATCTATACCGAAGATCAGGGAATTATTCGAGTGGAAACACCGATCTCATTTTTGGAAACGTACGATGATAATATGTTGTATAAAACCTTTGGTATCCGTGCAAAAGGAAAACAGCATACTGAGACAGGAGAAATAGATAAATCTACGTTACAATTTCTTGAAATGGTTGAATATCAACCAAAATACGATGACCGATACTTAACGTCGTTGCGAAACAAGGCGAAAAAAAACTGGCTTGGAGCGTTGAAAAACCCCGATGGCTGGCTCCGTGAACTACGAGGAGGATATGACGCATAAATCGGTGTTGCTTGATACAAGTTTTTTTCTTCGTTTCCTCAATGATGCCGATCCATTATTTAACAATGCCGATGGATACTTCAAATATTTCTTGGAAAAAGATATTGTGATGATGGTGTCCACAATCAGTATTGCCGAGTACTGTGTTCGCGGAACAATTCAGGAACTTCCTCTTAAAACAGTTCAAATACTTCCCTTCAATTTAGATCATGCAAAACGCACCGGTGAATTCGCAAGAATTGTTTTCGATCATAAAAAATCACTTCAAGTAACTCAACGCGCAATCATTCCTAATGACACAAAATTATTTGCGCGGGCTGATGTTGAACCTACGATAGATTACTATATTTCATCCGATGGTGAGAGTGAAAAAATCTTCGATTTACTAAAACAACATACACCCGTAAAATTCCAGTTTATTAATCTCTCTGTTCCGCATCACGAAACATTCGGAATTTTAAATTTGTAATAGTAACCGACAACGTACGGTATGAGCATTCACAATACTTATGCAATAACCAACGAGCAAGCAATGCTGGTCTTTGTGATGAGCCGTTATCGTATCTTAGGTTATTCCATAAATACTTTAGTTGCGCAATATCTTGCATATTTTTTAGGAACTGATAGAATTACATTTGAAAAAAGTCAATATGGTCCCTATTCACATCAACTGCTCCATTTGCTTCAACATCTGAATGGAACGTTTATTCAGTTCAGACACGAAGATAATAAGCCTGCAACGGTAATAACCATGAATGAAGAAAACCTTTCTATGGTTGATGCATATGTCAAAGGAAATTTAACTCAGGAGCAAAGAGAACGAATAGAAAAAGTTCTGTTGTTAATTGAAGGATTTGAATCCCCGTATGGAATAGAATTACTCGCAACGGTAGATTTTATTATGAAAAACTTTCCACAATATACCGTCGAACAAATCCAATCAGAAATACATAATTGGACAACCCGCAAAAAGCAACTCATGAAACCGCACCATATTGCGATTGCTTACAAAAGACTCATTCATTAATTCGGTTCTTCAAATTATGGGGATTTTTCTTTTTCGAGGAAATCGGGATAGATTTATCCTGTTTCCCTTTTCTCAGACAGAAATCTCGTTTTTTTCCTTTCTTACAAATAAGACTCCGAATTCCGACATTCCTACAACTGAAAAATAGTTAATAAAAATCTGCTGAAAATCCCTCTGTTTTGCAAAAATTTCCAATAAATCTTACAAAATCAATCTGGCAATGTATTTGCAGATAGATGGTCAGTTTAATTCACACTACACTGCAATACAGGATTTCCGGGTGAACTACTCGAGAACAATACGATCATCAGCAGCACAATTTTTTTTGATATAGTCTGGAGCTTAATAATATGTCCGAAATAAAACGAGAAATGGTAAATATAGACGGCAACGAAGCCGCTGCATATGTAGCACATAAAACAAACGAAGTCATCGCGATCTATCCAATCACTCCTTCATCCAATATGGGGGAATGGTGCGATCAATGGTCGTCCGAAGGAAAGAAAAATATCTGGGGAACGGTTCCGATCGTTGCCGAAATGCAAAGTGAAGGGGGCGCATCGGGCGCAGTACACGGAGCATTGCAAACAGGATCGCTCACCACAACATTCACTGCATCGCAAGGTCTGTTGTTGATGATCCCGAACATGTTCAAGATCGCCGGTGAATTGACTTCGACGGTATTTCATGTTTCAGCCCGTTCCATTGCGGCGCAAGGTCTCTCGATTTTTGGTGACCATAGCGACGTGATGTCAACACGCTCAACAGGCTGGGCAATGTTATGTTCACACAATGTTCAGGAAGTAATGGATTTCGCACTGATCTCTCAAGCGGCAACATTGGAATCACGCATTCCGTTCATTCATTTTTTTGACGGATTCAGAACATCACACGAAGTGATGAAGATAGAAGAATTAGCGATCTCCGATATCAAAGCAATGATGAATGATAAACTGATCACGGAACATCGTCAACGCGCACTCACACCCGAAAAACCGGTGATGCGAGGAACAGCACAAAATCCTGATGTGTATTTTCAGGCACGCGAAACAGTGAATCCATTTTATGATCGCTGCCCCAACATCGTACAAAAAGCGATGGATCAATTTGCAAAGGTCGTCGGACGACAATATCATCTGTTCGATTATTACGGCGCACCGGATGCGGAACGAGTGATCGTGTTAATGGGTTCGGGTTCGGAAAGTGTTCATGAAACTGTTGATGCATTAATGGAAAATGGAGAAAAGGTCGGCGTTGTAAAGATCCGATTGTTCCGTCCATTCTCCATGAAACATTTTATTGAAGCATTTCCCGTTACAACAAAATCAATCGCGGTGCTCGACAGAACAAAAGAGCCGGGCGGCGCAGGTGAACCATTGTATCAAGATGTGATCACTGCCTTGCATGAAATGCACACGACCAGTGAATCGAAGTTCAAGGCATATCCAAAAGTCATCGGCGGCAGATACGGATTGTCATCAAAAGAATTTACACCTGCTATGGTCAAAGGAATCTTTGATGAACTTTCCAAAGAAAAACAGAAGAATCATTTTACCATTGGTATCAATGACGATCTTGGCCACACCAGTTTAGAATACGATCCGAATTATACAACGGAAAAGAACGACGTGATCCGTTCGCTCTTCTACGGCCTTGGTGCAGACGGAACAGTCGGTGCGAACAAGAACTCGATCAAGATCATCGGTGAAGAAACAAACTTTTTCGGACAAGGATATTTTGTTTACGATTCAAAGAAATCCGGTTCAACAACCGTATCACATTTACGATTCGGTCCTCGTCCCATTCGTTCAACATATTTGATCTCACGCGCAAACTTTGTTGCGTGCCATCAATGGCAGTTCTTAGAGAAGTTCGATATGCTCACCTCCATCATTGATGGCGGAACATTCCTTCTCAATTCTCCATTCCCGAAAGAACGTGTCTGGGGAAATCTTCCATTGGTCGTTCAAGAACAGATCATCAAAAAGAAATTGAATTTCTACGTGATCGATGGAAACGCCGTTGCCGTGAAAACAGGAATGGGTTCGCGCGTCAACACAATTATGCAGACCTGCTTTTTCGCGATCTCCGGCGTTCTGCCGAAAGAAGATGCAATCACCGCGATCAAAACATCCATCAAAAAGACCTACGGTAAAAAAGGTGAAGATATTGTAAAGATGAATTATGCTGCAGTGGATGCAACGATCGAGAATCTTTTCAAAGTAGATTATCCGAATGAATTAACAAGTACAATTACTCTTCCCCCCGTTGTGCCTGACCATGCTCCAGACTTCATCAAAAATGTCACGGCGAAAATGATCGCCGGGCAGGGAGATTCAATTCCTGTCAGCCGACTGCCTATTGATGGTACGTACCCTGTCGGCACAACGTCGTGGGAAAAACGAAATATTGCTACGGAAATTCCTTCGTGGGATTCCGAATGGTGCATCCAATGTGGAAAATGCGCGTTGGTCTGTCCGCACGCAACCATCCGCATTAAAGTGTATGACAATGCTCTTGCCGAAGGTTCCCCTGAATCATTTAAGCATATGCCGTACAAAGGAAATGAATACAAAGGACAAGCGTACACAATTCAAGTTGCTCCGGAAGATTGTACCGGCTGCGGAATCTGCGTAGAAGTTTGTCCTGCAAAGAATAAAAAAGAAACAAAATATAAAGCGTTGAATATGGTACCTCAACCTGCGGTTCGCGATCAGGAAAAAAAGAACTGGGATTATTTCCTTACCATTCCGGAAGCTGATCGTCGCACTGTTGATGTGAAAACGATCAAGGGAACACAATTCTTACAGCCGCTGTTTGAATTCTCTGGTGCCTGTACAGGCTGCGGCGAGACTCCCTACGTAAAATTAGTGAGCCAGTTGTTCGGCGACAGAACTATTGTTGCAAATGCAACAGGATGCTCTTCGATCTACGGCGGAAACTTACCGACAACGCCTTGGACAAAAAATAACGACGGACGCGGACCTGCATGGTCGAACTCATTGTTCGAAGATAACGCAGAGTTCGGTTACGGGATGCGATTATCATTGGATAAACAAGTTGAATATGCACGTGAACTTCTCATTCAATTAATTCCACAATTGGGAGAAGGAATTGTGAACTCTATCCTTTCATCAACTCAACATGATGAAATGGAAATTTACACACAACGTGAACGTGTTAAAGAACTGAAAAAATTACTTCCAGCCATCAACACTCCGGAATCAAAACAATTGACGCAGCTTGCCGATTCTCTTGTAAAAAAGAGTGTCTGGATCATGGGTGGCGACGGCTGGGCATACGATATCGGCTTTGGCGGATTGGATCACGTGATCGCCTCAGGACGGAATGTGAACATTCTAGTACTTGACACCGAAGTATATTCCAACACCGGCGGACAAATGTCAAAATCGACACCGCGCGGCGCAGTTGCGAAATTTGCTGCAGGCGGAAAGCCGATCGGTAAAAAAGATCTCGGCTTGATCGCAATGAGCTACGGCAATGTGTATGTAGCGCAGATCGCAATGGGTGCAAACGATCTTCAAACAGTGAAAGCAATTCAGGAAGCGGAAGCATACGACGGTCCGTCGCTCATTCTTGCATACAGTCACTGTATCGCACACGGAATCAATATGACCAAAGGAATGAATGCACAAAAACTTGCGGTAGATTCAGGACACTGGCCGTTATACAGATATAATCCGGCACTGACAAAAGAAGGAAAGAATCCATTCCAGCTTGATTCAAAAATGCCGAAAATAAAATTGGAAGATTTTGAATACAATGAGATCCGTTTTAAGATGTTGACAAAGATGGATCCGGAAAAAGCAAAACTTCTGCTGCGACAAGCTCAGGAAGATGTGATGAAGAAATGGAGATTCTACGAACAACTGGCAGCAATGAACTATGCAACACCTGCTGCCGCAACTAACGGACATTAATTTTATTTTTACGTCATGCCCTAACGTTCCAGTCGGGCATCCAGAAATACCTGCCCGACGCAGGCGGGGATTCCCGTTAAAAACATTCGGGAATGACGTTTTCACAGGAGAGAATTTTTATGGATCTATCAACTAGTTACCTCGGACTGAATCTCAAAAATCCAATCGTTCCATCGGCATCGCCAATGTCACGTACAGTCGGCAGTGTTCGGTTAATGGAAGATTACGGTGCTTCGGCAGTTGTATTATATTCGATCTTTGAAGAGCAGATCCGTCATGAAACAAAAGAAATGTATCACCATCTCACGTATCATGCGGAAAGTTATGCGGAAGCCACATCATATTTTCCTGAAATGCATGAATACCATAGTGGACCTGATGAATATCTGAACCACATTCGAAAATTGAAAGAAGCAGTTTCAATTCCCATTATTGGAAGCATTAACGGCGTTACGGACGGCGGCTGGGTGGAATATGCAAAACTGATTCAGCAAGCAGGTGCTGATGCGCTGGAATTGAACATCTACTACATCCCCACCGATCCGAATATGAGCAGCGATGACATCGAACAATCATATCTGGATATCGTGAAAGATGTGCGCAATCAGGTTTCCATTCCCGTTGCTGTAAAATTGTCGCCGTATTTTACATCGTTATCCAATATTGCTAAACGTCTCGACAAAATAGGCGTGAATGGACTAGTATTGTTCAATCGTTTTTATCAACCGGATATCAATCTTGATACATTGAACGTAGAACCCGGGGTTATCCTTAGCAGTTCAGATTCTCTTCGGCTGCCGCTTCGATGGATCGGTATCTTATACAAAAAAATCAATGCCGATCTTGCTGCAACAACAGGGGTTCACACTGCCGAAGATGTTTTAAAATTGATCATGGCGGGCGCAAATGTAACAATGATGTGCTCAGCGTTACTTCGTCACGGTCCAAGAAAGATCCGTGAAGTGCTTACCGGTGTTCAACAATGGATGGTGGAACATGAATATGCATCGTTGAATGATATGCGCGGAAGCATGAGCCATCAATCAGTCGCGGATCCATCATCATTTGAACGTGCAAATTATATGAAGGCATTACAATCGTATATGTAAATCAATTCCATCGGTCAAGCGATCGTCGTCTGACCGATAACAAATGTAATAGTTAATCAATGTAAGAAGTGAGGATTTTATGTCAGTTTTTTTCAGCAGACAATGTGAATACGCAATACAATCTATAATCTACCTTGCACAGAAAAAAGAAGGACAGATGACGACCATTAAAGAGATTTCATCTCATCTGAAAATTCCATTCCATTTTCTTGGTAAGATATTCCAAAAATTATCGCGCAAAGGATTGCTGCATTCAATGAAAGGCGTCTCCGGTGGATTTTGGCTCGCAAAGCCGGCAGAAGAGATCGTCTTGATGGATATTATTTTAGCGGTTGACGGATCGGATGTGATGAACTTGTGTGTGCTTGGTTATAAAGAATGCAGCGTTACAGAGCCTTGCCCGATGCACAAAGAGTGGAAAGAAACTAAAGAAACATTTTTTGCGTCGTTAAGCAAAAAGAACATTTTAGATATTGGCAAAGACATAAAAAAAGAAGGATACAAGTAACGGTATCTTTGACAACACTTGACCGCGGAGTTATGTGTTGTCATAGTATACTTCAGCGCATTGCCTTTTGTTGTTGCCGTTCATTTTTATAGTTTTTCATAATAGATCAGCCTTTACGTATATGGATAATGATATTAATATTCTTAAGCTTGCGGGTAATAATCAGACAAAAAACTCTGAAAGCAATTCTTCTTCACCCGCAGTAAAAAAAATTCCGAAGGAATTGAGAAGAAAAAAATTCAAAGATGACATTTCTTTCCCTTGGTACAAACGGCTTATTGACCGATTGAAGAATGATTCGCAATTTTTTCGTTCGTCCGTGCAGTTAGCATTCGTATTACTCTGCGCGTGGATTGGAATAGAATTTTATCTTTTTATGCAATGGGGAATGTCGGATGGAATTGCGTCATTTATTGAACGCCCGCCGGGTGCTGAAGGATTTCTTCCCATCAGCGCATTCATGGGTTTACTCCATTGGGGTTTTACAGGAATGCTGAATACGATCCATCCCGCCGCAACAATTATTCTTATCGCTATTATTGCTGTTAGTGTTGTTATGAAAAAAGCATTCTGCAGCTGGATGTGCCCTATCGGAACATTAAGCGAATCATTATGGATGCTCGGACAGCAATTGTTCAAAAAGAATATTACCGTGTGGCAATGGCTCGACTATCCGCTCCGTTCGTTAAAATATTTATTGCTATTCTTCTTCACCTACTCTATCGCATCAATGAGTGTGTATGATCTGAATATGTTCATTAACAGTCCGTACAACAAAGTTGCAGATATTAAAATGTATCTTTTCTTTGCAGAGATCACACCCTTTGCATTATGGACGATCATTATTCTGATGCTTGCTTCCGTTGTGATCAAAAACTTTTGGTGCAGATTCCTCTGTCCGTATGGCGCACTGCTCGGTATCGCAGGATTGTTTTCGCCGTTTCGCATTACTCGTGTTAAAGAAACGTGTATTGATTGCGAACTCTGTACCAAAGTCTGTCCTTCTAATATTAAAGTTCATCAGATTGGACAGGCCCGCCTGAACAATGAAGTCGGGCAAGTATGGAGTGATGAATGTACAAGCTGCATGCGATGCGTTGAAGAGTGTCCCGTAAAAGAAACGCTTGTGATTCGGTCCACAAAAAAATCGACAAGTGTCACACCATTCGTCTTTGGTTCACTGATTGTCGGTGTATTCATTGCTGTTACCGGACTTGGTATATTGACGGGACATTGGAAGAATTCCATTTCAAAAGATGAGTATCAGTTCCGCTTTCAAAATCTTGATTCGCCGCTCAACAATCACGCGCGCGGTTCCGTTCCGCAGTATGGACCAACTGATTAACTTACAGCGGATCCACCTTCTCGACAATTGAAACTGCCTCCTATGTTTAACCACAGAATATTGCCAATCTCGGACTTGAAGTTGACATTGTAGCAAATTACAAATACAATGAAACACTTGGTTTCGAGTTCTTTGTGCCGTTGCACTAAATAACGTATAAAAAACTTATGCAAATAATTCAACCGATACGAAGTTTTTTCCGTCCGCCAAAAGAATGGCGCGTTCAGGTTTTTATTGTAAGCGGCGTACTATTCGGTTTTGGCGCGTTAACACTGTATGTTGGCAATGCAACATCGTATCTATCTGACGACCCGAAAGCATGCATGAATTGCCATGTAATGGCACCGCAATATGCAACATGGGAACGAGGAAGTCATGCTCGCGTTACCGTCTGTAACGATTGTCATGTTCCGCACGATAATCCATTTCGCAAATATGCATTCAAAGCAATGGATGGAACTAGGCACTCATTCATGTTTACATTTCGAATGGAACCGCAGGTTATTCATATTCATGATGCAGGAACTGCCGTTGTGCAGGAAAATTGCATTCGTTGTCATTCATTGCTTACCCAGAATATTCAAGAACGGTTTGTAACGCTTGATACGCAAAAACATGGCGGAGGAAAATTGTGCTGGGAATGTCACCGCGAAACACCACACGGACGGGTGAACAGTCTGGCATCGGTTCCATACGCCCGCGTCCCAGTTCCATCGGAAGTGACGCCGGAATGGATGAAGAAGTATTTGGAAAAATAGTGTCTCAGGTAAATTCTGACGTTGTAACATTATAAATTATCATAGAGGTCTCTCATGAAAATCACTGAACTCATAGAAAAAAAACCATGGACAGCATGGATATTGTTCATCGGAACGATCGTTATCGTATTTCTCGTCGGCTGGCTCGGCGCATCGATCATGGAACGGCGTAATGAAGCAATGATGCAGTATCAAATAGTGAAACCGATCGCTGATTGGGAGCCGAGAAACGAAGTGTGGGGAGAAAATTATCCACGTGAATATGAAACATACAAAAGCACAAAGGATACTACATATCTGAGCAAATACGGCGGGAACAAAAAACGTGATCTTCTTGAAGAGGATCCGTTGAATGTTGTGCTCTGGGCAGGGTACGCTTTCTCGCGAGATTACAATCAGGCACGCGGACACTATTATGCGATCAATGATATTCGAAATACGCTTCGCACCGCAGTTCCGCAGCCTGCAACATGCTGGTCGTGCAAGAGTCCCGATGTTCCGCGGTTGATGAACATCATGGGTCCGGCAAAATTTTATAAGGGTTCATGGGATTCACTTGGTCATGAAATTGTAAATAACATCGGCTGCCAGGATTGTCACGATCCTAAAACAATGAATTTGAGAATCACTCGTCCCGCTCTTGCCGAAGCATGGCAGCGACAAGGGAAAGATATCAATAACGCAACGCGGCAGGAAATGCGTTCACTCGTCTGCGCACAATGCCACGTTGAATATTATTTCAAAGGAAAAGTGGAAAAATATCTCACTTTCCCGTGGGATAAAGGATTTTCAGCCGACGCAATGGAAGCATATTACGATTCTGTCGGTCATGTCGATTTCGTTCACAAACTGAGCAAAGCGCCGATCTTAAAGGCGCAGCATCCTGATTATGAATTGTATCGCACAGGAATTCATGCTGAGCGCGGTGTTGCATGCGCAGACTGCCACATGCCGTATAAAAATGAGGGAGGTGTAAAATTCACCAATCATAAGATCGCTTCACCATTGGAAAATATTTCCGGTTCGTGCCAGATCTGTCACCGAGAAAGCGAACAAACGCTGACGAAAAATGTAAGCGACAGACAAGATAAGATCACAGAACTGAAACAGCTTGCTGAAAAATCTATCGTGGCCGCACATATTGAAGCGGCGGCGGCGTATAAAGCCGGTGCAGATTCTGCCGAACTTGTTCCAGCGTTGAAATTGATCCGTCACGCACAATGGCGGTGGGATTGGGTTTCTGCAGCAAACGCCGTTGGATTCCACTCTCCGCTCGAAGGAGCACGAGTGCTGGGAACATCAATCCAAAAAGCAGAAGAAGCACGGAGATTCATCACTCAAGTGCTGATCAAACATAATGCATCACCGGTCGTTGCGTTTCCCGATCTTTCCACAAAAGCAAAAGCTCAGGCATACATTGGTTTAGATATGAAAAAGCTGAGTGATGAAAAAACCGAATGGAGAAAAAAAATTCTTCCGGTGTGGAATGCAAAAGCAAAAGAACGGCAAGGTGATGTGAAATATTAATTATCCTATAATAATTTCTTATCGCAGGATAATTTACCGTTTTATCTTTGTGCAACTTTTTTTATCTTTGTCTGTTAATAAATTTTTAAATTCAACATCCCGGAGCATTCATTATGCATTTTTTTAAAACTACATTTCTTTTCTGTATCGTTTGTTTTTCGTTCGCACTTTCTCAAGAATCAATTCAGGTTCAGGAAGAACAGAAACCAGTCGAACGATTCGATCACGCAATCACTGTCGGCGTTTTGCAAGGAGGCGGTTCACTGATCGGCGTTGATTTTGAACAATTGATCGGGGACAAAATCGGTGTTCAAGTAGGGGCAGGTCTTATCGGTTTTGGCGCGGGAGTCAACTATCATTTTCTACCAACATCAAACAGTTCTGCAATTTCAATTCAATTTTGGAATCAAGGAACAAGCGGAGATAAATTAAGTCAGCGTGTTGCTGGCGTAACTTATCTCTATCGATCCGAAACGAGTGGATTCACGGCACAGATCGGATTGGGTTCTGTTATTACCCGGGGCAAATTAATGGATGATTATTACAGAGATAAAGGGATCGCAAATCCGCCTGCTGTAATTTTATTATACAGTATTGGTTGGTATTTCAAATAGAAGTTTTTTTGCAAAATGATATTAAAAGCGCGGATATTATTCCGCGCTTTTTTATTTGTTTTCGTTATTTCATCATCATCATTTTCATCATTTGCACTTTATCATCATTTTGCAACCGAGCAAAATAGATTCCGCTGGCAAATCCTGATGCGTTGAACTGTAATTGATGATATTTTCCTGCTTCCGCTTCTCCGTTGAACAACGTTGCAACTTCCTGTCCGATTGCATTGAATATTTTCAGCGTCGCCCGTCCTGTTGCAGGAACAGTGAATTCAATTATTGTAGATGGATTAAATGGATTTGGATAGTTCTGTGCAAGCGCAAATTCTTTCGGTGCAACACCTTTTGTACCGTTTACTGATAAAACAATTTGGCTTACTTCCGCACTTGGTGTTCCAACATTTCCATGATTGTCGATTCCCGCAATTTTATAATAGTACGTAGCTCCGTGTGTAGTTGATGTATCAACATACGAAGTATCTGCAGTCTGTTTGATCTTTGTAAAGTTATTCAGTAATACACCGCTTGTTGTACTGCGATAGATGACATATCCCATCAGATCTTTATCAATATTATTTTTATTCCATTGCAATTTAATACTTCCATTGTTGATCGCCATAATTGCCGCTCCACCAACACCAACCGGCGGGATATTATCTACCGAATAACCACTGTCAATATTAGAATACCAATAGATGGTTGAATCTGAATTCTTTGCAATCACTTGAAAATAATACATCGGTATTCCCTGCAACCCTGAATCGGCGTACGTTTTTACTACAGCGCTATAACCTTCCAATTGATCTGCTCGGACAATATCGACCGTCTGCCAATAAATACCAGAACCAAATGCTTCGGAACTCTTGCCGAGAATGCCAGTCGCTTTTGCACCAAGGTTTATTGTGTACGACTTTACCGTTGAATTACCCCACACATCAATAGCGGATGGATCCCAAAGTATCCGTAATTTTCCTCCCTGATCATTGGCAATATCTCCTGCTTTTTTGATCCATGGCGCGGGATACAAATTTCCTAACGGATCAATTCGCTGTGCAAAAATGTCATAATTCGTTCCATTGCGATAATCATTCCACGTAATAATTGCTCCGCCAGAACCGTCACTAACCATTTTTGGACCGGTTTGATCAAATGTCAAGGTCGAAATTGCAACTCCATCTGCTGTCCACTGCACAACTCCGGAGCTGTTGATTCTCTGCGCATAAATGTCAAAATATATTCCACTGCGAAAATCTTGCCAAGTAATTATCGTTCCTCCTGAACCATCACTGACTATTTTTGGAGAATATTGCTCACCAGCTGCTGTTGAAATAGCAACTCCATCGGCTGTCCACTGCACAGTTCCGGATGCGTTGATCCTCTGCGCATAAATGTCAGCCTTTCCACTGCGTTCATCATACCACGTAATAATCGCTCCACCCGAACCATCGCTGACCAGTGTCGGAACAACCTGATGACTAGTTGCTGCTGAAATAACGACACCATTTGCTGTCCATCGCACAATTCCGGATGCGTTGATCTTCTGTGCCTTGATGTCATAATTTGATCCGGTAAAATGGTACCACGTTATAATCGCTCCTCCTGATCCATCGTTTACAATAGTTGGATTTTGTTCATTGCCCAATGAAACGCCTATTGCAACACCATCGGGGGTCCATTGCACCACTCCCGACGCATTGATCTTCTGTGCATACACATCAGATTCCACTCCATTGCTGCGGTAATCTTGCCACGTAATGATCGCTCCACCAAATCCATCACTTACCATTGTTGGACTCCATTGATTATTTGCCGCTCTTGAAATAGAAACTCCATTTACTGCCCACTGGGTAACTCCGGATGCATTGATCTTCTGTGCATAGATGTTATTATTTGCTCCATTGTTAAGGCTATCATCTTGCCAAGTAATAATAGCTCCGCCTGAACCGTCACTGACAATTGCCGGGCTGGATTGACTACCTGCAGCATTTGAAATGGTAACTCCATCAGCTTTCCATTGCACCGTTCCGGACCCATTGATCTTTTGTGCAAAAATGTCATTGTCCACACCACTGCGAGAGTCAAACCACGTAATGATCGCTCCTCCTGATCCATCGCTGACTATTGCTGGAATGGATTGATTACTTGGGGCAATTGAAATGGCAACTCCATTTGCTGTCCATTGAATTACCCCGTATGCATTGATCCTCTGCGCATAGATATCATAACTCGCACCGTTGTGATTATCCCTCCACGTTATGATCGCTCCTCCCAGACCGTCGCTGATTATTGCTGGATTAGTTTGTTCACCGGCCGCAGTTGAAATTGCATTGTTTACTGCGGGGTTTGTGGACCACTGTGCAGAAAGTTGAAAAGAGAGAATTAAAAATAGAACGAAGAACAGGTGAATAGAGTTTGTGGAGAGTTTCATTTGAGCTCCATATTTTGAAGTGAGAGCAAAAAGATGATATCTATGTGAAGGAACATAGTTAAATCGGACAGGAGAGTCAATTATTTGGATGTATTACAGAGCACAGTATCGTGAAAAAGAAAAAGTCCGTTACAATCCAAAATTGAAATCGGACTTTTTAGTATTATTAAGAAATGGTAGAATTATTTTACCAACATTATTTTTTTCGTCTGCATGATATTTCCTGAACGCAGTGTGTAGAAATATACTCCGCTTGCCAATCGATCTGCGTTGAATACCACAGTATGTTCTCCTTCTGCAGTTACACCGTCAACTAACCGCGCGACTTCCCGTCCTAAAATATTTGTTACGGTCAACACACTGTACGCTTGTTTTGGAAGGATGAACTTGATGGTCGCCGACGCATTGAATGGATTTGGATATGCATCGAGCAATGCAAAATTCTTCGGAGATTGATTCTTCGGCGCATTGATGCCGAGCGGCGAAGACACTTTTTCGATCGAGATCAATTGCAATGAACCGGAATCGGAAAATTGATTTGGCAGCGTGTTGTACGGCGATTGCTGATATCCAATATGAAGCGATCCGTTCGTTGCAAATTGTGCGGTCAGTGAGCGTTGTATATCCGTAGTAAAGTGCGCAAACTTCGGAACACTCCACTTCCGCTGAGTCACGGATGACATTGATATCACCGCGCATGTTCCCTCGTTCCAGATCAATACCATTGTATCTTTTCCGACTGCGAAGGAATTGTTGAAAAATCCCATTCCGGCATTCGGAATCCAAATCTCTTGAGATGCAGAAACAGCGCCATAACTGCCTAAGATAGATGTGTCACGCATCCATGTAATAATCGGAATACCATCGTAAGTGAATGCAGCGTTTACGCCGTATTCCATTATCGCATTCGTTGTTAATTGTTGAATCGAACTCCATGCACCATTTGTTTTTTTGATCGTAAATATCTCCCAATCGTTTCCTGTAGAAAGATCGTCTTGCGTATCCTTTCCCAATGCAAGTATTGCATTCTGTCCGTCATGCACGGCAAAATCCCATTGGAACATTTTCGATTGCGCTGCAGGAATAGTATCGAATGAGCTCCATTGCGAACCGTTCCATTGATGTGCAACGACCAATTGCATAGGAGCGGCATCGGTACCAAAAAGATTTTCTCCGTTGCCAACTTGCCATGCAAGCATGATGTTTCCATCTTTTCCTTTTGCAAGTTTTGGCGATGCATCATACGTATCAGCATTTCCCAATATTCCCGAACCGATCTGTGAACCGGTGATGGACATACGAACGGAATACATAATATTAAAATTCTTCATGGCGGCAAAAGAATATTGTAATGAATCCGGTATTGCCTGTGCTGATGTATTGCGTTCCCAACTCACAACGATATTTCCGCTATTATCAAAAACAATTGCAGGGTTTCTATCCACATTGTCATCGTTCGTTACAGCAATGACTGAACTCCATTCTATGCCGTTAAAAAATTTTATGGCGATGTCGCTCACTTTATTTGCACCACTTATCCGATACGAAACCCATGCAAATGCTTTTGTATTGTTCGGTCCCACGGCGAATGCAGGTTTTGCATTCCAAGCAATTGCATGTTCAAGTGTTGTATCCGTACCAATACTTTTTCCTGAAAATGCTTTGTACGGTATGGTCGTTCGTAAAATATTTTCAACACCAATTTGTCCCTCTTCTCCTTGTACGCGCCCTCCACCGGTAGGAAATGACCACGATCTTGAAAGTCCGGAAATAGATTCTGAAATAGTAACGGTAACAGATGCATCAACACTGGTCACTGAAAACGATGGAACTGCAAAACTAAATTTAACCTGTCCTGTTCCACGCGCGTGAAATGTTGCAACATCTAAGAACGGAGAAAGTGCAAGCGTAGCTCCGCCGCTGCCGCCGGTAATTTCAATTCCTTCGGCAAGCGTTGCTGTTCCGCTGATCTCTCCGGATAGAGTTGCACCTACACGGAGTGAATGCGAAATGGCATTGGCAACATCTACTAATTGTTGAATTCCGGGGATTGGTGGACTTGGAATTGTGCCAAAATTAAAACCATACGTAAAATCTTTTGATACGCCAGCGGTCATTGTAACAGTACCGGTCAGATCAATGTTGTCGCAGTTTGCAAATGTTGTAGAAGCAGTTCCGGAGATGGATAAACTGGTGCTATACTCTCCAATTTTGAACGACGTATTTGCATCTATCGGTGTTGACTCTCCGGGAATGTTCAATGTTGTTGTGAACGTCGGAGCATCCGCAAACGATAAGATCAGTCCTCCGACAAAAGCCATCGATGGTGGAATTCCCAAACCTGCTGCTATTCCCGGAACATCGGGAAATGTCTCTTCGTGAGTGTATTTAAAATGACCGCTGCTGCACATTGCAGTAACCGGATCAAGCCATCCAGGAACTGGAGTTCCGCAGAATTGATAACTATTTAATCCGCTTGCAAAACGATTTTCACAGGTGGTCAATTTCCAAGATAATGTGTTCGTCCCAACTACTGTTTGATTCATATTGTATTCAACGTCAGCAATATCTCCATTAATGATGCCCGGTTTTACATTTCCGTTCAGATTAAATTCCACCACTCCTGTTTTCGGCAAATTTTTCCAGTTGATATGGATAGTATATTTATTATTCGCATATGCAATTCCCCCAAATAAGGGGGGTTCACAATGCTGAGTAAGCGATGTGATCAGGGGCGCAATTCCTACATTCTTCGCATTCCCTGAAGTATTTTTCTGTTCATCCGTTTGAAGTGCAGTGATCAGATCGCAATTCAATTGCGGCGAACCGATATTGACTGCAAACCGACCACTGTCGTTCGTTATTCCTTTTCCAAGCCAATCCCTTCCCTCACCGTACTTGTTCGGATCAGAAGACGATGCCATGTAAACATCAACAATCGATTTTGGTTTTGCCGAACCATGAACGATCAATTCTTGAAGAAGATTTAATTGAATACTATCGATCACCGGACGTGTAATATCTTCCTGCGTTTTCGAATTCACTAAAATTCCCGGATCGCTGTTGCCGTACATTCTGTTGCGACGGAAAATATTATTGTGAGGAAAATCCGGACCTAATAAGGTGTCGGGGATAGTGATGATTCCATACATTGTGTTGTGGGCAATCACGTTCGTATCACTATCGGTTGCCAGCGTGGAACCGATGATGTTGTTATTACTTTTTCCGATGATTTCAATGCCATGTTTCTGGTTTGGAATTGGAAGCGTATCTTTGTTCACCCCGATAAAATTAAATTTAACTGTATTAAAAGAAGATTCTCCTGCAGTTTCCGAAGAACCGTTGAATGAAATGCCGCTCCAGCCGTTTCCCGCGATAACATTTTTTTCAATAAGATTTTGCTGAGAATTATAGAAATGAATGCCATTGTTTTTATTCCCTAACGCAAAGAAGCCGGTTGCATCTGTTCCGATCTTATTGTTTCGAATAATATTCTTGTCGGATGATGAAATCAAAATTCCGTGAGTGGTACTTCCCGATATGACGTTGCCGTCAATAATATTTTCACCCTGTCCGCTTTCACCCTGAACCACAATCCCAATCATGTTGCCGTTCGCTACCGCGCCGGTGGCATCAACACCAATATAATTTCCGAGTATCTGATTAAACCCACCGGACATTGTTTCATCCATTGCAATAATAATTCCCATAGTACCGCTTCTAAAAACATTTCGATCCACTGAATTAAGACCGCCGATAATATTGTTACTGCCAACAATAGTTAATTCTGGTGATCCGATAAATGTGCATCCTGTAACGGTATTATTGTTGTGCAGTGTCATGCCGCCATTTTCAATGGTGATATTTTTCACTTCGTTGTTGTCTTCAAATTCAAATAACTCCGGCGTGCTGAATTGTATTTTTACATCATGGTCTTCACCAAGAATTTTCGATCCACTCAAAAACAGAATGCCATACTTAAGCCCAATTGTCATAGAAGATGAGAATGTAATCGTAACGGGTACTCCTATATTGGTTGCTTCTCCTACTGCCGCAGTAATTGTGCAGTTACCGTTTTCATCCGCACAAATGCCATCCATGCTTTCATCCGGATCTGTATCTGGATCATCAAATGCACTGGTTGCACCAGGTGCATTTACTGTAAATGCAATGGCACTCATTTTTTTTGCTGTTGAGTCTTTTGGAATTTTTTGACTAAAACTGAGAGAAGGAATAAGGAAAAAGAAAAATAATACAGTAAAGAATCGAATCATGACCACTCCGTCTTATTTTAAGGTAAGGGAATATACTACGAGCAATCAATGCAAGCAACGTGCAATTGCTCTAAAACACACCGGAATCGGACAAATTGGTATGAAATATAAAGTTGAATCCTGTTTGGCAAATTACCATTTTTAATCGCAGGCTCTGAAAAAAAAGTAAAATGAAATAAATTCTTTTCGTTTGATGAAAAAAATGGAAATTCAACTTAAAGGAGATTCACGATGAAACAAATCAACAACGATCAACACGGCATCCGCGTTCGTCTTGCGCGATGGCGCGAAATATTTTTCGCTCAAAAATACCGGTTCGATCTCGGACAATCGTTCCTTGTCATTCTCAATTTCACGCTGCTCATCATTACCGCAAGCGATAAATTGCAGATCTTTTTTGGTATACCGCGGTTACGGTCATTGCTCATCGTAATTGTTCCGCTCGGATTCATTGGTGTGTGGTTTTTTGGATATTTTATGGACAAGGTCGTCCGCGCAGCGCAAATGGGTGAACGGCAGTCCGTTAAACGAAGCGAAGTGTGGACGCGCCATAACGAACAGATGGACAGACTTGAAACTGAGATGAAAGCAATTCGCGTATTACTGGAACAACAGAACAAATAGTAATAGAACGGTATTTTTTTACTATTTGAAATTGCACCGGCAATAAATTACATTGGATCAATTCATCATAGGAGGAACTATGATCGCCAAGAGTAATCGATACATTTTGCGAAGAGAGAATAATAGTACTCGCGGCTGGGAAGTCCGTATTCGTCGCACAAAAGGAAATGTGCTTGAATTATTTAGCGACTCAATGTACGGCGGAAAAAACAAAGCGCTTCAAAAAGCAAAAAAATTCCGTGATCTTGTCCTCAAAAAAATCCCCAAACTCAATCGAAAAGAGATTGTCAATCTTCCAAAGAAAAATAATCTGGAAGAAGGAGTCGGTATTTCGCTGGTACGACAAAAAAGCGTGAGGAACAATAAAAGTTACACGCATCTATTTTATCAGGCGTATTGGAGTCCCGCAAAAGGAGTCCACAAAAGCAGAAAGTTTTCCATTTCCAAATATGGAAAACAGCTTGCATACAAACTCGCCGCCGTAGCCCGCAAAAAAGGATTGCGAGAGATGAGTTTGTAATACATCGTTATCATTAATATCCCCGAAATCTCAAAGATTTCGGGGATGTGCTAAGCAAATGAAACATTCTCCGCCGTTGATATTCTACCAAACTCGGATTACATTACCCCAATAATTCTTCGCGTTTTTGCGACTTTGCGGTAAAAAATATTTTCCATTATGCCAATAAAAATCTTCGTTACCGGCGGAACGTTCGATAAAGAATACAACGAATTGAACGGAAAACTCTTCTTCAAAGAGACGCATCTCAGCGAAATGCTCTCTCTTGGCCGCTCTCGTATTGATGCGCACATTGCAACGCTCATGATGATCGACAGCCTTGATATGACCGATGCCGACCGCAAAATAATTTCCGACAACTGCATTGCAACGCAGGAAGATAAGATCGTTGTTACACACGGAACCGATACGATGGTAGAAACTGCGCGCTATCTTGCGGGAAAAATAAATGATAAAACAATTGTGCTGACCGGCGCGATGGTTCCGTACAAATTCGGAAGCTCTGATGGATTGTTTAACCTCGGAAGCGCGCTTGCATTTGTGCAGACTCTACCGAAAGGAATTTATATTTCCATGAACGGACGATATTTTATGTGGAATAACGTCCGCAAAAATAAATCCGCCGGCGAGTTTGAAGAGATAAGATAAAAAGCACATTTTTTAAAATTGATGAGGAAATATCTATGGGAATGAGTAAAGAGACATCTATAAAACTTTTTGAGGAAAAAAAGGTACGAAGTCAGTGGGATGCTGAAAAAGAAATATGGTACTTCAGTATCACGGATATTATCTTGATTCTTACCGAAAGTATAGACTCTTTAGCCTATTGGCGTAAGTTAAAGGAACGTTTAAAAAAGGAGGGGAATGAAACCGTGACGAACTGTCACGCTTTGAAAATGATTGCTGTAAAATAAGAGTATATAAGAAAGCGTTATGAACACAAAACTTTTAATGACCGCCGCTTCAATTGTGCTTGGTGTAACAGGAATTGCTCTCTCCTTTTTCCCTCAAGAGATATCTACGCTTCTTCATGCACATACAACAACAACGCTTACCGTGATACTGCAACTGCTCGGCGCACTCTATTTTGGTTTTGCAATGCTCAATTGGCTTGCAAAAGATTCTCTTCTCGGCGGAATTTACGGTAGACCGATTGTTGCGGGAAACGTAACACATTTTGTTATTGGCGCACTTGCATTGCTCAAAGTTCTTTTGCAAAACAATCAAATGTTGATTTGGATTGCGGCGATTGTTTATGCTATTTTTGCAGTGTTGTTTTCGCTGGTGATGTATAGAAATCCTGCTAAGAAAGAGCTTTGATTTTTAATAAAATATCTTGGATACACTTAAAATAATTTGATACCTATCAAACAATGACAATAATAGATAAACAGATGCGTGAAAACGCTGAGGCATTTATATTGCGCTGGCGTGGAACAATTGCTGAACGTGCTGAAGCACAAACTTTTACCAACGAATTCTTTCAGATTTTTGGATTAGACAGAAAAAATTTTGCTCAATTTGAAAAGCCGATTCAAAAAAGAGATGAAACAGGAACAGGTTTTGCAGATTTATTCTGGTCGGGTAAATTAATTATCGAATCTAAGTCTGCTCATTTTGATAATCCGAAACACTGGGACAAGACATTAATTCAGGCTGAAGAATATATTGAAAACCTTCTACCTCATCAACAACCACAGTTTATTTTGTTAATGAATTTTAAACGCATAAAAAAATATGCGGTCGAAGTAAGTAAATCTAATAAGGTCAAAATAATTTTTCGCACCGAAGTTGCGATAGAAGACTTAGCAACAAAACTCGATGAGTTTGTCTTTCTTATTGAATTTGCAAACCGTTTAGAATCTGATGAAGAAAAAGTAAACCAAGAGGCGGCAAGACGAATTGCAAATGTTTATGATGCTATTGAACATAAAGGATACAACTCCAATGACATTGCAGTTCTATTGGCACGTATTCTTTTTTGTCTCTTTGCAGATGACACAGGAATTTTTGGAAGAAAACAATTTGAAAACTATGTTAGAGAAAAAACAACCGGCAAGACGCTTGGCGATCACTTTTTAAAATTATTTGAAACATTAAATACAGCAGACAAAAATCGTAAAGCAACGAATAAAGATCTTAATAAATTCCCTTATGTAAATGGCGACTTATTTGATACCCGATTAATCAAAGTTCCGTCAACTACAAATGCATTAAGAGATGCCCTGTTAGATTGTTGCGCATATGACTGGTCAGATATTTCTCCTGTAATTTTTGGCTCTCTCTTTCAGGCAGTAATGAACGACACAGAAAGAAGATCGTTGGGTGCTCATTACACTTCTGAAAGAAATATTCTAAGAGTTGTAAGACCTTTGTTTCTTGATAAATTGCAGGAAGAATTTGATTCTATAAAATCTAATATGAATGCGCTTGAAAAATTCAGAAAAAAACTCAATGAATTAACTTTTTTAGACCCAACCTGCGGATGTGGTAATTTTTTAGTTGTTACGTATCGCGAATTGAGATTGTTGGATATAGAAATAATCAGGAAAAAATATAAAGGCACATACATTACAGATTCCAGCATATTAAGTAATGTTCCATTAGGCAATTTTTACGGATACGAAATTGATCCAACATCGGCAATGATTGCAGAAGTTGCAATGTGGCTTACGCAACATCAAATGAATATGAGATTAGAAAGTGAATTTGGCAAACCCGTTCCTACTATTCCATTGAGTGAAGCGGCGATAATTGAAAACTGTAATTCATTACACAAAAATTGGGAAGCAAAGAAGAAATTTATTAAAGGACAAGGCAATGTAACTTCATCCTTTAAATATATACTTGGGAATCCTCCCTTTGTTGGAAAACAACATCAATCACCAGATCAAAAAAAAGATGTTGATAAAATATTAGTGGAAGTTAACGGTGCAGGCGTTTTAGACTATGTAGCTTGCTGGTATTACAAAGCTGCGGAATACATGAAAGCAAATCCTACAACGCGAGCTGCTTTAGTAAGCACAAATAGTATTGCCCAGGGCGAGCAACCGGGGATTTTATGGAATTACTTATTTAGAACCTATAAATTGAAAATTCAATTTGCTCACCAAACATTTAGGTGGCATAACGAGGCAGAAGGTGTTGCGGCAGTTCATTGTGTTGTTATTGGTTTTGGCAAAGAGAATCTGAAAGAAAAATTTGTCTTTGAATACACCGACATTACAGCAGAACCTATAAAAATCAAAGTAAAAAATATTAATCCTTACTTGGTTCAAGGAAATGACACTACTATCTTAAAAAGAAGAACTCCAATTTGTAATGTAGCAGAAATATCATTTGGCAGTATGCCAAATGATGGTGGACATTTATTACTTTCAGATGAAGAAAAAAAGGAATTATTAAAAGAAGAACCGGAAGCAAAAAAATGGATTAAGCCTTTATTAAGCGCTCATGAATATCTTAACGGTAAAAAAAGATGGTGCTTATGGTTAGTCGGAATTTCACCAAAAGAATTAAAAGATTTAACCGCAATTTATAAACGTGTGCAGGCAGTAAAGAAACACCGAACAGATAGTGATAGAGAAGCAACAAAAAAATTAGCTGCTACACCATATTTATTTGGAGAAATAAGACAACCAAATTCCGATTACATTCTAATACCACTTCATTCTTCTGAAAACAGGAAATATATTCCGCTTGGATTTTTTCCAAAAAGTCACATTGCAAATAATTCAACAAGCGTAATTTCCAATGCTTCGTTATTTCATTTCGGAATAATGATGTCTGAAATGCACATGACTTGGGTTAGATATGTATGTGGAAGAATAAAGAGTGATTACAGATATAGTAATGAAGTGGTTTACAATAATTTCCCATGGCCCGATGGAATTTCTAAAAAGCAGAAAGCTGCTGTAGAAAGTGATGCCCAATCCGTGTTAGATATTAGACAGAAACATATTGACAGTGGAAGTTCTCTGGCAGATATTTATAATCCTTTATTAATGCCAAACGAGCTATTAAAAGCGCATCAGTTATTAGACAAAGCCGTTGATAAATGTTATCGAGACGCTTCTTTTGCAACAGAACCAAAACGAATTGAATTTTTATTTAAACTATACGATACATATACTTCAGGATTGTTCGCTAATGAATAAATAATTTTTATAATCACTCTCTTCTATTTATGAAAAAAATATTTCTCTTCGCCGCTCTTCTGCAACTCATCAGTGCTCAAGAGAATCTTCTCATCAACGTCTACAACCGTCCCGCAAAAAGTTTAAGCGGGCAATGGAATTATATCGTCGATCCATACGAGAACGGTTTTTACAACTACCGCTACGAGCCGTACGACAATGCCAAAGATCCCGGCAAAGGAGCATATTTCACTAACGCCAAACCAAAAGACAAAACGGAACTGGTGGAATATGATTTTGATAAGTCTGATACGATTGCTGTTCCCGGAGACTGGAACACGCAAAAAGAAAAGCTCTTTTATTATGAAGGAACGATCTGGTATAAAAAGTCATTTGATTATCGAAAGAAAAAAAATACAAACCGCGTATTCGTCTATTTTGAAGCGGCAAACTATCAGGCGGATGTCTATCTGAACGGAACAAAACTCGGCAAACATATTGGCGGATTCACTCCTTTTAACTATGAAGTAACGAAACTTCTAAAAGAAAAAGATAATTTTCTTGTAGTAAAAGTGGATAACAAGCGGAAAAAAGAAGGAGTCCCGACGCTGAACACCGACTGGTGGAATTACGGCGGATTGACCAGAGATGTAAAATTGGTAGAAACCTCCGATGATTTTATTCAAGATTATGTCATCCAATTAGATCCGAACGATAGAAAAAAGATCAAAGGAACGGTGACGCTGAATGGTTCCGACATCGCTCAGAAAAAAATACGCATCATCATTCCGGAACTCGGACTGGACCAAATGATCGTTACCGACAGTTCAGGAACTGCTTCGGTAGAAATGCAAAGTCAAAAGATCAGCTACTGGACAACGCAGAATCCGCATGTCTATAATGTGATCGTTCAAACACAAAAAGACGAAGTTGTCGATCAGATCGGTTTCCGCACCATTACAACAAAAGAGCAAAATATTCTATTGAATAATACCGAAATATTTTTACGCGGCATTTCCATTCATGAAGAAAGTCCTGTTCGCCATGGAAGAGCGCATTCGTTGGACGATGCAAAACAATTATTGACGTGGGCAAAAGAATTGGGATGCAATTATGTCCGTCTAGCGCATTATCCGCACAACGAACACATGGCGCGGCTAGCGGATAAAATGGGAATATTAGTGTGGGAAGAGATTCCGGTATACTGGACAATTTCGTGGGACAATGAAGAGACATACCGCAACGCTGAACATCAATTGACAACAATGATCAACCGGGATAAGAATAGAGCATCGGTGATCATCTGGTCGATGGCGAATGAAACTCCCACGAGTGATCTGCGAAATATTTTTCTTGGTAAGTTGGCTGCAAAAACGCGTGCGCTTGATCCAACTCGATTGATCAGCGCGGCGCTGGAGCAGAGCAGTGTTCCGGGAAATCCGAATGTTAAGATCATCAGCGATCCATTTGCAAATGTTGTAGACATTCTCAGCTTCAATCAATACATCGGATGGTACGATGGTCTGCCGAATAAATGTAAAGATATTCGCTGGAATATAACTCAAAACAAGCCGGTTGTGATCTCCGAATTCGGTGCGGATGCAAAGTACGGATTTCACGCCGATACGTTAACAAGATTCTCTGAAGAATATCAGGAATATCTTTATAAAGAAACGTTAGAAATGATCAGCGCTATTCCGCAGCTTCGCGGTATCTCGCCGTGGATATTGGTTGATTTTCGTTCGCCCAGAAGAACGCTGCCGAATATTCAAGATGGGTGGAATCGTAAAGGATTGATCTCCGATGACGGGAAAAAGAAAAAAGCATTTTTTGTGCTGCAGAAATTCTATAATACCAAAGCAGCGATGAACAAAAAATAATTGCGGCAAAATAACAAGAGGCGTCTCAACAATACCTAATCATTGTCATCGCGATGAGCGAAGCGACGTGGCGATCTCGTTTTTCTCTTTTTTAATTGAAAGATTGTCCCGCTTTTTTAGATTCTGCGCAGTGCGGGATTCAAAAAGCGGAACTTCGGTCGCTACTCTCTCTCGCAATGACCATTTACTTTTAATAAAATATCTAAACACATGAAAACCACATCACAAAAAATATATTCCATAATTCTTGTTCTGCTTCTGGCAATGTCAGTCAGTTCTGCACAGAACAATTCACTGCAACTGATTCCCCAGCCGGTTGAGATGCAGCAATTGAACGGAACATTTGCAATCACACCGGCGACAACGATCGGCTATAATAAAACTGAATCTCGTCCTATCGCAGAAATGTTTGTGCAAAAAATAAATGTTCCGACAGGATTTTCCTTTTTGGCACAAAAAGGAACAACTGCTTCGATCCAATTCACATTATTGGAAAAACAGAATCAACAGATTGGGAAAGAAGGATATATTCTTGAAACTTCTTCTCAGGGTGCTGTCATTTCTGCAAATACCAACGCAGGATTATTTTATGGCATGCAAACTCTTCTGCAGTTGTTACCAAAGGAAATTGAACGTGAGGGTATCTCAAAAATTGAATGGACGATCCCTGCAGTAAAAATAATTGACTATCCCCGATTTGGATGGCGCGGGATCATGCTCGATGTCAGCAGGTATTTCTTTTCCAAAGAAGATGTAAAAACATACATCGAACAGATTGCGCGGTACAAATACAATATTTTCCACTGGCATTTAACGGATGATCATGGCTGGCGCATTGAGATCAAATCATTTCCAAAACTTACTGAAGTCGGCGCATGGCGCGTAGACCGTGCAGGTGCATTCGGTTCACGTACAGATCCGTTGCCGGGTGAAGCGGCAACCATCGGCGGATATTACACGCAGGACGACATTAAAGAAATTGTTCAATTCGCTCAGCAGCACAATGTCACGATCGTTCCGGAGATCGACTTTCCCGGACATAGCATGGCAGCGATCGCATCATATCCTGAATTGAGCTGTAGAAAAGATACAAACACCCGCGTAAATCCCGGAACTCATTTTATGGAATGGTACGGAAACGGAACCTTCAAAATGAATGTCGAGAATACGCTCAATCCTTCTGACGAGAAGGTGTATGATTTTTTGGAAAAAGTGTTTGGGGAGGTCGCAGCATTGTTTCCAAGTCCGTACATCCACGTTGGCGGTGATGAATGTTACAAAGGTTACTGGGCGCAGGATGCTGGATGTAAAGCATTGATGAAAAAATTGAACATCCGGCATGTTGAAGATCTGCAGGGATATTTTATGAATCGGCTGGAAAAAATTCTGAAAACAAAAGGAAAAAAACTTCTTGGATGGGATGAAATTTTAGAAGGTGGCATCTCCCCTGAAGCGACAGTTATGAGTTGGCGCGGAGTGAATGGAGGAATTGAAGCAGCAAAAATGGGACATGATGTTGTGATGACGCCGACAACATTTGCGTATTTGGATTACAATCAAGGTGACCAAACGGTCGATCCGCCAATATATGCAGGTTTGCGTGTGAAAAAAAGTTATAGTTTTGAGCCGGTTCCTGACGGTGTTGATGCAAAATATATTTTAGGCGGACAGGGAAATCTCTGGACTGAGCAGGTTCCGAATTTTCGCGCCGTAGAATACATGACCTATCCACGCGCGTGGGCGTTAGCGGAAGTCTATTGGTCGCCGAAAGAAAAAAAGGATTGGAAGAATTTTTCGCAGAGAATGGAAACACATTTCAGCCGCGCGGACGCCGCTGATATCAATTACAGCCGAGCTGCATACGATGCGATCATAAAAACGTCGTTACGAAATAATACATTGATTCTTGAAATAGAAAAAGAAATATCTGATCTGAAGATCTATTACACGATTGATGATACTATGCCTGACGATCATTCACTGCAATACACAAGTCCGGTTGAGCTTCCCGATGGACAGATCACACTTCGAGCAATCACATACCGAAACGGAAAACCAATCGGTCACTTGATCACGTTGAAAAGAGATGAATTGCAGAGGAGGGTTGAGAGATAATATTCAGTCACGGTGAAGTGAAGCATCATTTCTCTTCAGCATGATGTTTTACAACTCTCGCTTGTGTATGGAAGAGCACTTCTTCCGCAATGTTCGTTGTAAGATCGGCAACGCGTTCCAAATTTCTGCTGATGCGAAGAAGTTCCAATCCACCTTCGATGCTCTTCAGATCTTTTTTAATGAACTTGACCACCTGTGAGTTCATTCCGCGATTGAGCGCGTCAATACGGTCATCACTCTCCAATACGCTTTGCGCAAGCTGAGCATTTAAGTGGATGAAACTATCCAGCGCTTGCTGAAACATCTCTTTTGCAATCTTTGCCATGTTCGGAATTTCCAACAGAGGTTCATCTTGCGGCGTTTCTGTCAATCGGTATGCAGATTCCGCAATGTTCACCGCATGATCGCCAATGCGCTCCAGGTCGTTATTGATCTTTTGTATTGCCAGTATTAAACGGAGATCACTTGCAACTGGCTGCTGCAGCGCGAGAATATCTACAACACCATTGTCGATATCGATCTCAAATTGATTGATCTTCCCGTCTGATGAGATCACTTTAGATGCAAGTACCGGATCGTTATTGAGTACAGCATCCAACGCATCGATCAGATTTTGTTCCACCGCACTTCCCATTTTGATGACATTGGATTTTAACTGTTCAAGATCCCGTT
Organism: Bacteroidota bacterium; assembly: GCA_030679145.1. GTDB lineage: Bacteria > Bacteroidota > Ignavibacteria > UBA10030 > UBA8401 > UBA8401. The sequence goes on along the minus strand of JAUXTU010000036.1, from coordinate 60,953 downwards.
GAAAATGTCGTTCCATAATTTTTTCCTTAATTCATTCTGAGAGACACCTGAAAAATTGGTTGTCAATTGTCATTCTGAGCGAAGCGAAGAATCTCGTTTTTATTCTTGAGTAAAAAAGCAAGATTCTTCGTGACCTTGTGGTAATAAAATAATCACCCGAATCGTCCTGTAATATAATCTTCTGTCTGTTTCTTTGCAGGCATGGTAAATATTTTTTTTGTCTCATCGAACTCGATCAATTCACCCATATAAAAAAATCCGGTGTAATCGCTCACGCGTGCTGCCTGCTGCATGTTGTGAGTAACGATAACGATAGTATATGTATTTTTCAACTCATAGATCAGTTCTTCGATCTTTGCGGTTGCAATGGGATCAAGAGCGCTTGCCGGTTCATCCATCAGCAATATTTCGGGATCCACAGCGAGTGCACGAGCGATACATAAACGCTGCTGCTGTCCACCGGAAAGCGAGAGACCGCTCTTTGCAAGATCGTCTTTCACTTCTTCCCACAGCGCGGCTTGCTTCAACGAGCGTTCAACGATATCCTCTAATTTCTTTTTATCGTTCATGCCGTTGATGCGCGGTCCGTACGCAACATTTTCAAAGATCGATTTCGGAAATGGATTCGATTTTTGGAAGATCATTCCTACTTTTTTTCGAAGTTCCACAACATCCACTTGTTTATCGTAGATATTCACTCCGTCAAGAAGAACGTTTCCCTCCGTCCGGGAATTTTCGATCAGATCATTCATCCTGTTCAACGATCGGAGATACGTCGACTTCCCGCACCCCGAAGGTCCGATCAGCGCTGTTACACGATGAGTGAACATATCAAGACTTACATCTTTTATTGCTTGTTTTTTTCCGTAATAAATATTGAGATGTTCGGTCTTGATCCTAACATCTGTCGGCTGTAATGTTTTGTAAGAATGTGAATACATAATTTTATTTTATCGTGTCATTACTCCGAAGGAGTCCCTTCGGGACGAGTGAGTGTTTTTTATGAACGAAGCAATCTGTCAACGCACAAGCAGATCGCCACGTCGTTCCGAAAAAACGTCGGAACTCCTCGCGATGACATCGCTTTACGTTATTATTCGTTTTCGTAATTTATACCGCAAAAAGATCGCTGAGAAATTCAATGTAAATGTCAAGATGAGCAAGACGAGTGTCGTTGCATATTGAATTCCTCGTGTCGCTTCCACATCCGGCGATTGTGTCGCCATAATATAGATATGATATCCTAATTCCATGAACTGATCCGATAGTCCCGACGGAAGATGCGGAAGAAAATATGCCGCACCAGTGAACAGGATCGGTGCAACCTCGCCTGCGCCGCGGCTCACGGCAAGAATTGCTCCCGTCAATATTCCGGTAATAGAATTTGGAATAACCACTTTTCTAATCGTCTGCCATTTTGTTGCGCCAAGTGCCAACGATGCTTCGCGCAATTCTCTCGGCACGGTTTTGATCGCCTCTTCAACAGAAACGATCACAACCGGAAGCGTCAATAACGCCATTGTTAAACTCGCCCACAGAATATTTGGCTGTCCCCAGTGCAGCTCTCCATTATTATACAAAACTCCGTCAACACGAGTTCCAATAAATTGAATGAAAAAACCGAGACCGAACAATCCGAACACGATTGCGGGAACACCAGCGAGCGTGTTCACTGCGAATCGAATCAATCGAGCAAAGATCGATTTTTGGCTTGCGTATTCACTCAAATAGATCGCTGTCATTGTTCCTATTGGCACTCCTGCAATGGACATGATCATTACCAACAAGAATGTTCCAACGATCGCCGGGAAAATCCCTCCCTTGGTCATTCCTTCTTCGGGTGATCCAAGTAAAAAATCTTTTGTCAAACTCGACCATCCACCGGCAACAATATTGGTCATAACAATAACAACAGCCGCAATAATAATAAACGCAAAGAATGCGGTAGTTCCATACACAAATCCGCCGAGGAGTTTTTTCTTGGTCATCAGCTTCCTCTGAATTTTTTCATCAACCGCTGCCGGATAAATATTTCAGCGATCGCGTTAAGGGTGAAAGTGAACAGAAAAAGAATTGAACCGATTAAGAACAAGACATTGTAGTGCGTTTCGCCAAAAACAACTTCTGCCATCTCTGCACCGATCGTTGCTGACATTGTGCGAACCGGTTCGAATGGATTCGCTGACAACAGTGCCGCATTCCCGGTTGCCATTAACACGATCATTGTTTCACCAAATGCTCGCCCAACTCCAAGTAATATTGCTGCAAATATTCCCGGCGTAGCTGCGGGAAGAATTACCTTCAACGCTGTCTGCCATTTTGTTGCGCCAAGTGCAAGGCTTGCTTCGGTAAGAGATTTTGGAATTGCAGAGATTGCATCTTCAGAAATTGTGTAAATAATCGGAATAACTGCAAGTGACAATGCTAATCCACCGACAAATGCATTCAACCGATATTCAAGACCAAATATATCCTGAACAAATGTTGCAAGAACTACCAGAGCAAAAAAGCCGATAACGACAGATGGAAATCCTGCAAGGATTTCTATCGCCGGTTTTAATGTTTCCTTTGCCCATCGTGGAGCAAATGCCGCGGTAAATAATGCTGCAAGAATTGCAATCGGCGCAGCAAAGAATATTGAAATAAGCGATATCTTTAAACTTCCGACGATCAATGGAAGCAGCCCGTATTTCGGTTTACCGGAGATCGGCTGCCAACGGTCACCGGCAAGATTTTCTACTGTCACCCCTTCTTCGGCTGCAACTTTCGTTTTTTCTTTTTCTTCTGCCGCACGTTCAGCATCACTTAAAACAATATCACCGTACGTTTCCTGCTCTCCCAATTCTTCCAACGAAACAGCCGGTTCAGGTGCAGAGAAAATTGGAAGTGTTTCCCTGAATACGAAGACAAAGATCAACACAATGAATGCGAACGAAATGAACGCCGTTGCCGTGATAAGTTTTTCCGCCAGAAATTCGCTCAAGCGGAATCGCTTTTTCATCATTGTGTTTGTAATTGTTTTGGGGATTTCCATCTACATTTTTAAATAGTGTTTGTGTTGTTATCGGAGCGGGAAATAACCGACCTTGACAACAATGCTTTGTCCTTCTTCGCTCAATATCCAGTCAATATATTCTTTCATCGCACCGGTTGGCTTGCTTTTCACATACATAAACAAGAACCGTGTGATCGGATATTGTCCCGACTTTACATTTTCTGCATTCGGTAAATATGCAGATGAATTCTCATCCGCTTTTACTGGAACTTCACGAATTCCCTTTGCATAAGCTGCTCCGCCATAACCAATTCCATTCGGATCCTTTGAAATAGCGTTTACCAGAGCCGCTGTTCCGGGCATATTCTGACAACTTGGGGAATAATCTTCATCATCTAAAACATTCTCTTTGAAGTACACATATGTTCCGGAATTGTTCTCACGGCTGTATAGAATAATTCGTGAATCAATTCCGCCAACTTCTTTCCAATTGGTAATCTTTCCGGTATAAATATCTTTCACTTGTTGTACGGTCAACTCTTTGATCGGATTCTTTTCACTTACGTAGATCGCGATGCCATCTTTTGCGGTTTTAATTTCTACACCAAGACTGCTGAAGCGGTGTTTCAATTTCTGTTTTTCGCTCGGTTTCATCGGACGCGAGGCATTACAGATATCGGTCGTACCGTTGATCAATGCGGAAATTCCTGTTCCGGATCCGCCGCCTGTCACTTGAATAGTAACTTCGGGGTTTTTCTTCATATACAATTCCGCCCATCGCTGCGCCAGGATCACCATTGTATCTGAACCTTTTACGGTGATGACATCTTCTGCAAATAACAATGAGGAGATTGAAAAGAGTAAAATAATTGCAATGAATTTTTTCATACTGTTATGGTTCCTTTTATTTTAAAAATTTGAAATGGTCATTATTTCGCATTAGAACGGAAATCGATACTGAATTCTAAATGTAAAAACATTGTCATTCACATCAGTTTTATACGGTGCAAGTGTACTGCTTGCTGCTACACCACTATTCACGGTTTCATTTTTTACCATTTCATAATAGAATGTGAACTTCACATTATCATCCAAATGGAACAGATAACCCAATCCAATAGTACTGTATTTCAGATCTCCGATCTTTCCATTTTTCCCCGGAGCACCGATATCGCTCCCTTCAAGTTCACTGTTTGGATCAAGCACATCGTATCGAAGCAACAGTTGATGTTTTGTGCCGATATTTTGTAAAAGACTCACATAATAACCATAAAATTTTCGCTGGTATAAAGGTGCGGTTGAATTATAGAAGACGTTGGATCCATCTGTTCCGGGCTGTGAGCCAAAATCATATTCACCGCGAATAGATATTCCGCCAAGCAACGGAATATCATAGATCATCTGACCGTCAACTCCAAAATATTGGCGCTCATAATTCTTTCCGGCGTTGGCCGTTGTTGAATCGACAAGGAACAGTTTCTGCGATTCATTAAACGTATAGATGAATTTGGAATTACTTCGCACACTTCCCTGATAGACCGAAACTCCGCCATCGAATGCAAAATTGATTTCATCAAATGGAATGATAAATCCTGCCCGCCCGATGATATCTTTGCTGTTGTCATTTTCATTCGCAGTCGGGAGCACGCCGTTGAATACACCGAGTTTCAAATTGTAATTCGTCCAGTCGCCGATTTCGGGAGCAAATTCGATCATCGCACCAAGTTCACGTTCACCGGGAAACAATGTCTGCGACATTCTCGACCGTTCCGGTGTCTCTCGAAAATTGGATGAGTATGCAACTTCAAAACCGAACGGTCTGTCGAACACACCCATTCTCATATTCCAGCTTTTTACCCATGGATCTTTAATGTTGATGTACGCATCCTTTATTCCTAAACCATTTTGTGTAACATCAAATTGTAACACATATTGGGAGAATGTAAGATCGTTCTCAAATTGTACCTTTAAACGCCCGCGACGAACTTGAAACCGCGAACCAACGTTTGTCGGAAAAGTTCCTCCCGCAAAATTACCAATCGGATATTGAGCGCTGCCAATACCATTTGACCCTTGATACTGTGTCTGCATATATCCGGTGAATTTAAGTTTGCGAGCAATGTCAAGATAACTCTTCATATCAAGAAGAATCTCGTTCACACTTTCGTTGTGCAATTTTAACTGTTCGATCTGTTCTTGCAGTTCTTTCGTCGAAACAACTACCGAATCAGGGTTTTCCTCCTGAGCAAATATTGTGAGATGGAAAAAAAATACTGCAATAAGAAGGGAAAAAAATGATTTCACGATGTTTTCCTTAAGAATGACGGATTGTATTGTATAGATAACGTCAAGAAATTGCCAAAAATACATTATCTATAGTTTACCACTGCATTACTAAATTGTTAACATTTGTTTAAAACAAAAAAATCAGGCATTACACCTGACTTTTTTATTCGTTGTTCTTGTATAAATATTTTCTTACCTCTTTTCCATGAACACCAGCGTAACTCCTGCCTGTTGCGCATATTCCGTAATTCGATTATCTCGATAAAATTCCTTAAAGAATATTTTTCGAATTCCGCTGTTCGCAATCAATTTAAAGCAGGTTAAGCATGGAGACGCAGTTACATAGATTTCAGATTCATCAATCCTGACGCCATGTTTAGCGGCTTGCGCAACTGCATTTGCTTCAGCATGCACCGTGCGGACACAATGATCATTCTCCATATCATGTCCCGCTTCATCGCAATGCGGTGCACCGCGCAGACTGCCGTTATACCCCGTGGAAAGGATCGTCTTGTCACGCACGATCACTGCACCGACATTTTTTCTGCTGCACGTACTCCGTGTCGCCACTTGTTCCGCAATGTTCATAAAATATTCGTTCCATGTAACCCGTTTGTCGCTCATACTTATTCTCCCAATTATTTTGGGAATAATGTAAAAAAACAAAAGGCAGAATGCTATTCTGCCTTTTGTTTTTTTACGAGTATTTTGAAATGGGATATTTCAAATGCACCAAGAGCTTTGTTTAACGGATGACGTTATTCAACTAATGAATCGTCCAACTTATATCCAACACCTTTTATGACGGTGATGATCTCCTTTTCATCTATTCTTCCAATCTTTCTTCGAATATTACTGATATGAGTATCAATGGTCCTTGGGCGGTCCAATGATTCCAACCCCCATGCAAATTTAGAAATAGCATTTCTGGATTGGATCTTTCCTTTTGTGCTCATCATGAGATACAAAATAAAAAACTCCGTTTTTGTCAGAATAACCTTCGAACCTTCTTTCATAACAACGAAGCGTTCCGGATCAATGATGATTTGTTTTATTGCGATTCGTTCCATAGTAGACTCAGATTATATATCAATAATATCATCGCTTACCATTAGGTTAATGTGAATACAGTGTTAATTTTTTGTTAATATTCTATATGAAGCAATAGAGATGGAGAGGTAAGTCCTGTTTACTATCATCACGCAATGGCAAGGCTTTTACGAATATTGCGTAAAGGTATTTCTTTTTTTTGATATGACTTCAACTGTGCCGGGATTACAATATTCTCTGTTTCGATACACTCTTCTCGTACGTTGATAAAGTGAAATGCTTGTTGCGAGTTTTTTGCGGGAACAATCGTGGCCCCGGCGTTGACAAATGTGATTCCTTCTTTTTTATACATTCCATGATGGTGAACATGACCGTGAAGCACTTTGGCAACATTCGCTTTGGTAAATAATTTCAACAGTCTTTTCTTCTTTCGCAGTTTTAACGTCGCAGATTCTACCGCAGACCATATTCGTTCCATTGTTGAAGAATGATCAACATCGCTTTTAGCCGAGAAGTGGTGATGAATTGCAATAAATATTTTTTTCTTTTTTATTTCTTCGCAGTTGAGCAGCTCGCGCAGACTTTTAAATTGTTCACTATTGATCTTCCCGTTCGAGCCAATCGGATTCTTGACGGCGTGCCACTCTGCCACCGAGTTTAACCCTACAATTGCAATGTCTCCAACAACTTTAAGAAATGGAAAAAAGCTTTTTTCAGAGAAAAATTTTGTTGAAGTGAATGTCTCTTTTGTATAACGATAGAACTGATCCATCTTCTCTGCATAATCTGTTGATTTGCATGCCGTTGGAAAACTGAGAACATCCTCAGCATAATATGGTCCACCAAAAATATCATGATTACCATTAATTACTGTTATTTTTTTGCTGTCGAGCAGTGAAAACTCTCTTAAAATCTTTCGAAAATGATCGAACTCATTTTCTTTTGCCTGATTCGTAATATCTCCGGTAATGATGATATGATCGACCTGGCGTTGTTTGCAAAATGAAAGAATGGAACGAAAATGCCTTGAACGTTCAGGAAAAAAATCTGGGCTTAAATGAAGATCCGAAAGATGTGCAATGGTAAATGTCTTTTTCATTGAAACAAAGATACCGTTGCAACATCATGCTTCCTTGAAGATGATGTTACCTTTTTGTTATGAAAGATCATTCTGTTTCCTGAAACGCAAAAAGCCTCATGATGAGGCTTTTTGTCGTTGGTATAAGGAGCAATATTATTTCAACAGCATCATTTTTTTGGTTTGCGAATACTCTTGAGTTTTCAAGCTGTAAAAATAAATCCCTGACGAAAGTTTCGATGCATCAAACGAAACTGAATACGCACCGGTGGTTTGAAACTCATTCACCAGTGTTGTTACTTCTTGCCCGATGATGTTGAATACTTTCAATGTAACGTTTCCATTGACCGGAAGTTTATATTGTATGGTCGTTGCAGGATTGAACGGATTCGGAAAATTCTGACCGAGCGAATATTCATTTGGCATGAATTGACCGATGGATTGAACATCTGTTGTTCCGTTGCTGTAATCTTTGTTTTGCGGTGCATAATTTGACCAGCCAAAATCCCATTGCTGATCTTTCGCTTTCGAGGGATCGAATGCACCGCGATAACTTACTTGTGTAAAGAATGGATTTGTTAATTGCGTACTGCTGTAATTTGTTCCTGTTGTTGTCGCTTCGGATGAAACAGTCGGTCGGACATCAGGATTCGACGCATTGAACGCATCGACAAGCGCAATTGCAGCGGGTTGACGAGGAGTATCGCCAAGATTATTCCATCCTGCGGTTCCGAAGAATGTAGCAAAATTAAATCCGACTGCACCGGCAACAGTTGCTGTGTTCAGAACATTCGTGCGAGCCTGCAGACTTACATTTCTGATCTGTAAATTTCCTTGAAGTGCATATGCTGCTGTAGAATCATTACGAATGGAGATTCCATATGGATAACCTATAATGATTGAATTGTGAACGCTTAATCTTGTATTTTTTCGTATCAACGCTCCATATTCAAATTTATGACCGACGGGTAAAGCAACGTTCGTATCAGCTTGAGGACCTACAAGTGTAACATTTGAGAATACGGGTGATGTTAATGGTGCAGCCGTTGTCGGTGTTCCATCATTATCCGACTCGAATCCGTTGGACTGACCGGCTGCATCCCAAAGATTAGGATCGCGTTTTCCAAATGCAAATTGTACTTTTCCAGAATAACCAAAGTCGGTATCAAATTCATCATCCGTACCATTGAGTGCAATAAGGTATTTTGCATCAACTGTACCGCCGAACCATTCAAATGAATCATCACCGGAATTTGTGACCTGCACATACTCAATCGTTGTTCCACTTCCAACACCGCCCATTGTTAAACCATTGATCTCGTTGTTCAACGAGATAACAATTCCCGGATATTCAATACGAACATATCGAAATATACCGCTGTTATCGTTTGAAACTGATCCGCCGTATTCGCCCCCAACATCAATTCCTTCGATCTTGTTTGTCACCGGTTTATTTGTCGGTGCGCTTCCAAGAATTATTACTCCACCCCAATCGCCGCGTTTGCGTTGACCTGCAGGTTTTGAAGAGGTGAAAACGATCGGCTCTGATTTTGTTCCATCGGCAAATATCTTCCCGCCGCGACGAATGATCAATGTACCGTTTGTCGCACTGTCTCCCATGATCACTGTGCCGGATTGTATCGTTAGTGTTGCAAGAGAATCAACATAATAAAAACCGGTAAGGATATAGATGGTGTCGCGGGAAAGCGTAATCGATTTTCCTGCAGTAAGATTGAACGCTGTTTTGGCAGCAGCACCTAAACCGGCACCGATCACTTTTGTGGGACGTGGTAAGGCAAACGCTAATGACACAACAAGGAACAGTGTGCCAAGCAGTGAAAGTTTCTTCATTGTGGATCCTTTCATATTGATTGAATGTGAATTGTGATTAAAATTTGCAATGGAATAATTTTTTATTTCACATCAATTTATTAATACTGTTTTATCTTACCGTGAATGTAACGTTACGTTTGTGTAAATAAAAAAAGGAATCAATAACTGATTCCCTTTGAAATAAAATATATACGATCAAGTTAAAATGAATAACTAAGCTGCATTGAATAATTAGTCCCAACAAAGTTTGTTCGGTATACATCGTTGCCTTGAGTATACACGATCGGCTGGTTGTTGAGATTCTTTGCAGCGAATTTCCATTCAAGCCCTTTCATCAATATTCCCAACGGCTGCGAAATTGAAAGATCAACTGTGCCTCGTTTCTGTTCATACACATCGCCGTCTCCCGCTTTTACATCTCCGATCGCATCAATGCGTGAACCATATTCGTTATAGAGAATGTTTAACGATGTGCCAAGAGTCGGTTCAACAAATGAGAAGGATATATTATACATATACGGTGATTGTCCCTGCATTTGGCGTTCGCCTTCAATGATCTGTTGAAGCGATGAATTTCCTTTGTTCTCTCTGAATGGGATAGAAGAAATGATTCTTGTATAATTCGCAACAATGGAAGATGACATAAAATATTCACTCAAGAATGAAAGATTCTTTCTGACTTCAAATTCCCATCCATAATTTTTACCCTTTACAGCATTGATCCAGGTTCTTTCCACGAATGAAGTGTATGTTCTCGCTTCTTCAATCGGATTGGTGAATGATTTATAGAAATAGCTTGCGGCAATGACATCTCCGAACGAAGGAAATATTTCATATCGGAGATCGTAATTTCTGATAAGTGCTCGGGAAAGCTGGGAATTTCCTCGTACATATTCTGATTTATCGAAATCGTAATAATAGAATGCTGAACGTTCACGAAATTCAGGACGATTAACGGTTTGACTGTATGCAACGCGTATATTCTGCTGTTCATCAATCATATAAGTAATATTTGCCGAGGGAAGCATGTCCGAATTATAGAGATATGAACTGATCGAGGAAGAACCTAAACGGCCTTGAGCAGTCGATATTTCCTGCCGTGATTTTTCAATTCTCACCCCGCCGGTGAAACGAAAACTCTGACCGATGATTGAAAATGGAATGTCTATCATTCCGTAGTATGCGAATAGATCCTGTTCAGCATCATACGCACCGCTGGAGTTATCGAAAGACATAAGTGAGAATTTTCCGGGACCAAAATTCTCCTGGCGATAAATTGAATCGACAGCATACGTCGTCATAATAAAGTTTTCCGATGAAAGATTGTTGCTGCTTACTTGATAAAACTTCATGCTGAAATTCTTTGTCCGGCGTTCATTGAATACTCCGAATTTAAATTTCATTGTTTCTGTGGGAATGGCAATATTCATTTTCTGCCCGACGGTCTTTTCGTAAATATTTCCCCATGATCGTTCCCCGGGCTTTGCAATCATTGGTTGATCTGAATATGGTGAGGCAGAATAGACCAGTTCTTTTCTATCCGGTTGTTCTGTTCGCGCCTGTGAGAAATTAGTCATCCAATCAATTTTTGTGTTGAAGAGTTCCGGCAACTGATGTTCTCCGGATATCTGACCGGAATACATTCCTCGTTGTTCCCATTCTGTTTGATAGGATCTTATATTTTCATCATCATCAGCTTTATATCCGCTCATGATATATACTTTATCTTCTGCTGAGCGATTATAATTATTTTTGATACTGAACTTATTAAGCTCTCCAAGTTTATAACTCATATCAAAAATTCCTCCCCACAACACAGAAACTTTATCCGAAAACCCGCTAACATCCCTGCGTAATTGTCCGCCGCCGTATTCTTTGATACCGAAATTAGAGTGTTGAAAATTATTTCGGTATGTTAACGCGGCAATGATCCCGAGTTGATCTTCCTCAAAATCAACCCTGTCTCCTATTGAAACACTGAACGACTGCGCAATCAGACCTTTCTTAAGATTCGATCCCCAGGAATTAGGAAGAGTTTTTCCGAGATCAGAAATGGAGATTTTTTGCGCGGGATATAATCGTGTTCCATCATCGTTTCCGATCCAATCTGATGCACCACCCTGAGAGCGGTGAAAATCTTTGAACGTGGTGATCGAATTCATCGATCCGCCTGACATTATTTTAATTGATAACTGTTCTGGAATATCTAACGTATTGATCTGAACCAAACCGCCGGTAAAATCTCCCGGAAGGTCCGGTGAAGCGGTCTTTGCAATATTCATATTATCGAGTAGATTTGAAGGGAGCATATCGAATGAGAAGCTCTTTTTATCAACGCTTGTACTAGGGACAGATGCGCCATTCAATGTTGTTTGGTTGTACCGGTCGGTAACACCGCGGACAAAAACAAACTTATTATCCACAATCGTAACACCCGTTACCCGTTTTAATGCATCACCGCTGGTTGCGTCGGGAGCTTTTTTCATCTGTTCGGAGCTGATGCCGTCGCCTATACTTGCTGCTTTTTTGCGCTCAGCAAGAATTGCTCCTTCGCCTGATTTAATTGCGTTTGCGCTAACAACAACTTCCTGCTGTTGGATTCCTTGATCTTCGCCAATACTTACGTTCAATGATGTATTTTCACTCAATTTGATCTCAACATCGGAAATATTCTTTGTTTCATAGCCAAGAAACGAAATTCGAACATTGTATTTTCCTTCAGGGATTTTTTTGATGATAAATTTGCCGTCTATATCAGTTGATGCACCAAGTTTTGTGCTTACAATAAAAATATTGGCTCCAATAATATCTTCGCCTGATTGTTGATCGACAATCTTGCCGGATAAAGTCCCTCCAGTTTGATTTTGTTGTTGTCTGATTTTGTCTAAATCGCTTTGTTCTTGCGAAAAAGCAGTAAGTGATAAAAGAAGTGTTATAAAAGATATCGTTGATATTCGGATATGTTTCATTGGTATTATGCCTTTAAGAGTTTATTAAATCTTATGGCACAAAAATCCGAATTTGATGTTACGTTGATGTTACCGGAGGGTTACGATTGGTTTAATATTCCATAACATAATCTTGACGTTATCTTAACGAGAAGAATGAAAGTTGAATGATGGTACTCTACACATTGTGAATTTATTTCATCAACACCATCCGTTTTGTTTCTAGAATAGAGCCCGAATGCAATCGATAAACATAGACACCGCTGCTCAATGATGATGCGTTGAATGTTATGGAGTGTTTTCCTGATGATTGCTCTTCATTCACCAACAATGCAACTTCTCTTCCCAATACATCATACACCTTCAACGAGACATGATTGGTTATTGGTAACTGATAATTGATGGTTGTTGTAGGGTTAAATGGGTTTGGAAAGTTCTGCTCCAGAAAATATTGTTCGGGAATATTGTTTGTTGCAAGTACAGACGTAACCGAAGTTGTATCGTGTAAATATGCATCTACACCCTTTAGAATTGCCTGTGCGGTGTTGTCGAACATTGAAGCTGAGGTACAGTTGCCGTCTTCATACGTCAACGCCATAATTTTCTCTTTATAATTGCTCCAACACCAGCTTTCAGGATACTGAGTGGGGAATGAGTTTACCCAACTGACATAATATGTGTACGGTCTAATACTATCTGGAAAATTCATTCGAACATAATTGATAAATCGCTGTTCCAGAAGTGCAAACGTGTTTGACGTAAAATTTGGTGAATGATATACAAAGTATCGCGTGCACACATACGCAGAATGCATGTTCAGCATTATCCGCATGGGGTTTGGCTTTGCCATATATTTTTGGAATTGAGAGCGGAGAACCAATACTTCTTTTTCCGGTGATGCTACATTCCAATTGCTTTCAATGTCAATCTTGTTTGCATTCCACCGCTCATATCCCACACCTAATTGTACTCCATCTGCATTATACATTGGCATAATATTGAAGATATATCGTTGACGTAATTTCCGTGCTAACTCAGTATCGGCGAGCAGCATTTTAATCATTTCGTTTGTTACCCATGTACTTTGAACTTCGTTTGGATGAGTACGAGCGTGAATCCAAATTCGCTGGCGAAGATTCAACGAGTCTGATGTCGTATCTTGAATTGTCAATACAAACATTGTTCTTCCCTGAACGGTTGCACCGACTGAATCTATTATTACAAACGGACTTTTTTTCCATTGGACAAGATCGTACAGCAGTGTGTCGTAACCGTATCCCCAATTTCCCGATGCGGCAATTTTAAATGCAAGTGATGTCGTATCGGGATAACCGCACGGATCGTCTGCCAATTTCACCTGACCGAGTAAATAACCAGCAGATATCAGCAGTAACAAAATAACGGAAAATATTTTTTTCATTTCAATAACCTTGTGGGATCATCATCGATAAAAATATACGCTGCGTAAGAGGTTTGTGCCGTAAATGCTGATATAGTGGTTGTGGTAAGTAAAGAAATGTTCATATAAAGAGCAACAGTTGTTCTTGCGATCTATGGTTGATTTGTAAAAAAGATGTTTTGTAAAAAAGAAACGTGCGTTCTCTGAAAATATTTTTTACATTGCACAGAACATTAATAGGATTCGCATATGAAGATCAGCATTATCGGCGCCGGCAACGTCGGCGGAAAATTAGGAAAACTTTGGGCAGAAAAAGGACACACCATTATATACGGTGTCCGGAACCCATTAACGCCAAAAGTGCAAACAATTTTACAGGAAACCGGACATTCTGCAACAGCAGAGCTTGTGAAAAATGCTGTGCAAAAATCCGATGTGGCTGTCCTCGCAACCCCATGGGAAGCCGTGGGTGAAGTTGTGTTTCAGCTCGTTGGTCTGCAAGGAAAGATCCTCGTCGACTGCACGAATCCAATCCATCCAAATCCTGATTGGCCGCTCGCTCAGGAAAGTTCAGCTGCAGAAGAAATTGCTAAACGGCTTTCCGGTTTTAAAGTCGTCAAAGCATTCAACACGATCGGTGCGGAGAATTTTTCAGATCTCACTTTTGGCGTACTTCACGCAGATGCATTTATGTGCGGCGACGATGCTGAAGCAAAAAAGATCGTTTCACAGCTTGCAAAAGATATCGGATTCGACGCTGTTGATGTTGGTAATTTACGAAGTGCAGAAATGTTGGAATCGCTCGCAAAATTATGGCTCACGCTGGCACATCAGCAGGGCATTGGTTCAAATATCGCTTTTAAACTTCTTCACAAATGATCGTGGTGTATTCAACATTCATTGCGTTGTCACTTGTGGTTGTTACGATAAAATTCTACCTTCCCGGCATATTTTCCCATCCATTCTTTTAAAAGATTGAAAGGAATTTCCCAATGATATTAGATCATCTTTCCCGTGCTGAAAAATATTTTGATGTTCATTCCAGTTTCAAACATGCATTCGATTATCTGAAACAGACCGATCTGCGTACGTTATCCGAAGGGAGACATGATATTGAAGGAGATGATCTTTACATTATTATTGCCAACGATGCGGTGGGAAATGAACGGCGAAAACTTGAAACCCACAGAAAATATATCGATATCCAATTACCGATCGAAGGTTCGTTCCCTATTGAATGGCACGATGAAGATTCTTGCAAGAACGTTTCAAGCCGGTATGACAATGAAAAAGATGTAAAGCTCTACAACGATCCGCCATTGTTCACCATGCATCTTGCTTCCGATATGTTTGCCGTACTGTTTCCCGAAGATGCTCATGCTGCGCAGCCTCCAATGACATTTGTTAAAAAAGCAATCGTAAAAGTTGCCGTATAAATGTAAATGGAATTTCAATTACAAAAATCATTGCTGCGTCCATGGAGTATCGGTGACGAAACTTCGCTGGAGCATCACGCAAACAACCGGAAGATTTGGATGAATGTGCGGGACCATTTTCCGCATCCGTACTTCCACGGTGATGCTGTTCGATGGGTGCAGCATGCTTCGCATAATCTTTCTCAGACGGTCTTTGCGATCGTTGTCAACGGAAATGCGGTCGGAAGTGTTGGACTTGTTCCGAAAGCTGACGTCTATCGGAAATCAATGGAGATTGGATATTGGCTCGGCGAAGAATTTTGGGGACAAGGGATCATCAGCGAAGCAGTTGGTGCGGTCTCAAATTATGCCTTCGATCAATTCGACATTGTTCGTTTGTACGCAGATGTGTTCGAATGGAATAAAGCATCCATCCGTGTATTGGAGAAGAACGGATATGAGTTTGAAGCACGATTGAAGAAAGCTGTTTTCAAAGACGGAAAGATAGCCGATGCATTGATGTATGCAAAAATCAAAGAATGATTACACTGATTGCATAGATGTTTATATTGATTATCTGTAGTGACTTGTCTGTGTTCAATCATCGAAATTTGAGAAATGAATATGAAACCTTGGATAACAATTTCCCGAAAAACAATTCTCGACCATAGCAAATGGTTGAAAGTGGAAGACCATTCCATTCAACTGCCCAACGGAACAACTATTGACAATTGGTGCTGGATCATTTCTCCGGATTACGTGAATGTGGTTGTTCAGGATGAAGATGAGAATTTTGTCTGTTTCCGGCAGACAAAATATGCCGCCAATGGAATATCACTTGCTCCTGTCGGCGGATATCTTGAGCCGGATGAAGACCCGCTAACATGTGCAAAACGGGAGCTTCGTGAAGAGTTAGGGTATCAAGCAAGTGAATGGGTATCGTTGGGAAGATTTCCGTGCGATGGAAATCACGGAAATGGTTTTGCGAACCTCTTCCTTGCCCGAGGCGCGCATCAGGTGGGTGAAATTATTGTCGATGATCTTGAAGAACAGGAAATTATCAAACTTTCGCGCTCTGAATTGATGCAATCGTTGTTGGATGGTGAATTCAAAGTACTTTCATGGTCAACGGCAGTCGCGTTGGCATTGTTTCACGCATGATATGATAAAACTAAATCTTTCTGCTCTTTTTGTTTTCATATTACTCTCTTGCTCAGGCACACGCTACGTTGCTGATACGCAATCGATTGACTTTACTGCGGAAAATATTTTCACCGGAAGTATTGAAGGACCCGCATTCGATATCAGCGGAAATCTCTATGTTGTCAATTTTCAAAAGAACGGTACCATCGGCAAAGTTGATATGACTGGAAATGCAGAATTGTTTGTTGAACTGCCGCAAGGAAGCGTTGCAAACAGCATTCAATTCAATTCAAATGGTGATATGCTGTTGGCAGACTATCCAATGCATAATGTTTTAAAAGTTGATATGAAAACAAAAAGCGTTTCGACTTTTTCTCACAACGAACAGTTCAATCAGCCAAACGATCTTTGTATCAATAAACGCGATCAACTCTTTGCGTCCGATCCGCACTGGAAAACAAATACCGGAAAATTATGGCGTATCGATCCGGATGGTTCCTCTACATTGCTTGAAGACAGTATGGGAACAACAAACGGAATTGAATTGAGTCCTGATGAAAAAATATTATATGTAAACGAAAGCATTCAACGCTCAGTATGGAAATATGCTGTTGACGATAATGGAAATATCTCAAACAAAACACTGTTTCATCAATTCGATGATTTTGGAATGGATGGAATGAAATGCGACAGAGATGGAAATCTCTATATTACGCGTTACGGAAAAGGAACAATTGCGGTTCTCTCTCCTAAAGGAACATTGATCCGTGAAGTTCAATTAAAAGGAAAAAACTGCAGTAATCTCGTCTTCGGTGGAAATGACGGAAGAACGATATTTGTAACGTTACAAGACAGAAAAGGAATGGAACGGTTCAACAATGATCTTCCAGGAAAATCATATTAGCACACGATATTGCGGCATCATATTGTTGATGATCCTTTCGCTTTCAACACTGTCTGCCCAGACGTTCACTCAGTTCATTCAGCGGCTCCAAAAACTTTCTCCGGCTCAACGATCTGGCAGTGTAAAAAAATTCTTTTCCGTACATCACAACACTCCCATTATAGAACAGGATTCACTTCTTCATTTTGTATTCTATGGAAAAGCCGGATCGGTCGGTGTGAACGGCAATCTGCAGCACTGGAATGCGCCTGATGAATTAATAAAGATCGAATGCAGCGATAGTGCATTCTATTATCGGACATTCATCGCCCCGTCAAACGCCCGGCTCGATTATCAATTGGTTGTTGACGGCAAATATCAAACAGATCCGCGTAATCCAAGAATCACTCCCAGCGGTTTTGGTCCTCATTCCGAAGTGAGAATGCCAAAATTTGTTCCATCGCCATATTTGATCCATCGTGATTCTATTCCGCACGGCACAATAATTAATGCAGGCTTGAACAATCATATTTTGCCCCCATTGCAAAAATATTCTATTGGGGGAAGGAATATCAAGATCTATCTTCCTCCGGGTTACGAAA
Source organism: Bacteroidota bacterium (assembly GCA_030679145.1). Lineage (GTDB taxonomy): Bacteria > Bacteroidota > Ignavibacteria > UBA10030 > UBA8401 > UBA8401. The sequence goes on along the minus strand of JAUXTU010000036.1, from coordinate 43,321 downwards.
GCCTCTCTCGCTTACCTGCGGTATATGTTCATGATGGACTTGAAGCGATCGATTTTGCGTTGATGCCGACGATCATTGATAATCTGATCGCTGAAAAAAGAATTCCACCCGTCATTGCTGTTTTTATTCCTCCGGTTCAACGGGGAGATGAATATATGGGGATACACGTTGACCGGTTTGTAAAATTAATATCTGATGTTCTTGTTCCTGCGATTGACAAACAATACAAGACAGAACGCTCTCCGCTTAAACGTGCAATGATCGGAATTTCCGCCGGAGGACATATATCCTTGTACACTGTCATTAATAGACCGGATGTTTTCCTGAATGTAGGGGGACAATCTTCAGCAATCACACCGCAGTTGCGCGCACTTACCAAACAACGGGCTGATGAAAATACATTTTCTCTTTCGATGAAGATCTATCTCGACTGCGGACGATATGATATCAATAATGGGTTTGGCAATTTTTTACAGATGCATCGGAATTACAGTGATCTCCTTTCTTCATTAAGAATTCCGCACTATTACAGAGAAGTGAATGATGGACACGAGTGGGCAAACTGGCGTGAGCATATTCCCGAAATGCTTATTTATTTTTTTGGACGGTAAATTATGGCAGCTCTTTCAGAACGAAAACAACATCTGCTGAAAGCGCAGCACAACGCTGAACTGTTGTTTCAACAAATTGAGAAACGCGGACTGATCATGGCCGGCAAATCCGAAAAAGTATTGAACGATGAAGTATACGAACTCGCATTTCAAATGTTTGGTATCCGAAAATACTGGCACAAACGGATTGTTCGCGCCGGAAAAAATACTCTTCTTCCGTACAAAGAAAATCCGCCAGACCTTATTATTCAAGCAGACGATATTTTATTCTTCGATTTTGGTCCCGTATTCGAGGATTGGGAAGCTGATTTCGGCAGAACATATGTCCTCGGAAATGATCCGCAAAAGATAAAACTCAAAAATGATATCGAGTCAGCATGGTCCGAAGGAAAAAAATATTATGATGCACATTCTTCTACGTTAACCGGTGCGCAATATTATCAATACATCTCTTCCCTTGCCGAACGATACGGATGGTATTTTGGCAACATTCATTGCGGTCATCTAATCGGGAATTTTCCTCACGAACGTATACTCGGAGATGAAGAACACAATTATCTCCATCCGAACAATCACATCAAACTCTCCGAACTCGATGTCAATGGAAATCCACGCGACTGGATTCTAGAGATTCATTTCGTAAACAAAGAGAAGACCTTCGGTGGTTTTTTTGAACAATTATTGAGTGTGTAAACTTTTTCAAAAATATTTCTTGCTTCAATGAAACTTTTATCGTAATATTACGATAAAGATAATACCTATGGGAACGACAAAAAAAGAAGAATTCACCGCAAAACAGAATCGCCTTGCAGAACTGGCAAAAGCAATCGGTCATCCTGCCCGCATAGCGATTTTGGAATATCTTTCCAAAAGCAATTCCTGCGTATGCGGTGATATCGTAGACGAACTTCCACTCTCACAATCGACGGTCTCACAGCATTTGCGTGAATTAAAAAATGCCGGATTGATCAAAGGCGAGATCGAAGGAACGTCGGTCTGCTACTGTATCGATGTAAAAGGATGGACTGAAATTCAATCGATGCTTGGCAACTTTGTTGTTTCCGTTAAAAAGTGCTGTTAAAAAAAATTTCTTCCATTAATCGTAATATTACGATACTATACAGAGAGGACTTCGTTATGAACGCGACCGAAACAAAAGAACCATGCTGCGGAACAGATTGCTGCTCTCCTTCCAAAGGAGGAAAGTAATATGTCCACCGATCAGGAATTGAAGGATCTCGTTAGGGAAAAATACGGCGAGATCGCACTGCAATCAAAAGAACAGAACGAAACATCCTGCTGCGGCAGCACGTGCGGATGCAATTCTTCCGATTTTGTTGTGATGGCGGAAGATTACGCAAAACTCCCCGGATATGTTGCTGATGCCGATCTGGGCTTGGGCTGCGGTCTGCCGACAGAATTTGCTCAGATTAAATCCGGCGATACGGTTGTCGATCTCGGTTCAGGAGCAGGAAACGACGCGTTCGTCGCACGATCGATCGTGGGAAACACCGGAAAAGTGATCGGTGTCGATATGACCGAAGCGATGATCAACAAGGCGCGTGCAAATGCGTTGAAATTGAAATTCAATAATGTTGAATTCCGGTTTGGTGATATTGAACAGATGCCTGTTGAAGACAATTCCGTGGATGTTGTCGTGAGCAATTGCGTGATGAACCTCGTTCCAAACAAAGAGAAAGCGTTTGTGGAAACATTCCGCATCATAAAACCAGGAGGACATTTTTCAATCTCTGACATTGTCTTAAAGGGAGAACTTCCAGCCGGATTAAAAAATGCTGCGGTGATGTATGCCGGCTGTGTTGCAGGTGCACAGCAAATGGATGAATATCTTGATATCATTAAGAACGCAGGATTTATCAACATCACAGTACAAAAGGAGAGAGAAATTCATCTTCCGAACGATCTCCTTCTTCAATTCATCTCGCTTGATCAATTACGCGATCTGAAGAAAAATAATGTCGGCATTTTCAGTATCAACGTTTATGCTGATAAATCATAACCAATTACAATATATTTTGTAGAGACGGATAATTATCCGTCTCTACAATTTTTTTACAAATACAGAACCCATGAAAAAACGAATCCTTATTCTCTGCACCGGAAATTCCTGCCGTTCTCAAATGGCGGAAGGTTTTCTCAAATCGTTCGATCCATCATTAGAAGTGTTGTCTGCCGGAACAAAGGCGGCATCGCGGGTTCATCCCAAAGCAATCCAGGTGATGAGTAAAATTGGAATCGATCTCAGCCAGAATTATCCAAAGACTGTTGAGCAATTTCTTTCTCAATCATTTGATTATGTCATCACCGTCTGCGATAATGCAAAAGAAAGCTGTCCGGTGTTTTTCGGCAACGTTAAACATCGTCTGCATATCGGCTTCGATGATCCTGCTGATGCAACGGGAACAGAAGAAGAAATCATTGCGGTGTTTAGAAGAGTCAGAGATGAAATCAAAAGAGATTTTTATCGTTTCTATACTGAAAATATTTTAAAGGAATCGCTATGAGTACAATATCTGGTAAGCTTTCGTTCTTTGACCGTTATTTAACTCTCTGGATTTTTCTTGTGATGGCGTTTGGTGTTGCTGCCGGCGCTCTGTTTCCCGGTATTGCAGGTTTCTGGGATTCACTGAGTTCCGGTACTACTAATATTCCAATTGCTATCGGTCTCATTTTAATGATGTATCCGCCTCTTGCAAAAGTAAAATATGAAGAGCTTCCAGTTGTTTTCAAAAATGTAAAATTGCTCTCATTGTCGTTAATCCAAAATTGGATCGTTGGTCCGTTGGTGATGTTCTTTTTAGCGATGATTTTTTTGCCTGACAAACCGGAAATGATGATTGGTGTAATTCTTGTCGGATTGGCACGATGTATCGCGATGGTACTGGTGTGGAATGATTTGGCAAAGGGGGATTCCGAACTTGCAGCCGGATTGGTCGCCTTCAACGCAATCTTTCAAGTGTTTTTGTATTCGGTGTATGCCTACGTTTTTATCACTGTACTTCCCCCCTTATTTGGATTTCAGGGCACATTAGTAGAAATATCTATTTGGGAAATTGCTGTTACAGTACTTATTTATCTTGGTATTCCTTTCTTCGGCGGAATGATAACGCGAGCCACGTTAGTGAAAATAAAAGACAAAGAATGGTATCAAAAAAAGTTCGTTCCGAAGATTTCGATTCTTACCCCGATTGCATTGTTGTTTACTATTTTTGTGATGTTCTCGCTGAGGGGTGAAAAAATCGTTGAACTTCCACTTGATGTCGTTCGGGTTGCGATCCCATACTTATTTTATTTTGCAGGAATGTTTTTTGTAACATTCTTTATTGCGAAAAAAATGGGGTACAGTTATGAAAAGACAACAACAACCGCGTTTACCGCAGGCAGTAACGATTTTGAATTGGCTATCGCTGTTGCTGTTGCCGTATTTGGAATAAATTCACAAGCGGCGTTTGCAACAGTGATCGGTCCTTTAGTTGAAGTACCGGTGTTGATATTGCTTGTTAATGTAGCGCTCCGCTTTAAGAAAAAATATTTTGGCACTGAACTAGCGATTTAATATTCTCACAGATAAGATTCTACAACCTGATAATTTCCAAAACAAAGAAAACAGTTTATATAATGTAGCAAATCCCTCCCATTTGAGGGATTTATTTTGGCACGCTATATGAGTGATTACTCATATAGTCATTAATGGAGAACGGTTGAATGCAAAAAACACAGGAAGAATTTAAAGCGAATATCTTATCCGCACTTGCTCATCCCAATAGAATTCGGATCATAGAATTGCTGAAAAACGGCACAAAATGCAATTGCGAGATTGGTCCAGAATTGGAACTCGAACAATCAAATCTTTCCCGTCACATGAAAATTCTTGTTCAGGAAGGTATCGTTGTTTCATGGAAAGACGGCTTACGGGTGAATTATAAAGTTTCTGATAAACGTATCTTTGCCATTCTCGATCTTGCCGGAAACGTAGCTCATATGGAAGCAAAAGTAGGCGTTGAAGTTTTGGAAGAGGCGTAAAACAATTATTAAAAGGATAACTATCATGATTATTAAAGTATTAGGTTCAGGCTGTATGAATTGCAAAACACTGGAGCAGCGCACCGTTGATGCATTGAAAAATTTAAACATTGATGCAGCTATTGAGAAAGTAACGGACTATCAACAAATCGCAACGTACGGCGTTATGCGTACTCCGGGACTTGTCGTTGATAATAAAGTCATCGTTCAAGGACGGATGCCGACGGTGGAGCAAATTCAAGAATTGTTAACGAGTCATGCAGCATAAAAGGGTATCATGAGAAAGAAAGTGATTGTTATAACAATTCTATTTGCAGTGTGGATAGCACTCTATAACAATTTGGAACGATTGACCGATCTGCTTGTCTATTCTTTGATCCAATTAGACAAGGAAGCACCGCTTACTTCGGCGATTCATTTTTTTATTTATGAAGTCCCCAAAGTTCTCCTGTTGTTGACGCTGATCGTTTTTATTGTCGGCATTATCCGCTCGTATTTCTCCCCGGAACGAACACGGAAGATGCTCGGAGGGAAAAAACATTTTGCCGGCAACGTTATGGCAAGCACGCTTGGGATCGTCACCCCGTTCTGTTCATGTTCCGCAATTCCTCTCTTTCTCGGCTTTGTTGAATCGGGAGTTCCGCTCGGTGTGACATTTTCATTCCTGATTGCAGCACCAATGATCAATGAAGTTGCACTCGTGTTATTATTCGGACTCTTCGGATGGAAAACCGCTTTGTTATATATGTCTACCGGATTATTGATCGCAATAATTTCAGGCTATATCATCGGTCGTTTAAAATTAGAACGGTTTGTTGAAGATTGGGTATACACGATTAAAGCCGGCACAACAGAAATAGCAGAAGAGCAGCTTACCGTATCCGACAGGATCAATGCGGGGATTGAAGCAGTGAAGGAGATCGTTGCTAAAGTATGGATCTATATTTTAATTGGTATTGCGGTTGGCGCCGGTGTTCACGGTTATGTTCCTGAAAATTTTATGGCATCACTGATGGGAAAATCTGCATGGTGGTCAGTGCCGGTTTCGGTATTGATCGGCATCCCGATGTATTCCAATGCTGCCGGAATTATTCCTGTTGTTCAAGTATTGCTTGAAAAAGGTGCATCACTCGGAACCGTGCTGGCTTTTATGATGTCTGTGATCGGACTTTCCCTTCCCGAAATAATTATCCTCAAAAAAGTATTGAAGCTCCCTCTCATTTTTGCGTTTGTCGGAATTGTCGGCTCGGGAATAATTATCGTCGGTTATATTTTTAATATACTTTACTGATCAACTCTAACACTATGGTCTCAATAAAAATACTCGGTTCAGGCTGCGCTAAATGCAAAACACTCAATGCAAAAGTGCAAGAACTCGTTGCAAAGAATAATCTTCCCGCAATGGTTATCAAAGTGGAAGATATTATGGAGATTATGAAATATGGAATACTTTCCACTCCCGGTTTGGTCATCAACGAAAAAGTAAAAAGTGTCGGCAATATCCCTAAAGACGAACAAATACTCACGTGGATCAATGAAGGATAGCATATGAAATCAATTTATTTAGTCAGCGTTATACTTATCACATTTTCACTCACTCTCTTTCCTCAACCAAAACAAACAAAAGAAAAGCAAAATGTAAAACCAGCGATCACATTCATCGAACTTGGCTCGGTCAATTGCATTCCTTGCAAAAAAATGCAGCCGGTAATGAAAGCGATCGAACAGAAATACGGTGATGCTGTTAAAGTAGTTTTTTATGATGTGTGGACCGAAGAACAAAAACCGTTCGCCAAGAAGTACGGTATTCGATTAATTCCGACACAAGTTTTTTTAGATGAAAATGGAAAAGAATTTTTTCGTCACGAAGGATTTTATCCCGAAGAAGAGATTCACAAGATCTTCAAGCAGCGTGGTGTGATACCCAAAACGCTGGGAAGTTGATATGTTTGATACAATCTTCACCGCATTATATGATGCAATGACCGGTTCTCTTTGGATAGCAATTGCTGCCTCATTTGGATGGGGAGTGTTGAGCATTCTACTTTCGCCATGCCATCTCTCAAGTATTCCCCTGGTGGTCGGTTATATCGCGTCGCAAGGGAAAATATCCTTGCGACGAACCTTTACGATCTCGTTAGTCTTTGCAGTCGGAATATTAATCACGATTGCGCTTATCGGCGTTATCACTGCTTCGATGGGAAGATTGATGGGTGATGTCGGAAGTGTCGGTAATTATCTTGTTGCGGGAATATTTTTTATCGTTGGATTATATCTGCTGGATGTACTAAAATTCGATTGGAATACCGCCGGTCTGCGACGGACATTGTTACAGGGATTACCCGCTGCATTAATACTCGGATTATTGTTTGGTATTGCACTGGGTCCATGCACATTTGCATATATGGCTCCGGTGCTCGGAGTTGTATTTCAAACAGCACAAACAGATTATCTTCTTTCCGTCCTTCTTCTTCTATCGTTTGGCGTCGGTCATTGCGCCGTAATTGTTGGAGCAGGAACGTTGACAAACAAAGTACAGTGTTATTTGAATTGGAGCGATTCTTCAAAAACTCTGATTTGGCTAAAAAGGATATGCGGCTTGTTGGTAATCTTTGGCGGAATATATTTACTATATATTTCATAACACTATGGAAAACTCATTTCTTACCGAACACAGTATTGGCATTTTAGAATCACTTCCAGAGGGAGTGTATGTCGTGGATAAAGAATTTCACATTGTATATGTCAACAAAGCAGCTTCCGCCATTACTGGTATTTCACGAGATGAGGTGATTGGAAAAATATGCCGTTCATTTTGTAGATCGGAGCGATGTGAGATCGGTTGTCCAATTACTGAGGTACTTCGTTCCAATAAAAATATTCTTGATCTTGAATCTACATTACAAAGCAACGATGGCACTATTATTCCTATTACACTTAACGCTTCTCTGCTAAAAAATGCAAAAGATGAACCTGTAGGTGGAATTATATCATTCAGAAGAAATTTTAAGACGGATTTTGAAGACTACTTAATCCGTCATCCACATTTTTACGGCATCATTGGAAAATCTGAACCAATGAAGAATATATTTAAATCGATCGAACAAATTGCCGTGAGTGATGCAACCGTATTGATCTTTGGGGAGACCGGAACCGGAAAAGAGTTAATCGCCGATGCTATTCATAAAACAAGCAAACGCCGTGAACAGCTTTTTATAAAGGTCAATTGCGCCGCTTTGCCTGATACATTGTTGGGATCCGAATTATTTGGACATGTAAAGGGTTCGTTTACCGATGCCATGAAAGACAGAATTGGGAGATTTGAAATTGCGGATGGCGGGACGATCTTTCTTGATGAAATTGGTGAGATGTCGCTTTCAATGCAAAATCAATTGTTGCGGATTCTTCAGGAGGGAACATTTGAACGTATTGGTGAATCGGTGACCAGAAAAGTCAATGTTCGTGTCATTGCGGCAACAAACAAGAATTTAGTGAATGAAATTTTCAATCACCGTTTTCGGCAAGATTTATACTATCGTTTGAATGTAATTCCAATAATGGTACCGCCGTTGCGCGAACGCAAAGAGGACATACCGCTTCTTGCGGAACATTTTTTGAAAAAATTTGCACAGCGGTACAACAAACAAATTCAAAGTATTTCTCCGCAAGCGCTGGATATATTATTGAGATATGAATGGAATGGAAATATCCGCGAACTTGAAAATGCAATTGAATATGCTTTTGTACGCTCAAAACGAACTGATGTTTTATGTGAATGCTCCCTACCCCCTCACATACAAAATTTAGAACGATGTGAGGAGCACAAGGATATCAAAGATATTGAAGAAGATCATAAAACTGAAAAACTCCTTTCTCTCCTACGTCAAAATAATTGGAACAAAACGAAAGTTGCCCGCCTTCTCGGTATTGACCGTAGTACTATTCACAGAAGATTAAAAGACCTCGATCAGAAATAGCATAATTTTGCAACACTCGTTGCAAAACGTTGCACATCCATTCTTTTCATTTCTCTAACAATACATCTGCACCGTTGCAAAGTGTTGCAATTTCGTTTTCCATTTTGTTAAAACAATAAATATTCAATGAATAATTGAGGCATCATAGTTGCCGTAGATTGGCAGATATGAATGAGATGCTCGGTAATCAATATTTTTTAGCTCGTAATTACACTCAAGCAGAGAAAGAATTGGAAACTGCGTTGGCACACAAACCTCTGAGTGTTGCCATCAAAAAAAAACTCATCATTTGTCATATCCAAACCCATACAATTACCAGAGCAGTAGATTTATTTATTGATGTAATCACGCAGGATATTCATTCCATCATTGATACTGATCCCATATTTGATAATTGTCCATGCCCACAATTAGTATTAGATATGGAAAATACGATTGATACAAAAGATGAAAACGAAAGGAAACTTGCTTTGGGTATGTTGTGGTTATACTGCGATATAGAACCAGCATACAAATATTTCTTGTCGATCAACAAACCTGATGAAAAAGTACAACGAATCATCGCTCAACTACAATTAACAATACAACAATTACAACTCAAGAGGAATGTATGAAAAATACTACAATGGATAGAAAAACGTTTTTAGCAAACGGAGCAAAAATCGCTGTTGGTTCAGCAGTAGGTGTTGCAGGATTGAATATATTAACCAGTGATCAAATGTTGGCAAATCCTAAGGTTACATCGTGGCCGTGGCCATATACAACATTAGATGCCGAAGCGGCTCGACTTCTGGCACATCATTTATATTGGACTGATAAAGATTGTGCTTCCGGAGTTTTTGGAGGTATCGTTCAATTACTTGCAGAAAAAACACCAGATCCTTGGGCCGGGTTACCGATTGAAGTTATGCTTTTTGGCAGAGGTGGCGGAAATGGTTGGGGAACATTGTGTGGCGCGGTGAACGGTGCGGCGGCAGTCATTAGTTTGGTTGCAACAAAGGCTGACTCAGGAAAGTTGATTAATGAAGTATGGGGATGGTCGACATCGGAAAAATTTCCAACTGATGCTGCCAATCAAGCATCCATCGACGGAAAATATGTTGATAAGAAATTTGATGGAGCATTACCACAATCAATCAGCGGTAGTGTAATTTGTCATGCATCAGTAAGTCAATGGTGTAACATGGCGGGTAAAAAGGTTGCTGATGTTGAAAGAAAAGAACGATGTGCGCGGTTGGCTGGTGATCTGGCAGCAAAAACCGTTGAAGTATTAAATGCTCATTTTGCTTCTACGTTTACGGCAACATATGCACGTAATGCATATGCTGCACAATGTCTGACTTGTCACGGACCAAGTGTGAAAAACAATGTAATGACTGAAATGAATTGTGAACCGTGCCATGGAGATCCACATAAAACAACAAAGGTTGTTATGGAAAAGACCAATAACAATCCAGAAGGGTTTGCCCTAGATCAGAATTATCCGAATCCATTCAATCCTTCTACAACCATTAGATTTTCAGTCCCAACCGAACAAAAAGTAGCGGTAGAAGTGTACGATATAAAAGGCCAGTTGATAAAAAAATTAGTTGATCACGAAGTGATATCCGCTGGAACTTTTACAGTAGACTGGAATGGAACAGATGGCTTGGGTTCTTCGGTATCCAGCGGAACGTACTTTGCTAGAATTACAACGGATAACTTCATGAAAACAATCAAACTCAATCTGTTGAAATAACAAAATTGCGGTTAGCTTCATTCATGATGAAAAGGCTGTCCTTATTTGGGAGGATGGCCTTTTTTGTAAAATGCTTTACATTACCATAATCTTTCTAAAAAATTATAGTAATGTTTTGCTGAAAAATATTTTGCTGTTTCGTTGTAACTAATGTACCTTTCGTAAAAACACTTATGAAACGTATTCTACTTATCATCACCGCAGCAATCAGTTTGTATTATTTCAACGGCTGTTCTTCGTCAAAAGAATTTTTTGCGCGAAATGTTGAATCTCAAATTATTTCCGTTCAACAATGGGGCGGAACTCCAGCAAATGATTCTCTCGCTAAAAAACATTCGATCACTCATATCACGCTTCATCATCAAGGCGAACCATTCCCGAAGGGAAAAGATCCAATTCAATATCTGCGCAATCTTCAGAGCTGGTCTCGAAGAGAGAAAAAATGGATCGATATTCCCTACCATTACATTATTGATCTTGACGGAAAAATCTATGAAGGACGGAACATCAATTACGCAGGTGATACAAACACAGAATACGATCCCGCAGGACACGCGCTGATCGAAGTTGTTGGAAATTTTGAAGAGGTTGAGCCAAATCAAGAACAGCTTGATGCAACAGTAAGCCTAATGACACTGCTTGCTGCAAAATATAATGTCCCGATAGATTCAATCCGCGGACACAAAGATTATTCTTCAAAGACGGTTTGTCCGGGAAAAAATCTGTATCCATATCTTGAAAATGGGTATTTTCGGCAAAATGTTGAGAAGAATTTGAAGTTGGTACAATATCAATGAGAGAAGTAACATCTCTTTGGTAAAGATTTTTTAATTTAGAAATTCGAATAATTTTCGTATATTGATGTAGTCAATTGAACGTCCCGCACGCAATTCGGGACGTTTTTTATTATAGAATCATACGTTTGTGGATTCCCGCTAAAAGCACGCGGGAATGACGTTAAACAAGAGAAGAACAATGTTCAAACAAAGCAATATCCGAAACATCGCAATCATCGCACACGTGGATCATGGCAAGACAACACTCGTTGACCAATTATTGAGACAAACCGGAACATTTCGCGACAATCAGCAAATGGTAACACGCGTAATGGATTCGAATGCGCAGGAAAAAGAACGTGGTATCACCATTCTTGCAAAGAATACTTCCGTCTTCTATACCGACAAGACAACCAAAGAAAAATATAAGATCAACATCGTTGATACTCCCGGTCACTCTGATTTTGCCGGCGAAGTTGAACGCACACTGAAAATGGTGGACGGCGTTCTTCTTCTTGTTGATGCTTCGGAAGGTCCTCTTCCCGGAACAAAATTCGTACTTAAAAAATCATTGGATCTGAATCTGCAGCCGATCGTCGTTATCAACAAGATCGACCGTAAAGACGCCCGCGCTCATGAAGTGCTGGATGAAGTGTTTGAATTATTCTTATCGCTCGGTGCAAACGATCAACAATTGGATTTCCCGACCATCTATGCAATTTCCAAACAAGGAATTGCGCAGCTTGAATTGGAAGATAAAGGAACGTCTCTCGAACCGTTGTTCGACACAATCGTTTCAAAGATTCCGCCGCCGAAGGGGGACGGCGATGAACCGTTCCAGATGCTTGTGACAACCATTGACTATAATGATTATCTCGGACGTCTTGGAATCGGAAAAGTACACCGCGGCAAGATTCACATCAAGAACCAAATGAAGATCATCCATCGTAACGGTGTTACGGAAGATGCGCGTGTAGCAAAAATTTATACATTTGAAGGTTTAAAACGTGTTGAAGTGGAAGAATCAAGCGTCGGCGACATTATTGCGATCTCCGGAATGGAAGATGTTGATATCGGCGAGACGATTGTTGATGCGGCAGATCCAACACCATTACCGTTCGTTGCAATTGAAGAACCGACACTGTCAATGAATTTTGTCGTGAACAATTCTCCGTTCGCAGGACAAGATGGAAAATATGTTACAACACGAAATCTTCAGGAACGATTGATGAAAGAACTTCGCTCGAATGTAAGCCTGCAGGTCGAGCTGACCGATTCACAGGATACATTTAGAGTGAGCGGCCGCGGCGAATTGCATCTTGGTGTGTTGATCGAGAACATGCGACGCGAAGGATTTGAACTGCAGGTTTCCCGTCCGCAGGTAATCTTAAAGCGGATCGATGATGTCCTTTCCGAACCTATCGAGCATGTTGTTATTGATGTTCCCGATGAATTTACCGGAGCCGTCATTGAAAATCTCGGTAAACGCAAAGGCGAGATGAAGAATATGATCTCTTCCAACAATAATACCCGTCTGGAATTCTTCGTTCCTGCCCGGGGACTCATCGGATTCCGAAATGAATTCATGACGCAAACAAAAGGAACAGGCATTCTCCATCATAATTTTCATGGATACGAACCGTTCAAAGGTGAATTATCTCACCGCACACGCGGCGCGTTGGTTGCGCTGGAAACCGGCGAAGCAGTTGCATACGGAATGTTCAAACTGCAGGATCGTTCAACATTCTTTATTGAACCGCAGACAAAGGTCTATTCCGGAATGATCGTCGGCGAGAATTCACGCGAAGGTGATATGACCGTAAATGTTTGTAAAGCAAAACAATTGACCAATATGCGTGCATCTGGAACTGATGAATCCGTACGGCTTGAACCGGCACTATTAATGACGCTTGAACAGGCAATTGAATGGATCGGCGATGATGAATTTGTTGAAGTAACGCCGAATTTCATCCGCCTTCGTAAAAAGATCCTTGATCAGAACGAACGTAACCGCGCTTCAAAGAAAAAAAATACGGTTGAAGAATAGATCGAATTACCTCAATACAATAAAAATCCCGCCTCGCGCGGGATTTTTTGTTTATTGGAGTTCCATTCAAATATGCCGTATCTTTTCATTAATGGTTCTAACACTCTCCAATATTGTATTGATCATTGCTGCGGCGCAAGCTTCTCTGTTATCACTATTAATTTTTCAGAAGCATCAAAACCTTTTTGCTAATCGTTTCCTCGCGCTGCTGATGGGAAGCTATACGATAATTTTGATTCACCTGCTTCTTCAAGACGCCGGATACTACAAATATATTCCACAGCTCTTTATTGTTGTCGGAATTCCGTTGGCAGCTTTTCCTCTCCATTATTTTTATACAAAATATCTCATCACTCGAGCGATCACATTTCGAAAAAACGATTGGTTCCACTTTCTCCCTTTCATCTGTTTTGAACTTATCCTTCTTAGCGGGAATGTTTCGGGAACTATGGATTTTTCGGCAATATCAATGGCTGGCCCAACAGAAACTCCGATACTCTTTCAACTCTTTAATGTGGCTATCATTATACAGGGCTTGATGTATTTCGGAACGAGCTACCGGCTTATTCTCAATTATAATAAGCATATCAAAGACATCCTTTCATCAATCGAACATGTGCAGCTTCATTGGCTGAGAAATATTACCATTGCTGGAATCTCCGCTCAAGTGCTTTTTCTGGCGGAGTTATTACTTCTTGCATACGGTATGAATGTTTCTGATTTCGTACTCTCCTCGATTGTTTTTGCGGTTTACGTCTATGGAATGGGATATGTTGGTTTATTGAAAACGGAAATCTTCGCATCACCGAATGTTGAACGGGAAATGAATGAAGTTGTGAAGATTGAATCGGTCGAAATAAATGAATCATCCGGAAAATACGAACGGTCAGGACTTTCCGAAGAAACGGCGCAAACACATCTTCAACAATTGCTGCAAGTGATGGATGGTCAAAAGCCATATCTCAACAGCCAATTAACACTGTCGCAATTAGCATCGGTCGCAGGAATCTCTCCCCATAATCTTTCGGAAATTATTAATTCGTTGCGCCGTCAAAATTTTTACGACTTCATCAACAGTTACCGCATCGAGCAGGTTAAAAAAGATCTTGCTGATCCTTCCAAGCAGCATCTCAAAATTCTTTCTATTGCGTTCGATGCTGGATTCAATTCGAAAGCGACATTCAATACATTGTTCAAAGAACAGATTGAAAAAACCCCTTCGGAATACAGAAGAAGTGTATTGCAAACAATTGGTGATGAATGATAAAATATTTATTCCTAATTCAACTTATAGCAATTTCTTTTGTATACAGCGGTGAAGTTCCTTTCTCCCGCGGAGTTAATCTCTCCATGTGGTTTCAGGAATCAAGTGCAAAAAAAATTCAATTTACAAAATTCACAAAAACAGATTTTGAAAACATTAAATCGCTTGGATGCGATATCATTCGTCTGCCGATCAATATGCATGGAATGACAAGCGGAAGCCCGAACTACACAATCGATCCTCTTCTCTTTGATTTTCTCGATCGAGCAGTTGATTGGGCTGAAGAATTAGGTCTTCACATCATCCTCGATAATCATAGCTTCGATCCGGCTGTAAGCACAGCTCCTTCCGTTGTGTATATTCTTGTTCCGGTCTGGAAACAAATTGCGGAACATATGAAGAACCGTTCCGCTCTTATATATTACGAAGTGTTGAACGAACCGCATGGCATCGCCGATATTACATGGAACGCAATTCAACAAATCGTTATCGATTCGATTCGTTCTGTGGACAAATTTCATACGATCATCGTGGGTCCTGCGGGATGGAATAGTTATGGAAACCTTTCTCTTATGCCTGAATATGCCGACACAAATCTCATCTATACATTTCATTTCTACGATCCGTTCATCTTCACACATCAGGGAGCAAGCTGGTCAGACCCGTCAATGGTTCCGCTGGCGGGTGTTCCGTTTCCGTACGATGCTGCACGAATGCCTGTGTTTCCATCATCGTTAACAGGGACATGGATTCAAAACGAATTCAATAATTATGCAGTCAATGGAACGTTCAATAAAGTGAAAAGTCTCGTTGATATTGCTGTGAATTTCAAGAACAGCCGAAATGTACGGCTCTTCTGTGGTGAATTCGGCGTGTTTATTCCCAATAGCAATAATCAAGATCGTGTATTGTGGTATGAATTTATGCGGACATATTTTAAAGAAAAAGAAATTGCCTGGACATCGTGGGATTATCAAGGAGGTTTCGGTCTTTTCAAAGCAAATACAGATGAGCTGTTCGATTACAATCTTAATATTCCATTGATCAATGCGCTCGGGTTCAACGCGCCGCCGCAAAAGGAATTTACCATCGCTCCGGATTCCGTTGGGCTTTATCTGTACAAAGACTATGTCGGGACTCGCATTATTGAATCAAGTTATTCCAGTGACAATGGTTTAGATTTCTATTCGGTTGATTCACCTGTTGAAGGAAAATATTGTATTCGATGGAGCAATGCTCTGCAGTACGAACAGATCGGTTTTGATTTTAAGCCGACAAAAGACCTTTCCGTTCTCAAGAACAATGGATACGTTCTGGATTTTTGGGTTCGAAGCAGTTCTCCTGGATTACAATTCGACGTTCGCTTTGTTGATACGAAGACTGATTCAATAGATCATCCGTGGCGGATGAGAAAAACAATCAAATCATCCGATGTCTTTTGGGATGGTGGGTGGCATCAGGTACGCATTCCGTTGATCAATTTTGTTGAGCACGGTTCGTGGGACAATAACAGTTGGTATACGCCTGTCGGCGCTTTCGATTGGAAAGCGATCGACCGTTTCGATGTTGTTGCCGAAGATACCGGTGGTGTCGGCAAAGAGCTGTGGTTAGATAATATTCAAATTACAACTCTCTCGCCTGCATTTGCCAATGCAAGTTTGGTTGTACCGAAAGAATTCAAGCTCTTTCAAAATTATCCTAATCCGTTCAATCCAATTACGACGTTTCAATATCAATTGCCGCGCAATTCGTACGTGAAATTGCAAATTTATAATGTGCTCGGTCAAATTGTGGAAACATTGGTTGATGAACAAAAAGATGCGGGGACGTATCAAGTGCGATGGACTGCAACTATTTCTGGGGGAGTATATTTTTATCGATTACAAGCGGGTGATTTTGTGCGGACAAATAAACTGTTGTTGCTAAAATGATTCGTCATTCCGAGACGTTTTTTGTCGAAGCAATCTTGTTTTTCGTTTGTTTTAAGGAGATTGCTTCGTCGCTTCGCTCCTCGCAATGACTTTTTCAGAGGTTTCAGACAATTAATTTTTTGGAGAACAGATGAAAGTTTTGGTTTTAGGTTCCGGTCTTGTTGGCAGACCAATGTCTGTTGATCTTGCAAAAGATCCGTCGTTCCACGTTACGGTTGCCGACCTGAATGGAAAAAATCTTGACAAAATTCCCACCGAACTTACCATCCGAAAAATTGAAACAGATCTTTTGAATAAAGAAAAACTCCACACTCTTCTCTCCGATTGCGATATTGTTCTGAATGCTGTTCCGGGATTCATGGGATTTTCCACCATGAAAGAGATCATCACCGCAGGAAAGAATGTTGTTGATATCGCCTTCTTCCCCGAAAATTGTTTTGAGCTTGACGAACTTGCAAAGAAACACAATGTAACCGCCGTTGTTGATTGCGGTATTGCTCCAGGAATGAGCAATCTCTTAGCCGGTTATGTCAATCATCTTCTTGATAAAACCGAAACAATATTGATCTACGTCGGCGGACTTCCCGTCGTTCGTGATTGGCCGTATGAATACAAAGCGCCCTTCTCTCCTATTGATGTGATTGAAGAGTACACACGTCCCGCGCGATATGTTGAGAATGGAAAACTTGTTGTCCGTCCCGCGTTATCTGATCCTGAATTATTATCATTTCCCGAAATTGGAATACTTGAAGCATTTAACAGCGACGGACTGCGGACGCTTGCTGAAACTCTGCACGCGCCAAACATGAAAGAAAAGACTTTGCGCTACCCGGAACATATTGAAAAAATTAAAGTGTTGCGTGATTCAGGATTTTTCAGTGAAAAAGAAATTGATATTAAAGGAGTGAAGATCAGACCGATCGATGTTACAACAAAATTGCTCTTCCCGATGTGGGAATTGAAGTGTGACGATGAAGAATTTACCGTGATGAAAATTATTATTGAAGGAACAAAAGAAAATAAAAAACTCCGCTACACCTATGATCTGTTTGATCGGCATGATAAGGTTACAAATGTTCATTCAATGGCAAGAGTAACGGGATATACCGCTACAACCGTTCTGCGAATGCTCTCCAAAGGATTGTTTGATCGAAAAGGAATTTGTCCGCCAGAATATATTGGACAAAAACCCGAATGTGTTGAGTTTATTCTGAATGGATTGAAAGAACGTGGAGTTATTTATAAGGAAACGATAGAAATAGTGAAATAAAGTTTAAAATGCGATACTCCGTCCACCCCAACCGGATTGAACCTCACTTTAGAGTTCAATCCCATCGGCAAAAGCGAAATACCTTCCAATATCCCGTAACTTTGTTGTGCAATTAATTAAAGATTTGTCCAAAAAAGTATGGAATATACAATGAAACAGTTCTTCAAATCATTTTTCACCGTTTTTGTCTTTTCATATTTTCTTTTCCCGCAGCAGCCTTCAACCGGAACGATCGAAGGGATTGCACTCGATCAGGCAACACAAACGCCTCTCATCGGTGCAAATGTTATTGTTGTGAATACTTCGCTCGGTTCAATCACGGATGCTGACGGGAAATTCACAATCAATAATGTTCTTATTGGAAATTATTCCATTCAATTCAGAATGATCGGATATTCAATCGTTAGCAAAACGGACGTGATCGTTCGTCCCGCGCGCATCACAACAGCATCAGCAGAACTTTCCGAGAGCGCGGTGGAATCGGAACAGGTGGTTGTTACCGCCGGATATTTTCAGCAGAATGATGTGCAGTCGATGAACTCTGTCGGATTCAGCCGCGAAGAAATTCGCCGCGCGCCCGGTTCGGGCGGTGATGTGAGCAGAATTATCATGAGTCTGCCGAGTCTTGCAAAAGTGAACGACCAGTCGAACAGTCTCATCGTCCGCGGCGGAAGTCCGCTGGAGAATGCGTTCTACATCGACGGTATCGAGATCCCGAACATCAACCACTTCCCCACGCAAGGTGCAACCGGCGGACCGATTGGTATGGTGAATGTTGACCTGGTCGACGTGGTGAATTTTCACACCGGAGGATTTTCACCGACGTATGGCGACAAGCTTTCCTCAATTTTGGATATTCGTTTTCGCGAAGGAAACAGAAAAGAATTCGACGGACAGTTGGATCTAAACATTGCCGGATTCGGCGGCGTTGTAGAAGGTCCGTTGGGCAAGCACGGCTCGTACGTTTTTTCTGCTCGGAGAAGTTATCTGGAATTCGTGATGAAGATGTTCAATGTCGGCACATCGGTAGCTCCAACCTACGGCGATGTGCAAGGGAAGATCGTTTATGATCTTTCTCCAAAGCACAAACTGAGCGTCGTGGGATTATACGGCGATGATCATAACAATCCTGATCTGAAAGCGGCGCTCGAAAATGATATGCTTGCATACGGCAATCAAGATATCTATCAAAGTGCCGGCGGAATTGTCTGGCGCGCGTTGTGGAGTCAGAATGCATATTCCACAACAACACTTGGATATCTCTCATCGAAATTCAACGAGGACTTTTTCGAAACAAATACGGGAATTCACCTTGTGCAAAACAGATCGACCGAAGCGGCGGTCAATCTCCGCAATATCAATCATGTAAAATTCTCCGCCGCTCATTCCGTTGAATTCGGCATCGACATTAAACGATTGATGAATAAGTATAATAATTTCTACGGAGCATTCAGCGATGCGGTCGGAGATTCCACCAGTGCGGCATCAATTTCCAAAAATATTTCCGCATCAAAGATCGGCGGATTCTTTAATTATATCGTTCAGCCGTTCGGTGGATTAACAATGACCGTAGGATCGCGCGTTGATTATTTTTCGATCAACAGCAGAGTTGCGGTTTCGCCCCGCGCATCGCTGGCATATCAATTCGATGAACTGACAACATTCAAAATGTCGTCAGGCGTATATTATCAAAATCTTCCGCTGTTGTTAATCTCGCAGAACAATGCAAATAAATCACTGAACGATCCGTACGCAGTGCATTACATTGCCGGTATTGATCATTTGTTGTCTGAAGATACCAAGCTGAGTGTGGAAGTATATATGAAAGAATATTACGACTTCCCCGTCGATCCTGCTGATCCATCATTGTTCTTAGTGGATGAAGTTTTTTATCGGTATGGCTTCTTTTTAAATCACGGCGCATTATCCAACAGCGGAAAAGCACGTTCAGGAGGAATTGAAGTAACTCTGCAAAAGAAATTAGCGGAAGATTTTTACGGGCTTGCGAGCGCGACATTCTTTCGAACAGAATACAAAGGTGCCGATGATGTGTGGAGAAAACGAGTCTTCGATAACCGTTTCATCGTCAGTGCCGAAGGAGGATACAAACCAAATGCAGAATGGGAATTCAGCGCACGATGGATCTATGCCGGAGGAACGCCGTTCACTCCGTTCGATCTTGCACAATCTGCACAGTTAAAACGCGGCGTGTTTGAAGCAAACAACATTAACGGCGCGCGCTATCCTGCATATCATTCAATGAATGTACGGTTGGATAAACGATTCCATTTTGAATCATCGAATCTGGTTCTGTATCTGAGCGCCTGGAATGTCTACAACAGAAAGAACGTTGCAACATATTTCTGGAATGAAAAAGAGAACAAGCAGGATACGATCTATCAATGGAATCTTCTGCCGATCTTTGGTGTGGAATATGAATTGTAATTACAGGGTAACTCTCTATAGG
Source organism: Bacteroidota bacterium (assembly GCA_030679145.1). Taxonomy (GTDB): domain Bacteria; phylum Bacteroidota; class Ignavibacteria; order UBA10030; family UBA8401; genus UBA8401. The sequence continues at coordinate 23,196 of JAUXTU010000036.1, read as the reverse complement.
TTGTAGATCATCACTCTCAATATTGAACTTCTTATTACCAAGATTGGACATTGAAAATTAGCAAAATGAATCTGTAATTTCGAATAAATTCTGAAATTTCAACATAGCATATCTACGCTATTGCTTTTTTATGTAGAATTGTCCAAGTTTGTGTACGATTTTCCTACACTTCATAGTGAATAATTTATAAAACTTTGAAGAGAGGAACCGCTCAATGGTTTCCTCGATGAACGGTTTGATTGAGTCGTACAACGATACTCTCAACCAGCCGAAATATTCCTTTCTTCCATCTCAAACCTGCAATTGCTCGATTACGAAATCTCGTTTTTTTCTAAATAGCGACTTCATTGTCTCATTTGTATTCGGTCGTCATTTCTATAACAATGACTCTAAGTTTTCTCTTTCATTAGTACCACCTGCGTTCCTGTATCGACGTCAAGAAAAGAACATCAATGATTTATCTTCAGGAACAGCAGGGTCATGATATTTCTTGACGTCAACTTATTTGAAAGGAGTGTTGTATGAATAACAATATTGTTGTAACCGACAGCCGAACTGGTAAGCACTATGATGTTCCCGGAGATATTATCTTTCCGGATAGTCTGACGATAATAGACAGCCGTACGGGTAAAGAATACGCAGTTCCCGTACATAACGGAACAATAAATGCAATGGACCTCCGTCAGATCAAATTATCCGAAGACGATTTTGGATTGATGACATACGATCCCGCTTTTATGAACACCGCTTCGTGTAAAAGTGCAATTACATTTATTGACGGAGATAAAGGGATTTTACGGTACAGAGGTTATCCCATTGAACAGTTGGCGGAGAAGAGTAATTTTTTAGAGGTTGCGTATCTCATCCTCAATGGTGAATTGCCATCCAAAGTGCAGTATAACGATTGGGAGTACAGCATCACGCATCACACAATGCTGCACGAGAGCACCAAAAAATTAATGGAAGGATTCAATCACGATGCACATCCGATGGGAATGCTGGCAAGTACAGTCGGCGCGCTTTCAACATTTTATCCCGACTCACACAATATTCACGATGCAGAATCCAGAAAACTTCAAACATATCGCCTCATCGGAAAAATGCCGACCATCGCCGCATATTGTTACCGTCACCGTCTGGGGCTGCCGTATATTTATCCTGATCTGGAGTTAAGTTACACCGGCAATTTCTTAAGCATGATGTTTAAGATGACCGAGATGCATTACAAAATTGATCCCGTTCTAGAACACGCGCTCGATGTATTATTCATTCTTCATGCGGATCATGAACAGAATTGCAGCGCGAATGTTATGCGCAGTATCGGAAGTTCGAATGCAGATCCGTTTGTTTCAATGGCGGGAGCCGCTGCTGCATTGTATGGTCCGCTTCACGGCGGAGCGAATGAAGAAGTGCTGATGATGCTGCGAGAGATTGGAACGAAAGATCGTGTGCCCGATTTTATTAAACGCGTGAAAGAAGGAGAACAAAAATTGATGGGATTCGGTCACCGTATTTACAAAAATTACGATCCTCGCGCAAAATTCATTAAAGAAACTGCAGATCAAGTATTTGAAGTAACGGGACGAAGCAGATTGCTTGATATTGCAATTGAACTTGAACGCATTGCATTGCAGGACGAATACTTTATTAAACGGAAGCTCTATCCTAACGTTGATTTTTACTCCGGTATCATCTATCAAGCAATGGGTTTCCCGACCGATGCGTTTACAGTCCTTTTTGCAATTGCAAGAACAGCAGGATGGATTGCACAATGGCAGGAAATGCTTGTTGATAAGGAACAAAAAATTGCCCGTCCACGCCAAGTATATATTGGAGCAGAAAAACGTGACTTTGTTCCGATGGAAAAACGGTAATTTTTTAAATGTAAATTGATAGTCATAGATTATAAACAAAGAATCCCGCTGACGGCGGGATTCTTTGTTTTTATATCTCCTTTTATATTACTTGCCCATTTACTTTAGCTTCGCTATTTTCCAAACAACAATTGTTCGACATCTCTCAGGCAATAACATCCATCATTAGATCTATGGAGAATGTTCATGCAATCAAAAGCTGCCACACCAGACGAGTACATTGAAAGTCTGCCGGAAGACCGAAAAACGGCAATGAAAGCATTGCGCAAAGTGATCCTGAAAAATCTTCCAAAAGGATTTGCGGAAGAGATGAGCTACGGAATGCTCGGATATGTTGTTCCGCATGCTCTCTATCCTGACGGATATCATTGCAATCCGAAGCTGCCGCTGCCGTTCATGAACATCGCTTCTCAGAAAAATTTCATCGCCATGTATCACATGGGAATCTACGCCGACAAAAAACTTCTCGAATGGTTCACAAAAGAATATGCAAAGCAAAGCACAACAAAATTAGATATGGGAAAAAGTTGTCTTCGTTTTAAAAAAACCGATCAGATTCCGTTCAAGCTCATTGGCGACCTTGCGGGAAAAATGACACCGAAGGAATGGATAACGATTTATGAAAAGAATTTTAAACGATGAATAATACAAATTTCTTGTTTTTGAAATATTTTTCAAATATACCTGATGGTTAGTTCTAAAAGGTTTGTCATGTATTCAAATAATCATTATGTTTAGGACGTATTCTCCGGATAGATAATAATGCGTCTTCTTTTAAATCATATATTTTTCCCGCTTATCACCACACTGTTTTTCAGTGACATGCTAGCTGCGCAAACGACCTCTCCTTATACAACAAATGTCATTGAACCGCTCTCGTTCTCACGCATTGGAATTTCAGCATGGGCTTCAGGCGGAGTGCGAACAGTTGAAGTTGGTTCACCCGCCGCAATATTTAATAACCCAGCGTTATTAAAGACACAAACGCTTTCTGCTTATACTGAATTCGGAAAAAGAAGCGAGACGGATTACATTGCAGACACTAAATTCGGCGGACAATTTCTCCTCCCAAACTTCGGACAAGTAACAACCACTTTTGATAATATTAATGTAGCACTTGGATATTCAAATCTTTACGATAAATTTTTTTCATTTGGACCGTATCCGGTTACGACCGTTGATCAGCCGAACGGAACGGGAGAGTTTTTTACTGGAAAAACCAGCGTAGTTGTGCACACGATAACGGCATCTGTTTCATATTTTTTTGACGATAATCTTTCCGTTGGCTTAACAAGCGGTGTTAATATTGTAAGTGCAAGAGATGAACTGTGGAAGTCCAGCGCCGAAGGAAGTGGAACCGGAATGATTCTTATTGCTGGGTTTTATTTTAACCCAACAGAATCTTTTCATGTTGGCAGTTCGGTGCAATTGTTAAACGATATTTCCTATACAACAAAAATGTCTGGACGAGATCTGCTTCGAATTGTGGATCCTGAAACAGTGGCAACTAGAAATAATTCAATAATCAATGCACGTACTGTTAATGGATTTCCTTTTATTGCAAAGTTTCCATTAACAGCGCAGGCAGGGTTCAAGTGGGATATTAATGAAATTGTTTCTGTAATGGCAGAAGTTGATTATGCAGAATGGTCAAGTATTTCTTCCAACTATGATAATGTTATCAACAATCATTTTGGAATTGCTGTTGAACCAATACAATTTCTGAAAATTCGAGGAGGATATTTCTCGCAACTTGATCCTGCAAAACCGACGACGACAATATCTATCAATCAAACGTTTTGGACGGTAGGGGTTGAATGGATTGCTTTCCCTGGTATAACCATTATTGGAGGAACTACTCAAAGTTTGTCATCCGAAACAAAAACAAGATATATCTCTGCGCCTAAAGAGCCTTTTCGGCAAGATCTTTATCTATTGGGATTATTATATAATCTTTAATCACATTACACTTCAAATTTCTGCATCCGCTCCGGAATATCCACTCGCTGGTATTTTCTTGAAGTCAACGCATCGGCAAATGCTTGCGAACGATCCAACTCCCCATGGACAAGAAAAATATTCTTCAATTGTGATTTATCATAGTGCGAAACAAAATCGAGCAGTTCATTATTGTCTGCATGCGCGCTGAATGAATTCATCACCACCACTTCGCAGTTTAGTTTCTTCACTTCGCCAAAGATGGATACTTCCGGATTTCGATCAACAATTTTTCTTCCCAATGTATGTTCAGCCTGATACCCGACGATCAAAACCGTGTTGTTTGAATTTTCAATGTTATTGCTCAAATGATGAACGATGCGTCCCGCTTCACACATCCCCGAAGCGGCGATGATCATACACGATTCTTTTTTATCGTTAAGTGTTTTTGATTCTTCCGCATCGCGAATGAAATGAAGCCGCTCAAATCCAAAAATATCATCATCGCTTTTCAGAATCGCGTTCGTTTCGTCGTCAAAACATTCCGGATGTTTGCGGAATATCTCTGTCGCTTTCATAGAAAGCGGACTATCAACATAGACTGGGATGTCGGGCAGCAATCCTTGGTTCTTCAAATTATTCAATTGATAGACAATATCCTGCGTTCTGCCGACGCTGAATGCGGGAACGATAATTTTTCCTCCGCGATCAATCGTTCGTTTCAATACGTCCAGCATTTTTTTTGACGACTCTTCTGTCGTTGCATGAAGTTTTCCGCCGTACGTGCTTTCGCAAATCAGCGCGGAGACATTTCCCATAAATTCCGGATCACGCAGGATCGGCAGATTTGGTCTGCCGACATCGCCCGAAAACCCAAGATGGAATGGTTTCTTTCCTTTTTCTTCGATCGTTAGATGAACCGTTGCAGAGCCAAGAATATGCCCTGCGTCAAAATATTTTGCTTTCACTCCATCGATCACTTCAAATTCCGTTCTGTATGGAATTTCGACAAGCAAATCAAGCATTGGCTGAACATCATCCGTCGTATACAACGGTTCGATCGGCGGAAGTTTTTTCTTCGCCCGTCTCTTGTTTACAAATTCCACATCCTTTTCCTGGATGTGTCCGCTGTCCATCAGCATAATCCGGCAGAGATCGGCTGTCGCCGGAGTGCAAAAGATATTTCCGCTGAATCCTTTTTTCACCAGATTGGGAAGATTTCCGGCATGATCGATATGCGCGTGAGAAAGAACAACTGCATCGATCGTTGAAGGATCGAATGGAAAGTTCATATTGCGTTCATAGGTATCCGCACGACGGCCTTGAAACATTCCGCAATCGAGGAGAATATTCTTTCCATTAACATTAATGAAGTGCATTGAACCGGTAACTGTACGCGCCGCGCCGAGGAATTGAACGATCATAAAATTTTCCGATCAATAAAATTGAGTTGATAAATCAATAGGTTATAATACTAATTGAATACTCGCTTATCAAGATTACTTTGTCTGTAAGATTTTCATCTACAAAAATGTTTCGTAAGTAAATGATTATTGTTCCACGCTTACTTCCATCGATTCCAAACTTTTTCTGTTTGTGTAAGTAACAATGCGACACTTCATGCGATAAACAATAGCAGCAATTCTAAGTCCTTATTTTTCGTTTTCCCCATTCAATAGTTATCAACGTCGGTAAAAAATCCAGAAAATAAGCCCTTATTCCAAGCGTTTGTGCCAAATGGAATGTGGATAACCTGTGGACTTCTGTGGAAAGGTTTTGCTTGTCTGCCCTTGCGAATTTTCGTATTTTTGTATGGAAACTCTCGACCTTTGGGGTAATTCCCAAAGGTTTTTTTGTCACGGCGAAGAAAATATTGACCTCTGTATGATTGAAAGTATGACCGGTTTTGGAAAAGGTGAAGCATCTGCAAAAGGTGTTACTTTTTCCGTTGAGCTTCGAAGTGTCAATAACCGATTTTTAGAGATCTCAACGCGCGCTCCGAAAACCATTTCCCAGCGTGAGAATGAAATTAAGGATATTGTCCGTTCAAAGATCGCGCGGGGAAAAATCTCGCTCAGCGCTACAAAAGAAGATGGAAACGACAATGAACTGGCTATCTCCGTTGATAAAAAACGGACAAAAGAGATATACGCCGTTCTTGAACAACTGCGAAAAACGACCAAGATCAAAGAACCGGTAACACTTGAACATCTTCTTCACTTCTCCGAAATTTTTGAGACAAAAGAAGTTGAAGAAGATGAGACCGAATGGAAAGTCTTCCAGCAGGCATTGACGAAAGCGGTCAGTTCGTTAAAGACGATGCGGGAAAAAGAAGGGGCTGAATTGGCGCGTGACTCAAAAGAGCGCGTTCAGAAGATCAATAAACATATCGATACTGTAGAACAACTCTCGAAAAAGAGAATTCCCGAAGAACGAAAACGATTATTGGAAAAAGTTGAGCAATTGGTGGAAGATAAAAGCATCATCAATAATCAGCGGTTGGAATTGGAGATTGCTCTTCTGTCGGAAAAGTTGGATGTTACAGAGGAATGCGTCCGCTTTCGCAGCCACAACAAGTTCTTTCTTGAAGCATTGCAGTCAAAGGAATCCGAAGGACGTAAACTGAACTTTCTGATCCAGGAAATGGGACGCGAAGCGAACACGATCGGCTCAAAATGCAACGATGTTGAGATCGCGCATATCGTTGTCGGCATCAAAGAAGAATTGGAAAAGATCAGAGAACAATTACAGAACATCGAATAATGGAGGGGTGAAATGAAAACATTCACGGCTGTTGTCGAAAAAGATTCTGATACGGGATTATTTGTCGGTTATGTTCCCGGTTTTCCCGGTGCACATTCCCAAGGTGAAACACTTGATGAATTAAAAAGTAATCTTCAAGAAGTTGTAGAAATGATTTTAGAAGACGGAGAGCCAAAACTTGAAGCAGAATTTGTCGGGACTCAAACAATCACCGTATGAGCAACATTCCTGTTCTTAAACCGACAGAGGTAATAAAAATATTAGAATCAATTGGATTTGTTGGAATCCGTCAAAAAGGATCGCATAAACAGTTTCAGCATATTAATGGTCGGATGACGACGGTGCCGTTTCACAAAGGACGAGATATTTCACCGATATTATTACGGCAAATTGCAAAAGATGTAGGATTAACGATCACAGAATTTTTGAAATACCGATGAACACCGCTAAACTTTTTGCATTTGCAGCGCCGAGCGGCGGCGGAAAAACTTCCATCATCAAGCCGATGCTGCAGCGTCACCCTGATTTTGAGTTCTCGGTTTCTGCAACGACCCGCACTATGCGTCCGGGCGAAGTGAACGGAAAAGATTATTTTTTCCTTTCCAAAGAAGAGTTCGAATCATTGATCGCACAAGGACAATTTGTTGAGCATGAGTTTTTCTTTGGGAGTCATTACGGAACATTGAAACGAGAAGTTGACCGTGCGTTGAATGCCGGACATTCGATGATCTTTGATGTTGATGTGAAAGGTGCATTATCCATCCGCGCAATGTATCCGAACGATTCAGTGTTGATCTTTATCGCACCGCCGAGTGTTGAGGTATTGGAGCAGCGGCTTCGCAACAGAAAAACTGAAGATGAAAAAAAAATCAACCATCGGCTGTCACGGATGCCGATGGAACTGGAAGCGGGAAAACAATTTGACGTGACCGTTGTGAACGACGATCTTGAACGGGCGATCACTGAAGTCGATACGATTATAAAAAAATATATTATTCAATAACTCAATACAATAGCGGGGCAGCAATGGCAATTAAAACTCTAGAAATAAAAGTACTCGAAAAGAAAGCGGCGAATGTCTATGAAGCGATCGTGGTGCTTTCCAAACGTGCGCGGCAGATCAACGAAGAGACCAAGCTGGAATTCACCCAGCGGATCGAGAATCTTGTCGCTCTTCCGAATGCGAACGACGATATGGATGAAGAAATATCAAATCCGGATCAGTTGAAGGTCAGTCTTGAATTCGAAGCACGTCCGAAACCGACCGAAGAAGCGATCGACGAATTGATGGGCGATCAGCTCGAACATCGTTATAAAGAGCCTGAAGTAAAGAAATAATTGTGCAGCAGCCATGCGGCGGTATATACTGCTGCATGGTTTTTTCTTCCTCCATTTTTTCCTATTGCTCATGCTCGCCAATAAACATATTGCGCTTGGTATCACGGGCGGGATCTCCGTCTACAAAATGTGTACTGTGGTTCGACTGCTGAAAAAAGCAGGGGCTCAGGTTCGCGTGATCATAACACCGTCGGCTACGGAATTCGTTTCACCGCTTACTTTTTCCACACTGTCACAAGAAGAAGTTGTAGTTTCACTCTGGCCTGAGAACAAACGTTCTTCTACATCGCTCGGCGTTAAACATATCGATATCGGTCTCTGGGCTGATGTGATGCTTATTGCTCCTGCTACGGCGAATACCATTGCTCACCTTGCTCACGGTTATGCTGAAGATATTCTTGGAACCACCGTGCTAGCACTTCGCTGTCCATTGATCATTTCGCCTGCAATGGATATTGATATGTGGGAAAATGAAGCAACACAGGATAATCTTACAACATTGCAGTCACGCGGGCATTTTATCATTCCGCCGGAAAGCGGCGAACTTGCCAGCGGACTTTCAGGGATGGGACGATTGCCGGAACCAGAAACGATCGTACAATTTGTTGATGATATACTCGACAAAACTCCGCGCGACCTAAAGAAAAAGAAAATTTTGATCACTGCAGGACCAACACATGAACCGATTGATCCGGTTCGTTTCATCGGTAACCGCTCATCAGGAAAAATGGGATTCGCTCTTGCAAATGCCGCTGCTTTGCGCGGTGCCGAAGTTACGCTCATCAGCGGACCAGTCTCGCTTGCAACACCAAAGAATGTGAAGCGAATTGATGTTGAAACTGCTGAAGAAATGTTTAAAGCCGTGATGACGAATGCGAAGAAACAGGATGTCATCATCATGTCCGCAGCTGTTGCCGATTATGCTCCAGCTTCAACCGCAAAAGAGAAGATCAAGAAAAAAGAGAGTGAACTTTCATTACAGCTTCGTTCTACTCAGGATATTTTAAAAGCACTCGGTGAAAAGAAAACGAAAAAACAAATTCTTGTCGGCTTTGCACTTGAAACAACGAACGAGCTTGAACACGCAAAAGAGAAATTAAAGAAAAAGAATCTGGATCTGATCGTATTGAATTCCACCAAAGACAAAGGTGCAGCATTCGGTGTTGATACGAATATCGTAACACTGATCGATGCAAAAGGAACGATCACTAAATTTCCGAAGATGCCGAAGTTTGATGTGGCGGTAGAGATTTTGGACAAAATCATAACCTTGTAAATTGTGAGGAGTGAATCTATGCCTGAATCATATTCTTCAATAAAACACTCAGCAATGTCTCTTCCAGTTAAACAGCGGGAAGAACTTGCCAACGAATTATTCGATAGTTTGACCGATGATGCTCAAAAAGAGATTGAGCTTGCATGGATAAAAGAAGCGGAAGTGCGGTACGATAGCATTGTTTCAGGAAAAGCGGAAACTATTCCCGGTGAAACTGTGAGTAAGAAGATCAAAGAGATGCTCGGATGATGGAATATATTTATCACGCCGAGGCGTTTGATGAATATCGTGAAGCGGTTTCGCATTACAAAAATATCTCTAGTAATGTTGCAAATCAGTTTGTTCTTAATGTCGAACATGCTGTTACGTTGATTCGAGAACAGCCAAACGCCTGGACGATTGTCTCAAAGAATATTCGACGCAGTATTGTTAAAGGATACCCTTACAGTATATTTTTTTCAGAATACAACGGGAAGATTTATATTCTTGCAATGGCACATCAAAAACGTAAGCCAAATTATTGGAAAAAACGAAAACCGTAACAATAAATGAATCTGTAAATGCCCGAATCCGAGATCGAAAAAATTTTATCCGATGCACAGACATTCTTAAAGCAGGAACAGGCTCTGTTCGGCAATACATTGTACCACGAAAAAAAAATTACCAAGCCATCCACTGCTGCTATCGTTGAAAAAGTTGAAAGAACTGAATCCACTATGGCTGTAAAAAAGAAAATCGAAACTCCTGCTCCTGTAAAAAAATCCCCAATCATTGAAGAGTGGAATTCCGCAGCAGATATTGTCGATCTGAACAAACAGATCTGTAATTGCATGAAGTGTGCACTCGGAAAGACACGAACGAAATTCGTCTTCGGTGTTGGGAATCCGAATGCAGATTTGATGGTGATCGGCGAAGCACCGGGCGCGGATGAAGATGCACAAGGTATACCGTTCGTCGGGCGCGCAGGACAATTATTGACGAAAATTTTGGAAGCGATCCAATTCAAACGTGAAGATGTGTATATTGCAAACATCTTAAAATGCCGTCCGCCGAACAACCGTAAACCGAATCCGGACGAAGTGGAACAATGCGAACCGTATCTGATCAAACAAATTGAATTGATAAAACCGAAATTGATCCTGTGCGTTGGATTGACCGCCGCTCACACATTACTGAAGACGGAAGAATCGCTCACGTCGCTCCGCGCATCGGTTCATAATTATCACGGTGTGCCGACGTTTGTAACATATCATCCCGCCGCGCTGCTGAGAAATCCGAACTGGAAAAAACCGACGTGGGAAGATGTGCAGAAACTGAGAAAGATGTACGACGAGTTAAAAACCAATTAACAATTACCAATACAACAATTACCAATGGTTATTGGTAATTGATCATTGAAGACTGTACAATGGCTGACCAAAACATAGAACAAAGTTCCGGACGCGTACCGCCGCAGGCAATGGATGTAGAAATGTCCGTGCTTGGCGCGATGTTGCTGGATAAAGAAGCGATCTCCCGCACATTGGAAATTCTTGACGACTCCGCATTCTACAAACCGGCACACGTCGAAATATTCAAAGCGATCATTTCCCTTTTCGAAAAGAACGAAGCGGCGGATTCAATCACCGTTGTAGAAGAACTTCGCCGTGCGGGAAAATTAGACAGCGTCGGCGGACCGCTCTATATTTCCGATCTCACGATGCGAGTCACATCCGCGGCAAACGTGGAATTTCACGCAAAGATCGTGTTGGAAAAAGCGCTCCTTCGCAATTTGATCACCACCAGTACGGAAATCACCAGCCGCGCATTCAACGAACAGGATGACGCACTCGATCTTCTTGATGCGGCAGAGAATAAGATCTTCCAGATCTCTGAAAAACGGATGAAAAAAACATTCGTGCCGATGAAAGAAGCGGTCTTTTCAACAATGGAAATGCTGGAAAGCATCCACGGAAAACACAGCGGTGTTACCGGCGTTCCATCCGGATTCACCGCGCTCGATTCGATGACCGGCGGATTCCAAAATTCTGATATGATCATTGTTGCGGCGCGACCTTCCATGGGAAAAACTGCGTTCGTTCTTTCGCTTGCACGCAATGCGGCGATCGATCACGGAAAATCGGTCGGATTCTTTTCGCTCGAAATGTCATCGCAGCAATTGGTGCTTCGTCTTATCTGCGCGGAAGCGCGCGTTGATGCGCAAAGTGTCCGCACGGGACGATTGCCCGAAGAACAGTGGCGCAATCTCAGTACGCGTATCGGGAAATTGTACAACGCAAAAATTTTTATTGATGATACTCCCGCACTCTCTATTTTGGAACTTCGCGCAAAAGCACGCCGATTAAAAGCGGAGCATAACGTCAACGTCATCATTATTGACTACCTGCAATTGATGGCGGGACCAAAAGGAGCGCAAAGCCGAGAGCAGGAAATTTCTCAGATATCACGTTCATTAAAAGCTCTTGCAAAAGAAATTAACATTCCGGTGATCGCATTGTCACAGTTGAACCGTGCTGTAGAAACTTCCAACGACAAACGTCCGATGCTTTCAAACCTGCGCGAATCGGGTGCGATCGAACAGGATGCCGACGTTGTATTGTTCATTCATCGTCCGGAAAAATACGGACTGACGCGCGACGATGGAAGCTCCGCTGAAGGTATCGCAGAAATTATTATCGGCAAACAGCGTAACGGACCGACCGGCGAAGTGGAATTGGCATTCATCAATCAATACGCACGGTTTGATAATCTTGCGCTGCCAATCTTTGACGAGTACGCGCCGCCAGCGCAAAGCAACGAACCAGCGTTTTAAAGGATGAAGGATGAATTATGAAAAATGAATTTCATCTTTCACCACAAAGTCACAGAGACACAAAGAAAATATTTTAACTGTTGTCATTGCGAGGAGCAAAGCGACGAAGCAATCTTTTTTTCATGCGTATCAAGATTGCTTCGCTCATAAAAAACATTCGCTCGCAATGACACTACTGTTTTGCCAATGGAATAGAACCGTTCATCCTTCATCCCTCATATTTCATCCTTTACAAAGGAGCTTATTATGAAACGACGATCTTTCATCGCAACATCCACACTCGCAGCAGCAGCTTCCACTCTTCCAACAAAATTATTTGGTGCGTTTATGCAAGAACTTACCGACGAACAAATTTGTAAACTGAAGTTCGATTTCGCCCTGTCACAATCATTGGCAGCAAAACCGATCAACGACGTGATGGTTGAGATCGGAAAAACATTTATCGGCGTTGATTATCTTGCCCACTCGCTCGAAGATGACGCCGAAGAAAAATTAGTGGTGAACCTGCGCGCGCTGGACTGCGTAACGTTCTACGAAAACTGCGTTACGCTTGCACGATGCGTAAAGATGAAGAAGACGACGTTCGAAGATTATATGGCACAGCTGCAATTCCTCCGCTACCGCGAAGGAAAGATTGACGGCTATACGAGCCGATTGCATTACACCACCGATTATTGGTTCAACGGCGAAAAAAAAGGAATAATGAAAGTCGTTACAAAAGAAATTTTCGGCGAGAAGAATGTTGTTGAAATACCAAAGCCGATCAATTTTATGACGACGCATCGCGACAGCTACAAGCACCTTAAAACAAATGATGAGAATCTGAAGATCATTAAAGAGCAGGAAGATGCGATTAACGCGCGGACAGATTATTTTATGCCGAAAGGTAATCTGCACATGTTCGCCGATAAAGTAAACAACGGCGACCTGATCGGCATTACAACAAACATTAGCGGAATGGATATTGCTCACACCGGCGTTGCAATTAAGGTTGACGGAAAACTCCATTTTATGCACGCACCGATTGCCGGCAAAAAAGTACAGGTCACTGAGAAGCCGTTACACGATTATCTTGCAAAAAATAGCAAGCAGACGGGAATCATTGTGGCGAGAGTGAATGAAATTGCGTAACCCACCACCCCTATTTAAGTTTTACTAAAAATTTTCGATCACCCAGTCCCCTCCTCTTAGAGGAGGGGAAAATAAGGGGTGGTGAAAACAAAGAACAGCAAACAGACAGGGATTATTGTGGCGAGAGTGAATGAAGTTGCGTAACCCACCACCCCTATTTAAGATTCACTAAAAATTTTCGAGCATCCATTCCCCTCCTCTTTGAGGAGGGGAAAATAAGGGGTGGTGAAAAACAAAAAACAGCAAGCAGACCGGGATTATTGTAGCAAGAGTGGATGAAGTTTAATGTTTTAAATAAATTAAAAAATAAATGAAGTATATCAATAAAATTGAAATCTCCAAATTCCGATCATTTGGACAGTTTGAAACTATCGATTGCTCTGATATAAACATTTTTTCCGGTGCCAATGATAGCGGCAAATCAAATATATTAAAAGCGATAAATCTCTTCTTTAACGGAAAGGCTGATTTCCACCCGTATAATTCTGAAAATGATTTCAACAAATGGTTCCGAGACAATGACGTACGAGGTAAAAGAGACATATCGATAAAAATTTTTTTCAATGATGGTGCCTATCGCGATCTTGATAAACAGGGACGAAAAGGAATTAACTCTGGGTTTATTGCAGAAAAAATTTTCAAAGATAGTGGTGCTATCGATACAAATTTTTATTATTTAGATAATAAAGAAATTGATGACGATGCTTCTCGTATTAGAGCGGATGCGACAATCAGGGAAAAAATTAGATATCTATACATTCCCGCAATTCGAGACAGTGATTTTAGAAAAAGCATTCAACGTCAACTAGAATACATTGCCAATTCAACCGACAAACGCTATAAAAGTGAAGATTTAAAACAAGCATTTACCGAACTTGAAAAAGGTTTAAAGGACAAGTTGTCTGAACTATCTACGGTTATTAATGAAAGTCTAAAAATAGATATTCAAACCGAAGTAACTTTTTCATCATTATTAGAGTCGTTATCGTTTAATACATTTGGCGATATTGAAACTAAAGGTAGGGGGACAAAAGGATTTACAAAACAACCTATCGCTCTCCAAAGTAGGGGTGATGGAATTCAGATGCATTTTTTATCTTTCCTTTTATGGTTTGTCGCGAAAGAAGATAAAAAACACAACTATATTTTAGGTTTCGAAGAACCTGAGATAGCATTTGAGTTTAAACGACAGTTTGATATGGTGAAAAAATTTGTAGATGTTTTTTCAAAAAATATACAATTCTTTGTAACCACCCATTCCCCTGCTTTTGCCTTTTATGATGAAGCATCTAAAACAACACTTTCAAAATTTCGAGTTTATCGTGATATCGATAAAACAACATCGAAAAAAAGAAATATCTCAAGAATAAAAAACCTTGAAAATTATTATACTGATTTATTTACTCAGTTTGAGCAGGGCAATTTATTGGAGAAACAACACCTTGAAAGGGATTTGTGGGGAATAAACTATCAAAGGCTTTCAAATATATTAGGAGATTCTTTAAAAGGAGTGGTTGATTTTAGACATATCAATCAAGACGAATTTGATAAATTATTTTTAGAGCTTGCTAGAGCAAAAGATGAAATATTATTACAAAATGATAATGCTTCTAAAATATCAGCGGAATTACAAAAAGCATATCCAAGTAAAATATTTATTTATGAAGATGAAAATGCTAAACAAATATGGGTATCGCTTTTCGAAAAGGCTGGGATTGATATTGCTGATATCGACTTTAGAAGCTCTAAAGGATGCACAGTAGATAATATTGAAATTGCTATCATGCAATCACAAGAAACAAACAAAAATTATCAACCCTCTATTTTTAGGCAATTAGATTTAGATGGTTACAATAAGGATCAAACAAAACACCTTGAAGAAAATAAATCAAAAAAATATTTAAGACTCAAGAAATATAAATTACAATTCTTACCGGTAAACGAATTAGAGAATTTTGCGGTAATTTCCGATAGCATCAGTTTCTGTGATGATTTAATTGATATCAATACTATAACTAAACTTCAAACTGCTTTTGTTAAAACGGTTGAAAGTAACCTTCGGGCTGTAAATAAATCATTAAAGAATGGAGATTTAAATAAACCTCTTTATGATGAGGGAAAAAAGTTCGAGATGTTTGAGGAATCAAAAAGTAAGTGGAAAAATCTATTACCGGGAAAAGAGATTTGTTCATTAATCCAAAATTACAAAGTAGATACATATTTTAAAAATTTATCTTATGATAATTTTCCCAAAGAGTTAACAAATTATTTAGAAGAAATTAAAAAACACTTTAGTTAAAGTTCTTATCATTCCCAAACTCCCCGCCTGAACAACGCAGTCGGGCAGGTGTTTGGGAACGTTTGTTTTACACACACCCCTCCGCCAATCATAAAGTGATGTGAACGTTTCGGGCCAACGCTAGATGTCAGATGTTCCGCCAAAAAGCATGGCGGACAAGTGAAAAACGACATCAGACATCGTCAACGTCAAACATCGTCAGTCAGTCGGGAACATTTTATATAAATACTATTGTTCCACATTGTAGATTTTCTTACTTACTATAACACAACAAATCACAAATTATGATTCTTCAACACAAACAATTCGATCTGTACGGCAAAAAGATATTCGAAAAGATTCTTTTAAAACCCCCTTTTCGGGTAAACAATCAAATGCCGGATGATGCATGCTTTCTGTATATGGAAGATGGGGAATACGATATCAATTCGTCCTCCCACCATGTTCGAATCCATCCCAAAGAAGCAGTGCTGATGCGGTGTGGAAGTTACTTTACAGAATTTCTCAAATCATTCTCGTCAGAGACATGCGAAGCGATTATTGTTCATCTCTATCCCGATGTGCTCAAAAAAATATTTGACCGTGAACTGACGAGCGTCATAGCAGCGCTTCCCGACGAACAAGAACCGATTGCGGTGAACAGATATGTAAATGACGAACTGATCAAAATATACATCGATAGCTTGAAGATCTATTTTGATAATCCCTCGCTGGTAAATGACAATTTGGTCATCCTTAAACTGAAAGAACTGATTATTCTGCTGACGAGAACTGAAAATGCCCGTTCAATAGGACAGTTAATTTCAAGTCTCTTTTCACGCAATGAATATTCGTTCAGGGAAACTATTGAAGCGCATCTGCACACGGAATATTCAACCGAGAAACTGGCATTACTGACGAATATGAGCGTTTCATCATTCAAACGGGAGTTTACAAGAATCTATAACGACAGTCCCGCGCGGTATTTCAAAAATAAAAAGATGGAACATGCCGTCGAGTTGCTCAGTGCAACCAATCAGCGCATCGGCGATATCGCATTTGACTGCGGTTTCAACGACCTTGCCAATTTTTCAAAATCATTTCAAGCCAAATACGGCGTTTCCCCTTCCCAATTCAGGCTGAACCAAAAGAACAAATCTTTGAGCTAAACGGAAAAAGATATTCTTCTTCTCTGCTGTATCTTTGTATCGTCATTTTTTAATCACTTAAAAAAGGAGTACAACGTGAAAAAGCTGAGAACACTTCAGACCGATGTAACAATCAACGCTTCAAAAGAAAAAATATGGGACGCACTTTTCATCCGGTTTGGTGATGTGCATTTGTTTCATCCGGGGTTAGACGGCTCACACTTCATTAAAGGCGGCAGAGGCGAAGTGGGATGTGAACGACAATGTGATCTTAATTCGAGTACAAAAGTTGTTGAACGAATTACACAAGCGCAAGAATTAGAAACATTCACCGTTGAGATTGTCGGCGGAAATATGCCGATGATTAAGACATTCATTGTTGATCTTGAATTGAGAGAAATCAATTCTAAAAAAACAACGTTGGTTGCTGTTGCACATTTCAATACATCACCAGCGTTTATGGGGATTATGGTGAAAGGAATGATGAAAGCAAAACTGACCGATATGCTGATCGGATTAAAGTATCATCTTGAAACAGGAAAGACAGTTTCAAAGCAAACGTATAAGCCCGTTTCGAAAATGTATCAACGGTTGCAGCCGGGTCAATCGTTTCAGATCGCAACGCGTTAAAATTTTCTCCCTCGTTTCCAAACTCCCCGCCTAAACAACGCAGTCAGGCAGGAGTTTGGAATCGTTTGTTTTGCACACCCCTTTTTTTGTTTCGTTTCGTCCACCGCCGCAACCAGATTGCCACGCCTGCCTGCCGGCAGGCAGGTCGTTCTGACGCTTCGCGTCATCACTCCCCGCAATGACAATCTTATTTTTTCCATATCGCGTTGGGCGCGAAATTGTGGAGGACTGAGCGAATTGGGTAACGATGAACGACGCGCTTTATCATGTCGAAGACGTGATACCGGCTCGTGCGACTCGGGGTTCATCGTGAGCGGTAAATTTCGCCGAGATTTCTTTTGTTACTTTTCTTTTGTCGAAGACATTCCTTTGGAACTCGGAAAGAAAAGTAAGACTGAAAAATGCGTTTCACTGGATTCCCGATAAGAGCATTTCCCGAAGGGATCCCTTCGGGACGGGAATGACAATCAGCCATCGCTGATGTCAGATGGACAACGTCTGACATGTTTTCCGCCAAAAGTTGGAGCAAGGCGGACAAGTTCAATGTCTGACGTTTTGCGCGGGTTGAGCAAAGCAGGCCGGCGCTAGATGTCAGACGTTGAGAAGCGACGTCAGACATCGTCAACATCAGACATCGTCCATCCTCCTTCACAATCTTCTCTTGATTTCTTCGGCACTCTTCGTTACCTTTTTCCCATCAACTCTTTCACACTGCGAAAGGCACCACATACTCCTTTCTACCGTTTAATACTGTCTGTCCGCAACAACTTCTGGGAATGTTATGAAATTACCGAATATTATTTCACGGTTCACTTCACTTTCAATTAAAAAACGAATTCTGTACGGTTCAATTCTTGCAGTCGTTATCATTGTTCCGCTCTTCCTGCTTACGCAACAAAGCGCATCATCAACCGATCTATATGTTACGCCGACCTACGGTGAATTTTCCGTAACGATCACCACCACCGGAGAACTGGAAGCAAAGAATTCCATCGAGATCAAAGGACCGGAAGAGGCGCGCGCCGCGGGAATTTGGCAGATGAAGATCGCAAATTTGATCACCGAAGGAACGGTGGTGAAAAAAGGAGAATTCGTTGCCGATCTGGACAAATCGGAGATTGCGAACAAATTGAAAGAAGCAGAACTCTCTTTTCAAAAACTGGATGCACAGTACACACAGGCAAAATTGGACAGTACGCTGGCATTGACACAGGCGCGTGATGAAATGGTGAATATGTTCTACACGCTCGAAGAAAAAAAGATCATCCTCGATCAATCATCATTCGAAGCTCCCGCAGTGAAACGCCAGGCGCAGATCGATTATGAACGGACCGAACGCACGCTGAAACAGGCAAAGAAGAATTATGTCACCAAGACGCAGCAATCCATTGCGAAGATCCAGGCAGTAGAAGCCGATCTGATGAAGGAACGGCAAAAGATGACGGTGATGATGACAACGGTGCAGAAATTTACGATCCTTGCCCCTGCGGACGGAATGGTTGTCTACGCGCGCGAATGGAACGGAAAGAAAAAAATTGTCGGTTCAACACTCAGTCCGTGGGAATCGACCGTTGCAACACTTCCCGATCTGACAGTGATGGAATCGATCACGTACGTGAACGAAGTTGATATTCAAAAGATCGCCAAAGGACAAAGTGTTACGCTGAAACTTGATGCAGACCCGAACAAGAAACTTTCCGGCACCGTGACGAACGTTGCCAACATCGGCGAGCAGCGCCCGAATTCCGATTCGAAAGTATTTGAAGTACGCATACTCATCAACGACCGCGACACCACGCTCCGTCCCGCAATGACAACGGCAAATGAGATCCTCATTGCAAAAGCGGCAAACGTTCTTTCTATTCCTCTTGAAGCGGTACATGCCGAAGGAACAACAACGTTCGTCTATTTGAAACGAAGCGGCGTTGTGAAACAGGAAGTGAAGCTGGGACTGCAGAATGATAATGCGGCTGTGGTGCAGGAAGGATTGAATTCCAAGGATGAGATATTCCTTTCGCCGCCGCAATCGGCATCCACGCTGAAACTTCAGCCGCTGAAAGCAACGCTGTGATCGCCGGAAATAAAGAAGTACTCATCGCATTGTTGCTCCGTTTGAAACCGTCGGTCGGATTCATCAGCAATCTTTTTACCGCGATCGAAGCGATCAAACGAAACAAACTCCGATCCATGCTCACATCACTCGGCATCGTCTTTGGCGTTGCATCGGTCATCTCTATGCTTGCCATCGGACGCGGCGCACAGCAGGAAATTCTCGATCAGATGAAACTGCTCGGCGCAAACAACATCATCATCACTCCCATTATTGAACAGGATGAAGGAAAAGTAGAAGAAGAGAATAATCAAAAGCTGAACGAGAAAAAGAAGTTCTCGCCCGGTCTTACATTACAAGATTGTGCTGCCATCGAACAGACTGTCCCTTTTATCAGCTATGCAAGCCCCGAAGTGGTTCTCGAAACGAACGCGATCCGTGAAGGATTGAAGCGTTCCACAAAATTGGTCGGCGTTGATTCCAACTTCTTTATAAGTTCCGATTATCAATTGGAGAAAGGTTCGTTCTTCTCTTCCATGCATTTCGAGCGTTCACTTCCCGTGGCGGTGATCGGACATTCGATCAAAACAAAATTCTTCACGCGTGAAGATCCGATCGGCAAACAGATCAAATGCGGAAAGTTGTGGCTGACTGTGATCGGCGTAATGAAAGAACGAAACATTTCAAAACAGAATATTCAGCATCTTGGTCTGCGCGATTATAATTTTGATATTTATTCCCCTGTCACGACGGTGCTTCTGCGGTATAAGAACCGCTCACTGGTTACCAAACGCGATGTGCAGAATGCGTCGCGCGGAAATAATTCCAACAATGGTGACGATGACCAGCAAAAAAAAGCGATCAATTATCATCAGATCGACCGAATGGTTGTCAGTGTTCAGAATACCGAACAGATCCGTACCATTGCGGAAGTGATCAGCCGGATGCTGCAGCGAAGACACAACGGCATTGTTGATTTTTCGGTCACTGTTCCGGAAGAATTGTTGAAACAGGAACAGCGGACGAAAGAAATTTTCAATATTGTGCTCGGCGCGATCGCATCTATCTCTCTCATCGTCGGCGGCATCGGCATTATGAACATCATGCTTGCATCGGTCATGGAGCGGACAAAAGAGATCGGTATCCGACGCGCGGTCGGTGCTACACGGAAAGATATTATCATTCAATTTCTTGCAGAAGCGACAACCATCAGTGTAACAGGCGGATTTACCGGAATTATCTTAGGATTCATTATCAGCATTGTTATTGAAAAAACGGCTGGAATTATTACGATCATCACGCTAATGTCGGTGCTTGTCTCTTTCGCAATTTCCATCACCATCGGAATTGCGTTCGGATTCTTTCCTGCAAAGCGCGCTGCGCAACAGGATGTGATCCAATCGTTGCGGTATGAATAATGCTATTGTCATTTCGAACGAAGTCCCGCAGGGACGAGTGAGAAATCTCGCTTTTAAGTTGAAATAAAGATGAGATTCCTCGTCTCCCGACAAGTCGGGATCCTCGGAATGACAATGATGGAAGATTTTTCAGTACTCCCAATATTTAATCTAATTATGAAATCATTTTTCGTTTTTTCTTTTTTCTTTTCTTCAGTTCTTCTATTTTCACAGGAACCGACAGACACGATCTCACTGACATTGAATGATTGTATCCGTATGGGTCAGCAGAACGGACCGCTTGCAGCGATGGCACGTAATGCGTACAGCGGCGATAAGCACCGCTATCAATCATACACTGCACGTTACTTGCCGCAATTATCATTAACGGGAGACGCTCCGCAATTCATCAGAACGATCAACAGCATCACACAGCCGGATGGAAGCAGTTCATTTCTCTTACAACGTCAGGCACAGTCATCATTATCGCTTGCGCTGTCACAGCAAGTTCCATGGACGGGAACCGAGATCTCGATCTATTCGGGTTTGAACCGTCTCGACAATCTTGAAACGAAAGCGTCGTTCTATCGTTCCACTCCTCTTTCGCTTTCATTGCGTCAGCCCCTCTTCTCCATTAATACAATAGCATGGAACTATGAATTGGAAGACCTTAATTACCAATCATCACATCGGGAATTTGTTGAAGCGATGGAAGAAGCAGCGATCGACATCACCAACAAATTTTTTGCATACTATCTTGCAATAATGAATGTGAACAACGCACAATTGAATCTTTCGATCAATGATACATTGTTTCTGGTTTCAAAAGGAAGGTTCAATGTCGGGAAGATCGCGGAGAATGATCTGCTGCAAAGTGAACTCGCCGCGTTGAATGCTCGGACGCAGTATGAGAATGCGATCATTGAATATGACCGTGCACTGCAAAATTTCAGGTTTTCTATCGGACTCAATAACACCGAACCGATACGTGTTGTGCCGGATGAATCGATCTATTCATTGAATATCGACCCCGGCGTTGCGTTGGATTTCGCACGGCAGAATCGGAGCGATATGGTGAATTACGAAGTCCAAAAATTAAATGCAGATCGAAGCGTGCGGCAGGCGGAATCGAATAATTCTTTTTCGATGTCGATCTCCGCAAACATCGGATTGAATCAGAAGGCAAATACG
Organism: Bacteroidota bacterium; assembly: GCA_030679145.1. Classification (GTDB taxonomy): domain Bacteria; phylum Bacteroidota; class Ignavibacteria; order UBA10030; family UBA8401; genus UBA8401. The sequence goes on along the minus strand of JAUXTU010000036.1, from coordinate 1,370 downwards.
TTCGACGCTGCGTACGCAAATTTATTGGATCAACAGCAATTCTCCGTTCAATTTCAAGTCCCGCTTGTCGGCTGGGGAACCGGAAGTCATGCGGTTGAAGCAGCGCTGGCGGAACGTTCGCGCGTTGAGACAAATGTTGAATCTCAGCGGTTCACGTTGGAGCAGGATGTGAAATATCAGGTGCAGCGATTCAAACAGCTGCAGCAGCAGGTGATGCTTTCCGCAAAAGCGGATACGGTCGCTCAGCGGCGATTCGATGTTACCCGCGAACGATTCGTGATCGGCAAGATCGACGTTACAAATCTCTTTCTCGCACAATCGGAAAAAGATAACGCATACCGTACACGGATACAAACATTGTGGGATTATTGGACAACATATTATCGTTTGCGCCGTTTAACGCTCTATGATTTTGCATTACAGCGTCCGTTGTTGGTAAAAGAATAGTAAAAGAACTGTCATGCCAGCGTACGCTGGCATCCATCTTGTGGATTCCGGCGTTCGCCGGAATGACAATAAAAAGATTTAATATTAATCTTAATAATTTTTATGAAAACTAATCGATATCGTATTCTCTTATTGATTCTCTACACGGCTGCATTGGTGTGGTCTGCGATCCAGCCAAAAGAATATTTTACATGGATCCTTGAAGTTTTTCCATCGCTCATTGCAATCGTTGTTCTCGCCGCAACGTATAAACGATTTCCGCTGACTAATCTTGCGTACACATTGATCCTTGTTCACAGCTGCATTCTCTTTGTCGGCGGACATTACACATACGCAGAAGTTCCTCTCTTTGATTGGATTCGCGATACATTTCATCAATCACGAAATAATTACGACAAGGTGGGACATTTTGCGCAGGGATTTATTCCGGCGATCGTTGTCCGCGAAATATTTATCAGGAAGAATGTCATTCCTTCCCGCCGCTGGATGAATTTTTTGATTGTGGCTGTCTGCCTAGCATTGAGTGCGGTGTACGAATTCATTGAATGGTTCGTTGCTGTCAGCACCGGCGATTCAGCAGAAGCATTTCTCGGCACACAGGGATATGTATGGGATACGCAATCCGATATGCTCTATGCAACGATCGGCGCAATAACTGCAATCATTCTTTTATCGCGGTTTCACGACAGGCAATTACTGCAGAAAAACTATTACAGACATCTGAAAAATTAGTTGCCTATTGTCATTCTGACACTGAGCGGAGCGAAGTGGAAGAATCTTGTTCTTCATTTCGAGTAAAAAACGAGATTCTTCGTCGCTCCGCTCCTCAGAATGGGCATAATAGTCAAAAAGTGTTGCTAAAATCACTGTAAGTTGTTCTTTGAAATAGCGTTATTGGTAGAAAACTCCAACAAGGTGTAGAA
>JAUXTU010000028.1 GCA_030679145.1 Bacteroidota bacterium | reverse complement strand
AGGGTCTCTGTGGTAAGGTCCTTTTCTGCAGGGAAAACGATTGAAAGGCATCTCAAAGTGGGGGTGCCTTTTTATTTTTTGTATATTTAAATAATGAATAAATTTCTTTCCGTCATATTATCCGTATTGATATTCACCCCTGTCTTCGGTCAAGAAGTGACGGTGCCAAAATTGACATTTCCGGATTCGACCTACTATGTCGGAAATATCATCATCGTCGGGAATGATTTGACAAAAAATTATATCATTGAACAGGAAATTTCTCTTACAAAAGGATCATTGATCACACGGCAAGAAGTGCAATATGATATTAACCGTGTCTACAGTCTTCGATTATTCACAAAAGTTGAAATTGATGTTGTGCCGGATTCAGGAAATACAGCGTCATTAGTTGTAACAGTAAATGAGCGGTGGTATTTTTATCCATTTCCCGTTGGAGGGATCAAAGACAGGGATTTTGAGAAAATTTATTACGGTTTGGGTCTTGCCCATAATAATGTTGGTGGGAGCAATGTTCAACTTTACGGAGCCTTTGCTGTTGGATACGATCCATTTGTCTCCATCAATTATATCAATCCATTTATAGATTATGAAAATAAAATATCCCTTTCGCTGCGTGCATATTACACCGAGCAGCGGAACCGCAGTTTAATATCGTTAGCGGGCGCGGCAAATTTTGACGAGAAAAGGTCCGGTGGAATCGTTACCGTCGGCAAACGATTCTCATTATTCACCTTCACTTCTTTCTCTGTTGAATATTTGAATCTGAAGGTTTCCAACAATCTTGCGGGAAGAACGATATCACTTTCCGGACGTGATGAATTTTTTTCGGCTCAGGCATCATATCTTTATGATACGCGCGATCTTCGGGAGTATCCGAGTGCGGGAAGTTATGCTGGATTCAACATCTCAAAATTCGGGATCGGAGAAAAAGAGATCGATTATCAGCGATTCGGATTTGATCTGAGACAATATTTTCCCGTCAGTGAAAATTCTTCGATAGCCGGAAGAGTATTTGGCAGTATTGCATCCGGCGGTGTTGTTCCGAACTATGGCCACACCTTCTTCGGATACAACGAACGAATCCGCGGATATTTCAATACGATCCTTGAAGGGGAACAGATCCTCGGTTCCACGATCGAAGCGCACTATCCGATTGTCTCTCCGCGTTATATTCGATTTGATTTTATTCCGTTCGAACAGTTCCGCGATGTTCGGTATGCAGTGAATTTTGCCGCATTTGCCGATGCAGGGACAACATGGATGAGAACGCATTCAGTATCATTAAATGATCTGTATTCCGGTTACGGTGTTGGCATTCATTTTTTATTAGCGTATAGTGTTGTTGTGAGGATCGAACTTGGAATTCCGTATGGAAAAAATCTTTCTAATGGAGAATTGATCCTGGATTTTGGGGCAGCGCTGTGAGAAGTCGTTGAGTAAATGAGTAATGAAGTAGTTGAGATGAAACATTATTTCCAACAACCTTATTACTATTCTCATCGACTTAAATACTCAACTACTTATCTACTCAACAAACTATGAGCGAATATTTTTACATTCCTGCAGAATACATTCTCGATCAGCATGTTGCGATCGAAGGGGAAGAAGCCCGTCACATTTCTCGCGTTTTACGAAAACAGCCGGGTGATTTGATTTGGATTGTGGATGGTGCAGGAAAAGCGTACGAAGTTGTCATTCGTCTTGTTGCACCGGAAATGATCGAATGCGAAATTTTGTATGAACATCACCACCATCACGAGCCGGATATTGAAGTAACTCTTGCTGTTGCTCAGTTAAAAAATCCTTCGCGTATGGATTGGGTGATCGAAAAAGCGACAGAGCTTGGCGTTCGAACGATCATCCCTTTGCAAACAATACGTACCATTGCGCGCTCGCCAAAAGAAGACCGCTGGAACAATATTGCCATTGCCGCAATGAAACAATCGGGACGATGCATCCTGCCAAAAGTTCTTCCTCCAATGGATTTCAATGATGTTGTTTCGAATTCCTTGCAGTATGACTTTAAACTTATTCCGTATGAACGAACCGATCATGTTCTCTTTATATCTGAAGCAATGAAGCATCGCAAACCGCCACGCTCTGTGTTGATCGTTATCGGACCGGAGGGTGGATTTACGGATGAAGAAATTTTACAAGCGGAGAAATCCGAATTCATTCAAGTCTCTCTCGGACGTCGGAGATTACGAACCGAAACCGCAGCGATCATTGCGGTAAGCTGGGTTGTTGGGAATGAATAAAATGTTTAATTACGATATATCATGGTAAACATTTCACCACATCATTAATTCCTATGAAACAGTCGAATACTTTTTTGCTGGCCATATTTATTAGTGCAATACTCTTTTTCGGTGGGTGCAAAAAAAAGGATCCCCTTACAGCGATCGATGTCCCTGCACCTTCGGACGTAGAGATTATCTCTTTTACCCCAGAAAAAATCCAATTGCGTTGGACGGACAAATCTGCCAATGAAACTGGGTTTGTAATTGAGGTGAGTGTAGACAGTGGCAAAAAATTCACACAGCTAACAACAACTCCGACGGACCGGGAGAGTGTTACGGTCTATACAGCATTTCAGCCTGAGAAAGTGTATGACTTTCGGATCGGTGCCATGTCCAATGCAACCGCAATATATTCAATGGCAGCGTCTTCGAAGTGCTGGCGTACATTTATTGCCTCTATTGAAGGTCAGCCGGATGATGAAGGATATTCGATACAGCAGACAAGTGACGGTGGCTATATTATTGGTGGCTCATGGGATTTGATGAAGACGGATTCGCGTGGAACAAAAGTCTGGAGATCAGATATTCGGTCGATCTATTCCGTTCTTCAGAATCCAGATGGGGGATACATCGGTGGTGGGCGTTATGTGAGTCTTCAAAAATTTAATGCAACTGGATCAATTCTTTGGGTAAAAAATTTCGGATTTATCCAGCCGAGCGAATATACATCCTGTGTGCTTCCTACTTCAGAAGGGGGATTTGTCTTACTTGGAAACATGTTTACTCCAGAAAACAAAGGGTTAGAATTAACTCTCATCAAAACCGATGGAGATGGAAATGAGGTGTGGAGGAAGTATTACGGTGGACCGCAAAACGATCTTGGCAAATGTGTCTTTCAAACATCCGACGGCGGTTATATCATTGCCGGAAGCTCGCGTACATTTGCTTCGGATATCGATCAGTTATATATCGTTAAAACTGATACGGCCGGTAATCTTCAGTGGGAAAAACGCTATGGAGGAGGAACAGTTCAGTATGCAGGAAATAGTGTCGTGCAAAACGACGACGGAAGCTACACGATTTGTGGCTCGACGGCAATAACGAAAGGATTGCAGATAAAGGTTGATACAGTGGGAGCGGTTCTCTGGGAAAAGATTTTTGATGAAGCGAATGCTGGACCTCAGCTTTCTATTGTTCGTTCGAACGATAACGGTTACGTTGTCGCCGGTGCAAGTTATTCCAGAGTGACCGGTTCACCAGATCTAATGCTGATGAAATCCGATGCTAACGGAACAGTTTTGTGGAGAAGGATCTTTGGTGGTGACAATACCGAATTGGGGTATTGCGTTCTCCGGACGGCGGATGGCGGATATATTGTTTCTGGTGCACAAACTCTCATTGGCTCTGGTATGACAAGGACATATCTTGTCAAAACTGATGATAACGGGATTATTCACTAATAAAAATCTATATTCTCAGTAGTCGACAAAATAAAAAATCCCATCTTTTAAAGACGGGATTTTTATTTTATTATTCTTTGAGTCTTTGTGTTGAATGCTTTACGCTGATTTTCGTTCTTCCAACATATAGATCGGTTCTTTTTTCTTCTCAACTGTTTCTCTTGTGATGACGCATTTTGTTACATTAGCTTTTGAAGGAAGTTCATACATGATATCCCGCATGATATCTTCCACAACCGAGCGAAGAGCGCGTGCGCCGGTTCCTCGAGCAATCGCTTTTGCAACGATCTGATGAAGCGCTGCTTCTTCAAAATCGAGATCAACCCCTTCGTATTTGAACAATTTTTTGAACTGCTTAACAATTGCGTTGCGCGGTTCTGTTAAAATGTTCATCAATGCTTTTTCATCCAGCGAATGAAGCGTTGTTAACACGGGAAGCCGTCCGATGAATTCCGGGATCAATCCAAACTTCAACAGATCATCCGGTTCAGCCATTTGCAGGTACATATCACCCGCTTGTTCTTTTTTCCCTTTAATATCCGCACCGAATCCTATTGCATTTTTATGAACACGACGTGATATGATCTTTTCCAAACCTTCAAATGCACCGCCGCAAATAAAAAGAATATTCTTCGTGTTGATGTTGATGAGACTTTGTTCCGGATGTTTTCGTCCCCCTTTGGGAGGTACGCCGGCAATGGTTCCTTCTAAAATTTTCAGTAAAGCTTGCTGAACACCTTCACCGGAAACATCCCGCGTAATTGAAGCGCTGTCGCTTTTTCGAGCGATCTTATCTATTTCGTCAACATAAACAATTCCGCGTTCTGCCCGTTCAACATTATATTCTGCATTTTGCAGCAGATGAACAAGAATTGTTTCAACATCATCACCCACATAACCGGCTTCGGTCAATGTTGTTGCATCGGCGATAGCGAAAGGAACATCGAGAATGCGCGCCAATGTTTGAGCGAGCAATGTCTTTCCTGTTCCGGTGGTGCCGATGAGCATGACGTTGCTCTTTTCGATCTCAACATTTTCCGGATCAGAGAATATTTCCTGTGTATCAATTCTTTTGTAATGATTATACACCGCAACAGCTAATGTTTTCTTTGCCTGATCTTGACCGATCACATACTCATCTAACGCGGATTTTATCTGCGTTGGTGTGAGCAGCCCTTTGTTCTTAATTCTTTTTGTTCGCGAAGAAGATAAATTGTTGCGGATAATATCCATTGAAGTTGAAACACACATATCGCAGATATAAACGTCCGGTCCTGCAATAATGCTGGTTACTTCTTCAGGTCGTCGTCCGCAGAATGAACAACGGACTTTATCTTCGCTCTTTTGTTTGCTCATAGATTACTTTTCTTTTTTTGTATCAGAAGCAGCTCGTTTTGCAAGCACCTTGTCAATAAGACCATATTCTCGTGCTTGTTCTGAAGACATATAATTGTCGCGATCTGTATCTTTCTCAACTTCTTCAACTTCTTTTCCGGTATGCTGAGCAATAATTTCGTTGAGACGTTTTTTTGTTTTCAAAATTTCTACAGCCTGAATGCTGATATCGGATGCAGTTCCTTGAACGCCGCCCCACGGCTGATGGATCATAATGCGTGAATTTGGCAGTGCCTGACGTTTCCCTTTTTCTCCTGCAAGCAAAAGAATTGCACCCATACTTGCTGCCATACCAACACAAATTGTTGCTACCTGAGGACGAATTAACTGCATTGTGTCGTAAATAGCAAGTCCCGCAGTGACTGAACCACCCGGAGAATTGATATAGACGGAAATATCTTTGTCAGGATCTTCGGCTTCAAGGTGAAGCATTTGAGCGATAGCAAGCGAAGCGATATAATCATCAATTGCAGTGCCGATGAATACGATACGTTCTTTTAATAATCGGGAAAAAATATCATACGCGCGCTCGCCACGGCTTGTCTGTTCAACAACCATCGGAACGAGCTGATTGTATAATTCGTACGGTTTTGCGTGAATTGTTTGAATGGATTTCTGAATGATCATAACACTCCTTAAATATGGTAAAGGACGTTACGCAAAAACTATTTATTAGAACGATGCTTCGACGCGGCGCAGAAACCATGGTCATCCTGAGCAAATCCGCCAAAGGCGGATGCGTCGAAGGGTGACATAATGTTTAAGTTTGCGCCTTGCTCAGCATGACTTATTTTTATTGTTTTTGCGTAACATCTGTAGTAAATGAACTGTCAGACAATTAGACGTATGAACCGTCAAAAAATTGCCATTAAATTATCATTGCTGGACAGCAAATTTACTGTAATCGTCGGTGACGACTTCCGTAATCTTAACATTTTGTTTCAAAATGTCAATCAGGCGGTTATATTTTAATCGTTCCAACGCATTTTCCGAACTCTTATAGAAATTAACCAATCGTTCTTTGTCTATATTGAGTTTTGCAGATTCTTCCTCTGCTATCTTTTCGATCTCAGCATCAGCAATTTCGATCTTTTCTTTTGTAATGAACTGTTCTTTGATCAAGAGCCATTTGGACTGCCAGATCGCCGTTTCACGCGACTGCTCGCGATACTGTTTTTCATTGAAGTTCTTGGGAAGTTGCTTGTTCGGCTGCTGATTCTTAGCATCGTCAATGAACGTATCGGTAACGTTTTGGATCAAAGATTCGGGAACGGTGAATTCATATTGCTTTACGATCTCTGAAAGAAGGTCATTTTCAAATCGCCTATCTGCCCGTTCTTTCCAAAAATCTTCCAGATCTTTTTTGATATTTGTTTTCAATTCTTCAATTGTTTGGAACTTTCCGTTGCTTACTTTTTGTGCAAGCGCATCATCAACGGTCGGCAATAAAACTTTCTCAATTTTTTTTATGGTCAATTGAAGATGAACATCGTGCGAACGGTCCCCATGCTGATGGGTGAACTTCACTTCTTTTACATCTCCCACGGATACACCTTTCAGCGCATCTTTAATCTCCGGTTCGGTAGATTTTTCTTTTAAGTAGATACGCATGCCCTGCTGCGAATGTCCCTGTGCATCCAAATCGAGCATATCAACTGTCGCAACATAGTTCTCACCGTCTATCTTTTGCGCTTCTTCCATTGTGGAATTGATCTGTTGTAATCGTTCGATCTCATTGGTCACTTCGGTATCGTTTGCACTGTGGATATATTTTTCAATTGTAAGTCCGGAATAATCTTTCAATTCGAACTGAGGACGTACTTCGTATTTGATTGCATAGTTCAACGGTGTTCCCGGTTTGAAATCCAACTTTACAATGGTCGGAGTTCCTATTGGGTTGATATCCCTAGCTTCAATTTCTTTACGAAACATATCGTTGGAAATATCTTCGACTGCCTGATATTCAATGCTTGCGCCAAACATCTTTTTGATCATGTGCATCGGAACTTTTCCCTTACGGAAACCTTTGATTTCTAATGCCGGTGCAGCTTCGCGATACGCTTTTTCAAAATGTGGGGCTAATTCTTCTTGCGACATCGTAATATGCATCTCTTGTTCACAGTCCGTGTTGCTTTTTATCGTTACTTCCACTACAAAAACTCCTTACTTGTTCAAATATTGAAAAAAAATCCCGATAAATCGGGATGCAAAAATGTCTATAAAAATACGAAATTATGACCAAAATCCCAAGAAAGCATTTTGAATAATTGTTTTGAAAATCTTATTAACCCACAACAATTTTTGGAATAGTTTTAGTCTGATATTAATGGATTTCTTATGCTTTTGGGATTCCTTTATATTGCGTCTATTATACAAACAGACTATATTCTCTTAAAGGTTCTCGATAGCCCGATTTTGAAATACTATTCATTTGATTTTTTACAATAATCATACACTTAAGGGAGGAAACATGAAGAAACTTGTTTCTCTGTTTGCAGCAGCGCTGCTGGTATTGTGTGGAGTTATGTTTGCGGAAGTATTTGCATCGAGAACGTCAATTTCAAATCCTAACGGAAGTTCGTTTGATGGTAAATTGAACGATGGCACCGGAGTGAAAATTTGGTATTACCTTAACGACACTGCAACCGCTATTGTTGTAAAAGTGATGAACGCAAGCACCAATGCTGTTGTTGCAACGATCAATGCTTCCAACCAAGGACGTTTTTCAAATCCTAATTCTGTTACATGGGATGGAACGGGTTCCGCAGTTGGGGCAAAATATTATGTGACAATTACAACAACGGGATTGGTTTATTCCGATACAAAATATACCTCATTTTATTTTCAAGCAACAAAACCATTAGGAGATATTTCGGTAGGGATATATACTCGTGGAGTAGACATTAATACCAATATGAACAATAAAGGATTTGGTTATTGGTATGCAAGTAATTCTGATGCTCAAGCGGGTGGTTATAAAACGGGTACTCTACGATACAATCCCGATGGAACATTTGCAGGTACTGTTGCAGGTCATCCAAGTTTAGTTAATACACTCGGAACTGATAACGGCGGAACGTATGATTGGGGTTTAACCGCACCATGGACCGCAGTGCTTGACAGCAAAGGAAGGGTGTACCAAGTAAGTAACGGCGGAAATTTTGTGACAAGATTAGACAATGACTCAGCAGTTCCAAAGATCATCATACAAAATATTACAAAACCGCGGGGAATTTTTGTGAAGGGCGAAGGGGCAAATTTAAAACTATATATTGCGGCAGATACTGTTGTGTGGAGAGCAAATATTGGTAATGATGATATATTGAATACGCCGCTTGAATTGGTAGCTTCGCTGGGATTATATGTCCGGGATGTCATCCTTGATGACGAGGGGAAAATGTTGGTAACACTCCGAACAGATGAACTTACTCCTCCGGGGTATGTAGAGCGATATGACATTTCGGGTGCGTTGCCAAAAAAACGAAGCGATGCATTATTGCAGGAAGCAACTGAATTTGGTTTGCCGGTCTGTTTTGCCCTTAAACATGGAACCGATCTCAATAGTGCCTCTGATGATACAATCTATTATGCAGTACGCCGTGGACTGGGAACTGATAATACAACCTATGGAATACACCAACTTACAGCATTTGACGGATTTTCTGAACGAAAACAAATCTATAAAAACGATGATAATCCGTTATCCGCAGGGGGAAACAACCGACAAGATGCTGATATTGCATTGGATTGGGGTGGAAATATTATTTGGTTTGAAAATGGAAATGAAGAGATCGTGATGATCGCAGTTCCGCGAATCGGTTCTACGGTAACCCTGACAACCCGCGCGTATGATACAATATCTGTCGCTGCTTCAAATTCCGTTGGCAGCGGATCTGTTTCACCAGATGAGTTTATGCTGAATCAGAACTATCCGAACCCGTTCAATCCGTCAACCACAATTAGTTATCAGATCCCCACAGACGCAAAAGTAACTGTTATGGTGTATGACTTGCTTGGAAATATTGTTTCGGAATTATTCGACGGTTTTGCAAATGCAGGATATAATGCCATCGTTTGGGACGCGACAAACAAAGCCGGTTCGAAGGTTTCCAGCGGCATGTACCTTTATCGTATCAACGCATATTTGAACGACGGAAGAATGTTTGCCGAGGTTCGACGCATGATGTTATTGAAGTAATTTTTTATTACACTAATCTCGTCATACTTATACTGGTATGACGAGATTTTTATTTTTAAATAATTCTATGAAAACATTTTTTTTCCTTTTGGTGCTTGGTATGACTACACAACTTGCAAATTCGCAATTCTCAAAGACCTTGTTCAATTCCTATGACAGTTACAAGTTCAATGATATTTCAACCCGGCGATTCAAACATGCCGATTTGATGAATTATCTTGAAATACTCAAGAAATCTCTTGGTGATTTGATACAGGTTGAGCAGATCGGAAGTTCTGCGGAAAATCGTTCTATCAATCTGCTGATGCTTGGAACGGGAAAAATGAAAATATTCATGTGGTCGCAAATGCATGGCGATGAACCGACAGCGACGATGGGACTGCTTGATCTGTTGAATTATATCTCAAAGAATAAAAATTCTTCTGAGATAAAAAAAATTCTCTCTGAAACTACCCTCCTCATCATTCCAATGCTTAATCCTGACGGAGCAGAACGATTTCAGAGACGTACTTCGCAAGGAATAGATATGAATCGCGATGCACTGCGGTTGCAAACGCCTGAGGCGAGAATTTTAAAAGCGACTCGTGACAGATTTAATCCTGAGATCGGTTTTAATCTCCACGATCAGGATCCACGATATTCTGTCGGAGATAAAGGGACTGTAGCGGTGATTTCGCTTCTCGCACCGGCATACAACGTGGAAAAGTCTGATAATGTTGTTCGAACTCGTGCTAAAAAACTAGCGTCGGAATTAACGCTGGTGTTGCAGCAATTTGTTGACAACCACATCGGGAAATATGATGATACATTTGAACCCCGTGCATTTGGAGACAATATTCAAAAATGGGGAACCAGTGTTGTGTTAATCGAATCCGGCGGATGGAAAGATGACAACGAAAAGATGTTCATTCGTAAATTGAACTGCGTGGGACTTCTTTCCGTTTTCCACTCTATAGCCACAAATGCGTACGAAAAAACAAGTGTTGATGTATATGAAAATATTCCAATGAATACGAAAAACCTTTTTGACTTGATCATTGAGAAAGCAACGATTCTATTTTCCGATGGTCGTTCTTCAATTATTGCAGACATTGCTGTCAATGTAGAAGAAATTCATGATCCATCCGGCACCGTGTGGAAAGGAAGAATTGTTGATGTTGGTGATCTTTCTGTTTTTTCTGCAAATGAGAAATGGAATGGTACTGGAAGATCGATCGATGCTTCGTTGGTTGAGATGAATGATATTGTGAGTATTGAAGAGTTAAAGAATATTTTTCAAAAATAATTTTTACATATCAAAATATATACAGAGGGCATCTCTAAAATCTATTTAACCGTTCCTTAAAAATTATAAAACCTTGCGAAGGTTCAGTAAAATTCTTTCATAACCTCCGCAAGGTTGCTTGCACAGATTACATTTTGATGTTTTTAGAGATGCCCTACATTGACTAAACAATAAACGTATACATTATCAACAGTCACTGTTGAAGTCTTCCACACAACAAATTCTTCTATTGTAAACAAATTCCGCCATAATACATTTTATATCTCAAACGTCTGTTGAATAATTCATCATTTAACGGACGTTCGTTTTTTCATCATTCATTCCAAAAAATATTCTCGGTGTAACTCGTTTATTTTTAGAGAGTTATTGGATGTTAAATTTTTTGTATGAAAATTTTCTCTGGCACGTTAGTTGTCATACATAGATTGTCAACACTACCACCAAACGAACATTGAGAAAGGATACAACAATGACAGTCTTATTATTCATAGCGACAATATCGCTCTTTTTGACGATCGACTATTTTGTTAGACGAAACAAAAAGGCAGCTCTTGGAGTACAGCCAATCCCAATCCGAACAGTTCATATGAGAACACCGGCTGGGATTTTCTTTACAAAATCACATACGTGGCTCAGTCTGTTTCCATCAGGAAAAGTTCAGCTTGGCATTGATGATTTTGTAGCTCGAATGTTCAATCGTCCCGAAATTCAAATGCTAAAAGCTAATGGCGATGCAATTAAAAAAGGTGACCCGATTCTTCGATTAACACAAGATGAAAAAGAAGTGATCGTCCGCTCGCCGATCGAAGGAGTCATTGAGCTTGCAAATATGCAGCTTTCAAAAAAACCTGAACTATTGAGCGAAGCATTGTTCAGCGAAGGGTGGGCATATACCATTACACCATCCAGAATAAATGATCTTCGTGCATTTTATCTTGGAAATGATACACGAGTTTGGTTGAAAGAAGAAATGGGTCGATTGCGTGATTTCTTTGCTCAATTGTCTGCGCCGATTCCGGTATATCTACAAGATGGCGGTGAAATTGCTCCCGGTATATTTAAGAATCTAAATAAAGAACAATGCAAACAATTTGAAAACCAATTTCTGCTTGTAGACTAAAATGAGGATGTTATGCTAAAGAAAAAAGCAATGCTAATAGATCTTACGCTCTGTGTCGGCTGCAATGCATGTCAAACCGCTTGTAAAGAAGCGAACCATATGCCGGCAGATGAGGAAAAAGCTCTTTCAACGACGTCATACACTGCATTGGATGAATATGACGGCGTATTTGTCCGTCGAATGTGCCAGCACTGCGATGATCCGACCTGCGCGTCGGTTTGTCCCGTTGGTGCATTCACAAAAATGCCGGAAGGACCTGTTGTGTATGATGTTGAGAAATGTATCGGGTGCAGATATTGTATGCAGGCATGCCCATTTCAAGTTCCCCGGTATGAATGGTCAAGCACATATCCAAGAATTCAAAAATGCATTATGTGCCATGAACGCGTTTCAAAGGGATTACCGACTGCATGTTCAGAAGCATGTCCGACCGGTGCAACAAAATTTGGTGACAGAGATGATTTATTGAAGGAAGCATACGAACGGCTCGCTGCAGAACCGGATAAGTATGTGCAAAAAATCTATGGAGAAAAAGAAGTTGGCGGAACGTCTATTCTGTATATCTCCGCTGTGCCATTCGAAAATCTTGGATTCCATACAACATTGCAAACAACTCCAATGCCGCAGCTTACGTGGAATGCACTTTCAAAGATTCCCGGTGTTGTTACGGTCGGTGGTACATTGTTGTTCGGTATCTGGTGGATCACCAATCGCCGGCAGGAAGTAAAAGAATACGAACAGAAATTGCACGACACAAATCATTCTCATAACGGAAAGAATTAGGTACAGTCATGAAAAAATTATTCTCAACATTTGGATTTTGGAAGGTTACTGCAGTTGCGATTATGCTTGCCGGACTGTACTCAACATACGTTCGGTTTTTCCAAGGTCTCGGAGCTTCAACAAATTTAAGCGACACATTCCCTTGGGGAATCTGGATCGGTTTTGATGTGTTGTGCGGTGTTGGTCTTGCCGCAGGCGGATTTACGTTGGCAGCGATCGTATATATTTTCAATATCAAACGGTTCGAACCGATCATCCGTCCCACCATCTTAACGGCATTTCTCGGTTACGTTCTTGTCATTGTCGGTTTGATGTTCGATCTTGGCCGTCCGCTGCAGATATGGCATGCCATCATTATGTGGAATCCCCGCTCAGTGATGTTTGAAGTTGCATGGTGTGTAATGCTCTATACAACGGTGCTTGCGTTAGAATTTTCTCCCGTTATTTTGGAAAAATTCAAAATGACGAGGACGATTAAAATGGTTAAGCGGATCAGTATCCCGTTGATTATTCTTGGCGTATTACTTTCAACGCTGCATCAATCATCGCTTGGTTCATTATATCTCATCGTTCCAGAAAAGATGTACCCGTTATGGTACTCAGCATATATGCCGGTATTTTTCTATGCCTCGGCGATCGCAGCCGGTTGCGCAATGGTCATCTTTGAATCCTTTCTCAGTAGTCGTGCATTTAATCGAGGATTAGAACTCAATCTATTGAATGAAATTGCACGCATCTGTGTGTTGATGCTTGGTGTTTACGCAGTGATGAAAGCTGTCGATCTTTCTGATAGAAAAATGCTTTCGCTTCTAACAGTCTCCAGATTTGAAACCTATATGTATTGGTTTGAAGTGACTGTGGGGGTGATCATACCATTCATTATGTTTACCCAACACAAGATCAGGAAGAATACGACCGGATTGTTTATTGGTGCTGTCCTTGTTGTAGCCGGATTTATAATGAATAGAATGAATATCGCAATCACCGGAATGGAAGGATGGACTAGCACAACGTACATTCCGTCTTGGACTGAATTCTCGATTACGATGATGATTGTTACGATGGGATTCACTGCATTCTATTTCATCGCAAAATATTTTCCCGTATTTGTTGATGATCACGAGCATGAAGATGTCCATAAATATTCCGCGAATGTATATTCTATGCATGATGATCTCAGAAAAGTTTCATCGCCGGTATAAGTGCTATGAGCGATTTCGTTAGGAAAGGGTTTGTATCATGAAACAATCACATCAAATAATTCCGGAATACGAACAGCAGTGTGTTTGGATGGAAGCGGGATTGGTGAATTATAAATTGTGCGACAAGAATTTTGATTGTGAAACCTGTCCATTTGATTGCACTATGCGATCTCAAAACAAAACATTTGCCGAACGCGCTTCCGAACAATATCACCCGGTTGTCGGAAGCGATGTGCCGCACAATGGAAATGATGCATACGAGGAAATTATCAATCAACTTGTAACACCATTAAAGAACATCGCTTTCCCATCGGATAGATTGTACTGTTCCTCACACACTTGGATCCAAAATAGAAGTGACGGAACAATGCGAATTGGAATTGATGGATTTTTAGCAAAAATGCTTCAGCCGATTGTCGGTGTTGCGCTGGTTCAATCTCCATCTCGGATAGAATCAGGTCAGCCGTATGCATGGTTAATTCGTGATGCAGAGACATTTGCGCTTTACAATCCAATTTTCACTATTACTGCTACGCTCAACGCGTCGTTAACAGCAAAACCCTCGCTGTTGACCAATGATTCATACGACAGTGGATGGCTGCTTTCAATGATCCCAAGCAAACCTCTTCGGAATAGTTCACAATACTTAACATCAGAGGAATATCAGAACGTTGTGAATATTGAGATCGAAAAAATTTCGCAAACATTAAATTCTGCAAAACAAAAAAATCATTCCTTGGTCGGATCAACAATGTATGACGGTGGAAAACGGATCGAAAACATAGAGCAATTCATCGGTGAGAAACGTTACACAAAATTGCTTTTAAGACTTTTGAGTCCGCATTGACGAAGATTGTCATTGTTATTAAACCAAATTCCCAATACCTTTTAAAAGTCCTTCAGCAGAACATTGTGAAAGTGTTGATACTTTCAGCACTCCTATGAAATATACACGCCTACTTGTGTATCGTCTTCTGGTGGGAATTTTTGTGGTGATGGTTGTTGGGGTTGGAGTTCTTACATTTACGCTCGTAAAAATTCAAACCGAACGGTACACACAAATTTCCATCGCCACCGCACAACGTGTCAGTGATATCGTGAAACGTTCAACGCAGTACAGTATGCTGTTGAACCGCCGTGAAGATATTTATCATATCATCAACACCATCGGATCCGAACCCGGTATTGAGGCGATCAGAATTTACAATAAAAAAGGGGATGTCTCGTTCTCAACGAACGAGACTGAACTGAACACCACTGTTGATATGAATGCAGAAGCTTGCGTTGCATGTCATCCTTCCGGAAAAAGTAATAATGTAAAGCCTGCAAATGTGGAACGGGTTAGATTTTTCCGTTCTCCCGCAGGTCATAATCTCATCGGCGTTATCACTCCAATCAAAAATCAGCAAAGTTGTTACGAAGCAGAATGTCACGCACACAATAAATCTCAAACAATACTTGGTGTTCTTGATGTAATGATTCCATTGTCTGAAACAGAACAGAATATTGCCGAGGTGGAAAAAATTCAATATAGCGGCGGACTATTGCTCTTATTGACCATTACCATTTTCAGCGGTGTGTTTTTGTGGCGAATGGTGAATATTCCGGTGCATCGTTTAACGGAAGGAACGATTGCAGTGATGAATGGAGATCTTGATCATTCCATCGATGTTCAAACGAACGACGAGATCGGATTTTTGACCGGCTCATTCAATCATATGACGCGCACATTAAAACAAACGCAACAAGAGCTTCAATTGTTGAACCAAACGCTTGAAGAACGTGTGCAGAAAAAAACAGAAGAGCTTCGCCGTGCTCAGGCAAATCTTATCCAAGTAGAAAAAATGGTTTCTCTCGGAACCCTTGCAGCAACGGTTGCACACGAATTAAATAATCCGTTAGAAGGAATATTGACTTTTGCGAAACTCATCCGCAAGCGGATGAATGATCCGGGCCTGACTGAGGAATCTAAAAATGAAATCGTATCTGAATTGACAATGATTGCCGATG
Organism: Bacteroidota bacterium; assembly: GCA_030679145.1. GTDB lineage: Bacteria > Bacteroidota > Ignavibacteria > UBA10030 > UBA8401 > UBA8401. The sequence goes on along the minus strand of JAUXTU010000028.1, from coordinate 8,903 downwards.
AAACCGCGCGATGTGGGAATATCGTAAAGAATCTTCTTCTTTTCTCGCGGAAGAAAGTTGGAGAGTTTAAAGAGAATGATTTTCGTGGTTTAATCGAGCAAAGCACGAAACTGATTGAGCATCATCTCAAGATGCATAATATAACTCTTCAGCAATCGTACGATGATCGATTGTCATTTGTTGTATGCGACAGTGAACAAATTTTGCAGGCACTGTTGGCACTTGAGATTAATGCGGTAGAATCAATGCCGCATGAAGGCAAACTTTCAATTGATGTAAAAAAAACAGGAGAGAATGAATTAACAATCTCCCTTTCCGATTCAGGGATAGGTGTTCGAGAGGAAGACCTGCCGCACATCTTTGAACCATTCTTTACGACAAAAAAAGAGGGGAAGGGAACAGGACTCGGTCTTGCTGTCGTCTATGGAATTATTGAACGTCATGGCGGAAAAATAACAGTGACTTCACAAGTGAACAGAGGAACAATATTTACCATTACATTACCTATATCGAGGGAAGTATAGTTTTAGCAATACATTTCATTTAAAAATTCAATCACAAAATGGTTTTACAAAATATGATACTTAGAATATGAGCAGGAGAAATAATTATGTCAGACAATAAAAAATCAAGCATACTGATTGTTGACGATGAACTAATTGTTAGAGAATCTCTTACAAAATGGTTTCGTCAAGATGGATTTCGAGTTGAAGCAGCCGAACATGCAAATGCCGCATTAAAATTGATGGAAAAAGGTCCGTGGGATGTTGTCATTCTTGATATTAAAATGCCGGGAATGAGCGGATTAGAATTATTAAAACGACTGCGGGAAATTGACCGCAATGCGCAAGTGATTATGGCAACGGCATTTGCTTCGGTTGAAAGTGCAGTTCAGGCACTGAAAGATGGTGCATTTGATTATGTTACGAAACCGATCGATCCTGATCATCTTTCACATCTTGTTTCCAACGCACTACAGCAGCGAAAACTAGAGGATGAAAATTCTATTTTACGCGAACACATTACCGAAATTTCCGGTGTGAATGAAATAGTTGGTGAAAGTCCTCAAATGAAACGGGTGATCGATCTTTCATTGACCGTTGCACAAACGGATACAACTGTAATGATCCGTGGTGAAAGCGGGACCGGAAAAGAATTGATTGCTCGGACGATCCATGCAAACAGTTCACGCAGATATTTTCCTATAATAACAGTTAACTGCGGCGCGGTTGCAGAAACATTATTGGAAAGTGAACTGTTTGGGCACGAACGCGGCGCGTTTACCGGAGCACAATATCGCCGTAAGGGAAAGTTTGAGATGGCAGATGGCGGTACGATTTTCCTTGATGAGATTGGAACAATCAGTCCAAAAATGCAGATCGAATTATTAAGAGTGATCGAAACCAAACAATTCACCCGTGTCGGCGGTAACGATCAGATCTCAAGCGATTTCCGAGTCATTTGTGCAACGAACAGAAATCTTGAATCAGCGATCAAAGAAGGTTTATTTAGAGAGGATCTTTATTACCGTTTAAATGTATTCAGTGTATTGATTCCGCCGCTTCGTGAACGGCGAATGGATATTCCGATGCTTGCCCAATTTTTCCTGAAAAAATATTCCGGCATTATGAACAGGACTGTGACAGAAATTTCCGGTGATGCTATGGATATGCTTGTGCGGTATGATTGGCCCGGGAATGTTCGTGAGTTGGAGAATGTGATTGAACGGGCAATGGTGCTTGCACAATCATCGTCGATCCGTGCGGCAGATCTTCCATTTCAAAACAGCACAAAATTAGAAATGCCAAAGGATGATACACTTGCGGCAATGGAGCGAGTTCATATCGAATCAATTCTTGATTCTAATAAATGGAATATTACCCACGCTGCGGATATTCTTGACATTGACCGTGTGACACTGTACAACAAGATCGCAAAGTACGGATTGAAAAAACCATAAAATACTATATCGCAAATCGTAATACCTGTTATTTGGGTTAATCGATTTCTTTTATAACATCTTATTATGATTGCTCCGATCCGACTTGTACCGTTATTGCCAATGTCGAGCGAATTTGTATCATCGTTTGTTCATCCGTTGCGCTCAATTTTTCACACAAAAATCATTGTTGAACTTCCACTCAACAATGTTCTTAATGCTGTTTATGATGATTCTCGGCTTCAATATAATTCAACACAACTGATCAGAGAATTGCTTAAGGAATTCCCTTCCTCATCATCAAAGATTATTGGAATTACATCCGTCGATCTTTTTGTCCCTGTCCTAACATATGTATTTGGAGAAGCGCAGTTAGATGGAACCGCAGCTGTTGTTTCAACCTATAGACTTGATAATGCTGTGTACGGATTAGAACCCGATCCGATTCTTTTCTTTCAACGGTCATTGACAGAAATCGTTCATGAACTCGGGCATACGTACGGATTATATCACTGTAAGAATCAAGAATGTGCAATGCATTCTTCTACGGCGGTGGAAGATATTGACTTAAAAAGTGCGATGTTGTGTAATGATTGCACAAAACAAATTGGAGTCAGTAATTGATTGAACTGAACCTTATTTTGAATGTGTCGGAAGCATTCCGTCTACTTCTTTCCAAATAATTTCGTGAATCGCTTCGATTGGTTGCTTTCCATCAATAACAACGAATCGTCCAGGTTCTTCTTTTGCGAGTTCCAAATATCCTTGCCGTACTCGTTCAAAAAATTCATCGTTGCTCATTTCCATCCTGTCAGTTTCCTGATGATTTGCCTGACGACGAGCGTACATTTCTTGAACAGTGATATCGATAAAGAACGTCTTCTTTGGCATTACTCCCATTGTCGCGATGGAATTTATTCCTTTAATACCGCCATGATGTAGTCCTCGTCCATGTCCTTGATACACTGTTGTTGAATCAACAAATCGATCAGTGATAACTACTATGTTATTCAATAAGGCAGGTTTTATCACTTCGCTGACAAGCTGAGCTCTACTTGCAGAAAACAGTAGCAATTCTGCGATTTGTGTCATTTTTAGATTCTTTTTATTGAGGAGAATGTTGCGTATTTGCTCGGAGATTTCAGTTCCCCCGGGTTCACGCAAAAAGAGGACATTACGGTTTCCTTCCTCAAGCTTCTTAACTAATAATTTGGCTTGCGTGGATTTTCCACTGCCGTCAATTCCTTCGAATGAAATGAACATATTTTTCCTTTATTATACTATTTCTTGAATCTATGTACGACTTTTTGTGAAACATTACAAGATAGAAAAGTATTTTATTGTAATTCTTAGGGAAAAACTTCATTTGACACTTCGGTTTTCATTTCTTAAACTACCTGCGCAATTTCATTCAATAGGAAGGAACAATCATGCCAGAAGAAATTCGAATACCCGAACCATCGACTGAAATGTCGATCAGTGACAAATTTGTTGGAATACTTTCATCTCCCGGTGAAGTATACCAAACAATTGTTGGGACAGCACCCAATACAAAAAATTGGGCAATACCTCTTGTGTTGACAATTATTATTGGACTTATTTTTACTTTTGTAGTTTTTTCGCAACCTGCTATTCAAGACCAAATGTCTGAGGCACAAAACAAAGCTATGCAAAAAAGTGTTTCGGAAGGGAAAATGACGCAAGAACAAATGGATCGTGCTGTTGAAATGAATCCAGCAAAACCAGGATCACCAATGTTTTTAATATTTGGATCGGTCGGTGTAGTTTTTGTTATGGCAATCTCGTTATTCTTATATTCGCTCGTTTATTTTTTAGCAGGAAAATTTGCGCTTCATTCAACAGTACCGTATAAAAAAGTTTTAGAAGTGAACGGACTTGCATTGTATGTTGCCGCCGTAGTATCGCTCTTAACCATGGTAATGGTTGTTGCAATGGGTTCTATCCATGCATCACTAAGTGCGGCACTACTTGTATCAGATTTTGATCAGACAAATAAACAACACAAAATGTTGGCGGCGTTGAATCTTTTTGAATTCTGGAACTTATTTGTGGTAAGCGTAGGGCTTTCAAAAGTATGGACTGTCACAATTGGAAAAGCATTGGGAGTTGTGGGTAGTGTCTGGCTTGTGTGGAATATAATTAAAATATTTGTCGGTGCTGCATTTGGGATGTGATCTATAAAATTCCTGCCGGATCAACATCGACGGTGATTTTTACTTTGCTCTTTGTTGATTGATTTGATTGTTCGTTAACAACACGCGCTACGGCATGCCGGGCGCGTGTTCCATTTTTATCAATTTCTTTATCCGCCTTAATAATAATTTGCCATCGATATTCGTTCTTTATCTTTGAAAGTACAGCGGGTGAAGGTCCTAAGATTGAATCTCGATTTAATAAGCTGAACAGTTGTTTGCCGAAACCAATTGCTGTTTGTTCAACATTTTTTTCATTTTTTCCTTTAAATTCCACAACAATTACCCGGGAAAATGGCGGGTAACTGATCGATTTTCTAAATTCGATTTCTTCATTATAAAACCCCACAAAATCATGTTTCCGTACATGTTTTAATGCATAATGATTTGGCTGCGACGTTTGAATGATCACTTCCCCTGCAAGCGTGCTTCTTCCGGCGCGTCCGGCAACTTGCGTTAATAATTGAAACGTCCGTTCTGCAGATCGAAAATCCGGCAGCATCATCTGTGTATCAGCAGAAATTACGCCTACCAATGTTACACGTGGAAAATCAAGTCCCTTTGCGACCATTTGTGTGCCGAGCAGGATATCCGCGTCCCCTTCACCGAATTGATGCAAAATCTTTTCATGTGCTCCCTTGCGAGTTGTGGTGTCCATATCCATTCGCATAGTTATCGCAGTGGGAAACAAAGCAGATAGTTCTTGTTCTACTCGTTGGGTTCCAAATCCATTGTAAGCAAATTCAAATCCTGAGCATTGCGGACATGAAGTTGGAGCAGGTTTAACCTTTCCGCAATAGTGGCAGCGCATATGTTTTTTTGTTGCATGATACGTCATCGTTACGTTGCAACGGTCGCACTGCTCAACATAACCGCAGGATTTACATTCGATAAATGGTGCAAAACCCCTGCGGTTTTGTAATAGAATTATTCCTTCTTTTTTTTCAAGTCTGTCACGGATTTTTATTTCCAACAATCGTGAGATGCTGTGAGAAAGGTTTTCAAAAGCTTTTTTCCCAACTTCTTTTGAATGTAGTTTCGCTTCTGCATACAATTGTTTTCGTTCATCAATCATATTCACGATCGTAACTGGTGGGAGAATGGCATTGTCTGCTCGTTCAGGAAGCGTCAGCAAAGTATATTTTTTGTTCAATGCGTTTGAATATGATTCAATGGAAGGTGTTGCAGAACCAAGAATAACTACGGCATTGTTCAGTGAAGCGCGAACAATTGCTACATCTCTTGCATTATATCGCGGGCTTAAATCAAATTGCTTATAAGACGATTCATGTTCTTCATCAACAATAATTAGTCCAATATTCGGTAACGGCGCAAAGAGTGCAGAACGAGGTCCGATAACTATTTTGTATTTTCCGGATTGCGACAGCCGCCAGGCATCATATCGTTCACCATCAGACATTCTGCTATGCATCCATACTACATGATCGCCGAAATGGATCTGAAATCGTTTTACTGTTTGCGGAGTGAGAGATATTTCAGGAATAAGAACAATCGCAGTTTTGTTCTGCTCTAAAGCTTTTCGGATTGATTCGATATATACCTGCGTTTTTCCGCTGCCGGTAATTCCATAAAGCAAAAATGTTTGAGAAACATTCTCTATCAAAGCGGTTGAAATATTTTTAACAGCTACATGTTGGTCTTCATTTAATTGAATGGATAAACTTTTTGAAAGATGATCGTCGAAAATGAAAGCAATGTTTCTGCTCAACTCTTTCTGATAAATCGTAATAAGTTTTTTTTGCTCAAAGCTTTTAAGCGTTGACAACGATGTCAATGTTTTCTTTAGGAAAGATGTAGCATTAATTTCTTCTTGTTTGAGAGCAAGAATGGCTTCCCATGTGGTCTGTTGTTTTTTGCTCCGAAATTGTAGTGTTGAGTCATTTGATAATCTTTTGAAAAATCGTTCTATCTTTATCGAGGGTTTTTTTGATACTTCTTCGCTGACAGTTACAATACCTTCCGAAACAAGCTCATTAACGACAGCATAAATATTCTTTATACCGGATTTTTTTCGAAGTTGCAATATTGTTGCAGATTGATCAACAAGAAGTTGAACGATCTTTGATTTTGTTGCGGATAGTTTTTGATTTTTCTCGAATAAATCTGAAAGTGAGATAATTTTCTTGCTTGATTGACTGAATCCGGCAGGTAGAAAAAGCTTTATTGCTTCGCCTAATGAAGTGTTATAATAGTCGGCGATCCATTCTGCAAGTTTTAAATCATTTTTATTTATTGTTGGTGTAAGATCAATAACATCAATAATATTTTTCAAAACAACATTTGGTTTTTCAGTTCGGAATGTAATAATGATCCCGGTCAGAATTTTATTTCCAAACGGAACAACAACCATAGAACCTTGCTGTGCAATTGATGCAAGGTGAACTGGGATGCTATACGTAAACAGTTGCGGAAGTGGAATGGGGAGCGCAACATCGACAAGTTTTACATTCATTTATTTGAGATATGGTTCAAGGTATTGCAGAAATCGTTCGGTAGCTCCACAGTTGTCGTAGACAAATGCCTTGGAGATACTAGCTGCAGCTGCTCTATCAGTTTGATTGACCAAAAGAGTTCGCAGCGTTCGATATAATTCTTTTTCATTTTCAACAATAAACCCACCACCCCTGCGTGCCAGTTCAACAGCCTCCTGTGAGTTTGTATGTTTTGGTCCAAAAATAATAGGATTACCAAAGACCGCCGGTTCAAGGACATTGTGTATTCCTTGTTTAAAACTACCACCAATATATACTACATGAGCATATTTGTACAATGCAACTAAAATACCGACACTATCAATCAAAATTACCTTCTGATTGTTGTAATTATTCATCTCAGAAAATCGAATAAATGAAATATTCTCTTCTAATTTTGACTCTAATTCTTCAAGATGCTCCACTGTCGGTTCATGAGGAACGATGATTGTAAGTAGTTGCGATTCGAGTTTTTGAATTTTAAATAAGACTGGAATGATAACATCATCGTCTCCACCCCAACTTTGTCCGACAATGAATATTTTTTTACCTTCTATTACAGAATTTGCAAACAGATTCTTTTGTCGTGCATCTTCCCCTCGCATCAACACCTGATCAAAACGTGTATCACCAATTGATTTGATCACCGGGTTTGTAGTTTGGAAATCCCTGAATGATAGTTCATCTTTTGTTGATACCGTCAATATATGAGAAAAACAATTGTACAGAATCTGATGGAATTGAATTATAAAGGGAAATTTCCGCAATGAGTTTTGCGGCATGGTTGCGTTTGCAATCATAGTGGGGATAGATTTGCTTTTTAGCGCAAAGATCATGTTCGGCCAGATATCGTACCGTACCATTACTGCTACATTCGGTTTTACAATATCTATAAATTTATGAACATTTGAATATGAATCGAACGGAATGTATGAGATTATGCTTGAGGGTTTATAATTTTTTGAATTTTCAAAACCTGAAGGAGAAAAAAATGTTGCAATAATATTTATTGATGGATATCTATTTTTAAGAAGGGCTATGATTGGTTTTGCTTGTTCAAATTCTCCAAGTGATGACGCATGAAACCACACCCGGGGTGAAGTATTCAGTTTGCTTGAGTTGGATATTAATTGTTCAAAAAGATTCCTTCTGCCTTCAATACCAATCTTGATCTTTTTATTTATGAGTCCACCAATATGAAAGGAAATCCAAAGAAGCGGAACAATAAAAATATTATACAGTAATTGAAAAACTATCATAATGTTATAATATAAGGATAGACGCTTCTTGGTGCAATGAAGTGATTTTTTAATTTGCAAATCGGATAAATCAATTGGATTATCTTTTAAGAGGGACATTCTTAAGGAAAATTAATTATAGTTATGTGTAAAAGCTTGACTTCATGGGCAACTCTTGTTATATTAAAAACTCGGAAGTGAATTGTTCTTTAATAAAAGTTATATTTGGTGGTTGACAAACGGAAATAAATATGCTATATTTGTAACCCGTTTGGAAACAAACCGACGGTAAATGTTCTTTGAAAATTTGTGTGTACGGCTCAACAAGTCAAAAAACTGACGTTTCAATTTTACAAATTCTCTAAGTTGAAAATAAAGAAATTTATTACAATGGAGAGTTTGATCCTGGCTCAGGACGAACGCTGGCGGCGTGCCTAACACATGCAAGTCTGGGAGAATTGGGTAGCAATATCCATAGTAAACCGGCGCACGGGTGAGTAATATATAGGTAATATGCCTTTTGGTTTGGAATAACCCCGCGAAAGCGGGGCTAATACCGAATGATGCAGCGGCTCCGCATGGAGATGTTGTTAAAGCTTCGGCGCCAAAAGATTAACCTGTATCCCATTAGATAGTTGGCGAGGTAACGGCTCACCAAGTCTGCGATGGGTAGCTGATCTGAGAGGATGATCAGCCACACTGGAACTGAGACACGGTCCAGACTCCTACGGGAGGCAGCAGTGAGGAATATTGCGCAATGGAGGAAACTCTGACGCAGCGACGCCGCGTGAAGGATGAAGGCCCTCTGGGTCGTAAACTTCTGTAGAGAGGGAAGAATTTTTCGCTTCGCGAAATTGACGGTACCTCTAAAGTAAGGGTCGGCTAACTACGTGCCAGCAGCCGCGGTAATACGTAGGACCCGAGCGTTGTCCGGATTTACTGGGTGTAAAGGGAGCGCAGGCGGATTATTAAGTCGATTGTGAAATCTTGCGGCTCAACCGCAAAACAGCAGTCGATACTG
>JAUXTU010000025.1 GCA_030679145.1 Bacteroidota bacterium | reverse complement strand
TATCGTCACCATCGCGGACTCGCTCTACATCATCGCGATGCTTATTTTAAATGGTATTTTTATTTTGTACCTGGCAAAAATAGCAACACTAAATGACTATTATGCCCAGAATGACATTGATGTGAGATTTTTCAGATGTCTCAGTAAAATAATTTAGAAACCGGCATTTCATTATGAGATTAAATAAATATTTTCTGTTGTTCATTTTTGTTGTACCACTCGCACACAGTCAACATTCGCAGGAGGGGGAGAATAAAGATTTGCAGCATTCGGTATTTGGTCCGCCTCGCCCTGCATTATGGGAATTTCAGTTGGGACGAATGAACCGGGGAAATGAAGATATAACATCATTCAATTTTTATAGAAAAGATCAGCGGAATAAAACACTTTTTTTCAAAATGTCGGATAACGATCTGAACAGCAGGAGTGAATTTCGAGTTAAAGAAGTTACCGCTGGCGCTGTTCTGTTCCCTATCAACGATGACGACCGTTATCAATTGGAACTAGGCGGAACATACGATGTTATCCATGATACTACGTTAGGTGAAAAAGCTCTCTATTCGAGACTGACGTACCGTCCGATACGCGGATTATGGTTCCGTTTTGGGTCCGAATACTTTGATGGTTACACGGCAGGGCATCCATCACCGTACAAAAATACCACCCTTAACTCAAATTACGTTGTCGGGAAAGTAACAGTAGAAATGTTTTCGTTGGTCGGTCTCGTTGGTCGTGGAAAAATTAATGATGTTCTGAATACTCGGTATGGTGCAGCCGCAATTGCTGAAGGTCCATTCAATCTTTTTGTTCTTGGCGGTTATATACGCAGTGATGAGCCAAAAGAAAATGTACGCACGCTCGCCGTTGGTCGTGGAGCACCGTATCGCCCTGATGGATTGCCAAGCGGAATGTTTATTTGGAAGCATAGAGAGAATTATGATTTCCAGATTGGCGGAATATTTTTTGGAAATACGAATTTATTTGTTCAGCCGGCAGCGATTGGTATGAGTCAGGGAATGTTCATCAGCAGCGTTGCGTTAAGAGAAAACAGTAAACTGCGACAAGGTCAATTGATGAGCATAACGGACGATTATCGTAATTCCGATATTACAATGTTCTATGTTTATTTGAACCAGGGGATAACGATGATGCCAGGTAAGGTCAATCACGTCGGTTTTCGTGTGATTCAATTGTATAAAATATTTGACGAACTAAATATTGGTTTCATTTCAAAACCAGTTGCAGGTCTCTTCTATAACGAAGAGACGGCACCGAATCATCTCTTGGTTGATATCACATCAAAGTTTTTTTCATATCAACTTGGAATAACAGTGAACGAAAAATTTATCTTGAATATGATCTATGCCCCGAAAAAAGAAGAATGGACAACAGCATTATCTTTTGTGTATTGAAGCCTCCTTATATATTTTCCAATTTCACTCTAATCTTGTTCGATTTTTATTTCATAGAATAAAGAGATAAATACCTCTTAATTTGCTCGCTTTCCACCGAACTTAGTTTTGATTTGATATTCATTGTTGGAAGAATTGAATTCCATTCGGCATCAGAATATTGATCTGGTTTATACAAACTATGACAGCCGGAACATTTGACGATATACAATTCTCGATCGGAACGCAATTGTTCCAATGTAACACCGTTCCATTGCACCTGAGCTTTTGATATATCAATTTCAGAAACGATCGGAATAGACGAAATACAGCCGGCAAGAAGAATTGTAAACCAAATAAAAAATATTTTCATAAAAAACTAAATATGAAATGAGAGTAATAAACGGGTTTGAAATTTTTCAAATTCATTCAGATCCAATTCTTTCCCGGATGTGGATCCCCCTTTGAAGCTTGTAATCTGAGGAAGGAAGGAAAGAGCAGCCCACCATGCTTCTGTTGAATAGGAGAATGTCAATCCGCCAAACAATGATGAATGATTCACGGAACCATTGATGAAAATATTTTCATTTCGTATTTCAATACCAGTTCCCAAACCATTAGTAAAGATGTATGCGGCGCCAAGGTCAGATTTTAATTTTACCTCCTGAGAAACTATTTCATTCCCATTTACGACATCTGTCTCAGATTCTAATTCTCCGACGATATCAAACGCGATGAGGATATTTTTTATCTGTTTATCAAAAATGAGTTTTCCCTCGATCTCGTACTTGTCGGTTCCTAATGTCCCTTCAACGTAACCGGCAAATCCCAGTGGATCTGCTACGCGGTCCAAAATTTTGTATTTCCATTCAGACGAAATACTTGCAACGTAGGAAGTTGATTTATTTCCGCCTGCGGCATTTCCATTATCGTCTTTTGCTCTCGATGTGTAATTGAGATAAAATGCGGACATAAGATTAGAACCAACTCCGAACTCATATTCAACACGTTGATCCAGCCTGTGATAAAAATATCCGCGTCCTCTACGGTCGGTATTCCAAATTTCAATTTCCTTAGCACCATATGGAAGGACTGATGTTTCGTATGTATATCCGAATCGGCGCTCATTCGCGTTACTAAAAATTGGTGAAACAAAACTAAACATTATTGCAATTACTATAACTTTATATAAGGTTTTCATAATTTATTATCGGTTATAAGGTTAATAATTGTGAATTGTTATTGATTAGTGAAAGATATTTATATGGGGCTTAAAAAGGCCTATTTAGATTTAAAAAAATAGATTTGTCTTAATTACGTAATCTGTATCGCTGACGTTCTCTGATTTCAATAAGTGCACAATTCCCACAGTCTTTTTTGTTTTTTCTATTGTGCAATTCATTACGTACAAGTAAAATAACTGCAAGTGCAACAATAAGTAACGATATAATCTCTTGCCAATTCATTATGAAATAATCCAAAGTCCTACACGATAGGTGATAAAAGTTCCAACGTAAGCTATTACAGACATATAAACAAATTGAAATATTGGCCACTTCCAACCATTTGTTTCTCTTCGCATCACAGCAATTGTAGACATACATTGCATTGCCAATACATAATACACCATCAGACAAATCGCGGTTAATACGGTAAATTTTGGAAGTCCGGTTACTGGATCAATTTCCTTTTGAATCTGTTCTCGTAATGAAAGTGAATTATCAGTTCCATTTTCAATATTATAAATTGTACCCATTGTGCTGACAAATACTTCTCGTTGCAACAATGAACTGACAATTCCAATTCCAATCTTCCAATCAAAGCCAAGTGGTGTCAATGTGGGTTCCAAGAAATGTCCAACCTGTCCAACAAAGCTGTGAGAGAGTTTTTCCGACGGAGTTCCTTGTTCGATTTTAGGATATGTTGCTAGAAACCATAAAATTATTGAAACACCAAGAATGATCGTTCCAGCTCTCTTTAAAAAAATTCGTGAGCGTTCCCACATATGAAGTATCGTGTTTTTTAATGACGGCATTCTATATGGTGGTAATTCCATGATGAATGCAGGTGATTGTCCCTTTAATAGAAATTTTTTGAATATAAACGCCATTAATAATGCAGTAAATAAACCAAGCAAATACATTGCAACAAGAACAAGTCCGGCAAGACTAAAGATTCCAAGCATGGATACATTTGGAATAAATGTGGCAATCATTAATGCATACACCGGCATTCGGGCACTACAACTGATGAGTGGTGCAACAAGCATTGTTACTAATCTATCTTTCGGGCTTTCAATTGTTCTTGTCGACATAATTCCTGGTATTGCACATGCAAACGACGAAAGAAGGGGTATAAAAGATTTTCCATGGAGTCCGACTTTTCCCATTAATCTATCCATAATGAATGCTGCACGAGCCATATATCCAGTATCTTCCAATAATCCAAGAAAAAGAAACAAGAATAGTATTTGTGGAAGAAATGTTACAACTGCTCCGACTCCACTGATTGCTCCATTGATGACAAGATCGTGCAGATCACCAGGAGGAATGATATGTCCCACTTGAAGACCGAGCCAATCGAATCCTCCACCAATCAATTCCATTGGAACACTAGCCCATGCAAATATTGTTTGGAAAATAATCGCCATTACGGAAAAGAAAATAACATAACCCCACACTTTATGGGTTACGATGGTGTCAATCCTATCACTTATTGATAATTCATCAATCTTCGGCTTGATTGTAACACTCTTGTCACATACTCTTTTGATCCATTGGTATCGTGATTCAACAAAGATTGAAGACCTATCAAACCCAAGCGCATCAAGAGTATCATGGTCCCTTTTTAAATGTGAAAGAAGTTCAGTTGAATAAGTCCCTTGAAAAGAATCGATTGAATAAGGAGTTGAAAGAAGGGTCTGTGCTTCAAAATATGCTGTACGATGAGTGAAATTCTCATTTGCAACAAGTAATGAAGTAAGTTCTTCATGCTCAAATTTGATCTTTTCAGGAAGCGACCACGAACGGGCGGCAGTAGAAATTGACAATGTCGAACGTAATGCTGAAAGAAGCTCTCCTATACCATTCTTCTTGCTGGCGACTGTTGGGATGATTACCACGCCAAGGTTTTTTGAAAGCTCTTTTACATTTATTTTAATTCCATCACGTTCTGCTACATCGATCATGTTCAAAGCAACGATGACAGGAAAGTGCTGATCAATGATTTGACTTAAGAGATATAAGTTTCGTTCCAGATTACTTGCATCAATCACACAAATTATCGCATCGGGAAAAGGTGTTTTTGCAATCTTTCCAAGAAGCACATCTGTAGCAATTTTTTCATCGGGTGAATTTGCAGAAAGAGAATATGTCCCTGGAAGATCCAATAAATTTATCTCACTCCCATCATCGAAAAGGATTTTTCCTTCTTTCTTTTCAACAGTAACTCCGGGATAATTTCCAACCTTTTGACGCAAACCTGTAAGTGCATTGAATAGAGTTGTTTTTCCGCAATTTGGATTGCCGATGATTGCAATATTCTTAAGTTTTATTTGAGAATTTGTATTTGTCATTTATACTTTTGAAATAACAACAGATTCTGCCTCTTCTTTTCGGATTGATAATCTATATCCCCGAATCTTAATCTCAATCGGATCACCAAGGGGTGCGTACCGTATAAGTTCTATGCTTGTTCCTTTTAATAAACCCAGCTCCAATAATCGCAACTTCAATGTTGAATCGGTAGTCGCAATATTTTCTACAACGCCGCATTCGCCCGGACGTAAAGAGTTTAATGTGATTTCGTTCATTGTTATACAGCACTGACAATTATTGTTTGTGCTACACTATGGTTTAGTCCGACTCGAGTATTGCAGACTTCACAAATTAGTTGGGAAGATCCATTGGTTACACATCGTACCGTAGCATTTTCACAAAACCCTAATTCACGCAATCGCTGGCAAGTTTCAGGATGAGTGTTGAGTTGCTGGATTCGAACTGTTGTACCGGATAAAGTATGTGCTAAAGTGTTCATATTATTTTTGACATTTTGAACAGATTCCAAATATTTGAAGAGTGGAGGTCTGCACTTTAAATTTATTTTCGTCGCTTACTTCTTTTTGAATTTTTTCAATTCGGTCGTTCACAAATTCTATTATATCACCACATTCCAAACAAATTAAATGGTGATGATGTGGTCGGCCAAATGCTTTTTCATACCTCGAATGATTTTCACCAAAACGATATTTTGAAATTAATCCGCAATCTTGAAGTAAGTCCAGCGTATTGTATACAGTTGCCCGGCTTACTTTTTGACCACTCGTTTTTACTTGAAAGAAAAGTTCATCTGCATCAAAGTGTCCATCATAATTCATTACTGCTTCGAGAATGACAAATCGCTCTGGAGTAATTCTATAACTCCCCGATTTTAGGTACTTTGTGAAATTATCTTTTGCTAACGCACTATCCATTAGTTTTTATTTAGACTTAATCTAAATAAATATACATCTTAATTGAACCTTGGTCAAGAAATATTAGCGAAATTTTTGAAATTTCGTAAATTGGACTAAGATAGACCAGTTTTGTATAAACAATGAATTTCGTTCAGTTTGAAAAATTCCTATATTAATAATACAAGCTACAATTTTCATACCAATAAGTCTTAAAAGGAAAATATGATTAATCTTTTAAATCAAGTTGTAATAATCACTGGCGGTTCGCGCGGAATTGGCGCTGCAAGTGCTGTTTTGTTTGCCAAAGTAGGTGCTGATGTTGTAATTACTTATACCAAAAATGCGAAAGCTGCAAATTCCGTTATTGAAAATGTGAAGAAACAGGGAAGAACTTGTTTAGCAATTAAAGCTGATATTTCTAAATCGTCAAATGCAAACAAAGTTATACAGCAAACTATAAAAAAATTTGGACGCATTGATATTCTTGTGAATAATGCAGGAATTTGGACCTATGGTAAGATTGGATCGATGAGCGAAAAGGTGTGGAAGGAAACTATGCAAGTGAATCTTGATGGAATGTTTTATTTGACAAATGCTGCCGTTCCTTATATGAAGAAACAGCAAAGCGGAAAGATCATTAATATTTCGAGTACGGCAGGTCAGCGTGGTGAAGCAGAACATTCACATTATGCTGCTTCAAAAGGAGGGATGATCTCTTTTACAAAAGCCATCGCAACTGAATTAGGCCAGTTCAACATCAATGTAAATTCTGTTGCTCCGGGATGGGTTGACACTGATCTTAATGATTCAGTTTTTTCCGACAAGGAATATAAAGAACAAGAGAGGAAGAAAATTCCAATTCAGCGAATTCCAACTCCGGAAGATATTGCAGGACCAATCGTATTTCTCGCATCAGATTTGGCCAGGCATATTACCGGTGAAATATTGAATGTGAATGGTGGAAGCGTGTTGATTGGATAAGCTAAAGGACTATTCTTGGTGATAGAATTTCGTGTCAGTTCATATTCGCGGGATACTTGGTAGAATTTTGGCATATTTTTATGTGGTTCATTCAACGATTAGTATTTAATTATCGACATAACAAAACAAAAGAGTGTTTTCTTCAAAATGATTGAACAACAATATCTTCGGTTCACAATTATTATTATAATTTTTATTTCGATAATTTCAGGATTTTTAAGTTATTTTGTGATACGATATCAATTTTATGTATGGGAATTATTTATCGACAGTAAAATTGTTGCATTGATGCTTTTGTTGTTTTTCCTCTATAAAAAGAAAGCAATTCAGCTCTCAAATGTTAAACTACTGTTATTGAGTTGGAATTGGAAAAGAAACATTCTATATTTTTTCTTTCCATTAATTTTATTTGCAATCGTAATTGCATCAGGAGTATTATCTAAAGAAATTTCTTTGAATAAATTAGATAACACAACAACATTAATTCTTGCAACATTATTCGATATTCCGGCAGTTTTTGTTTTTTCAGCTACATCAATATTGATAGAAGAAATTTTCTTTCGTGGATTTATTCTTTCCACAATTCAACCACTTCGTTCGCAACTGCGAGCAACTATGCTAACAAGTTTGTTATGGGTTGTGTATAGTATTTCTGAAATAATTGGGTTAGAAGAGATCGATGCATTGAAATTTATTACCATTACATTATTTTTCTTCTCAATAGGAACGTTTTGTTCCATTCTGGTCGGCAAATATAAACTGATTTGGTTTGGATATTCTTTACGAGTTGGGTTGATTACTCTTTCCCCTATTATATTGACATCGTTGTTATCTGAAACTGATTCATTTTTTACAACGAAATCATTTTTATTTTACACCGAAGGGATTGTTTTCTCCACTTTGATACTTTTTGGCAGTTTCATTTTGTATAGAGATATTCAAAAAATATCTGCGCCAATGCAAGAAAAATTTGAAATCCGAAATTTTCCTTGACTATTTAACGAAATCAGACAATATTTAACTGTTAATCGTTCTATTTTTTTAATCAAATAAAGGAGTAATGATGAGTCGTTATACAGAACTCGTTGAATTGGTTCAAACATTCGAGAAAGATTTCATCAAATTTTACGATAAGGGCAATAAATCTGCCGGAACACGCGTTCGTAAGCATATGGCAGAATTAAAACGTAAAGCTCAAGATATTCGTATTGAAGTTCAAGAGTTAAAGGGAACTTCAGATGAAGGTGAAACCGCGGAAACATCCCCAAATGAATAAGTAAATACAGTATATCTAAAAAACCGACTACCGCAGTCGGTTTTTTTATTTATGGAACAATTTTACCATGTCACCGTCTAATACAATAAAAAATCCATAATGGCAAAACCTGCAGTTATCAATATCATCAACGCAAATATTCCCAACGTGCAGAAAAGTGATGATTCGCTCATCGTACTCTTTCAAAATGGGGAGAGGGAAGTATTTCGTTTTTTGGTAGAGCGATATCAGGAAAAAGTTCGAAATATAGTCTTTTCAATATTTAACGATCCAGATCTTGTAGACGATATTTCACAAGAGGTTTTCATTAAAGTTTTTCAGGCGTTACAAAATTTTCGCTTTGAATCGTCATTCTATACATGGATTTATCGCATAACCGTAAATAAATGTCGGGATGAATTGAGAAAGAAAAAGGTAAAACGTTTCTTCTCATTTCAGAGTTTTGAGAAAACGACCAATTTGAAAATTGAAAATATGGCAACAACCACCTTTGATGATGAAAATATGATGGGGGTAATCCAAGAAACGATGAAAAAATTGCCGGAAAAATTCCGAATGCCTATCATATTAAAAGATATAGACGGACTTTCATATGATGAGATTGCTGAAGTATTGGATTGTGAAGTGGGAACTGTAAAATCACGATTGTCCCGAGGACGCACTATGTTAAAGGAACTGTTGATGCCGATATTGGTATAAAATGAATCAATTATCACAAAAAGAATTAGAACAGATCATCTCGCAGTATTTGGATGGCGAATTGGATTCTGTTGAAACAAAAAAACTTGAAGAATATCTTTCTACTCATCCAAGCGTCATGCGTGATGTTGAAATTCTTCGAACTACGAAACAAACTCTCTCACGAAAAGAGAAACTTCCCAAAGACGATTGGTTCTGGTTGAAATTATCGAATAAACTTGAACAGAAAGAATTCCATTCCCACAGGATTATGCCAGGTGCACGTTCTGTGTTTGCATTTTCCAGTCTTGCTTCAATAATTTTTGTGATTGTTGGAATAATATATTTCAGAGAGACTCCGATATTTCACAAATTCTTTATGGACAGAAAGAATCTTGTTGAAAATGTTTATCGAAATAATATTATGACCGGGAATATCCTTCCATTATTCTCAAATCTTTCAAAGGAAGATGTATTGAACTTTGCATTGTTTGGAAGCATAGGGATTGATTCAGCAAATAATACTTCATTGACGGTAAGAAATTCCGAGGATAAAAGTTCTCAAATTCAAATCGTTCGTAATGAAAAATTACCTGCACCGCCTGTCACAATTCATGATTTTGCAAAGGAAATAGGAATTACGACCAATCAACAAGAAATGGTCGATTCAATTCTAGGGTCATATAAAGAAAAACTTCAAGCGTCTGTGCTGGTCAGTGAGAATGATGAAGTTGCAATCCATGCAGAGCTTATTGACTTGAACCGTGCTATGGTTTCAACAATTGCCTCATGTCTTGAACCGGTTCAAAGGACACGATTTCAAAAATTTCTTGATGTAAGAAAAGCGCCATATGCAGTGGTAGCAGTTAATGCGCCAAAATTGGAGCCTCATGTTATTTGGAATAATATTCCGAAAGTTTCGAGTAGTCACAATTACGTCGTAATATCTCACGATACTGTTGAGTTTGCGGAAATGCGAATTAATGTGGACAGCATTCGGGAAGTTGCTCATCGGCACGAAATGCGATATCAACGATTGATAACGGAACGGATGGTTACAGAATTGACCGAGCGTCAACAACGTGCTGAAGAAAATTTAGTTAAGATGGGACAAAATCGAATTCGCATTCAGTCGTCAAGTGGTGCATTTCAAATTCATTTTGAGGCACCTGGAGCACTATCGAATGAAGCTGAAATGGTGGAAATGGTTAAGCCTCGTTTCCGAATTCCTGCATCGCCTCGAGCTATGGTCAATGAAGTAACGATTATCGGTGATTCTGCATTTTCATTTGAGATACCAACCGACGACCAGACAGTTCGAGTATTTAAACGCTTGCCGAAAGGTGAATTCCATTTTGAGATCGTTGATTCAATGATGAGGGGACCCAAAATGAAATTAATGTTTAAATCTCCTTCAAATAAAAGAGAATTTGAATCGAAACTACGTCAGATGAGAGAAAAAGATCACGAACGCAATCTTATTGATTTGGATTCTTTGTTGCATGAAAGTGATAAGCAAAATATTGAAAATATTCCTTCCAAAACAAATCAGATCAAAAAGGAAATAGAAATTTAAATTTAAAATTATTCACGTTTGTGTGCCCCATTCAATATCGAATGGGGTTTTCCATTTTAGGTGTCATCATTTTTAAATTTGGACTTTTGTTTTGTCTTCTCTACATTGATTAAAATCGAAAGGGGCACAGTGAAATTATTGCAGCTTTTATTCACACTTCTCATCTCTTCTTCTTTGGTATATTCAACAGATTATAAAAAACTGCATCATCAATCGATTGTGGTTGACACGCACAATGATGTTTTGCTTCGAGCATTAAAGGGGGAAGATCTTTCTGTCCGAACAACAGATGGTCATTCTGATATTGTCCGATTGAAAGAGGGAGGTATTGATGTTCAGATATTTTCTGTTTGGTGCAGCGGTGATTTCGGAAAGGGAAGAGCATTTAATCGTGCAATAGAAATGATCGATACATTGAACGCAATCGTTAACAGAAGCTCAGACAAAATAGTGTTAGCTAAAACATTTAAGGGCATTGAAAAGATCATAAAGCAAAGAAAGATGGTTGCTTTGATCGGTGTTGAAGGTGGTCATATGATTGAGGATAGTTTATTCTATCTTGATTCTCTTGCAAAACGTGGGATGAATTATTTAACACTGACCTGGAATAATAGCCCTTTGTGGGCGACTTCAGCTGCAGATGAAACAGACAAAAAAAATTCACTACCGTTCAAAGGATTAACAGAATTCGGCAAGCATGTTGTGCAACGATTAAATACCCTTGGAGTAATGGTTGATCTTTCACATGTTGGCGAGCAGACATTTTGGGATGCAATCAGTATTACAAAAAAGCCGGTGATCGTTTCTCATTCTTCTGTTTATGCAATTTGTCCGAGTAGGAGAAACTTAAAGGACGACCAGATCAAAGCTGTAGCAAAGAACAAAGGAGTTATTTGTATTAATTTCTATTCCGGATTTATCGATAGCAATTATTCTGCGCGAGTGAGGGAAATCAAAAAAACAAATGCTCAGCTTGTAGATTCGATTAAACAAATGAATCCTAATGAATGGGAAGTTGAGGGGTTGATCGATTCTGTGTTAGCTCCTCAATATCGAGAGGCTCGTCCTCCGCTTTCCAAACTAGTTGATCACATAGATTATATTGCAAAACTTGTTGGGCCTGAATACGTCGGAATTGGAAGTGATTTTGACGGCGTTGAGTCGTTGCCACAAGATATGGACGATGTAACATTCCTTCCAAACATCACCAGAGAGTTGTTGAATCGGGGATATAAAGAAAATGATATTCGAAAAATTCTCGGGGAGAATGTAATGCGCGTGTTAAAAGCAAACATGAAATGATGAAAAGAAAAACCCCCGCTTGAGCGAGGGTTTTTTATTTTTAGAGATTTAATCCGTCTTCTTCTGTGCGTTGATTTCTGCGTACTGCTTTTACCAACTTCATTCGCTTTTTCACAGATGGTTTTGTGAAGAATGTTCGCTTTTTGAATTCTTTTAGAACTCCTGAACGTTCATATTTCTTTTTGAAGCGTCTGATCGCACGGTCAATAGATTCATTCTCGTTGACTACGATTCCTACCAAGTATTTCACCTCCCTTGATTTGGCGGTTGTGATTTAATCAGCTAATTGTAAATTTTCGATCAATTTTTTTGTTCCGCTCTTTTCAAACTCAACCCAGATTGCATTTCCACCGCTTGATGTTTTTTCTTTTGAAGTGACTTTTCCCATATCATCCCAATCCGTGTGATATATGGAAGAACCTACAGTAAAAATTTTATCTGGTGTATAATCGACACATTCTTCTCGATTATATACAATAACACTATCTTCTTTTTTGTTCAGATTAGTATCAAACATCATACTGTGATGACAACGGGTACAGCGAAACCAGACTTTATTTTCTGCTCCAACAACGGCACCGATAATTGCCATTTTTGACTCTCTACCGCACGATGTACAGACTTGTGTAACATATTTTGATTTACTCATAGAGCGTACTCTCCATTCGCAGAAACTGTGCTTCGCGAAAAATAATAACAATTGGTTGGTGGGTTACCTTCGTGTTATTTTACTATTATATATAAAATACAAAATTTCGTTTACTTGAGTCAAGCGGTTTTCAGTTAATTTTTATATATGGTGAAAGTTGTTAGTGCTCAATAATCGTATGTTTCATTGATTTTCTATCCATAATTCAATATATTTAACCGCAAATTTATTTAACTGAAGAAGATAGCCTGTTTATTGTTATTAATTTTTTAAATCTGAAGAGGGATTAACCCTCTTCCTTATTTTTGGCTTCATTTGAGAGGAAAATATGGCAGATAAGCAATTTGATGTGGTTATAATTGGTGGAGGTCCAGGCGGCTATGTGGCAGGTATTCGAGCAGGTCAATTAGGATTAAAAACTCTTGTAATTGAAAAGGACAAACTTGGCGGTATATGTCTGAACTGGGGCTGCATTCCAACAAAAGCATTGATCAAAAACGCTGAAGTATTGACTACATTCAAGCATGCAGAAGATTTTGGATTCTCTTTTGATAATCTAAAGGCTGATTTTTCGAAGGCAGTAAAGCGGAGCCGGGATATTTCAGCAAAGAGTTCAAAAGGAATAGAATTTCTATTCAAGAAGAACAAAGTTGAACATTTATATGGAACGGCAAAAATCGTTTCCAAGGGTGTTGTTGAAGTTGACCAACAGGGGAAAAAAGAAAAGATCAGCGCAAAAAATATTATTATTTCTACAGGAGCGCGTCCACGTATTCTTCCAAATATTCCCATTGATTATAAACAGATCATTACCAGTACCGAAGCAATGATTCTTCCAGAAGTTCCGAAACGAATGGTTGTTATCGGGTCAGGTGCCATCGGTTCTGAATTTGCGTATATCTACAACGCGTATGGAACAAAAGTTACAATTGTAGAAATGCTCGACAGTCTGCTTCCGATAGAAGACCGTGAGATCACAAAAATTTTGCGCCGCAACTTCGAAAAGTCCGGTATTGAAGTGTTTGTTGATACCAAAGTTGAAAGCGTAGCACCCGGAAAAGAAGCAACCGTAAAAATTTCCAACAAAGATGGTGTAAAAGAAATTAAAGCAGATATTGTTTTGAGTGCGATTGGTGTTCAGGGAAATATTGAAAATCTTGGATTGGAAACACTTGGCGTTAAAACGGAAAAATCTTTCATCAAAGTTGATAAGAATCTTAAAACAAATATCGATGGAATTTATGCAATCGGTGATGTTGCCGGTCCGCCATGTCTTGCGCACAAGGCATCTCATGAAGGAATTGTCTGTGTTGAAGCCATTGCCGGTAAACATCCACATGCTGTTGATTATGAGAATATTCCCGGATGCACATATTGTCTGCCGCAAGTTGCAAGTGTTGGAATGACTGAAGAAAAGGCGCGTGCAGCAGGTAAGGATATTAAGATCGGTCGTTATCCATTCCGTTCCCATGGAAAAGCTCTTGCATTGAATGAGACTGAAGGAATGGTAAAATTGATTTTTGATGCAAAGTATGGGGAGCTTCTTGGGGCGCATATTATAGGACCAGAAGCGACTGAAATGATTGCAGAACTTGTTACAGCTCGTACACTTGAAACTACCGCTGAACAAATCTACAATACAATTCACGCACACCCAACGCTGACTGAAGGCATTGCTGAAGCTGCCTTAGATGCATACGGTCGGGCATTGCATGTTTAACATTTAATATGAAAAACTTTCCAAGCCTATTTGCTTGGAAAGTTTTTATTTTATGAATCAATTATTCGTTGTCAATTTAGGAAGAACGCGTTATGCAGAAACATGGGAGTTGCAGAAAAAGATCTTTTCTGCTCGCATGGAGAAGCGTATTGGTGACATTCTTTTATTGACCGAGCATGACCCAGTCTTTACACTTGGGAAAGGTGCTGACGAAAATCATTTGCTTGCAAATGATGAAGAATTGAGCGAAAAAAAAATCGATATGTTTTGGATCGATCGCGGAGGTGATGTTACTTTCCATGGTCCCGGGCAAATTGTTGGCTA
The DNA here is from genome assembly GCA_030679145.1 of Bacteroidota bacterium. Taxonomy (GTDB): domain Bacteria; phylum Bacteroidota; class Ignavibacteria; order UBA10030; family UBA8401; genus UBA8401. The sequence goes on along the minus strand of JAUXTU010000025.1, from coordinate 13,051 downwards.
TCCAATCATCGATTTGAGTTTACATTACAATGACATTCATAGATATTTGCGAGATTTAGAACAAACGATTATTGATGTTCTTGGTATTTATGGAGTAATCGGTGAGCGTGAGAATGAATTTACCGGTGTTTGGGTAAAGCATGATAAGATTGCAGCACTTGGCGTAAAAGTAAGCAAATGGATCACAATGCATGGGTTTGCATTGAATGTAGGAACAGATCTTTCTTTCTTTGACAGAATTATTCCTTGTGGAATTTTTCATAAAGGGGTTACATCACTTCACAATATTGTCGGGAAACCTATCGCTATCGAAGAAGTTCAGCACCATATTGTTAATCATTTTGCAAAAATATTTTCTTTTGAAGTCAAACATATTTCAACGGAAGAACTTGAAACGATGCTTCGCCACAATGAAGCAGCAGTAGAGGAGATGTAATGATGGCATCAAAAAGTACAACGGCAGAAAAGAAAAAATCTTCCGCGGTTGTTGCTAAGAATAATGGAATGACGAAACATTTTTCAAACACCCATTCCGATCTTCTTACCACTGAAGAATTGATCTTTGCGTATAAGAAAATGCTGTTGGCTCGATTCATTGATGAAAAGGAAATGAATCTGTTGAAGCAGGGGAAAGTGCTATTTCATATCAGCGGTCCAGGTCATGAAGCATGTCAAGTGGCGATGGCAATGGCAATGAAACCTGGTTACGATTGGGCATACCCCTATTATCGAGATCTTGCATTTTCACTTGCGTACGGTTCAACAGCGAAAGAAATTTTTTGTGAAAATATGCATCGTACAGAAGGACCGAGTTCTCATGGACGACAAATGCCATCGCATTATGGTAATAAAGCATTGAGAATAGTCGGACAATCATCTCCAACGGGCACACAATATTTGCAAGCTGTTGGAACTGCGATGGGTTCGCGTAAAGAACATAATGACGAAATTACTTATGTCTCTTCAGGAGAAGGAGCAACAAGTGAAGGTGAATTTGCAGAAGCGGTTGCATGGGCAAGTCGAGAAAAATTTCCGGTAATTTTTTATGTACAAAATAATAAATATGCTATCTCTGTTCATGTTAAAGATCAAATTGCCGGCGGATCTGTAGCAAAATTGTATTGCAATTATCCCAATTTGAAAACATTCAATATCGATGGAACAAATTTTGTTGAATCGTATGCTGCTGCAAAAGAAGCGGTTGAATATGCACGTGCCGGATACGGTCCATGTTTGATCGAAGCAGAGTGCGTCCGGTTGTTTCCACATTCATCATCTGATGATCCAAAAAAATATATGATGTTGGAAGAAATTGAAGCGGATAAACGACGCGATCCGATTCCAAATTTTGAAAAATTCCTTCTGGAACACAAAATTGTAACACAAAGTGAAATTGAAAAATTTCGAATAGAAATTAAATACGAAGTTGGAGAAGCGGCAGATTACGCAGAGGCTGCTGATAGTCCGACTGCTGATACCGTTGAACGGAATATCTTCTCGCCAAATATTGTTGTCCCTAAAGAAGGATTTGTTGAATCGGAGCATACAGGGAAGAGCATCGTTATGGTTGATGCAATCAATCATGCGCTGCATGAAGAGATGAAACGAAATCCAAAGATGATCGTGTATGGTGAAGATGTTGCGGATGGAAAAGGTGGAGTATTTTCAGCAACAAAAAATTTGTCGAATAAATTTGGTATTGAACGATGCTTTAATTCTCCGCTGGCAGAAGCAAGTATTATGGGAACAGCAATTGGACTTGCTGTCCGAGGATTCAAACCGGTTGTTGAAATTCAGTTCGGTGATTATATTTGGCCTGCGTTCATGCAGATCAAAGATGAATTAGTGCATATGCGGTATCGTACTGATGGTGATTGGACCTGTCCTGTTGTTATTCGTGTTGCAGTGGGTGGATTTATTCGAGGCGGATTGTATCACAGTCAAAGCATTGAAGGAATTTTTACACATATTCCGGGATTGTGGATTGCATTTCCTTCCAACGCAGCTGATGCGAAAGGTTTGTTGAAAACGGCAATTCGTGAAGATAATCCCGTACTCTTCTGCGAACACAAAGGATTGTATCGCCAACAATTTGCATCAACTCTCGAACCGAATGATGACTATTGTCTTCCGTTTGGATTGGCAAAAGTCAAAAAAGAAGGATGTGACATCACGATTGTAACCTGGGGGTTTATGGTTCAGCGTTCGATTGAAGCTGTACGCAAAATGGAAGAGAAAGGTGTGAGTTGTGAAATTATCGATCTCCGGACATTGTGCCCATGGGATAAAGAGACTGTATTCAATTCAGTTCGAAAGACTGGAAAAGTTTTAGTCGTTCACGAAGATAATAAAACTGGAGGATTCGGTGCTGAAATTGGAATGCAAATTGCAGAAGAATGTTTCCAATATCTGGATGCTCCGCTTGCGCGAGTTGCGGCACTTGATGCGCCAATAGCTTTTGCACCAGCGCTTGAGTCATCAATTTTGCCGCAGGAACATCATATTACAAGTGCATTGGAAAAGTTAGCAGCGTTTTGAACATGAAGATGTACAAAAATATTGTTAAAACATACAAAGTTGGCGAAGAGCCTAGCGATGCTGAATATTGGGCAAAAAAAAGTTTTCGTGAACGGGCAATTGCTATTGAATTTTTGAGACAAATGAAGAGCGATAAACTAAATGGAAATAGAACTAAACGAAAACTTCAAAGAGTTTATCGAGTTATTAAACGAAAAAAAAGTTAAATATCTCGTAGTTGGTGGTTTTGCCGTTGGCTTGTATGGATATCCAAGATATACCGGAGATTTTGATGTTTGGGTTGAACCAAATTTAGAGAATGGTAAAAAAGTAATAAGTGTGTTGAAGGATTTTGGTTTTGGTTCTTTGAAAGTTTCTGAAAATGATTTTTTAACTGATGATCTCATTCTTCAATTTGGTTATCCACCGTTGAGGATTGATGTTCTTACTGGAATTAGCGGGGTTAGTTTCCCTCAATGTTACAAAAGAAGAAAGCGAACAAAGCTCAGCGGGCTGTGGATTAGTTTGATTCATTTGAATGATTTAAAAATAAATAAAAAAAATACAGGGCGTCCAGAAAATTTTGTTTGATGTTAAAAAACTTGAATTAATAGAACGTAATGCAAAAAAAAGAAAACGAAGAAAAAGGTAAAGAAAAAAAATATTCTCTTTCTTCTGAAGAATATTTAAAACTCTATTACTTCATGCGTTTGACGCGAGAGTTTGAAGAATCAATCTTGAAACTCTATCGCCAGGGGAAAATTGTCGGTGGTGCATATACAGGAAATGGAAATGAAGCAACTGCTGTTGGCAGCGCGTTTGCATTGGAGAAACAAGATTATCTTTTTCCAATGCACAGAGATATGGGTGCGCATTTAGTGAAGGGGCAATCATTGCGTCATTTGATGCTTCAACATTTGGCGCGTGATAACTCGTTATCAAAAGGACGTGATGGAACTGGACATTATGCCGATCCGGCGTTACGAATTTACGGTAACATCAGTCATCTTGCGGCAATGATACCGATGGCGGCAGGAGTTGCATTGGCAAGCAAACTTCGAAAAGAAAAAGCTGTGGTATTAACTTATATTGGCGATGGTGGAAGTAATGTGGGTGATGTTCATGAATCGTTGGCGATGGCTTCAGTGATGAAATTGCCATTAGTCTTGATCATTGAGAATAATCAGTTTGCATATTCCACGCCCGTAGCAAAACAAAAAATGATGGAAAAATATTCTGATCGCGCGATGGGATATGGAATTCCGGGATTCACTATTGACGGAACCGATATCGATCAAATTTATTCAACTTGTAAACAAGCCGTAGAACGCGCAAGACGCGGGGAAGGTCCGACATTGATCGAATCGGTAACCATGAGAATGCACGGACATTCTGCTCACGATGGGGCAGAATATGTTCCTAAAACATTGTTAGCTGAATGGAAGAAAAAAGATCCGGTTCAACGGATTGAAAAATTATTGATCGACAAAAAAATATTGACATCGAAGCTAAAAGAAGATTACGAGAAGAGATTATTTGCTGAACTAGAAGATGCAACACAATTTGCCGTCGACTCTCCATTCCCACCAGGAGAGGAAGCGGCAGTTGGTGTTTTTGCCACATAAATCAAAGAAACTCTTTTTCTGAAATCAAAAAAAATATTGTGGCAAACATAACTTATATTGAAGCAATCTCTAAAGGTCTATGGGAAGAAATGGAGCGGGATAAATCTGTTTTTCTTCTTGGAGAAGATATCGGATCATTTGGGGGTGCATTTAAAGTTACGAAAGGATTCATCCAACATTTTGGCGAAGATCGAGTGATTGATACCGTTCTTGCTGAAACCGCAATTCTTGGTGCGGCAACGGGGGCAGCTGTTGTCGGACTGAGACCAGTTGCAGAAATACAATTTGCAGATTTTGTTACAACAGGATTCAGTCAATTGGTGAACAATACGGCTTCAATTCATTATCGTTGGCATGTTCCGTGCCCGATGGTGGTTCGTTTGCCAAGCGGTGCGGGAATTCATGGCGGACCGTTTCACTCGCGAAATCCCGAAGCGTGGTTCTTTCATCAACCGGGATTTAAGATCGTTGCTCCATCAACTCCGTATGATGCTAAAGGGTTGATCAAAGCTGCGATTCGTGATAATAATCCCGTTTTATATTTTGAACACAAGAGGTTGTATCGCCACATTAAAGGTGAAGTTCCGGAAACAGATTATATTGTTGAAATCGGAAAAGGGGATGTGAAGCGCGAGGGAAATGATATTTCGGTTATCACGTACGGTTCAATGGTACACATGGCGTTGGAGGCGGCTGAAATTTTGCAAAATGAAAATGGAGTAAGTGTTGAAGTAGTTGATCTGAGAAGTCTGATGCCGCTTGATTCAGAATTGATCTATTCATCAGTACGCAAGACCGGAAAAGTGTTGATCGCGCACGAAGATAATATCACCGGCGGGATTGGCGGAGAAATTTCTGCGTTGATCTCAGAAAATTGTTTTCAATATCTCGATGCACCAATTAAAAGAATCGGTGCTATCGATACACCAACACCATACAGTCCACCGTTGGAAGATTTTTTCTTGCCAAATACGAAAAAAGTTGTTGTCGCTCTTAAAGAGTTAGCGGCATTTTAATAAAAAAATCACAATAGGAAACTATGTCTTTAGTTGATGTTATAATGCCTCAAATGGGCGAGAGTATTGCCGAAGGAACGATCTCCAAATGGCATAAAAAAGTTGGCGACAAAATTGCCAAAGATGAAATACTTCTTGAAATCAGTACTGACAAAGTTGATTCAGAAATTCCTTCGCCTGCCGCAGGAGTTGTTGCTGAATTATTATTTCAGGAAACAACCACAGTTGGAGTTCACGCGATCATTGCGCGGATCAATACGGATGCGACAGTAAGTTTAGCCACTGCTCCAACAACGTCTGCACCAAAAGTTGAATCAAAGCCGGTTCCTGTTGCTGTGCCATCGAGTGTACCTGCGACAGTTTCTCATTCCGGAAATCTGGTTGATGTTATTATGCCGCAAATGGGCGAGAGCATTGCGGAAGGAACAATCACTAAGTGGCATAAAAAGGTCGGCGACAAAGTTGGAAAAGATGAAACACTGTTAGAGATCAGTACAGATAAAGTTGATTCAGAAATTCCATCACCTGCCGCAGGGATTCTTGCTGAGATTTTATTCCCCGAGCAGACAACTGTTGGAGTAAATACTGTTATCGCCCGATTGACAACTGATGCAAATGCAAAAATTAGTTCATCGGCAACGGCACCAGCTCCGGCAGTAACAGTTCAACCCGCTTCAGTGCAAACAGCTCCGGTTCAACAAACGGTTGCTCCGCAGACCCAAACTTCTGACCGGTTTTATTCCCCGTTGGTATTGAATATTGCACGCACAGAAAGTGTTTCAATGTCTGAACTTGAAACAATTCCGGGAACAGGTGCAAACAACCGAGTAAGCAAAAATGACATCCTGGCTTATGTTGAAAGTAAGAAATCAGGAAAAACTGCATCTGTGTCTCAACAAAAAGCTTCAGCAGCAGTTCCATCATATTCATCTCCAAAACCTGCAGCACCGATTACATACCCTGCGGGTCGAGTAGAGATCATCAAAATGGACACGATGCGCAAAGCAATTTCTGAACATATGGTTCGAAGTAAGCACACTTCGGCTCACGTTGGCTCTGTATCTGAAGCTGATTTAACCAACATAGTAAAATTCAGAGAAAAAAATAAATCAGTTTTTGAAAAACGTGAAGGATTTAATTTAACATACACCCCGTTCTTTCTTGATGCGGTTGTGAAAGCAATAAAAGATTTTCCAATGATGAATGCTTCGGTTGATGGTGATAATATTATTATTCGCAAAGATATCAATCTTGGAATTGCAGTTGCATTGGAAAACGGTCTGATTGTTCCTGTAATTAAAAATGCTGAACAAAAGAGTCTTCCCGGTATTGCGCGTGCATTGAATGATCTCGCAAACCGTGCACGTAATAAAAAATTGGTACCGGATGAAGTAACGGGAGGAACATTCACCGTAACAAATCCGGGCGGATACGGCAATCTGTATGGATTCCCGATCATCAATCAGCCGCAGGTTGCAATCCTTGGCGTTGGTGCGATTAAAAAACGTGCGGTGGTGATTGAAGATGCGATTGCAATTCGTTCGATGGTTTATATTTCAATGTCATACGATCATCGTATTATTGACGGTGCGCTCGGCGGAATGTTCATGCAAAAGGTTGTTTCGTATTTGGAAAATTTTGATATAACTCAAGCTATATAATCTAAACACTAACATAAGGCACAATACTATGAAACAGCTCCCCGTATTACTCGTACTGTTGGTTGTGGGGATTGCGGAAATTCGTGCTCAATACAATTTCAATAATGAAATAATATCTAATCCATTTGCACTTTCATACGGAGTTGATAGTCGATTACAGCTTTTTGTACCGGATACTGGAACTCAAATACTTTTTAATCCTGCAAGGGCAGTGATGTACAAGAGAGAGTTTATCGTGGGAAAATATGATAAATACCCTACGTACTATTACCCATTTACTGATCCAGTCATATTTTATCAATCGGATGCAAATATACGTGTGACAATTGAAAGATTATCTCCTCCACAAACATTGTCGTATTATTCACAACCGATGCCAACCGTGGATATTGCATTACTCAAACGGGATGAAGATTCATATTGGTTGTTACAGTTTACAAATATTACTAATTCAAATACGTCGGAAAGCAACAATTCAACATCAAGAATATATTCAACGTTAAATCATACTATTTCGGATTATAAATCAACTACAGATAATCAATCGTCCAAGTCTCGTCTAAAACTTTCAAAAATATTTGCATTGGATGAAATGTCGTATTCATATGGAATTATTGGAGAGTATTTACCAAATTCGCGGCATAACATATGGAATAATTCTGGTGAAGACATTAATTCTAATTTACCATATTCTTGGTATAATCGTAAATCTGTTAGTTCTTCAGACAATACCGAAACAGAACCAAAATATTCAATAGGGGGTGAATTCAGTTTAGCTGATTCATTATTAGATATTGTTATTTCTGCAAAATTAACCAAAGGTGAAATTGATTTAACCTCATTAGGAAATTACAGCAATACAACTATAGATTCGTTTAGCACATATTACTACAGCAATAATTCAGAATTAAGTAATTATTCAACTAAATCTGATCCAACAACAGTAAGCGTTAATGCGTTTGCGCAAAAAAAGAGCATTGTATATGAGATTCCTGTTCAAATGATTCTTTCAATAGATGGTACCTATACATTGGATGAAATTGATTTGGTTTCAAAATATACGCGCATGTATAAATATATTTCTGGAACTAATACCCCAACCGGTGATACGATAATCACTGAGGCCTCTGGTTCTGTGAACAAAACGGATTATTCATTTTCTGCACTTTATGGAATCTTAAGTAAGATTTCATTTGGAAATTTATCTTTGCAAACAGGACCTGTTCTTGATGTTAATTATATAAAAGGAGTTAATGCACAGATTGGAAATTCATATTACACGGATCGCTTAATTTCTAAAATAGATTGGAAACAATACGGTGCAACAATTATAATCCCAATAATGTTTACGTATGAGCCGACAGAATGGCTGGTGATGTTTTCAGGAATGAATATCCGATATTCAATAAATAAATATGAAAGCTCCACTTCTACAACTCCTTTGAGCAAATACTATACATCGATCAACGGTATTATTACTTCTACACCGCAAGTTACCAATATTAGTGGCAGCAACTCTTCAACAAATTATTCTTCAAATTCAAACATTTTCTTTAATATGATGGTGCAGCATTATTCTGGATTTAAAGTGCAATTGTCGTTTAAGGAAGATTTATCAAAATTTCAAGAATACGGAATATCAATGATGTATTTTTTCTAAATTATGGAAATTTTAATTCAAGAAATAGCTGTAGGCGATGAACCAAAACCGACAATCGCTCGCAAGCCGGAATGGCTTAAAGCGCGGGTTCCTGGCGGTGAAAGTTATACTCGTCTTCGTAATTTGATCGATGAACGAAAACTCCATACCGTCTGTGAAGAAGCCCGCTGTCCGAACATGGGTGAGTGCTGGAATTCAGGAACAGCGACTTTTATGATTCTTGGCGATACGTGCACACGCAGTTGCGGATTCTGTAATGTAAAGACAGGGAAGATGCATATTGTTGATGAAGATGAGCCAAGAAGAGTTGCAGAAGCAGTTGCATTGATGAAGCTTCGTCATGCAGTGATCACTTCAGTTAATCGTGACGAATTATTTGACGGCGGTGCATATATTTTTGCAAATACGCTTACAGAAATTCGAAGCAGACTTCCATTATGCAAAGTTGAAGTTCTGATTCCTGATTTCATGGGAAGTGAAGATGCATTGAATATCGTACTAAATGCACAGCCGGATATTCTCAATCATAATATTGAAACAGTTCCTCGACTATACCGAACAGTTCGTCCTCAGGCACATTATCATCGTTCACTTGAAGTACTTGAACGTGCAAAGAGCCGGGGATTCAATACGAAGACAGGAATCATGCTTGGACTTGGTGAAACAGCAGATGAAGTGATTGAAGTAATGGCGGATCTACGTGCTGTTGACTGTGATATCTTTACTATCGGGCAATATTTACAACCGACAAAAAATCATTTGCCGGTTGAACGATATGCTCATCCCGATGAATTCAAAATGTTAAAAGAAAAAGGTATGAAAATGGGATTCAGACATGTTGAATCCGGTCCGCTTGTAAGAAGTTCGTATCATGCTGCCGACCAAATTTAATTAAGAAATATTTTATGTACTAATGGAAAAAATCAAAACAATGAAAGAAGAAAAAAAGAAAAATGCACAGGCTCCTTGGGCAGACTTAAACCTCTCCAACGAAAAATTGATTAAGATCTATCGTGATATGCTTCTTATCCGAAGATTTGAAGAACGAGCTGCACAGGAATACGGAAAAGGAAAGATTGGTGGATTCTGTCATCTTTATATTGGTCAGGAAGCAACCGGCGTTGGTGCTATTGCACCCCTTCGCGAAGATGACTTCATCTATACCGCATATCGCGATCACGGACAGGCAATTGCACGCGGAATGAGTTCCAAAGGATGTATGGCAGAGTTGTTCGGAAAAGCGACCGGTGTTTCAAAAGGAATCGGCGGTTCCATGCACTTCTACGATCTATCAAAAGGATTTATGGGTGGTTGGGGAATTGTTGGTGGTCATCCGCCGCTCGCAGCCGGGTCAGCGTTCGCTACAAAATATCAAGGAAGAGATTCTGTTACGATCTGTTTTATGGGTGAAGCATCGACCAATCAAGGTGTGTTTCATGAAATATTGAACATGGCAATGTTATGGAAACTTCCCATTATATTTATTTGTGAGAACAATGGATATGGAATGGGAACAGCGATTTCGCGCGCAATGGCTGGTGAACATTTGTTTGAAAAAGCGGCAGGCTATGAAATGGCTCGCGGCGCTGTAAATGGAATGGATGTCATTGAAATGTACCGTGAAATGTCTGTCGCAATTGAACGTGCGCGAAAAGAATCTTTGCCGACATTCCTTGAAGCAAGAACATATCGGTTTCGTGGACATTCAATGTCCGATCCCGGTCAGTATCGAACCAAAGATGAGATTGACGAATATAAGAAAAGGGATCCAATTGAGACATTTGGAAGTGCTTTGAAACAATGGAATGTACTTTCAGAATCTGCAATTGAAAAATTGGAAGAAGAAATTAAAGCGGAAGTTCAAGAAGCTGTTGAGTTTGCAGATGCAAGTCCTCAACCTCCGATTGATGTTCTCTATGATCACGTTTACGCGTAATTGAATTCAGGTGTAGTCCACCGTTAAGATGGAAGACAATTAAAACGACTGATGGTTTGAAAGTGGTTCGACGCGGCGCAGAACAAACGGTCATCCTGAGCAAATCCTTCGCTTTCTGAAGGATGCGTCGAAGGATGACTTAACTAACTTAACCTGCGCCTTGCTCACCATGACCGTTTTTTTGTTCTTAAATAAATTGAATAAAGGAAAATACGACAATGGCAGTTTTACAAATTCGAGAAGCAATTAACCAAGCAATTGATGAAGAAATGGAACGCGACTCCGGTGTGTTTATCATGGGTGAAGAAGTTGCACAATACAATGGTGCTTACAAAGTAACTCAGGGTCTCTGGAAAAAATACGGCGATAAGCGTGTGATCGATACACCAATTACTGAAGCAGGATTTGCAGGAATTGGAATCGGCGCTGCTATGACAGGAATTGGAGTTCGCCCAATCGTTGAAATGATGACATGGAATTTTGCAATTCTTGCCTTCGATCAGATCATCAATCATGCTGCTAAAGCAAGTTATATGTCTGCAGGGCAATTCAAAGTTCCGATCGTATTCCGCGGTCCGAATGGTCCTGCACATATGCTCGGTGCACAGCATTCTCAAGCGCTTGAATCGATGATGGCGCATGTTCCCGGATTGATCGTGATGACACCTTCAACACCGTTCGATGCAAAAGGAATGTTGAAAGCGGCAATCCGTGACGACAATCCCGTGATTTTCATGGAAAGTGAAATGATGTACGGAAACAAAGGAGAAGTTCCTGAAGAAGAATATATTATTCCAATTGGTAAAGGGGATATCAAACGTGAAGGAACCGATGTAACAATTATTGCTTGGACGAAGATGGTCGCAGTTGCTTTAAAAGCAGCAGAAGAATTACAGAAGGAAGGGATCAATGCTGAAGTTCTCGACCCACGAACACTTCGTCCGTTAGATGAAGAATTGATCATAGAATCTGTAAAGAAAACAAATCGTTGTGTTATCGTAGAAGATTCCTGGCCCTTTGCAAGTGTCGGGACGGAAATTGCTCATCGCATTCATACTATTGCTTTCGATTATCTTGATGCGCCGGTAGAAAAAATTAACAGTGCGGATATTCCAATGCCGTACGCAGAAAATTTGGAACATGCAGCGTTACCGAGTTCGGAAAAAGTTATTGCTGCAGTAAAGAAAGTTTTATATCGCTAAAAATTGTAGGTCGAAGCGTCGCTTCGACTTACAGAATTAAAAGGAAAAATTATGGCAACAAAAATGTTAATGCCGAAACTGAGTGACACGATGGATGAAGGTGTTATTCTTAAATGGCGAAAAAAAGAAGGTGAATCCATTAAGCAGGGAGATATTCTTGCCGATATCCAATCTGACAAAGCGGATATGGAACAGGAAGCGTATGATTCGGGAGTTATCTTAAAATTATTTGCAAAAGAGGGTGAAGGAGTGAAAGTCGGTGCTCCATTGGTTATTATTGGAAAAGCAGGAGAAGATATTTCTGCAATGCTGACTGATACTGCACCTGCACCAGTCGCGGCCGCTCCAAAACAAGAAGTTGCTCCTGTTGTGGCAAGTTCGGTTGTTGCCCCTGTGACAACTTCTGTTCCTGCTCCGAGTGTTCCCGCCGTTACCAGCGGGGATTCAAGGATTAAAGTATCTCCACTTGCAAAAAAGATTGCACAGGAAAAAAATATCGACCTCCGTTCCATCGCAGGGAGCGGACCGTTCGGAAGAATCATAAAAGCCGATGTTGAGTCAAAGAGCGGCAGTTCGTTGGCGCGCAAAGTTCTTGCGCCGCTGCAGACAAAAGAAATTCCGCTCTCGATGATGCGAAAGACAATTGCTAAGAGATTGTTGGAAAGTAAAACAACGGTTCCGCATTTCTATTTAACAATAGAAATGAATATGAAACGTGCGATTGATTTCCGTGCTTCACTCAATGAAATTACCGGAACAAAGATCAGCTATAATGATATCGTTATGAAAGCTGTCGCACTTGCGCTTCGTGAAAATCCGAAAGCGAACAGCTCGTTTATGGGTGATAAGATCATTCAACACGGAAGAGTGGATGTATGCGTTGCTGTCGCGGTTGATGAAGGTTTGATCACACCTGTTATCCGTAACACCGATCAAAAAACATTGACGGAAATTTCCAGTGAAACAAAAGAATTAGCAAAACGTGCTCGTGAGGGAAAATTAAAACCGGAAGAATTCACAAACGGTACGTTCACCGTCAGCAATTTGGGTATGTACGATATTGAGAACTTTGCAGCAATTATTAATCCTCCGGAAGGAGCTATTCTTGCTGTCGGTTCAATCGTAGAGAAACCAGTCGTTGAAAATGGTCAGATCGTTGTCGGACATACTATGAAAGTGACAATGTCGTGCGATCATCGAGTAGTTGATGGAGCGATCGGGGCACAATTCCTGCAATCGTTCAAACGAATAATGGAAAACCCATTATCATTAGTTTTGTAATTTTATTATCTCTTTTTATTCAAACGTCACTCCGATAACGAGTGACGTTTTACTTTTAAAGCCACTGTATTTACCCTTTGTTCTATTGACAATCCGATTTTAACTTCTTAACATTCCCTACAATTTTTATTCTTCTGTATTAACCATTCATTA
>JAUXTU010000022.1 GCA_030679145.1 Bacteroidota bacterium | reverse complement strand
AGGAACGGTTAAAAATGGTTCAATCGAAATTCAAGGCGATCAACGCGAAGCAGTTTCAAAGAAACTTCGCGAGATGAATTATGTCATAAAATGAAATTACAATCGTTCAAATGAATATCCTTTTCGTTTCAACTCCGTAATCAATCCATCCAACTTATTGTAAAACTTATCGGTACGTTTTTCGCTTGTCCCAATATGCGACAGCAATAAAAATCCATTAAGACCATTTGAAGAATTTGATTCGTACCGAAGTATTCTTGCAGCAATTGAATCCGATGAAACATAATTTGTCATATCCGGGGTTGTATAATCGGCATTTGAATATGTTCCTGAAGTAAAATTCACTAACTCTAACCCAAGTTCATTTGTCCAATTTGAGATTGTTTGGTTATACCACTCATACGGAGGGAGGAAAAACTGAGCATCTGACGATTTGATTCCAAACTTCTTCATTTCTTTATAGTTGTTTTTCAAATCTTCAGTAAAAATCATTTTATCAACTAACAAAGAATCACGTTTTTCCCACGACGCATACAATAAATGTCTATCGGAGTGAGCTCCGAGATAATGTCCATTCTTTTTTATCTGTTTGATCAATGATGAAAAACTCTTCGTGCGGTAGAAATCTCCGGTAAAAAAGAATGATGCTTTTATTTTATGCTTCTTCAATGTGTTGAGAATAATTTTTCCACCATCGGCAAATTCATGTCCGGTAAAGACCAGATAGATTTCTTTTTTTGTTGTATCGAACCTTGTAATGCCGCCATATGAGGTTATTACGTTTTTAGTATCGTCATTCCGAACTTGTTTCGGAATCTTAGATGCTGAACCAAGTTCAGCATGACGTTGATTATTTGATTCAAGGGAAGAGAGATACATTGTTAAACTTGCAGTTCCATCCATCGTTGGCTCGTTATTCGTATAATCACCCCAATCATCGTGATACACTGCAAGCTCGGATTGAAATTCTGCGTATGGATCTGCCTTTGTTAAGTGAATATATTTTTTATGCTGATTGAATATTGATGCTTTTACAGGTCCGTCAATCAAGCCGCCATTAATTGGAAAATTATAAGCATGAGTGAATGCTGAATGTGGATCAGTAGGAGTGTCACCAAATGCAGGAAGCCCATAAATCATGCTTGTTCCCCAAGGATTGCATCCAAATAGCCAATCGCGAAGTGAAGATTCCATTTCTATATATGAATTATCATTTGTCAACGTTCGGTACAAATATAATTGTGTAAGAAACGAACTGACGAGATTATTTGAACACCAAATGAATGGGATCCCGAATTGGAAAACGTTGGATTTTCCTCGTTGATATACTTTTTCAATTCCTGCACGAAGGTTAGCAACAAATTTTTTTGAATGCACTTTTGAATTCTTGGCTATAAGAAAATGTCCCAAATTAACGAAAGGAAACCATTCATAATGTCGAGCAGTATCAGCACCAAGCCAAGGAGTCGTCAGCTCTTGGTTCCCGAAATCGAGAGCATCATTTAAATAATTAATTGTTCCAGTAGTGTTGTATAATTGCGCAGATGCTAATTGCATATCATCAACCCAATTTTCTTCCTCATAGAAATATGGCGCTCTGCAAGGTGCAGTTTGTGACACCCCGGGATATCTTTTTGCAAATTCATACGCTTCAATAGATTTCTTTTTTAACAACATTGAAAAATCCGGATAATATTGTTCCATTAATTCCGAACCTAATGCAAACGAAGAAGAAAATTTTGCAACTGACGAAGCAACGCCGGTTGTTCTGTTCTTGTACTGATATATTCCTTGAGGTTTCCCATCAATAAAATAAACAGGACGTTCCGTTCCTTTTCCATAATAGACGGTGTCTTCAGTCGGTAATCGGAATCCTCGATGATCACGATCATCGGCGATTTGGTTGAAGAACAGTTTCGGTTGAGGATTCATTTTCACTAACCAATCAAGACCCCATTTTGCTTCATCGAGAATATCCGGAATTCCATTTGAATCTGGATTTCCGTTATTATCATAGAAATCACCGAATGTTTTCGGATTTTGTTGAAAAGCAAACATCATTTGGTATGTTGCTGTTGCTGATGTAGTAACATATTGCAGATAATCTGAAGCATCATGCCAGCCCCCTGAAACATCGATATGCGTTGAATCGAGTGTCGGGTGATAGATGATAAATCCATCATTTGTATGGCACGAATCTTTTAAAGACGGATTATACCCGCTTCGTTGCTGGCGCATATAATGAAGGAGGAAGTCTGCAGATCCATTATAAATTTTGTCGGAAATTCTAAATACAGGTGAACGAATAGAATCGATCTGAATGTAAAAGGCTCCTGCTTTTGAAAAATCCGAAAAATCTAATCTAAAAGTAGAAGTAAATGGTCCATAACTGCTATAACTTTTCAAGTTATTAGATTTGAAAACAATTTCGTCAGTCAAAGCATTGCACAGAGTAAATGATGAAGGAGAGGTTCTCTGGATTTTACAGACAAGGACAGCAACTTTTTTTGAATCCGGTGTGTAACCAAGTTGATTTGTTCTGATCCATTGTTGAGAGAATAGTGTGGTCTGGAAACAGAATATCAAGAAAGTTAAAATTTTCATTGCTGTGCTTTCTAAAAAAAATCTAAGCTCTTCAAATCACTTTCATCAACGATATGAAAATCAAAAAAAGTCTAGGAGCTATCTCAAAATGAATTTTAGTGTCATTCCGAAGGTAGTGAAGAATCTCGTTTTAAGGATTGAAGACAAAACCGAGATTTCTCGATGCTCACATCTCGGAATGACATTGATTAGATATTTTTGAAATTATTGTAGATTTTTCTTCACGAAATAAAAAAAACTCTCAAAATTAATTTGAGAGTTTTTTATTCTTCACTTCGATTTGATCCTATTTAAAAAGAACTACAATCCAGTATGATAAAGCACCAATTGCGGCTGAAGCAGGAATAGTAATAATCCATGCAATGATAATATTGCTTGCAAGTCCCCATCGAACTGCCGAAAATCTTTTTGTTGCGCCAACTCCCATAATCGCACCGCTGATAACGTGAGTTGTACTTACAGCAATACCGCTAAACGCTGTAACGAGCAAAGTAATGGCCCCTGCAGATTCCGCCGCAAATCCGCTGGATGGTTTTAATTTTGTAATTTTTTGTCCCATTGTTTTAACAATTCTCCAGCCGCCAAAAAGCGTTCCAAATGCGATTGCAGCGTGCGAAGAAAGAATGACCCAGGTTGGGACTTCAAATGTTTTAAGTATTCCCGTCGTCACTAGAAGGGTTGTAATAATTCCCATGGTTTTTTGAGCATCATTCGTTCCATGTCCTAAACTATATGCAGCAGCAGAAAGAAGCTGAAGTTTACGGAACCATCCATTTATTTTTGTTGAAGAACGTTTATGGAATAACCACATCATCGAAGTCATGAGAATGAATGCTAGCGCCATTCCCATTAATGGTGCAACGGCAATGAAAATGATTGTGCTTGTCCATCCTGAATAGATCACGGCAGTGAATCCTGCTTTCGCAATTGCAGAGCCGGCATAACCGCCAACCAGTGCATGTGAAGAGCTTGACGGAATACCGTAATACCATGTGACTAAGTTCCAGGCGATCGCACCTAATAATCCTCCGAGAATAACATACTCATCGATCAGTTCAAGATGAATCAATCCCTTTCCAATTGTTTTTGCAATATGAACATCGAACATAAATGCTGCAATAAGATTAAATGCAGCAGCCCATACAACTGCCTGACGCGGTTTAAGAACTCTTGTTGAAACTACTGTTGCAATAGAATTTGCGGAATCATGGAAACCATTGATGAAATCAAAAACGAGAGCGACAATAATAATAAAAATTACCAGCGTTAACATAATTCTTCTTTCTTAACTTAGGCGTTTTTAATAAAAAGTGTCTCGAGAACATTTGCTACATCTTCGCATTTGTCGGTCGTCGTTTCAAGATTTACCAACACTTCTTTTATTTTTATCAATTCAATTGCGTCTGTTTCATTGTCAAATAGTTCTGCAATTGCTTGATTGAAGATCGTATCAGCATCATTCTCATATTGATTGATCTTGTGTAAAATTTTCTGAAGTTCTTCAGCTCGCCGCATATCCGCTACAAGCATCACTCCTTGTTGGATCTCAATCGCAGACTGATAAATGATATCAGCAAGACGTTGAATGGTCGGCGAATTCTTTTTAATCTTGTACATATGGAATCGTTTTGCGCTGCCATCAATGTAATCAAGTACATCATCCAATGATGATGCAAGAAGGTGAATATCTTCACGATCAAAAGGAGTGACAAATGTTTTGTTCAATTCTATATAGATCTCATGGGTTATTGAATCCGCTTTGTTTTCTAATTCCTGGATTTTTTTTACTGTTGCTTCGCGCTCATTATTTCCTTGTGAAGGAAGTGTTCGAAATACATCCGCAGCTTCAACAATTGTGCGTGCTAGTTTATCAAAAAGAACAAAGAAATGCTCATCGTGGGGAAGCAATGCCTGAATTATTCGGTCTAGTCTCATAGGTAAACCATTGTTTAGTGGTTGGATAAATAAATTGCATAAGAACATAGGGAAGAAATACTAAAAAAGAAAGAGTTCAAATGTTAAGATATTGTTACCCATATTTACTTTAGTTTTTTTTCTCTACATTTACGGAACTTTAATACTCAATATCGGAGACGTATATGAATTCATCCAGACGTGGTTTCTTTAAAACATCAGCATTTGCATTCGCTTCATCTACTATCTTATCTGCTATTCCACTCGTTAATGTGAATACGCAAACCAGTAAGAAACTAAAAATGACATTTCGACCATATACTCTGGATTTGAAGCATGTTTTCACTGTGGCAACACTCAGCAGAACAACGACACCTGTAGTTCTTGTTGAGATTGAATACGATGGAATTGTCGGTTTTGGTGAGGCATCAATGCCGCCGTATCTTGGTGAATCGCAGGAAAGCGTAATGGCATTTCTGAAAAGAGTTGATCTGACCAAATATGACAATCCGTTCGATCTGGAAACTATTTTAAGGGATATTGATTTGCTGGCATTTCATAATACTGCTGCAAAAGCGTCCATTGATATTGCACTGCACGATCTGGTTGGAAAATTAATAGGACAACCGTGGTTCAACATTTGGGGCTATGATAAAAAGAAAGCGCCAAATACTACATTTACTATTGGTATAGATACTGCAGCAGTAGTAAAAGAAAAGACAAAAGAAGCAGTCGGGTTCAAAATTCTAAAAGTAAAATTAGGGAAAGATAACGACAAAGAAATGATCGAATCGGTTCGAGCTATAACCGATGTTCCATTAACCGCTGATCCGAACCAGGGATGGAAAGATAAATTCTATGCATTAGATATGATCCATTGGCTGAAGGAAAAGGGAGTTGTATATATAGAACAGCCGATGGCGAAAGAAAAATACGAAGATCATGCATGGCTAACTGAACGAAGTCCGCTGCCAATACTTGCTGATGAAAGCTGCCAGCGATTGTCAGACATTCATTCAATTCAAGGTGCTTACAACGGCATTGTTATAAAGTTAATGAAATGTACAGGAATGCGCGAAGCGCATAAGATGATCACACTTGCTCGTTCGTTGAACATGAAAATAATGTTCGGCTGTATGACAGAAACTTCCTGCGCAATTTCCGCAGCGTCACATCTTTCGCCAATGGTGGATTGGGCTGATCTTGATGGAATGTTGTTAATAAAAAATGATCCATTTATTGGAACAACTGTAAAAGATGGTAAACTTGTACTGAGTGAGGGGGCAGGAATTGGTGTAAAAAAGATTTCATAATGCTATTTAGTATATGCCCTGAATGACAGACAGGGCATTATTTTTTTTTGAAACTCCCACAACATCACTGCACTTGCGCTTGCCACATTCAGTGAATCGACACCTTCTTTCATTGGAATTGAAACGAACACATCGCACAGATCCAATAACTCCTGAGAAACACCTGGCCCTTCTGCTCCAAGGACAATACAACTTTGCAGAGAGAATTTCATTTCACTAATATTCACACTTTTCGGGTTAGGGTGTGCGGCGTATAATTTTATTCTGTTTTGTTTTAATTTTTCTATTTCGCTGAGATGACCGTCACCTTTAAGGTGACGGTCATCTTTCAAATTAGAGAGATACACTATCGGCAGTTGAAAAATATTTCCCATTGAATTTCGCACTGAACGACGTAAATATGGATCACATGAAGTGGGCATGACAATCAATGCATCAACTCCAAAGCAGACACAATTCCTTACGATCACTCCCATATTTTCTGCATTTGCTATTCCATCAACCAGAACATAGAGTTTTTTTGAGTTAGCATCACTTTTTAGCAATAATTCTTCAACAGTTATTGGGGAGGGAACTTTTGCTAACGCCATCATGGATTGATGCAGTGAGTGGCCAACGATTGTTTCAAGAAGTTTTTTCTTACCGATGAACACTTTGATTGGTCTCGGATTTTTTTCAATTAATGGTTGATAAATATCGAACCAGTCTTGAGAAAGCAATATCGATTGAATCGTTAGTACACTCTTCAATAATCGCGTTACAACTTTCTCACCTTCTGCAACGAAGATCCCAAGTTCTAAATGCTCGATTGGTCGGCGTAAAGATTTGTAAGGCTCAATCTCGGGATTGTTCAGAGTTTCAATATGCTCGATCGATAGAATCATTGTGTTGTCTTCTTTGGAAGTATAGTAAAAGTTTGGTATTTTTGTTCATAAAAATTAAAACGCTGTCATTCCCGCGAAAACGGGAATCCATTCTTAATTTTACTTGGATGCCTGCTTTCGCAGGTATGACATGTTATAAGAAAGGTTTGTTGCTGAATGTTAGTTCGTACTCGTTTTGCTCCGTCTCCAACCGGTTATCTTCACGTTGGCGGTCTTCGCACCGCGTTATATGCTTATCTGTTTGCAAAACAAAATAATGGAACATTCATTCTGCGAATAGAAGATACCGATCAATCCCGTAAAGTGGAAGGCGCGACCGAAAAATTAATTGAAGCACTTCAATGGGCCGGTATTGATTTTGATGAGGGTCCCGGTAAAGATGGAAATCATGGTCCGTATATTCAATCTGAACGGTTGAAAATATACCGTGAGCACGCTGAGCGATTGTTAAATGAAGGGAAAGCATACCATTGTTTCTGTACTGCGGAACGACTTGAACAAGTGCGGGCAAACGGCGGAACAATGTATGATCGTCATTGCCGAAATATTCCATTTGATGATGCAAAGAAAAGAGTGGAAGCAGGGGAACCAAACGTGGTTCGTATGAAAATTCCTGATGACGGTGAATTGAAATTTCATGATGTTGTACGGGGTGATGTAACGTTTGCCTTCAATACTATCGATGATCAAGTGTTATTAAAGTCCGATGGATTTCCGACATATCATCTTGCTGTTGTAGTGGATGATCATACCATGGAAATCAGCCACGTTATTCGCGGAGAAGAATGGCTGCCGAGTTCTCCAAAGCATATTTTACTCTATCAATATTTTGGATGGAATATTCCAAAATTTGCACACCTTCCCTTATTATTGAATCCCGATAAAAGTAAATTAAGTAAGCGCCAAGGTGACGTTGCAGTTGAAGATTATCGTGCAAAGGGATATTTAAAAGAATCATTGGTAAATTTTGTCGCATTCCTTGGTTGGAATCCCGGCGGTGAACGTGAAATATTTTCAATTGATGAATTGGTGAAAGAATTCTCCATTGAGCGTGTTGGAAAAGCAGGGGCGGTATTCAATCTTGAAAAATTAAATTGGATGAACCAGCAGCATATCAAAATGCAGGCGAGTGAAAAGATTCTTCCGTTGATCAAACCGCTTCTTCAAGAAAAAGGATGGAATTCATTTTCAGATGAATATCTGTTGCAGGTAATTGGTCTTATGAAAGAACGAGTTGTCGTAATACCCGATTTTGTAAATAGCTGCAATTATTTTTATGAGAATCCGGTTTCATACGACGAAACATCTCGAACAAAAAATTGGAAACCGGAATCTGGCGCGCAGATTAGCCGTTTGGCGGAAAAGTTCAAATCATTACAAACATTTGATTCGGCATCTATTGAAGCGGCATTACGATCAACGGCTGAAGAATTTTCGATCGGCGCCGGAAAATTGATTCATCCGTTGCGATTAGCGTTATCCGGTGTCCCAAACGGTCCGTCATTATTTCATATGGCTGAAGTGTTTGGCAAAGAGGTCGTTTTGAAGAGAATGACAGCAGCACTAGAGGTTTTAAAATGAAAATTGTTCTTTTTCTGTTTGTGTGTACACAATTCATTTCCGCACAGCACAAGCAAACCGTTTCTAATTTAGAATGGATAAGTGGTCATTGGGAAATGGTAAAAGGTGAACGTCGGACTGAAGAATTTTGGTTTTCATCATCAGGAAATATTCTTCTTGGTATAAGCAAATCGGTACGTGGCAGTAAGCTTATTGAACATGAGTTTATGAGCATTGACCAAGATTCATCCGGTGATATTTATTATCGTGCAAAACCTTCGTCACAGCCGGAAGCATCATTTAAATTGATTGGTCAAGATAGTAAAAAAATCGTTTTTGAAAATCTTCAGCACGATTTTCCTCAACGTATCATCTATGAGCAATCGACGCCTGAGTCTTTAAATGCAAGGATAGAAGGAGTGTATGAAGGAAAATTGCTCATTATTCATTACCCATATCGAAAAATCAAGAATTGATTATCGCTTAACGCTTCAATATATTCATACAGCATGAAATCACTCGACATCATAAAATTACATAATGCAGTTTTCTATGCATATCACGGTGCGTTGACCGACGAGAAGAATCTTGGCGGTAAATTTGAGATCGATGTTGAACTTCATTGCGAATTAGGGAATGCAAAAAAAAACGATAGCCTAAGTGAAACAGTGAATTATGAAAAAGTATATTCGCTGATGAAAAAAGTTGTCACAGAAAAAAAATACAATTTGATCGAAGCCCTGGCTCATTCCATCAGTATCGGAATTCTCGAGAATTTTGAGAAAGTGCAAAAGACCATTGTGCGAGTTCGAAAACCGGGAGCACCTGTTCACGGTGTTGTTGATACTATTGAAGTTCAGATCGAAACGGAAAGATAATATGATATGAAACATTCCGTCTATCTTGGTTTAGGGTCCAATCTCGGCGACAGGATAGAATTTCTTGCTGCTGCAATTCGAGGAATCGCAGATTTTGAGATGACCGTTGTTGATGCAGTTTCGAATGTCTATCAAACCGAGCCGGTGGGAGATGTGTTACAAAATGAGTTCTTGAATCTTGCTATTTCAGTGCAAACCGACCTGTCGCATCAGCAATTTCATCAAAAAATGAAATGGCTGGAAAAGGAGATCGGTAGAACGGAATCAGAACGATGGGGACCAAGAGAGATTGATATTGATCTTTTACTATTTGACTCATTGATCGTCAATACTGATGATTTACGAATTCCTCATGGTGAAATTGTTCAAAGAAAATTTGTTTTACAACCGTTATCTGAAATTGCTCCGAATAAACTACATCCGATTGAACAAAAAACAATTGAAGAATTACATAATGAAACGACCGATAGTCACGGTGTAACCTATTCCGAATTACACACTTCTCAACTTTTCGCATTGATCAATGATTCAATTACAAACCCGACCGTCTGACATACGATACATTGCCATTGAAGGTGTGATCGGTGCAGGTAAAACAACTCTTGCAAAGATGATCACCGAGCGCCTTCAGGCAAAACTTATTCTGGAAAAATTTGAAGAAAATCCATTCTTAACGAAATTCTATGAAGATCAGGATCATTATGCTTTCCAAACGCAGATATTCTTTTTGTTGAGTCGTTATAAACAGCAGCAGGAATTATTTCAAGGTGATCTGTTCTATAATTTTTTAGTATCTGATTATATCTTCGATAAAGACAAGATATTTGCATACCTCACACTGCAAGATGATGAATTGAAATTATATGAGACATTGATTTCAACAATCGAAAAGAATATTCCTACGCCAGATCTTGTTGTGTACCTGCAATCGAGCACTGAGCGATTGTTGGGAAACATTAAAAAACGTGGACGCAGTTTCGAAGAAAATATGTCCCAAGAGTATATAAAAGATCTTAACGAAGCATACAATTATTTTTTCTTTCGATATAAGAGTGCACCGCTGCTGATCATTAATTCAACTGAGATAGATTTTGTAAATGAAAAGGAAGATTTTGAAGATTTGCTTGACCAGATTCTAAAAACTGAAAAAGCACCTGTTGAATATTACAATCCGAAAACACGAGGAAAAGGGTGATGCTACGTTTTCTTGCATGGATGATCATTTTTTATATTGGGGCGAAAATAGTTGCTCAAATTATTCGATCCATTCGCATTGCACTTACTCCAAACAAAGATGTTATGAACTCCAAGCAACAACCGCCGAAAAAGAACGGAAAAATCGTGGAGGATATCCCCTACGAAGAGGTTAAGGACAAGTTATGAACCAATTTGAAGATTTTCTAAAAAGATTTCTATTACAAGTAATTGGAATACTTCGACCCGTTAGAAAAACTTTACCCCGTGAACTTCCGATTAACCGTTTCAAACGAATTTTGATTGTTCGTCAGCACGATCAACTTGGCGATCTTTTGATTTCAACTCCCACAATTCGTGCAGTTCGAAAACGATATCCCAATGCATACATAGCAGTTGTAGTACGTGAATATACTGCTCCTATGGTGTGGGATAATCCGCATGTTGATGAAATTATTGTATTCCACGAAAAATTGCAAAAATGGAATTTGTCAGTTCTTCGTTCGTTTCTTGGGCAATTGCGAAAAGATGGTGGATTTGATATTGCAATTATGCTTAATACGGTCTCTCGTTCTTTTTCTTCAGATTTGATAGCACTGGCAGCAAAATCAAAATATATCATTGGACCAAACCATTTAAAGCTTGTTCCGGATCTTCCGGAAAAAATCTACAATATTTTATCACCGAGAACTCAAAAACTTCAACTAGAGATAGAACACAATTTAGATATTGTTAAAACATTTGGAGTCCCTCCAGATGGCTATGATTATGATCTCACTCTGGATGATGAAGAGATTACTGAGGCGGCAAAGATCCACTATAATCTTAAAATCTCAAGCGGAATGACAATTGGTGTTCATTTTGGAACACTTGATGTTACACGAAGATTTCCGCTAGTTAAGCTTGCCAAAGTGATTGATTGGATTAAATCGCACGATGAATATGAAGTTGTGCTTATTGTGGGACCAAATGAAATAAAATTACACCAAGAATTATTGAGAATGATCAAGAGTAAAGTTTTGTCAGCTCCCGTAATGTCGTTGCGTGTTTCGGCTGCGTTCATAAAGAGAATGGATTTGTTTATCTGTAATGATACCGGCACACTGCATATTGCATCTGCAATGCAAGTTCCTACTGTATCATTCCATAGTTTGAATGATCCTGCTGTTTGGAAACCGCCGCATGAAAGACATATTGCTGTCCGCGCAGAGGATAAAAAGATCACTTCGATTACTGTTGAACAGGCAATTGAAGCAGTCAAAATCCAAATTGAAAGAATAAAGTCTGCGCCTTTGTAGAGTCTTGTTATTGGATGAAAATGTCAGTACGTTTCATCATTATGACACCACAAGAACTCGAAAACGGAATCCTTAAACTTAAAAAAGAACTGAACGCTGTTATTCTTGCACACTATTATCAGGAATCTGAGATTCAAGATCTCGCAGATTTTGTTGGTGACAGTCTTGAATTATCGCGCAAAGCTGTATCCACCACGGCTGATGTGATCGTATTTTGCGGTGTGCATTTTATGGCGGAGACCGCAAAGATTTTAAATCCGCACAAACCTGTTCTATTACCTGATCTGCTTGCCGGTTGTTCACTTTCTGATGGTTGTCCGCCGGCTGCTTTTAAGAAATTCCGAGAAGACCATCCCAATCATTTGGCAATAACGTATATCAATTGCAGTGCAGAAGTAAAAGCATTGAGTGATATTATCTGCACATCCAGCAATGCTGAAAAAATAGTCAACCAAATTCCCAAAGATCAATCGATTCTTTTTTCTCCGGATAAGAATCTCGGCGCATACATCAATAAAAAGACCGGACGCAACATGCTGCTGTGGAACGGCAGTTGTATCGTTCACGAAACATTCAGTGAACGTAAGTTGATCGGATTGCAACTCGAACATCCGGATGCAGAGTTGATCGCGCATCCTGAATGTGAAGATCATATCCTGGCAAGGGCCAAGTTTATCGGATCCACGAGCATGCTTCTGAAATATGTACAAAACTCAAGCCACCACAAATTTATTGTGGGAACAGAGTACGGCATTGTTCATCAAATGGAGAAAAGTACAACGG
>JAUXTU010000020.1 GCA_030679145.1 Bacteroidota bacterium | reverse complement strand
AATCTAAAAAGCCAAGTGTTGAAGTTCCTGCACCAAAAATATTCGTCACGTTTGAGACACTGAATCCTGCAAAATAAATAAACACGCTCAGCAATAGTTGAACCGCAAATTTTTGCAGTGGTTTTAACGAACGAATATCATCCCAAATTCCCAAACAGAGCACAAGAAGCAGTGATGCCAAAAGAATTAATCCTTCTTTTCCAAAGATCCATGATGTTGACAAAATCGCCGGATGCAAAAGACAGAGTGTGAATAACCCGCCAATGAAACTGATAAAAATTGCAACGCCACCTAAACGCGGTGTCGGGATATGATGAACTTTCCGTTCGTTCGGCTTATCAATCGCACCAACCAATGATGCTAATTTGATTACTAGAGGAGTAATAAATAATGATATCGCTATTGTCACGGAAAAAGCAATGATAAAAGGTATTAGCATGCTCCCGTACTCCTTTCATTCAAATTATTATGCAATGTTTTCCTGCTCAAGCCTAATATACGTGCAGCTGCAGATTTATTATTGTTAACGAACGCGAGGGTTTGATCTATAATCATTTGTTCAGCAATATCCATTGATGTCCCTATTGGAATTTTTATGTAGTTGTCATTTGTAGTACTGCCGGAAATACGTTCGGGCAAATATCGTGGCGTTATGACCACATCGGCACAGGTGAGCATTACCCGCTCAACAACATTACGCAATTCGCGAACATTACCCGGCCAGTCAAAATTTTTCATCATTTCCAAACTTTCAGCTGAGAACCGTTTTTCAACACCTCCATATTTTTTTGTCAACAGAGAGATAAAATGGTTAACAAGGAGAGGAATATCTTCCTTCCTTTCGCGCAGTGAAGGTATATGGATCTCAATAACACTCAATCGGTAAAACAGATCTTCCCGTAACTCTCCTGATTTTAAGGAAGCCGGAATATCACGATTGGTTGCCGCGATGATCCTCGCATCAACCTTAACTTCTTCTTTTCCGCCAAGACGGCGTATTGATTTGTTTTCAATTGCACGGAGAAGTTTCGCCTGCGTTTGAGGATGCATCTCTACTATCTCATCCAGAAATAATGTACCGTTATGTGCAAGTTCAAAACATCCTTCTTTTTTTGAAACTGCTCCTGTAAACGCTTCTTTTTCGTGTCCGAACAATTCATTATCAACAACATCCTTTGGTAATGCCGCAGAATTAATGGCAACGAAAGGACGATGAGTATCAGCACCGTAATGGTGGATGAGGGATGCAATTACTTCTTTACCTGTTCCACTCTCACCGGTGATGAGAACGGAAGCCTGTGAATTTGCAATCAATCGAATCTTAAATAAAATCTCAATTATTGCAGGATTTTGACTAATGAAAACCGGTGCAACATTTTTTGAAACCAATTTGAGCGGTTTTTCAACAAATTTATCTAATGCTAACTCTTTTTCGATGACCATATTTTCGGATCCTAATTGATGATAAATTTATCTGATTTACGTATCCTGATTTGTGCTTTGCTTTCCATTGTTCAGATATTTCCAACAAGCGCAATTTGTTATTGCTGAAAAGAACATTCCATCGCTTGAGCTATCACTGTTTCCAACTACGTGTGTATATTAGTTACGCCTCACTTAGAAATCAATTTAAGATGTTCTAATATGCCTTAGAAAGTTCTAATACATATTTAAGAGAATCGTATTGCGAAAATATTGTACGGCTATTTCAAAAAATTTGTATCTCTCTGCCCTCATCAAAAAACCAATCTGTCTCCACCTTGTCCATCTTGATTACGGGTGTATAGTAATTACACAGCATGTGGAAATCAACTTAAGAATCTCTAATACCCATTAGAATTTCCTAATGCTTATTAGAGAACTCTAATACAAAAATACATTGCACATATTAAATAATTATTATCGGTGAGTTGAGTAAAAATAAAATCTACATGACTGTTTTCCAATACACCAATGAACAATACAAGAAAAAAACACCTAATCATTGTCATTTCGATCCCGCTTTAGCGGGAGAGAAATCTCGGTTTTGTCTTTTCATTATTAAAACAAGATTCCCTGCCTAACGGCAGGCAGGCTCACTTGTCCCTTCGGGACTTGGTTCGGAATAACAATAAAATTCATTTTTGAGATGGCTTCTAACTGAAAATAATGTTCCGTGCCGCAATAAAAAACCAACACCATTTCAACTATGGTTTGAATATCTCCAAATTCGGATCCCCCGAACGATAATAATATCCTTCGCGTGAATAATGTTCTGTCCACGATGCAGAGAACTTTGGTGACTCAAATTAGTGATGCTAACGATTGGGATATTGCCGTTGAAGTGAGGAAAACGAAAAATAAAAAATTATCAAATTATATTTTATTTTCCTCGTTACAATTGCCGGGTTCTACTGAAACATAGAAAAAAAATCCCGATTTGGAAATTACCCAAACCGGGAGATAAAATACAAAATTTTTAACAATATTACTTGATCATTACCATTTTTTTGAGACTGGTGAATGCCGCTTTTCCGCCGGACTCGGCAACGATGCGATAGAAATACACTCCGCTCGAAAAATTGTATCCGCCAAATTTCTGTTCGTAATATCCGGCAGTTTGTTGTTCGTTAACAATCGTTGCAACCTCACGTCCAACGATATCGTACACTTTCAACGTCACCCTTGCATCTGCCGGGAGCGAATATTGTATCTTTGTTTCCGGATTGAATGGATTCGGATAGTTCTGTTCTAACGCATAGACTGTCGGAATAATTTTCACTTCCGCAACAGTGCTGTATTCAAATTTTCCGTCATTATCGATCATCTTTAACCGGTATGAAATACTTCCGCTTGCCGCAGATTTGAGCTTGTCAACATACGAGTATTCTTTTGGAGCATTGCTGTTACCGCTCGCGCCTATTGAGCTGACTTTCGTCCATTCTTTTCCATTGTTGCGCTCTATTTCAAAATTACTGCTGTTCTTTTCTGTCGCAGTCTTCCAAGCCAATTCAACAGCACGTCCCTTTGCAATTGCTGTGAAAGAAGTGAGTTCGACAGGAAGTCCCGTATCAAGTCCTACACCAGAAACACTTGCCTGATAGAATTCATTTCCATATGCTGTCACATCAGCAGAATTTGATTCAAAATAGAAATCACCATTATTCAATCCTGTCCATGTATCATTGATAACCTCAAATGTACCTGTTCCAGTACCGCCTTCAACTGGAACTGTAAAAAGTGAATTCTCAGAGTTTATTATCCAATTTAATCCAGAAGCAATAGAAACAGTTCCAAATTTTTGATAACTGTAAATACCTTGAGTTCCAACTACACCTTGTTTAGCTACACCTAATGCAGAAGTTACCGTTCCAAGCGTAATCCCATAAGAAGTTTCCCACCGAACAGTAACAATCAAAGCCCAACTTGTATTATTCAAAACGGCATCGGGTTTTCCTTTTACTTCAATAATATTTGTTGAAGGATTAAATATACCTGCTTGCACCGTTTGTGCATTCAAGTTACCAACAAGATTCAACATACTAGCTATGGCAATTAGAGCCGTGTATTTTAACAATTTCATAATGAGACCTTAAATATTTTGTGTGTTAAAATTATGATTTTTTATTTGATGTTGATTACTATGGCACTGTAGTGCTCTTCGTAGCGGTAATATCTGAGCCACCAAGATTAGTAAAAATTATAGAACGATCATTTTGACCACCATTATATTTAACTATACCATTTAAATTTACATCTTCTTTATAGTATCCATTAAGTGTGGCTGTTATATCGGTTCCACCAAGTAGTGTAAAAATAAGTGAACGATCATTTTGACCACCATTGTATTTAATAGTCCCATTCCCATTTACATCACCAGCCCACATAGCAAAAGGACCTGAGCCAGTCATATCTTTCATTGGTAATGCGGCTGCATTGTATGCTTGTGTTTGAGCAGTCGTGAAATTGTAATATGTACTATCCGCTCCGATTGCAACAGGACTTGCACTCATAATTGCAAGATGATTACGATGACGGATCACAACATAAAAATTACCCGCCGTGGTATCAACAGTAACATATCCTTTGGTCGTATCGGTAAAGTCGCGGATCGAACCGTCTGCCATTAACCATGCCGGTACAGATTTTGTAATGACGGAAATTCCCGATGTCAGTGAATCTCGAATTTCGATCTTGATACTGTCCACCGCATTGTCCGGTATTGTCGCCCCGACAAAATGAGAAGCAAGGTGACCGCTACTATAGAGTGAAGTATTCATCAATCCGGTACCGGTATTATACGGACCTTGCAACAGAACTTTCACTGCCAACTTCATTCTGTTGAGCTCAAAGTTTGCGGTAACAGATGTATCTTTTGTTATGCTGGTATCCGTTCTCGGATTCGCTGTTGAAGCGTCGCTCCAATTAACAAAATGATAACCGGAATTTGCAACGGCAGTCACTGCCGATCCATCTGAACCATGATCCACGGTCTGAGGCGATGTTCCGCTGATGCTGCCGTTCGCTCCCGCACTGTAGGTCAAGGTGTACGTGTCGATCGCAAAGGTTGCTGTCACCGTAATATTGCCCGTGACGCTGCTGTCTCCT
>JAUXTU010000004.1 GCA_030679145.1 Bacteroidota bacterium | reverse complement strand
GACAATTGTTGGAGAAGATTGATCACTCGACGCGGTTGAAATAGCAACACCATCTGCTGTCCACTGAACAACTCCCGAAGCATTGATCTTCTGTGCATAGATGTCCCAATTTGCTCCACTGCGATTATCCTGCCACGTAATGATAGCTCCGCCAGAACCATCATTGACTATTGTTGGAGAATATTGATCATAAGCCGCGGTTGAAATAACAACACCATCTGCTGTCCACTGCACAACTCCGGATGCATTGATTCTCTGTGCATAAATGTCGTGATTCGTTCCACTGCAATAATCCTTCCACGTAATAATCGCTCCGCCAGAACCATCACTGACAATTGTTGGAGTAGATTGAGTATTAGCCGCAGTTGAAATTGCATTATTTACTGCGGGGTTGGTTGACCATTGTGCAGACAACGAGTGGAAAACTATGCACGGCAAGAGTAAAACAAAAAATAACATGGTTCGTAAATTGTATACTTTTTTCATACTAACTCCTTTAATTAATTGTGTGATAGTTTATTTTGATTTCAATATCAAATCCGGAATTTGAAATAGAGATTCTTTCCGTACGAATGCAGTCGCGCCTGCTTTGAACGATGCAGTGCTGATCTCTTCTTCAACGGAATTGGTTACCATAATTATTTTTGCTTCAGGATGATTCTTTTTTATTTCTGAAAGTGCTGCGATACCATTCATCGGTTTCATCATCACATCCATCAGCACCCAATCGGGTAAGGAACTATCATAACGGTCAACAGCATCTTGACCGTTGGAACATTCAATGAAGGAACACGGAATCATAGCGAGCGTATCTTTGATGACCTCACGCATACGCTTGTTGTCATCAACGACCATAATTTTTATGACATTGTCTTTTTTCATTGTTTGAAATTGGACAAATTTGTCTGGATTTGGAATAGCGAGGAATACTCAATTGTTATGAGTAGGAATACTTAGGGTGCAACTCGATAAGAAGATAAACCTTGCGAAGGTTAAGAAGAATGTTTCACTAAACCTTCGCAAGGTTGCATCCATAGGATAGATTCCCGCTAAAAATCCCGCTTTACGGGATGCCGTAAAGCGGCACACGCGGGAATGGCGTCAATTTACGACAAATGTTAAACGAGGAGATGTTTATTTTCGAGAGCAAATGGAAGAAGAGCGTTTGCTCCGTGGAGGTCGAGTTTCGTGCAGATATTATTTCTGTGATTCTCAACCGTGCGGACGCTTATATACAGTATGTCAGCAATTTCACGGCTGGATTTTTTTTCAGCGATCAGTTTCAGGATCTTCGTTTCTGTAGAAGTGAGTTTTTGAAGACCTGATTTTTCATTTCCTGTCTTCAGCTTATTATTCAAGGTGAATAAGTAATTGGAAATGGATCCGGAAACATAAAACTTCCCTTGTAAAACATTGTTGATACACTGAACGATATCATCCGTAACGGATTCTTTTAACAGATATGCTTTCGCGCCAAGCTCCATTGCTTTTTCAAAAATATCTTCTTCGCTGTGCATTGTTAGAAAAACTACTTTCGTTGGGAGGTTTAATTCATTGATCTTCTTTAGCACATCAAAGCCGTTCATTTTTGGCATCTGAATATCGAGCAATGCGATATCAGGTTTCTTTTCGGCGATATATTTTAACGCAGTAATTCCATCCCCGCATTCTCCGACGACTTCAAAGCCAGGCTCTGCTGAAATAATTTCTATCAATCCTTTCCGAAAGATCGGATGATCGTCAGCAATGAATATTTTTTTCATACTCTCCGTTACTCTTTGGTATTTATTGGAATAATGATTTTAATAACCGTTCCGCCACCGGGTGAAGATTCGATTGTAAACTTTCCGCCAAGGATCTTTATGCGTTCATTAAGGCTGCGCATTCCATATCCCTCCCCTTTAATCTTTGAATCAAATCCTTTGCCATCGTCTTTAATAACTGCCCTGATCGACCCCTCTTCTTTTACAACTATCACTTCAATAGTTTCTGCTGAAGAATGCTTTATTGCATTGTTCAATGTCTCTTGAATGATTCGATAGAAATGGATACGCTTCTCTTCAGAAAGAATGCCATCAATATTCTCAATAGTAAATGATAATTTGTTGTCGATGAGTGTTGCAATCCGTTTCAACATTGATTCAATCGCCGTAGTAATTCCTACTTCGTCGATCTGCAGCGGATGAAGATTGTAGGAAATCTTCCGGACATCATTGATCGATTCCAATGCGCTGGAGGAGATGATCTCGAACTCTTTTTGCATCGATGGCATTTCTTCCTTTTTCAATCCCATCTTTGCCCGGTTTGCTATGATCAATAAATTCTGACCAAGTCCATCATGCAATTCCGATGCAATCCTTTTCCGTTCTATTTCGTACACTTCCATCAATTGTTTCGAGAACAATTCCTGTGATTTTGCTTCCTTCTTCAATCGATTTATTCGTTGTCGTATCCATGAATATATAATTCCAGAAATGAGAATTATCATTGAAGCAATGAACCACCACGTTTTCCAAAATGGAGGCGAGATAATTATTTTGATCGCAATTCCCTTATCATTCCACAGCCCATCATTATTCGATGCTTTCACCCGGAAAGTAAATTCTCCCGGCTCTAAATGCGTATAACCAACATAACGCCGGTTTCCTGAATATATCCAATCATTATCAAGTCCTTCTAATTTGTATGCGTACTGATTTTTGGTAGGCTCGGTAAATTCCAATCCTGCAAATTCAAATGAGAAATAATTGTCAGCATATGTTAGGTGAATCTCTTCGCCGCCATAGTATGTCTTATCTTTCCGGTATTCTTTTTCAAGTACTTTAAATCGCGAGACGATAACAGAAGGAATATATTTGTTCTCTTGCACATTCAACGGATCAAAATGAACAATACCTTCTATCCCCCCGAAATATAATTTGTTTTCGTGTGTTCTCAACTTTGCACCGGAATTAAATTCGTTGCTCGGCAATCCATCGGTCATATCATAATTTTTGAATTTCTCAGTTGTTTTATCAAATCTGGATAAACCTTTGTTCGTAGAGAGCCAAAGATTGCTCTTTGAATCCGGAACAATGGCATACACAACATTATTTGGAAGCCCATCTTTCTCGGTATAATTTTTCACTTGTTGTTGTTCAACATCAAATCGGATCAGACCATCACCCAAACTTCCAAGCCATAATATCCCTTGCTCATCTTCGTAGATCGAAAAAATAGTTTTTGATTCTTGAGACCGATTGGAAAATTTCAATTGCGTATAGCGGACGAATTTTTTGGCGGTTGGATCAAATGAATTGAGTCCGGTCGGCGTGCATATCCAGATTAGTTTGGATCTTCCCTGGTAGACTTCAAATACAATATTGTCACTGATACTATTTGGATCTTCATCTCGGTGAAAGTATTGTTTGAATTCATTCTTGCGAGAATTATATAGTATTAAACCGCCGCCGGAAGACCCAAGCCATAAAATATTAGCACTGTCGATATAAATACTTAC
Source organism: Bacteroidota bacterium (assembly GCA_030679145.1). Lineage (GTDB taxonomy): Bacteria > Bacteroidota > Ignavibacteria > UBA10030 > UBA8401 > UBA8401. Next base: position 32,399 of record JAUXTU010000004.1, on the reverse strand, counting down.
AATAAGGTTGTACGGAATACTTTTTGGATCCTTAGGATCATATACATATCGAATAAAAACATTCTTTACCGGATCATATTTGTTCAGTCCGGATTGCGTTCCGATCCACAGAATACCATTCTTGTCTTCATTGATCGTCCATATCCTGTTGTCGCTTAGTGTGGATTTGTTCGCCGGTTCCGAAATGTATCGTGTAATATTTTTTGTTTGCTTTTCAATTTTATTCAACCCAACATCTGTCCCAACCCAAATATTCCCGCGGCTGCCTTCAAATATCGAACGGATCATATTACTGCTGAGCGAATTTTTATTCTCTCGGTTGTTCTTTATGATTGAAAACATTCTCGGGTTTAAATTACATTTATTCAGACCGTTCGTTCCCGAACCAACCCACAGAACGTTATTTCTATCCACCAAGATCGCAGGAATGCTGTTGGAATTAAGACTGCGAAGATCATTTTCATTTTTTTGATAATGGATAAATGTTCCCGTGACCTTGTCGAAGCGATTCAATCCGGCATCGTATGTTCCAATCCAGATCCGTCCTGTCGTATCCAGATATATTTTTTGGATTGGATTACTGCTTATACTTCGATCATTGTTAGGATCATTAGTATAGAGAGCAGAAACATTGGTTTTTGGATTAAAAACATTAAAACCATTATGCGTACCAATAAGCAACGTATCATCTGAATACCATACTAACGATGTAATAATATTTGAACTGAGAGAATTCTTTCTTTGAGGATCGCTGTAATAATGATCGAATGTTCCGGTTCGTGGAAATAACTTATTCAATCCACCGCCAAAAGTTCCAATCCATAAATTTCCCTTATTATCTTTTGAAATATCAGTCACAAAATTATTACTGATGCTTTTGGGATCATTCGGATCATTTACAAACGTTTTAAATGAATTTGATTTCTTATCAAACTTACTTATGCCGCCAAGATATGTCGCCGCCCAAATATTTCCATCATTATCTTCACACAATGCAAGCACCGATTCACCTTGTAACGCTGAATTATTTTTTTTATCCGGGAAATATCGTGTGAATGTATTATTAACAGGATCGAATCGAGTCAGTCCGCCAATTGTTCCGATCCATAACAATCCCTCACGATCTTCAAGAAGACAGGAAATAAAATTACCAGTCAACGAATTGGAGTCTAACGCATCATATTTGTAGACTTTAAACTCATACCCATCATACCGATTCAATCCGTCCTGACTGCCGATCCATAAAAAACCGTAACGATCTTGAAGCAAACAGCGTGCACTGGATTGCGAAAGACCGGATTCTATCGAAATGTGTTCAAACTGCAGCGGAGAATTTTGAGCGTACACAGAATGATTTATTAGAAGGAAAAAACATATTACGCTGTTCAATAAAAAGAATTTATGAAACCAACCTGCATTGTTTGTAAATAATATTCTCATCAATTGATTCGATTTAATGAAATAGGGATTTATTTATGATTTCGCTGTAACGTAAGCATTTATATACCAAAATAAAAATAGCGTACAATAAAAAGGGACGATTGTCCCGCCCTTCAAACTGAAGGGCAAGACGATCGTCCCAACTGTGTATTCATAATGCTCAATTACTCATCTAATTCTTATTTAAGGAGCATCATCTTCTTTAACTGTACTTTATCACCGCTTTGTAATTTCGCAAAATATATTCCGGAAGATAATTTCGACGCATTGAATGTTGCTGAATAATATCCCCCTTCTTTTACTTCGTTCATCAAAACTTCGTTTGCTATTTTTTGTTCATGCTTAGTTTGATAACGTTCTTACCGTCGAATCGAATAAGATATTCTCCATCATCGGTCAACTGAGGCGTGTCACTATTCATTTCATATTCTCCTTTGATTGCGCCCGTGTTCAGATCAAATCCGATAAACTTGGAAAGTTCCAACGGCTCTACCCCATTCCACGAAAAATAATTTTTGCCTTGTGAAAATCTGCCGAAATTCTTATCCGTATTGTTTGAGTAGATCTTCTTGCCATCAGCGATATTAAATGCCGCTATTCCTTCGTCGCAATCAAGATATAAACGTTGCCCTGATTCAGACAGTGTCAAATAAAAAGGTGCATCAATCTTGAGGTCTTTGATGTTGACGGTATATTTTGGCTTTCCCGTCTGCACTTCGAGCGCAAAAAGAGTTTTTTCCCCGCACACGTAGACATAATCTCCGTTGATTATGAGATCCGTAATGCGCTCGCCGAATTCCTCCTTTAGCACAGACTTCATTTTGTCAGTATCCCACAGTAGAGATCCGGTTTCAGCGTTGTAAGCCCGGATTCCATATGAGTCGCCTGCGAACTTGGATTCACTTTGATAGACCTGGTCTCCAGTAAAAAAGGTCTGAACGCTCATGTACCCGCCGAATTGAACCAATAGCGTGTGGTTCTTTAGAATCATGCAAGGAATAATGTCATCGGAAGATATACCTGGCGCTGTCCATAGCTCTTTTCCGGTTGCGAGATCGTACTTATGAATTTTTTCTGTTTTGCGATCGACCAGAAAAATACCGTCTCCGGATATCAGTCTTGCCGCAACGTTTAATATTTGAACAACCTTTAAACCACCCTCATAGTCTACGCTCTCATACGCAGCACTCCACAACTTCCGGCCGTCCTTTAAATCAAATACCGAAATGCCCTCATAGATGACGATCACGTTGTCCCCTACTACATCAAATGTGATCACTTTATTGCCCCCCTTCAACAGTTGCCCCAGTACGCTCTCACCGGAAAATATTGCCCATGACTCATAAACGGTCCCCTCGAAAGATGTTTCCCACACTTTCTGATTTGTAGATATCTTAGTTGCAGAGAGGGTCATTTTTCGTGTAAAGGAGAGAAACTCGTGTTTTCCATAATCAATGCTCACTCGCAGATCCTTCTCGCTCAGTGTAATTGCATCCGAATTCGGAGAAATCTTTCCTCGTGCAACAGATTTACCAGTTTTGAGGTCGATGTAACCAAATTTATCTGCATTCATGATTCCGACAAGACCTTCTTCAGCCAGCGTAAACAATTCGAAATCATCATCCTTGAAATCTTTAAATTGCGAGTTACTCCATAATGCTTTTCCGGTTTTTATTTCCACAAGTTCCACGTTCTTCCCATCGAAAAAAGGGGTCGCATATAATTCCTGAACATAATTATCACGGAATGTGCCATCGATCAAATAATTACCAAAATTAGTCAGCCGATCGGTTCTCCATAATTCATTACCAGTTTTTTCGTCGAGGAATATCTTGTGGCAATTATCATCTTTGTTTTCAAGGAGCATGATCACCCCGGCTTTTTTATTCCACGATTGATACTCGAACGACTTGATACCCAATTTATCCTTGTATTCATAAGACCAGAGTACCTTTCCATCCATACCATTAAGCATACAAATTTCTTCTTCATTAGCACCCACAACCAGCGATCCGTCCGGATTATACTGTTTCAAATTATCCGGCGAAAGGTTAAATTTTGCAGCCCATTTTTCCGGAAAATTTTCTTGGGCGTTCAGCAAACTCAATCCTACCCAAAATAGTGTGGCAAGAAGGATCATTTTGTTTTTCATAGTATTTCTCCTTTTAAATGTTTGTGCAGTGTAAAATTGTTGTTGATTATTTTTATTAAAATTTCTTTTCTATGAATAGCTTTCTATCCCATTTTCATCAGGATAATTCTTTCCAAATATTGTTTCCCGCGAAATAAATCCTCAGGGAGAAGATACCGGACGCTAGTCCGTTTAGACTATTCAAATGAGAACAGAATCAACGTTCAACACGATCATCTATGACGCTGAAAGTTTTTAAAAAGATTATATTTGAGAATTTAACACCATCGATCAGACAAGCTGAAGGTGATAATAAAGGAAAGGTACCCCAACAGTATTACCACTGTTACAGTAGGAAGATTGGAGAGAAAAGCATGGGACTGTATTACAATGAGACAGATCTATCGTCATGTGGCTTCCTTTTGATGCTGTTAACGGATAGAATTGTCCTAATTCAATATACACTATTCCTTGATAAGTAAAATTTATATTTTTGGGTGTGTTTGTTACTATCAAGCAATTTTCAAAAATGATGGATAAATTTGATTATTAGGAGATCATCTCAATGACTCAACTATTTCAATAGCAGCAATTTCTTCGACACAACAAAATTTTCCGCTCTCAAAATATAAATATACATTCCTGTTGAAAGTCTCGATGCATCGAACGTTACAGAATAATATCCAGCTTCCTTCACATCATTCACCAACGTTGCCACTTCTCTGCCGATCGCATCATATACTTTCAACGACACATGACTGTTCACTGGTAACTGATAACTGATCACTGTTGTTGGATTAAATGGATTCGGATAATTCTGCATCAGCGCAAACATCTGCGGTATCGGCGAAATCACTACTTCTACTTCATGCGAATATTCAAATTTCCCGTCGCGGTCGATTTGTTTTAAGCGGTATGAGTATTTTCCTATAGAAATATTTTTGTCGGTAAAAGAATATTCTTTCGGAACATTCGTTGTTCCATTCCCTTCAACAAATGCAATTTTTCCCCACGCTTCTATTTTATTTTTACTACTGACTTCTGTGTTCTGAATTCTGCTCTTCTCAATTTCAAATCCATAATTATTCATTTCCGTCGCTGTTGTCCAATACAATTCTGCATTCGACCAATGAGACGAGACAGTGAATGAAACAAGCTCCACAGGAAGAGCACCTCCGCACTTCGTTCCGCTACCGGAATAAGAGCCGTTAATAATAACGTTATCAGCACAAATATCTGCGCCGGTAGTGACTTCGATCTGTGTGCCCGATTGAAACTCTATCGTGCTTTGACTTTTTGCTGAGAAAGGAATAAGACAAAGCAATGATGGAATAAAAAGGTAACTCAAAATTCGCCTCATGTGAAATTTTCCTTTCTATAATTATAAATTTATAAGAATCGAATAAGAAAAAGTGGTTGTGTTTTTCACCATAATTAGAAGTCACTGATCAAAAAACCGCTGAAGTATCCCTGCTCCGCAGAAAAAAAACCGGGAGTAGCGTCGGGTGCTGTAATGAGTAATGTCACCGTTTGTCCTGCCAACAACTTCAGGACACCTGCAACGCTAAGCATCGCAGATGCGCCGGAATAACTCGTAGGAGTATAGTCGGCCAATCCAGTGATCACTCCATCAACTCTTACGTAAAGGTGTGCTCCTGAAACACCCGCCGAAAACAACTCAATGTGGCTCGTCAGGGAGTAGAATCCATCCCGAGGAACAACGAACTGCCCTGTGGATTGATCGAAACTTGCTGAGTTGTCATGTACGCCGGGAGATGTTGTTTCATTCCATGTTGCCAACACATGACCCGTGATTAAATCAGATTCCGGAATATGTACGGCGAAGAACGATGGAATGCCATCCACTTTGACCTGGTCGGCAGTCAATTGTCCGTTAACATCCAATGTACTTGCGGGGTTACTTGTCCCGATGCCGACGCTGCCATTCTCTTTCACAACAAGCAGAGAATCGCTCGCGGCACTTTTTACTTTAAACGATCCTCCGGTGCCGAGAGTATTGTTGATGCTTCCGCTTTGACTGTACAGCGTTACTGAAAACAACATACCCAAAAACGATGTATAAAAAATTCGTTTCATAGTTCGATCTCCTGTAATGTATGTTATTGTTGATTTCATGGGAGTTTATATCTTTGTTTTTAGGGAGCAGGGTTGTTTACCGAGTACGTGATCAAGGCTCGTTGGAATTGAAGCTGTAACGGATTGGCACTGGTAGTCCAGACGACCCTTAGGACATAGGAATAATTATAGTTGTTCACTGTCTCTGATAAATCCGACATGGTGATGGTCGTCGATCCCGGGGAACCGCTGGACGAACCGGTTGCAATCACCAAATTGCTTCTTCGCAGTTCTACGGTCATCTCCTGAATTGCATCACTATCGAGCACGAAGACATTTATTATTGTGATCGTAACACCGTGGGGAAGATGCACGGGAACGTAGAACACAATAGTTTCAGCGCTGATCAATCCGTTTACCGCCTCAGCACCTTTCTGGTAACTGAAACTTGTATTGTTCCATGGTTGTAGTTCTGCGCCTGCAATTGAGTAGTATCGGGTGGCGGAGTTGATTGTAATTGTCCCCCTCACATTCAGGTTTCCATTGAGATCAAGTTTTTCTCCAGGACTGTCGGTACCGATACCGACGCTGCCATTCTCTTTGACTACAAAAAGAGAATCGCTCGCTGCACTTTTTACTTTAAATGATCCTCCGGTGCCGAGAGTGTTATTGATGTTGCCACTCTGTGCGTAGAGAGATACTGGCAGCATTACAGATACCACTATTCCCCAAAATGTAGTTCTCATATTCCTCTCCTATATTTATAGTTGGCGAGATATATTATAACCGATGTTACGCAAAAACCGAAAAAACAACCGTCATTCCCTCACGTTTTAAGAGGGAATCTATTGAAATGGATGCCCGACTAAAGCATTCGGGCATGACGACTTTATTTGTTAGGCGATTATTCTTTTTGCGTAACATTAGTTACAAAATAAATGAAAGCAAGAGTAAAATAGAATTGCACTTTACTATTTAATGAGCTGCATTTTTTTGTGTTGAATGTTGACGTCAGATATTAGTTGCGCAAAATATATTCCGCTTGAAAGTTTCGATGCATCGAACATTGCAGAATAATATCCCGCTTCCTTTACTTCGTTCACCAGTGTCGTCACTTCTTTTCCGAAAATATCGTACACTTTCAACGACACAAATCCCGAAACAGGAACCGCAAAACGTAACTGCATCGACGGATTGAACGGATTGGGATAGTTTTGCTCAAGTGCAAATATTTTTGGGGCAACAACATTGCCCGCATCTACCGAGGATAAACCCGAACCATCAAACGCTCCCATCGAAGGCGAATTGGTTCGCGTGATTCCGTCAAAGTCCATTGTAACAAATCTTTCACGGGGGTCATGCTTATCTAATTGGTAAAAAAAATGCGGTGTCCAAATGATTTGAACACCGCAGACAAGAAATACTTATTGCTATTTAATCAATACCATTTTCTTCAATTGATATCTACCATCGTATTGCAATCGTGCAAAGTACATTCCGGACGACAATTTTGTTGCATTGAATGTCGTAGAATAATATCCTGCCTCTTTTACTTCATTCACCAATGTTGCTACTTCCCTTCCAATTGCATCGTATACTTTTAATGATACATGATTGGTAACTGGTAACTGATAACTGATAACTGTTGTCGGATTGAATGGATTAGGATAATTTTGCTCAAGTATAAATTTTTCCGGAGCAGCCGAAGATACTTGAGAACCGACAGAAGTCACAACACCGCTTCCAAGTTTTAAGTTGCCACGTATCTCTCCAGCGGCGGCAATTGAAGAATGTACATTCAAATATACATTTCCCTTTGCCAATTCAGTCTCATAAATTCCTGGTGACCAATATCCTGTTGTCGTACTATCGATAAATGTCACCGGCTTAATAACGCTTCCGGCTGGCGAGATATGGAAGTGTGCCGCACTGAACGTTCCTTCTAAGTTTGCAATGGTTGCATGATATTGAGCACTATCTCCTAAAACGACCCAGACTGTCCCTTTTGCCTGTGAAGTTGTGGATGCCTGGGTTCCGTTCAATTCTCCTGCAAGCATTCCATTGTGACCTTGATATTTCATATTCGCGCGAATTTCTCCTCCGGCTGCTGTTGAAGAATGAATATTGAGATATACTTTCCCAGTCAACAAATCCGAAAGATTTGCATTGCTCAATCCGGTCCACTCTTCGGCAAGATGATTTTTGACGAAACTGACCGGATGGATAACGCCGCCGCCGGTTGCTGTATGAAAATGCGCTGCACTAAACGTTCCTTGAAGTTTCGCATACGTTGCATTGTACTTCAACGTAAGATCAGGACGCAGCACCGCCCACGCAGTTCCTTTTGCAGTTGATGCGGTTGATGCCTGCGTGCCGTCAAGGATTCCAGAAAAAGGGATCTCGCCGACAAAGTCCGGAGTATTTGCACGAATTTCTCCACCGGCCGAAACAGTCGAATGAACATTCAAATATAAATTCTTACGAAGCAATGCAGAGAAAATACTATCGGGCGGATTGATCCATTCCTCATCTAATGTACTATCAACAAAAGCAACAGGATGGATAACACCGCCACTGGGAAGTATATGAAAGTGTGCCGCTGTAATATTTCCGCTCATTCCTGCATATGTTGCACGATACGAAATGCGTGTTGCAACTCCGTTATTGCTTCCATTGTCGTTGATTTTAATATATCCTGTCCCTCGTCCGCTGGATGAAGTTCCAGCTGCTGATCCGTTAAGGATCAACGGATATCCAAATTGGTCTCCTAAAACTTTTCCGCGTATTTCACCGCCTGGAAATGAAGCAGTATGAATGTTGACATAAATTTTGTCACTAAACAATGCATCAATCAATGTATCCGGAATATTGCTCCATGTTCCCGTTGCTGTTTTACCGGTAAACGTAATCGCTTGAACAACTCCGGTGGTCGGCAAATAATGAAAGTGGGAGGCGCTGATATTTCCTGATAATTTATTTACCGTAATATCGTATCGAAGAGTTTTCTTGTCATTGCTTAATATTGCAAAACCGGTTCCTTTCGCAATAGATGTACCCCCTGTGCCGGTGCTATCAAGCCTAATACGGAAAAATATTTCTTGAGCAAGAAGATTCGTTGTAGCCAAAAACAGCAAAAACACTGTAAATCGTATTACATATTTCATAATTCCTCCTATTGATGAATGAATGTTCTTTACAACTTACCAGCATGGTGTATAACGTAAATAATTTGAAATCGGACTGTTTTATCTTAAATGTAATGTATCAAAACCATAAAGTCTACTATTCTTTTGATTTTAATCACACCCTGGTTATGCCAACATGGGAAACATCTCCTAAAAAAAATTCTGTATTCTCATCCACTCTAATTGCTAGGTAAAAACACTTATGGCATCTCCAAAAATCATTAAACAAATTTATAACTTAACTGATTCGTACAAATTATCAGTAATCTGTCATTTATCAACATCGTTTTTACCGATATCTAATATTACTTTTCAGTGTTTAAAAATATTTTTATCGGTTTTTGGAGAAGCGATGATCCTTTCGTATATTTGTATTGTAATCTACGCCGAGGTGGTGGAATTGGCAGACACACTAGCCTTAGGAGCTAGCGCTCACGCATTAAGGGTTCGAGTCCCTTCCTCGGTACAATAAAAAATACTCAGTAAAAACAAGAAACGGCCTTGATGATCAATGCCGTTCCTTTTTCCCCATCCGAAAGTTACCAAAATGTTACAGAGGATTCATATAACCGATCAATTCATCAACATTCACGGTGGCAACGCCCGAAGTAATATCAGACATCGCATACGGAAGTATCAATGTATTATTATGAATGAGCGAACCGCAGGAATAGACTACGTTCGGAACATACCCTTCTCGCTCTTCTTCGTTTGGTTCTAATAGTGGTTCTTCTAATCGCGCATTGATTTTTTTGGGATTCTCCAGATCAAGTAGTATCGCACCGATAGAATACTTTCTCATAGGACCGACACCATGAGTGATCACCAGCCATCCTTTGCTTGTTTCCATCGGTGAACCGCAATTTCCTATCTGAACAACTTCCCATGGATTACAGGGCTCTTGAATGAGTTCTGCTTTATCCCAAAAATGGAGATCATCAGAAACCATAATATAATTGTTCTCGCCATCCTGACGGGAGAGCATGTAATATTTTCCATTGATCTTTCTGGGGAACAGACCCATTCCTTTATTTTGAACCGCTTTCCCGTTCAGCGTAATAATGTTGAAAGTGAGAAAATCTTTCGTTTCAATGAATTGTGGAAGGATTGTAAATCCATCATATGCTGTATACGTGCTGTAATATGTTGTTTCACCATTATCATCCACAAACCGGACAAATCGTGCATCCTCTATTCCCTTACTTTCGCTTTTGAGAACAGGAAAGATCACTCTCTCCGATAATTTTTGATCGGGTCGAAATTGTACGGTATAGTTTGAATTTCCGTTATTTGATTGCCGCTGAACTTCGGCGGTTTCTGAAAATTTACTTTTCTCATCGAATACGATCTCAGCATTCTTTCCAATAACACCAGATCGGAATACAATTGAAGAAATGTGCCCTTCTCCTGTTGCGCGGAGACTCATCACAAAACGAAGACTTCCTTCGCTAAGATTCGACTGATCGGGATGCGGCACGATGGAAGGATTAAAGAGCGCAGCAGATTCGATCGAATATTCCATGGTGAAATACGCTCCGATCAGATCTTTACGTATCTGGCTGAGCGAAGCTGTCTGAGAAACATGGTGGGCGACCAGATCAAAATGTTTTTTAAGAACTTTGTCCAAATCCTTATGACGATTGCCAAAATCACGTTTTACGTTTCCCAATACTTCCGCCGCTTTAATATCTGTTAAACTCAAAACTCTATTGATAGTCCTTTTGATGCGCGGAATATCATCAGGAATAAGCGTTCTGGTAATTACCCGGGAAGTGTCCCGCATCAATCGTATGGTATCTCGTTTAACCTTTGGTGCAGTATGTATTATTGCATTCATAATCTTTTTTTCCATAAATAGATCTTTTGAACTCTTGATATCAGTCTGATATTCAATCTCGTAAATTTTTCATTCATTTCGCAGTGATGTTATAACAATCTTTCCTTCGATACGTTTTTCCGACTCAGGAACTTTACATTGAATGATCTTCAACGCTCCTGCATCCATATCAAAATAATTGTCATTGAATTCTGCGTCGCATCCTTCAATTTCAATCCTTATATCTTTTGCAAACAGATCCGTTTGAATGCTTATTTGATAACTATTCTCTTTCTTCTCAAGAATTTTGTTCGTAATTTTTGGACGGGGAAGATGTAAATGTTTCGGTTCGGCAAAAAAGAACCTGTTTTCACTGATCACATAGCCATCCGACAATAATTGTGCTGCGATATATGATCCAAATTGATCCGCACTATTATTCGGGTCGATCGGCATTGCAAAGATCTTTGATGAACTGTTCTGCTTGATCACAATTTCAATCTCGTTGCTGAATTTTTTGTCGCCGGTAAATGTCAACCGTTGAACCTGCAGCATTCCCTTGAATCGATCAAGAGAATCATTTGTCCCCCACACTTCGATATTGTTTTCATTCCTTTTGATCGAGACCAATACTTTTGCGAAGAAGCGTTTTGTGTAGAAATACGCTGCTTTTGGTCTGAGCCCGCTGTCGATCACCGCCCAGCTGCTAACAGGCCAACAATCATTCAATTGCCAATACAGTGCTCCGGAGGTATTGAATTTTCTTCTGCGCCAATGTTCAACCGCCGTTTTCAATGCGTTGGCTTGAACAAGCTGTCCGCGATAGACGAAGTCATTGAAATTTTTCCCGACGGTATAATGTCCTGCCTGAAAACGGAACAATCGTTCCTGACCTTCCACCTGCTTATTGTGATGTTCGATCACAGGATGCTGCGGTGTTCTGTCTTCGGGAAGCGTTGCTTCTTCCCACGTTCTGATGTTTGCAGGAGCCTGGAATCCAAATTCGGAAACAAATCGGGCATTGGTTTTTTCGTACTCTTTATAATCTTTCCAAAAACTCCAGACGGTCCATTGATGATGCGTTCCATTCGTTTCGTCATTTGGAAATCCCGCACCAAACGGCGAGCTTCTCCAATACGGACGGGAATTGTCTAATTTTTTTACGATCGTGGGAAGAAGTTCCCTGAAGATCACTGAGCCGGTCATATCATCCGCTGTTTTTTCAGGATTTTCAGTACAGAACAGCCATTCACATTCGTTGTTTCCGCACCAAACGGCAAGGCTCGGATGATTGCGTAACCGTGTAACAGCTTTTGTTGCTTCATCTTTCACCAGCTTCAAGAACCACGGCGTCTGCGGATATTCACCACACGCGAACATAAAATCCTGCCAGACTAACAAGCCGAGTTTATCGCAGAGAGTATAGAATGCATCCTGCTCATAGATTCCTCCTCCCCATACACGCATCATGTTCATATTTGCATCACGCGCCAACGTCAGCAGTCGTTCATATTTTGAATCGGAAATTCGAGGAATGAAATTATCACTCGGAATCCAATCGGCTCCTTTGCAGAATATTTTTTCTCCGTTTACAACAATGATGAATGATTTCCCCTCTTTGTCTTTTTCCTGCAGTAGATTTATCGTTCGAATTCCAAATGTTGTTGCTGCTTCAGATGTTGTTCCATTATTATTTTGGAGACTGAATGTTACATCGTACAGCGGTTGTTCACCATAACCATTCGGCCACCAAATGCTCGGGGCATCTATCTTCATTTTGAATTTTAACGTAGATGATGTCGCCTGCTTAACTATTTCATTGGAATATTTATTTCCTTCAATCCTCACCATTACTTTTACGGGAGATTTCAAATGCTCAATATCCACGGAAACTTCAATCGTTGCAGATTTTTTTGTCAGATTCAGAGTTTTAACAAACGGATTTCGCAATACAGGTCCGGACGATACTTCAAGATAGATCGGTCTCCATATTCCCGATGTTGTAAGTTTTGGTCCCCAGTCCCAGCTGTATGAATATTGTGCTTTTCGAACGTATACACGGTGAGGTTCCAATGCCACACGTAGCTTTCCATATTTGTTTTCTAATTGTTTGGAACGAACAACCGGCGAATCAAAATGAATCTCGATCGTATTGTTTCCGGCTCTCAAATATTTTTTAACATCAATACGATGTTCAACAAACATATTCTCTGTTACTGCAATGGATTTTCCGTTGATCAGTATCTCTGCATACGTATCCAATCCTTCTGCCACAAGAGTGATATGCTGCTCTTTTAAAAGAGCCGCATCAACACTGAATTCTTTGCGGTAATTCCATTGAAGATTTTCCACCCACTGGACATCATTTTCATTCATTCTATAGAATGGGTCGGGAATTATTTTTTGCTCAAGCAGATCTGTATGAATTGTTCCTGGAACATGAGCAGGAAACCAGTCTAATACACGCTGATGATCAGTCAGCAATAATGTATATGCATCATTCGCTTTGACACTCCATGAATCATTTAATTCTACCCGCTTCATTTCACACTACCTCATTAATACAAGTTTTTTTACAATTGAATGAGCATTTGTCGTCATAACGCAGAAATAGATACCGCTGGATTTTCCTTCTCCGTTCCATTGCAGATCAACTGTACCGCTCTGCAGGTATTCATCAACAACTGATGAAACTTCTCTTCCGAGCAGGTCAAATATTCTCACACTAACATGTCCACTTACAGGAAGTGATAAGCGAATTGTCGTTGATGGATTGAACGGATTTGGATATACATCTAGCGCTATTGTTGTTGGAACCGTAATTGGTGTATTATTACTTACCGAAGTCAGCCGTGATGAAAATGCCGCTATTTCATCAACAGATAGTCCATAATCAAAAAAACGAATATCATCCAGAACTCCGTTGAAGTTATAGTTATTATCATTTGGCAGCACCTGACCTATCGTAAGATCAATAGCCGTTTGCTGCAGTAAACCGTTCCACGGAACAAATGCATCAAGTTCACCATTCAAAAATATTTCCATGTCGGAACCATTATAGATTGCGGAAATATTGTACAATGAATCAACTACCAGTTCTGATTCGGAATCAAGATCTTTTATGCCCATTGATGTTTTAACTGTCCAACGGAGCCGCTTATTGGAGATGGAAACTTTCCACCGATTCGAATAATTACCATGCGATATTGGATACTGTTCACGATTATAGAATGCACCGATCTTCATCCAAAAATTCAATGCAAAAGCGTTTTGAATGTTAAGACCATTATCGCTTGAAATTTTAATTGAACTTGAGATTCCATCAAATAAATATGCGCTGTTGGCATTACCGTTTCTGTCATTAACTAATTGCGCGCTGCTCGCAATTCCATTTCTATTGTTTCCGGAAAGATCGTTCGCATTTCCATTGAAGGGGTAATATGCAAGAAGATTTCCCTTCACATATTTAGAAAAATCCCGTACTTCAATTGAGATACTGTCTTTTGTCATTCCACCGTGACCATCATTCACAATACAGTAAAGCCAATAATTTCCCTCCGTTAACGGACTTTTCCATGATATTGAAGTTCCTTTCCCCGTAATTGTTCCGTTATTTGATGACCAAACATAGTTCAACGTGTCGTCATCACTATCCGTTGCAGTACATTCGGCGCTTGCCGATGAATTAATATTTATTTTTCGCGGCGTAACACGAAGTTTGTTAATTGATGGAAGATGATTGATTCCAACAACAACGAGAACAGTGATCGTATCAGAAACAGAAGCATTTTTTGAATCTGTAACTTTGCAAATAATTGAATATTGACCCGACGTATCGGGTGCTTTCCACGTTACCTGTGAACCTTCGCCAAAAAGTGTTCCGTGGCTCGATGACCATTGGATTGTAAGCGAATCGCCGTCAATATCTATTGTTGTGCAAAAGAATTCTGCAAAATTATTGGTGATGATTGTATCGTGTGATGATGCCGTCGATTTTATTCTCGGAGAATGATTAGCAACCGTTTGCGAAGAACGATAATCGATAACAACTCCGTTGATCAACATTTTTTCATCTGAATATGAAACTGTTCCGCCTGACGGAGTAATAACCAATACTCTTGCACTGTTTGCGGGAATCGTGAATGATGTTTGATTCGTCACATTATTTTTTACAAAAACATTTGTCACTGCATCATACAGATTAGCTGCTCCAGTTCCGACATTGATCGACACTGAAACCGTTGAATCAAATGGATTGAAATACAGGAATGTTGGGTATGCCGGTGAATGACCGAAATCGGTCTTTAATAAATCCAATTGCAAAACTTTGGCAACATTTGTCGTTTCAACAACCGCGGCTAAATATCCAACGTGCGATGAACCATACAGCGCAAAGTTCGTCGCAGCCCAGTTATTTTTCATTGCATCACCGGTTGCGAATGGACTGACGCTATTTTCCGTTTGTTTCAATGCTTCATATCCGATGGTCGAATTTGGATCATTCACTTTCGACCAACTTTCTCCATCCTGATTTGTATCGGGTAAACTGCTGGAATAAAAAAGGCGTGATGCATTCGCAGCATTCAAAACCCATTTTCCGATTGCACGTGCATATTGGTCGTCGTATCGGGCAATCGGTGCGAGCGTTCCGATATGTTGAACAGTGTTCATTAAAAAAGCATAACTCGGTTGGAATTGATCAACTTCACCGATCAGCCCTGAAGCATCGTAACTTCCCCACGTACCAAGTGTTGCTCCCCATGAACGAAACGGTCCCACCTCGAAATTCCAATTGAATATCTTTTCAAGATCGTATGATGTTCCGAGTTCTGCATTCATTCGGGCTGCGGTGTATGTTCCGTACACAAGCTGCAATTCATACGATGGATTGAGCGAGAGCGAATTAAGAAATTCCATCGACCATTCCGCCCCGATACGATATTTTTCCTCTCCGGTCTTCACAAACGCCTGATACATCAACCATGCAATCGCACCCGACGCTTCCGGTTCATGAACACCAATATCATTCGGTGTCATCGTTGATAATTCCCACGCACGGTGATCCATATTAGGAAGATGCCACGGAGTCGCACTTCCACCCATCACTGTCATCGCTTTTAGCCATCGATCTGCAACGATGGTGGATTGTACTTTGAATTCAGAAATCTCCGGATGCAAATCATATAACTGATAGAAAAAAACATTCGGCATTGTTTCGTACCACCAATCATCACCGCTTGAACCGCGAGGAGAATTCAGATATACATTTTCTGCAGGAAGAGTGTTGAACCATTCTTTGCACATCGCCACCCAATCGTTTCCGTTTTGATTTCTCTTGTTGATCCCGACAAGTTCAGCTCCAATGACAGCAGGAAGACAATTGATTCCTTCTCCTCCTAAACCCGGCGAACCAACGTATGATTTCAATTTAAAACTTGATGTTGCCGGATAATTCACGGTGTTTGAATACAATGAACTCAACGGCAGATACTGACCGCTTGCATTATAGTTGAACACGAGAGAATCATATCCTTTTGCAACGGACTTCCAATCACGCATTGCATACGGCTGCGGAAGATTCGCCATTTGTTCGATTCTCGGGATACTTATCTGTTGTGCAAACATTTCCGAGAACGCAAAAAGAGTCAATATGATTTTTTCCAATCTCACTTCAGATTCTTCTTTTTAAAGTCGGTAAATGGTTTACCTGTCATCATAGAAAGAGAGCCTTGTTTTTTATCGATTACTAACCCCGCTTCATCGTTGCCGTTAGAATAAATTGCGAAAATGAATTTTTTATTTTCACCACTGTTTGTCCGGCGGTATTTACTGAAATCGTTTGTTTTGTCGTACTGTTCAAGTTCAATGATTGCATTTAAAGCTTCAATGGTCGATTCAGCCCCTGAATTCTTATTGAATTCTGTATAGCTATGAATTCCGTCAAAACATCTTCCGGTCAACGGATCATACATTTGAACATTCACGGCATTGTTTCCGAAGAACCACGAGCCGGCGATCTGCGCCATTGTTAAATATTTTTTGTCATTTGTCGCTTCATATAACCGAATCAATCCAATCACCATCGGTCTGATATCGTATGCGATCTGTTCAAATTCACGTTTCTTCGATGAATCTGCAACATCAAATTCACGTTTGAATCCTTGTATCAACAATCGGCTGTAAAAACCTTCTGCCTCGCGTTGTGCCGATGCGATCATAGTTTTATTCTTCAATACCTTTCCTGCTTGCGCCAATGCTTGGGTCTGCCCATTTCCCCATGCGTGCCACATCGTTTCCCAGGAACGATGGAGTCCGAACGGATACGTTCGAATATCGCCGCTTTGCATCTGCATCATTCCATCGCAGAATTTTTCAATATATGATCGGACTTTCGTATCAGCTGTTGCAGTGTAATATTCAGTTAATCCAAGAACAAGTTCTGTTGTCGCATCCGAACCGGATTCATACAGAAGCCATTGCGGGATAGCGTAGCCGGAAATTTCTTTTTTCTTTCCGTATTGATGCAGTAGAGTATCAATGTGGACGAATGTTTTTTCTATTCCCGTTTTAAGCAGTGCGGCAAATTGAGGATCTTCCTTCTCAAATATCCTATATCCTAATCCAAAGCACCATACACCGCGCGCCGCCCACCAGCCAAATGATTTAAAGCTTGTCTTTCCATCTCGATTGATCGAATGATCAGCATAGATAAAATTATAGAATTGTCCATCCTCTGCCTGAAGTTTGATGACAAATTTTAGATATTCTTTTGCTTTGTTTTTGCTCACTGCGTTCTTCGTCAATTCATAATGACGTAGATATGCAACCGCTGTGCGCGCCGCATCATCTACACAGGTAATTCCTTCGCTGCTCGCATCAACCCAGTTGTATGAAGGATAATCAGCGTAGATTCGAATAATACTTACCGAATCGCCACTAAGATAAATGCGTTCGGAGAGATGTTCGATGTGTGAAAAATTAACGAACGATTGCTGTGCAAATATCGTCACGCTGAAGGTGATGAGCACAATCATTATATTAAAAAAACATTTTCTACTTTTAATGAATCCTGATTTCATCTTTTTACCATTTCACTAGAATATTTTCATTTGAAATTCCGGCAACAAATGATATTGCAATATCAAAAGTGTTGTCTGGATTTTTTGTTGTGACGAAACTCTTAACACTCTTTCCATTCCGAAGAACTTGCCGAGGTTTTTTCTGCGCAATTATATTCAGCGTGGTATAATGTCCATTGAACGATGATACTTTGCAGCTAAGTTGTTTCTTTGCCGCAGCATACTCAACTGCATGCACGATTGTGTTCGCTTTGACAAGATATGGTTCCGAAATATTTCCAAATGAAAAAGAAAGATTCCGACGTGATCGCTCCCCTAATGGAAGAATGAGTGAGGGAATCTTTTTTGCATTTGCAGTAAATGATTCTAAATGTCTCCCTTTTCCGCTTATCATTACATCTTTGATCGTTTCAAATTGATAATTGAATCGAACCGTAGAATCAAACTGTGCACGATCTGCGGAAACGGATAGATTCCAGACATTATCATTCATCCCGGCAAGCGTATACATTGTATAGATATAAAATCCTCCAGCCCAAAGAAAGGAAGGCTTATCGATCTCGCCGTATCGTGGAGAAGATTCATTGGAATAGCGGTATTCATACATCGCAGGAATTCCGTTAGGACTGTTTGCGATACCGTCGATGGTCATCGTTTGTTTTACAAACTCTAATGCTTCTTTGCTTTTTCCTATAGAATTCAACGCCAACGCAAACCACGCATTGTTATGAGGCCATACGCCTCCATTGATATACGTGTATTCATCCCCTGCTTCATTTCCCGCAATTTTAAAATATTTGATGACCGAGTCTTTGTGAAAATCGGATGGCATCACCGCCCTAATACCGGTATTGGGTGCCAACAAATCCTTCTTGACAGACTCGATCATTTTTTGTGATTTGTCATGATCAAGCAGATGATATGCAGGGACAATCAGTGAACCCATGTATTTGTGATTATCTTTTTCGATTCCATTGTAATTGATAAGATAATTCAGTGAATCATCCCACAATTTAGAGACAAGAGCAGAACGCATTTCAATAGCATTTTTTTCCAATCCCAACAACGAAGGATTCTTGTGATCAATGAACGATGCAATAAACAAATAATCTTCAATTGCGCGAATACTCAGCGCAGTGATATATGTCCTGGATCCTTCTTTCCAACCAAGATCCCACCAATCAGGACGGAATGCATGCATCAGATGATCGTTGTTCAATTGCGTCATTACCTCTGTTAGACTTTTGCTTATCAATGGATACAATTGACGAAGCGTTGTTGTATCCAGTGAATGCCTCAGGTAACTTGCAGAAACTTCAATGAACCACAAATGATTCCAGTTGGATGGCGTGCATAATTCGGTCTTGAAAGCGTCATCTCTCCAGTAATATGCATGAGGAATGATAGAGTCTTGTGCAAGAGACGAAACATAGAGCAGATCCTGTTTCACGCGGTTGAGATCGTAATTAACTGCCCCAAGATTCGTCATCAGCAAATCATGAGTGAAGAAAAAATTGTATTCTGCCGGGCATGGCATTGGGACAATTTGTCCGTTCAGATAATGAGCGTTGGATGTCAAGATCGCTTTCGACCATTTCACTGTGCGATCGATGATAGAATCATTCGTATGGAAATAAGTGTCGGTTGTTGAGGTTGCAGTTACAAAATTATTGTAGAGTTCAACTTTAGATTTCCATTCTTTCGAGAGAGTAGATATTTTTTGTTCTGCTTCATTTTGTGTTGAGCTGCCGATCACCTGAACAATGGTCATCGTATCGCCCGGCTGAAGTAATTTTGAATATTCAAATGCCGCAACACCGCGAGTCCTTTTCGGGTCGTTAGAACGTTCAGCAGACGACGATAGAGAACTGTCGATCCAGAGACTCAAACCACCATCGGTAACGGAAAGTTCATTTGCATCACACCATATTTTTGATGCTTTTTCCCCGGCGTTCACAACAAATGTAGAGGCAAGTTTAGTATCTGAATCTGAAAATTTAGCAACGATCGTTTGGTTTTCCGATATATATCGCACAGCGGAAGAATCTTTCCGGCTATAGGTCTGACACGTTCGTAATGCTAACAATAGTTGCGAATATGTCGCAATCTGTTGCGTGGTTTTTGTTTTATTTATCATTGTTAACGATACAACCATCGCCGGTTCATTCAAACAGAACTCATATTTCAATTGATATGATATGAATGCATCTTCATCAAAGAACGTCACTGTATGAGGACTGAGTTCGTAGCGCCATCCATCTCTTCCGATCCATTTCTTCTTTTCATTACCGATCTTCACTCCGAATGCGAACGGCCGCGATTCATCCCGTTTCCAGTAGTCTGTGCTGAGATCGATACTGTTTGCAACAGGATAATAAAAGCTAATTCGTGACGGTAAAGGTCTGCTCTTATGAAATTCTACTCCTACAAACGGTCCGCCAACTTCCACCTGTCCATATTTTTTGTCAAAAGGAAATATGAGTGGGTTTGTTGCTTGCGCTATTGCACACTGCATAACTAGGATTACTGATAGTATTGTCAGAAAACGCTTCATTGCACTTTGCTCCACGCTTCATCGATCGTGGGAAACGCTACACGAGGAAATGTTCCTCCCGGTTTGTAGAAAACAGTCTCGATGGCTTGTGAATCTGATGAAATCTTTTTTGATAATCGCTTCAACTCAGATTCATTAATCATGACTGGATACTTTTTTTGCAATGCTTCGATTGTCTTTAATAATAAAAGCGATTCTTCTCTGCTGAAAAAATCCCCTTTGACTGATTCTCGAACATCGATAAACTTCATTTGCTTCCCTTGTGCATTCTTGTATCCACTCTTATGCTGATTGTAATACTTATTCAGCACACTGTCCGATGCATCAATTGTTCGAACCAATGCTGCACGCTGAGACAGATACAATAATTTCGATTCCCACTTTTTCGTTTCGTTTGCAACAAACGGAAGCCGCTCTAATCCTCGTTTGTATGCCTCTTCACTCAATAATCTATCTTGCACCATTTTCCAGATCGTTTTTTTTACACTGGAATTGAATGCTTCCAATGAACGGGTGTCAAATTGAAACTGACGGATATCATACCATTGAGCATATTCACGGATCGTGATCGTCCGTCCGCCGAATGTGACCAAAGGACGGTTCAAGTAATTCCCGGAATTCCTGATCGGCTGTGGACCCGCTTCGGTCATAAATGTGGAAGGAATATCCCACTTCACTTTAGTGTCGCGCGATAGACCTTTGTCGGCAAGATATGCCCGCAAAATATTGAAACCGTCCGCTTTGATAATAGGATTGTTCGGCTTCATCATATTCTTCACGTACTGATCAGCCAACCCTTCGGCAATGAGTTTCGTCCGGATCTCAATCGCCTGATTCTTCAGTTCTGCAAATTCGCTTTCAGTCGTTATCGGATTCTGTTCTGCCTTATCCAGATGGAAAATATAGAAACCATCTTTTTGTGGTATTGGAGTTGAAATTTTTCCGACTTTAAGCGTCGAAATTATTTTTGAAAGTTCTTCATTATCTCGCTCAAGTTTTAATAATGTCGTTTCTAACGATCTACCGTCCACATTCACTGTTGAATCAAATTGTAATGAAAAGAGCGAATCGAACTTTGCTCCAGCGTTGATCATCTTTTCAATTTGTTCTGCTCCAAGTTTCGTCGGCTTGTAGATCCATCGCAATGATATAGTGATCTTTGCTTTTCTCGTATCGTTTGAGATCTGTTCATCTGATAATTTCACCTGAGAAAGTATATCCTGCCGATACAACTGTTCAACAGCACCATCTTCTTCCAATGCGTGTATCCGATCGTTGACAAACTCAACTGATTTTAACCCATTTTGTTCAGCTTCAAGAGCAAGAAGTCTCTCATAAACCATATACTTTAAATGTTCACGAACTGGATCGCGGCGGCGTTTTACAAATGCGGGACCGAATTCAAAACTCGTCAGCAGATCGTCCGATGATATGTGGTATGAAGCAACTGTTGCAACGATAGAAGAATCGACTTGCGCTTCAAGATAACTGAAGAGGACAACTGCAAAAAACAACACCCGTTTCATCCCTTTACTCCTGATGAAACCATACTATCAATGAAGTATCGTTGGAAGAATGAATATGCAATGATGATCGGCAATGCAAGCAATGTTGCTGCTGCAAGCTGTAATCCGAGTAATGCTTCCGCTTGTCCGCCAATGGTGAACAGAGTTACGATCTGCGGCAGTGTCATCAATGTCCGTTCACGAACAACAATGATCGGCCACAACACTTCATTCCAACTTGCCATAAACGAAAGTATCGCAACCGTTATTACAACAGGACGAGAGAGCGGCCAAATAATTGCAAAAATTATTTTAAAGTCTGAACATCCATCTATCCGTGCTGCATCGATCAATGCCTGCGGAATACTCATAAAGAATTGACGGAACATTACGATACCAAGTGTGCTGATCATCGTTGGAGCGATCAATGCCAAATATGAATCAGTGATACCTAATTTTACCATCAACACATATTGCGGAATGAGCGTTATCTGGAACGGAATCATCATCGTGAAGAGAATGAGATAATAGAGTGAGTTGCGTCCGCGGAAATTCAATCGAGCAAGCGCATAACCAATCATCGAACCAAATACAACAACTGAAAGAGTCGTTATGGATGAAACAAGAACACTATTGAAGAATGCGCGGGCGATCGGGATTCGGGCAAATACTTGTTCGTAATTCTTGAAACTGAAATTTGAAGACCATAAACTGAATCCGCCGATTTCGATCTCCGGTTTCAACGATGCCGCAAACATCCATAAAAATGGGTAAGCAAAAACAGCCGCTCCAAGAATCAACAACGAATATTTTATTATCTGTTTCATACTGTTGATTCTGTCTCCACAGCTTTTTTCTGGATCATAATGACCGCAAAAATGACGATAGCGAATACAAATCCAAGTGTGGCTGCATACCCCATATGATTAAAATAGAACGCCTGATTATAAATATAGAGAACTGCCGATAACGTACTTTGCATCGGTCCTCCACCGGTTAACACATACGGTTCAATGAAGAGAGAAAAACCGCCGATTGTTGAAAGCACGAGAACGACAACAATGGTCGGATTCAATAGCGGTAATGTAATCGAAAAGAATTGTTGGACCCGTGACGCACCGTCTATGTTCGAGCTTTCGTACAATTCTCCGGAAATATTTTGTAATCCAACCAGAAACATTATGATGTAAATACCGACATTTTTCCACGTTGCCATAATTGCAACCGACGGCATTGCCATCTCTGGACTGACGATCCATGGAATTCTCGGAATGCCAAATACCATCAATAATTTATTGAGTAATCCGGAATCGAATGAATATAATTGCTGCCACAAGATCGTCACAACAACACCCGACACAACCACCGGCAGAAAATAAATCGTTCTGAATACCGAACGGAATTTTATCTTTGAGTTCAGCAGTAAAGCAAATCCCAGCGCAACGGCGATCTGCAACGGAATGTGAATTAAAAGGAATGTTAATGTGTTTACGATCGATTTAAAAAAAAGAGGATCGACAACCAATCGTTCAAAATTCTTCAACCCAACCCACTGCATTGGTGTGACGATATCCCACCGATGAAAGATCAGGACAAGTGAAAAGATCAACGGATACGCAACAAACATCAAAAAGAATATGATGTACGGAAGCACCAAGAGATACGCAGACCGATCATATTTTACTTTATATTTTTTCACTTGTTCCAATCAACGATCACTTTGATCCGTTTTTGTGCTGAGAGTGTAGCATCGAGAGGAGTTTTTTTCCCGTAGACTGCGCTTGCTTCATATTCCTGCGAAATCGCATCAAATATTTCTTTAAGATCAGGTGCTGCATCGACACTTCGTGTTGTAACCGCCTGCTGCGCAAACTCTACCATCATTGGATTCTTTTGAAAATAGTCTGCGAACAACGGATTCGTCAACAGATCAGAGCGGATCGGAATCTGATTTGCGATCTCCAGCAGTTTCATATCGTATTTTGCTTGGACAAGAAACTTTACAAATTCCCACGCTTCTTTTGGATGTTTCGTCGTGCTGAAAATTGCAATGTTTTTATAATCGCCATACGTATGAACCGGTCCTTGATGGTTGTCAGGAACAGGAATTGGGACCACACCATACCGAAGATTCGGTGCTAATGACTGCAACGTTGCGATCAGATATGGTCCCGCAAAATGTGTTGCTTTCCGTTCAAGCAGGAATGGATCGCCTCCCTGAAAGAATGTATGCGGAAAATAATTCTCTTCATAACAGGTTCTGAAAAATTGCAGCACCGTCGTTGATGCTTCTTTATCTAAATTTGGCTCCCCATTCACAAAAAATGTTTTCCCGTTGGAAGCAGCGATATAGAAACAATAGTAATCAAACCACCGCTGCCACCAGATAGGCCGGATGTCGCGTTCCCCCATCCAAACATCTGTCTGTCCATCGCCATCCGTATCGCGCGTGACTTTTTTTGCGGCGGCAAAGAATTCCGAATACGTTCGAGGAACAATTGGAACACTGCTCACTTCAAATAATCTTTTATTATAGAACATCATTACCGGATTTGTTTTCCATGGCATTTGATAAAAATGTCCATTCGGATCGCGTAATGATTCTACAAGATCTTTCGGTGTTCTGCTTGTAATGGCAGAATCAAAATCGGGAAAACGATCAATATCGATCAATCCGCCTAATCGTGTAAATTCGGCAAGTGCACCGGGCCAAATATTGGAACATACGTCCGGCGTCGTTCGTCCGGCAATCGCAGCAAGCAATACTTCTTCGGTCGATTGACTTACCGGGATTGGCTGCATCTTCACCTGTATCTTCGGATGAAGACGATTCCAATCTTTTACAATGAGATCTGCAAGTTGAACTTCTTGAGGATTTGGAGCAGGCCAATAGGTCAGCGTAACAACATCATCTGAGTGTGCGGTGTCATTGGAATTCTTTTCCGAACAACCAATGATGATGATCGATACATAAAGAGAGAGTAAATATTTTATCATTAGAAAATGATTGCAAGCGAAATAACATTCGATGATTTTAAACGACCGTAATCGGAATACGCGTAATCAAGTCCAGCAACGATTCCGCCGCCGAACAGATCTCCCTTAAATCCTGCGCCGAATGAAAGTCCTCCTTCACTGTCGGGAAGACCTAAGGCGCGGTATCCGCCTCGTAACGCAAGCGTTTTGAAGAAACTATATTCAGCGCCAAGGTTGATACTTTCATAATTGTCACTGGGATGAAGCGCATCAATTGCAACAGTAAATGATTGTTCATCTGAAGCAAACAGATCGGTGGCAATGCCAAATTGAAAATTCAACGGAAGCGACCATGAATCCATTTCAATATTCACAGGAATACGATCGTTGCTTCCCATTTTCTGATCATCGATCCGTTCAAACAAACGCGCATCACGCCCTGTCATCTGCATATCGGTTCCAAAGTTTGAGATGATCGCACCAATCTTCATATTATTGAAAAACTCAGTCGTATACAATACACCTATATCCAATGCGAATGCATGTGACCTCATATGCCAAATACTTTCCTGGATATATTTTCCTGTGAATCCTATCGAGAACCGGTCAGAGAGATTTCTTGCAAAATGAACACCAAGAGCAATACTTGATGCGCTGAATAATTCTCCCGTCCCTTCCGGCCGTTCAATTGTTCGAACAGCCATATCACTCATTGTTAAGGCAGTAAAACTAATTCCAAGTGTTCCAAACCCTTCAACCGGAATTGCAACCGCCGAATAGTCAAATCCTAGATCGGCGATCCAGTTCATATGCGTAAAGACAACTTCAGTCTGTTCCAATCGAGCAGCACCGGAAGGATTCCAATAGAGACTCGAAGCATCATTCGCCACTGCAGAAAATGCGGAACCCAGTGCAACTGCACGCGCACTTACCGGAATTTCAAGGAATGTGGCTGCTGTTGTTCCTGATTTAGAAACATTCTTATTCACTGCTTGTGAATAGAGGTTAAATACCACACAAAGAAAAAATATCAATACTACTACAGATCGTTTCATCATACATTCTTTTCCTATTTAACGACCGCAAATTTGCCGATCTTTTCACCGATACCAGGTGCATCGACATGGAAAATATAAATTCCGTAACTGATATCCATCCCATCTTTAGACACAAGATCCCACGGCATTTGGCCGTTGTCGATATCGGCATTGTGCTGCAATGTGTTCACAAGATTTCCGGCAACAGAATATATCCTGATCGTACATTTTGCAGGCAGGTTGATGAATTGAATACGACGTTCCCCTCTTCCTGTCCGGAAAAGGTTCTGCGGTTCCCAAGAGGCGGCTCCGACATATGGATTTGGAACGACCGCAACTTTGTCCAGATCGGATTTTGCTTTGCTGCCATCAATATTCGAACCCTTCATCTTGAACTGGAATGATTCGCCGGTGCGAAACGGTTTTGCTGTTGCAAAAGAATAGATATCATTCGGCTGCGGAAGTTTCAACGGTCCTGCAAGGGTATCGATGAACATTTCAATCTTCCATGCAGCTCGATAATTTCCTTGCTGAGCAGGTTTTCCGAGAGTGTCTCCGGCAATGATGATCACTTTGTTTCCCGGTGCCAGGGATGAATCATTGCGGGTATCAATAAGAATGAACTGCGCTTTTTTATTTTCCGTTGTATTCCAGATCGTGAATTTTGTCGGGATTAACGGATCAAAAAATCCTGTCTGCGTTGACGAATCAACGATCTGATTGGAATAACGAATTTCATAATCTGCAGGGTACTTTACGGCAACCGCCGAATATGCAGGATCAGCTTCTAACGAATTGATTTTGACAGTGACATTCGAATTTCCGTTCTTCCACTCTGAATCTAAGACAGCAATCGAACCATCGTTTCTCACGTAACCAATGAATCCGTCAATGATCGAAGATTCTTCAGGGTTACCGACGACAATTTTATTTTGTTCTTGAACAATGCCGTTGGTCTCATCAGTAATTGAGAATGATGGTTTGGGATTATTTTGAAAAGCAGAATTATTCTGAAATGTTATTCGGTACAGATGTCCCGATTTAACAGAATCAGGATTGAGTACTTCAATTCCAAAACTTCCGGTTCCTGGTCCCGAGTGAAGAATCCCGCCGTCAACGCCCGGTGAAACATATCCTGCAGATGGTGCGCGCGGAGTAACTACAGCGGTATTGATATCAGGTTTTGAATTTCCACTGAGATCGGTACGGATGATCGCCGTACATTCAGATGGTGCAATGCCGTCATCTTTTCCATCAAGTGTTCGGACATAAAATCCACGATCGTACGATACTACTGCATAATAATATGTTTGACCGTTTTGCACATCGTTATCAATGTATGTATGGCGTAAACCTGAATCGGTTCCAAGATCAAATTTCACACCATTAATATCAAGCGGATGTAATCCTTTGATACTGTCAACAAGATCGAATTGCGCAAGAGGTTTGCGGAATGTTTGTTTACCGTACGCATCAGTAATGACAAGATTTTCAAGAAAGCTCGATTCCGTGCTGCGATAGATTCTGTATCCTTCAAAATCAAATTGTTGAAGGAACGGATCGTATGATTGTTCAGCATGACTATCCCAATAGAGAGTTACTTTATGATTTCCCGGAACAGCAACGACAAGTGGTTTATCAGGAGGTTTTGCAAAACGATAATTTGCATTATAGATTTGTTGAACAGTTTTTTTTCGGCGGATCAGATCGTTACGGTCATCTCCAAACAAGAGCGCCATCGAGAACCGTTCTGTTTGCAATTTTCTCAATGGGAACAGATTTCCGGAGAATCCGGTTTGAGCATTCGAGCGGGCTCCCGCAGAAAAATACATTCCAAGATTTACGTCATTCAATTGCTGCAAGCCTGCTGTATCGGTTTCAGTCGTCAACACATTCCAGTTCTGTTCATCATTGTGCAATTCATAAAAGTGAACCGGAAAGATATTGAATCCGGTTAATCCGATCTGATCGGATTCATCTTTATCAAGAGAACCAAAACTCGGTTCACCTTGTTCTGGTCTTCCGTTCCCCTGGCTTCCGTCTGCGTCAGGAGTAAGGTAATTTGGATCGAGGGGTGCGAGTCCGTCGGAACCAACGTCATCATTCAACGGTTCACCATCATCCCAATCGCCGTCTGCATTCAAGTCTGTGAATCCGCGCCAGTTCGCGTTCTCGTCGCCAGTCCACCAATATCCTTGCTGCACTGCAGGAAGATCATCCAGTTTTGTATAGTTATAGAATCGCAAAAAATTTGTTGTGTTCACCTGCGCACTGATTGCTGCAATAACATTCGATTTACCTGTGATCTTTGTTCCGGCATCGTTTTCTCTGCTTTCGTCAGTGATGCCGTCATCATCATCATCGTGATTCTGCGGTACACCAAGCGAATCCTTTGTAATACCCGGACTTTCCAAGAATGCATAACCTGCAACTCCCACCGGAGACCAACTGCCGGGAGAACCAATTCCGTCACCATCAAATGCATAAGCAATGTCCAATTCTTTGTCAAACAATCCTCTGTCATCGCTGGAATCATCAGTACCGCCGATTCCCCAATCAATATATTGTGCAAACACTACTTTTGAATAATCTTGTTGTGCAACGTTCGTTATCTCATAATACCAAAAGATAACATCGGCAGCCAAAACTTGCGACCATTGAAATCCACGGACTGCAACCTGTAATCCTAAACCACCTCGTGATGAATCGGACGGATCGGGGAAATATTGATATTGCTTGTCCGCTGCATCATCCATTCTGAAATATGTTTCCAGATCCGCATTTAAAATTCCCCGTCCGAAGAATCCATTCCATAGTCCGTTCCATTCCGTGGAACGATCCGGCCAACGAGAAGGCCACGTTGACGATTTGTTGCTCATTGCCGGTTCATCCTGAATTGCATTTGCGTATCCGGGAAGCGGTTCCCATCCCCACGGAATTTTTGAAACCGGGTCTTTGCGGATAAATTCTCGGTAATTCGTTTCAAGCGGATGGATTAAAATATTGTTCTTGTCTTTTACTTCGGCTTGAACAATCACCGCGACACCGTCAAGATATTCATGTCCGGTTCCTTTCGGCCATTCACCGGAAGGGTGGTTGCTGTGGTATGCTATTTCTCCATGATTATAAAAAAGGGTTCTGATCAGATTTCCGTCCAGAATTCCTTTTTTTGTGTAAACTATATTTCCTTTACTTGGATCAATAAAATATTGCTGCGCTTGTAACGAAGCGGCAATGATCATTACACAAACGGAAAGGGAAACAAATCGAGAAAGGTTCTTCTGCATCATAAGATCCAAACGTTAAAGAATCAGTTCAACACCGACGACAATTTGACGCGGTGCAGAATAAAAATCTGGGCGAGTATAATACTCTTCTATTGAATTGACTCCGTGCGGTCTTCCGGAATATCCTGCTTGGATACTGTAATTTGCACGACCTGTATCGGTGAAGATATTCAATTCGTTTTCAGTATCGAAGAGATTATAGATCTTAGCAAATATACTCAACGAATAATCTCCGAACGACAAATACTTTGTTGCATAGAGGTCGATGGTATACACTAACGGACGATTTTCGCTGTTGATCAATCCCGTGCGCTGATTTTGCAATGCCGGTGTATATGGCAATCCGGTTCCAAGTCTGCCGATTGACGTTATGATGAAATCATCCGGTTGACCAAATGTGAGTGATATATTGAGTGAATGCCTTCGGTCCCAATCCAATGGTGATAGTTGCCGCTGGCTTTCCCTGGGGGGATCAGATTGGGTGTTGTCGAGAAAAACAGAGTTCGGATCCGAAGCATTTCCTTTTGCAATCTGAAATGTATAATCGAGTGATGCGCCAAATCCGTCGTTCAATCTTTTTTCTACGGAGAAAATGAATCCGCGGGTATTTCCGTAATCCTGATTAACATATTGCGAATATTTATTTCCATTTCCGATATCGAATATTTGTGTTCCGATTAGATTGCGAACATCTTTATAATAGATTGTCAGATCGATTCCAATGAATTCTGCCACTTGCTGCTGCAATCCAAGTTCATACGCAACAGTCCGTTCTGAACGCAATCCCGGATTTCCAACCTGAAATGATTCCGTTGCGTTGATGTTGTATGAAGGATTCAAATATATTAGATCGAACTGTGGTACCTGAAAAAAATGCCCATACGATAAATGAAGTACACCTTGATCGGTAATTGGAAATGCCAATCCAAATCGTGGACTTATCTGAAATTCTGAATCGGCTGGCTTTCGTCCTGCTCTAATCTTCAATTCCAATTGTTTCACATGCAGTTGTTCGGTTAATACACTGTCTTTTGAATTAAAATAGTCGAACCGGATTCCAATGTTCATAATAAAACTTTCGGATTCCATTTTATCCTGTAGATAAAATGACCCTTGTAGCGGGCGGATAATAACTTTGGCAAATTCTGACCTGCCAAAATAAAAAGACCGAGGAATATAATTTGTAGTCTGGTCATTCAGAATCCCAAAATTATTGATCCATAACCGATAGGTCTTCCATTCTAACCCTGCTTTAATCTGGTTCTGATTATCTATCTGACTTACAAAATCAGCTTTGGCGAGCCAATAACGTAGTTCTCGATGAAATTGAACATCTTCGGCCCAACCAGTACGAAATGATGAGCCTGTTTGTTGGTCCTTTCGCGTATAGACTGGAAAACTCGTATCAGTAGGATTTTCAAAAACGTATGATTCTTCTTTTGTTCTATACCATGCAACATTGATATCAGAAAATGTTTCGGAACTTAACACATTCACATAGTTGATGCTTGCAAGGGTCCCCGTTGAGAAACTCTTGTATGCGCCATCAGGATTGTATTTATACTGATGATCATAATTTTTCCAGTCGCGCTGTTGTCCTAAATAGGATAGTCGGAACTTGTCAGAACCGAATGCACGAATCGTAATCTTTCCCTGCATCGTGTAGCGATGTTCATAATTCATCGAGACATAAGCATTATCCCCTGTTGCACCGCGATACCACAATGAAGGTGTATTTGAACTGAAATCTGCAGAATCGTTCGGATTGAATATTCTTCTGCCGTACAAATATCCATCGTTGGAATATTTGCGCCCTGATAAAAAGAATGTTATGTCGGAACCGATGATCGGTCCGCTGAGTGTTCCCTGAAGATCGTAAATATCAGAAGGATTGATCTGATTGAAATCGTCCGTCGGCTGGATAGGTGTTGTCAAATTCCCGCGTCGTGCTGAATCGGGATTTAAGAATAAATTTTTTCTGCCGCTAATGTAATCGCCTGCATACGCGGAGACAGTTGCGTGATATTTTTCTGTTCCATCTTTTGTTACTTGATTTACAATACCAGACATTGCCTGCCCGTATTCCGCATTGAATGTTCCGCTGATCACTTCGAGTTCCTGGATCGATTGGTTTTCTGCGCTCACACCTGCACCACCGGAATACGAATCACTGACCGGAATTCCATCTATTAAGTAGAGCACTTCACCTGATCTGCCTCCTCGGAAATGTCCTTCAACTACACCCGCTTGTAAATTTACCAATCCTGCAACATCTTCAACCGGAAGGGCTTTGATCTGATCTGCGCTGACTTTAGATGATGTCGATGTAAGATCTTTTTGAACAATCGGACGCTGTGCAATAATAAGAACTTCCTGATTGAGATGGACTGTCTCATCAGACAATGAAAATTCAATGCGTGTTGTAAGGTCAACAGATACTTTGATTTGCGAAATTGTTATAGAACGAAAACCAATTGCTGAAGCACGAAGCGTATAGGTACCAGGAGCTACATTTAGAATATTATAATTACCGTCAATATCCGTTGAAGCACCGGACTTGGTTCCATCGATAATAACATTTACACCAAGAAGCGGTTCTTTCGTTTTTGCATCAACTGCTTTTCCGGCAATCTTTCCTGTTGATCCTGCAAAAATATTTACTGTAAGAATAAATATTGTAAACAGAATACCGAGCGCTTGTTTCATCATTTGTTTGTGGGAACGTGATCGTAAAAATAAGATTTGGTGCGATACTCTTTCCTGTTCGGAAGAGCATCGCACCAAAAAGTGAAGATGTTATTTGATGAACATCATCTTTTTCGTAGAGACAAATGAACCTGTCGTCAAACGATAGAGATAGATGCCGCTACTGACTTGTTTTCCGGCAGCATCAGAACCGTTCCAACGAACGTTCCACGTGCCTGCATTCTGAACTTCATCGACAACTGTTGCAACTTTTTGTCCTATGATGTTGAACACCTCAAGTCTTACCGGTCCACTGTTCGCCAAATTATAGACGATGTTTGTCGTCGGATTAAATGGATTCGGATAATTTTGTTCCAATGAATATTGTTCAGGCAAAAGCGTTGAACTTGCCGTCGGATGTTCACGTACACTCGTTGGAGCAGTTTCAATTCCGTTCACAACCATATCATCCCAGTAGGAAGTACCAGTCCATAAGGGCCAGGTTCGTGCACGAACAGAGATCGCTTTTGCATCTGCCGGTACGGTAACGATCCAGAAATACTGTGTCCAATCTGTTGAAGCATCTTTCAATGTGAAGCGGTAATCTGCTCCGCCAATTTCGTTCCAA
>JAUXTU010000003.1 GCA_030679145.1 Bacteroidota bacterium | reverse complement strand
CACACAACTCGTTCCTGATCTTTCTCCTATCATCGTCAATTTAATTCAGCGATGTTTAGAGAAAGATCCTGCAGAACGGTACCAGCATTTCGATGACATCACTGCTGATCTGAAAAGAGCAATGCGTAAGACTTCCAGAGTGATGAGAAGTTCACCGAACATACAACAGATTCAATCAGATCAGAAACCAGTTGCGACTCAATCCGGAATTCAATCAAAGATTTCGCCCGGTATTTTTGAGAAAACTTCCGTACGCATCGGTGGTTCCGTTGCGGTTGTCACGATTATTGCATTGATCGTGTGGTTCGTGTTTGGCAATTCGCTTCCCAAAATCAATCCCGATATGTCCACTTCGATCCTTCAAATTCCAGCAACAGAATATCAATACCCGGATATGTCGCCGGATGGAAAATGGCTGGCGTTTCCCGGTTCTGACGTGAAGGGAAATTGGGATATCTATATGATGTTCATTGAAACGGGTGAAAGCAGACGATTAACAAATGATTCTTCAGCAGATCTGGGAAATGCTGCCACTGCACAGTTTTCACCCGACGGGAGTTCCATTGCGTATGGCAGAAATCGGGCAGGGAAAAACATATCGGAGATATGTGTTGTTTCTGTGCTGACAGGATCATCTCGAGTTATTGCCGATTCCGGAATTGCACCATTTTGGAGCCCGAGCGGAGATAGAATATTTTATTACCGTGGAGGGAGAAACAACCGTAATGCGAGCCGCTCGGGTTGGAGAGAATATTGGAGCGTAACGCCTCAGGGAACGGATGCAAAAATAGAATTTATTGACTCACTCATGAAAGGAAGTTTGAGATATTTTACATTGAAAGTATCACCAGATGGAAAAAAGATCCTGTTTACAAGACCTCTGGAAGGTGATTACAATGAAATATTTATCCGGGATATTGCAACGGGTAACGAGACTAAAATAACCGATGATAAAAAGACCATTGATGAAGCGATAATTCTTAAAAACGGATACATTTTGTACTCTTCGAACAGAAGCGGCAATTTCAATATCTGGGCAATTCCGGAAAATGGCGGTGAGGCAACACAAATAACCAGAGGAGCAGGTCCTGATTATGGGATTTCATTTTCGAACGCTGCAAATCGGCTGATCTTTTCGCAGCGAACAGAGACTTCAACTCTCTGGATGGTCAATACCGATGGTACAGAAAATCGTCAGGTGTATCCGGACGAGAATATCAACCGTGCACATATTTCACCCGATGGTAAATCCATTGCAATGCAGATATTGAGTCCAATACTTTTGGATGCACTGATGATTCGTGATATCAACGGAGGTCGGCAGGAAATATTATTCCCGTTCCATCCTTCCATTTCAAGAGAAGAACCTATCTGGTCACCGTCAGGAAAATTGCTTGCATTTATGGAATTCAGACTAAAAGAGGAGGTCGAATATTTGAATGCAAAGATCATTGATATATCGGGTGGGCGTCGTATTCAAGATCTGGGAGAAGGAATTGTTGATCACTGGATATCCGATTCCATCGTTACTATTGTTCGCAATTCTTCCAAGAATGCTAAACAATCAATATATAACGAGACACATCTTTTAAATATTCGCACGGGGGAAGATAAGGTATTTTTCAGAGATACAATGTATGCGTTTCCGCTACTGAACAATTCCGCGATCGGATATCTGAATGGACTAGGAGACAGTTATATAATCACCCGTCAGGAGTTGTTGAAAAATCCGAATGCTCAAGGAAACCTGTTATTGAGGGCTGATGAAAAATCGCGGGCGATTGTTTCTCAATCAACGGCATATTATGTCCTTAAGAATAGAAGCGCTTTATGGAAGATTAATCTCAGAACACGAAAGAAATCGAAGATCATGAATATACCACCGGGCGATAATCTTAGATTTTACAGAACAGAATATGCTGATAAGGTCTTAACCTACACAAAGCAGCGGCGAAAAACGAGCATAGTAAAGATTGATAATTTGTTTTTAAAGTAAAGTGTGTACAATACAAACAATTCAAAACCAAGGATAATTGTAATGAAATATTCTTTCTTGATCATTATTATTCTTTTTTCAGGATGTGCAAAAAAAACTTCTTTGTTGAGTGAATCTCAAAAAATGAAGATCGATCATTACACTGCTCAATATGCGCCTTATGATATGCCGTTTGATGCAAGAGGAATGAAAGAACCGGACAAGACCATTCTAAAAAAACTGACGTTGGCTGCTGTTTATCTCGATTCGATCTATTGGCTTCAAACGTCACAATACGGAATCCATTTGCGTGACAGTCTTATGCAGGTGAAGAATGATCCGTACGCGCAGAAACTTTTAACTCTTATCAAACGAAATGCCGGTCCATTCGAACAACTCAATGAATATGCACCGTTCATTGGCAACCAATCATATTATGCCGGTGATGAGATCTATCCGCGCGAAATGACGGTAGAACAGTTCGACGATTATTATTCAAAATTGTCGAAAGCGAAGCAAGAACAGTTCATGTCACCATATACTGTTATTCGTTCGGATGAAAAAGGTGGATTCAAAGCTGTACCGTATCACGTAGAATACAAACAATACATTACACCAATAGTTTCACTGCTAAATGAATGCGCAGATTTATCGGACAGCCCTTCGTTCTCAAAATTTCTACGATTAAAAGCTCAAGCGCTCACAACAGACAACTACTTCGATGCGGATGTTGCGTGGATTGATATGAAAGATAATAAATTCGACATAGTGTTCGGTCCATTCGAAACATACTCCGATGGTATTAAAGGTGTGAAGGCAAAATATGAAGCATCGATCGAAATTGTCGATCCGGTTGAATCAAAGAAATTGGATATTTATACGAAGTATCTTCCAGATTTTGAAAAGAATCTTCCGATCCCTGAACAGTATAAATCCGAAGTCAAAGGATTGACTGCAAAATTCATTGTTGTGCAGGATATCATCCGCACCGGCGAAGCAGCTGCCGGTTATCAAGCAGTCGCAACCAATCTTCCGAACGATCCGGTGGTTCACGAAAAGAAAGGGACGACAAAAACATTCTGGACGAATATGTTGAAAGCTCGATTCAATGCAATTATCAAACCGGTTAGCATGAAAGTATTGGATGAATCACAGCTTCAATACTTGTCGGATGACGGTTTCTTTCAATTTGTTCTCATGCATGAAATCTGTCACGCTGTCGGACCGCGTACAGTAAAAGTAGGACCGAAGAAAGGAATGGCGGTGAATGCTGCAATAGGACCGAACTACAACGCACTGGAAGAATGTAAAGCTGATATCACCGGATTGCTTTCACTGGCATATCTGATCGATAAAGGCGTTGTTGATCATAAAAAGGAAAAAAGTTTTTATGTCTCCTATTTGGGAAGTCTTTTCCGTTCTGTCCGATTTGGATTGGCAGAAGCGCATGCTAAAGCCGCTGCTATCGCTCTCAGTTATCTCTATAAGAATGGTGGAATTACATTTGATGCCGGAACCCAGCGATGGTCAGTTGATTTCAACAATTTTCGGACAGGGATAAAGAATCTTGACCATGATCTATTGATTCTTGAAGGAGAGGGGGATAATGCAAAGGTGCAGCATTTCTTCGATACGTGGGCAAAATTCTTACCTGAAGTAGAGAGCAGTATTGAAAAAGTGAAAGAACTTCCAATTGATGTTCTGCCGAACTACACAATTAAATGGGAATAAGGAATTTGATGAAAACAAAAATGAATTCATTCTTACGATTACGATTTATCATGGTGAATTGCTTTTTTCTCTTCACTGGTTCAGCTTTTGCAGTCGATCTGAATAGTGACTCCGAAACGTATAAAAATCTGGTCACTGTATTTCAAGAATTACGATTGCTGGAACAGCCGACGGGAAAAAACGGTGTTCCTGATTTCTCCGTCGCAAGGATGAAGAACGTCAATCAGCAATTACATGAATATCAAAAACGATTCTCTGCTATAGACACAAGCGGATGGATGCTCGAACAAAAGATCGATTACGAATTGGTTCGGGCTGAGATGAACGGATTGGATTTTAATATAAGAGTCTTGAAGCCATGGCAGAGGGATCCGGCGTACTATGTACTGTTATGGACGGAACAAAGCGACACTCCTTCCCATGAAGGTCCGGTATGTCATGCGGCTATTGAACTATGGGAATATGCGTTCCCTCTCTCTGTTGATGATGAAAAAAAACTTGCAGCACAATTGAAAATCATTCCGCTATTACTCGAACAGGCACGAATCAATTTAACGGGCAATGCTCGAGATCTATGGGTGAACGGGATCAACAATATTAAAATTCAAGCATCCGATCTGGATGATCTGGCAAAAAAGACAGAAGGTTCCGGAAATGAATTTCATACTGCTTTAACGAATGCTAAAAATGCAACAATTAGTTTTGGGGAATGGCTGGAAGAAAAATTACCATCAAAAAACGGGCCATCCGGAATCGGAAAAGAAAATTACACATGGTATCTACGCCATGTCCTTTTAGTACCCCTTTCGTGGGAAGAAGAAGTTTCACTTCTTCAGCGAGAAATTGCAAGGGCTTTTGCTTCATTGGAACTGGAGCGGCATCATAATCGGAATTTGCCGCCGTTGAAAGCAGTGTCAACTCCGGAAGAATATAATCTGCTTGCCGATCAGTCGGTGACTCATTTAATGAAATTTTTAAAAGAACAAGAAATTCTTCCGGTGCGCGATTTTATGGAACCTGCGTTACGGAAGCACTTGGGGTCATTTCAAGCAGAAGAAAAACGTAATTTCTTTTCAAAAATGATGCACTACGATCCTCTACAGTTGTATACTCATGCGACCCATTGGTTCGATCTTGCAAGAATGAATAACGATCCGCATTCAAGTCCAATTCGGCGCACTGCTCTTCCTTACAATATCTGGGTCAGCAGGTCGGAAGGATTGGCAACCGGAGTGGAAGAGTTGTTCATGCACTCCGGATTATATGACAATAATCCCCGTTCAAAAGAATTAGTGTGGGTCATGCTTGCATTTCGATGTGCCAGAGGACTGGCTTCATTATATGTCCATGCAAATGAGATCTCAGTTCAGCAGGCGCGTGAGTATCAGGTAGAGTGGACTCCTGCCGAGTGGAAAATTTCAGATCCGAAATTGATTGTTTTTGAGCAGCAATTGTATTTGCGACAACCGGGTTACGGTCCCAGCTATGTCACGGGTAAATATCTTGTTGAACGGTTGATGAAGGATCGAAGCAGACAGGTAGGAGAGAATTTTCAAATAATGAATTTCTTTGATGAAATGTACGGAGCCGGAATGATACCTGTTTCATTGATACGTTGGCAGTTAACAGGAATGAATGATGAGATCAGAGATATCAATAAAAGTAAATGAACAAAATCATATAATTTGAATATCACAGTCAACTAGAGAGTGCTCATGATAGGACAAATCCCGTTCCGCTTTTCAGCGGAACGAGGATCTCGTCTCGAACATTATTCGAGACGGGACAATTTTTCACTAAATACTAGATCTTATGATTGGTCAAACTATTTCTCATTACAAAATTATTGAAAAACTTGGCGAAGGTGGACTTGCCCGCCGTAGCCCTCATTTGATAACTGAGGTGTTCATATGATTGGAACGATTATCTCCCACTACAAAATATTGGAGAAGTTAGGCGAAGGCGGGATGGGCGTTGTCTACAAAGCCCAGGATATCAACCTCGATCGTTTTGTCGCACTGAAGTTTCTTCCTTCGCATCTCGCTGCATCAGAGCAGGACAAAGCAAGATTCATTCAAGAAGCAAAATCTGCCTCTGCACTTAATCATCCAAACGTCTGCACAATTCATGATATTCAAGAACATGATGGTCAACTGTTTATTGTCATGGAATTTGTTGATGGACAAACTCTGCAGGAAAAGAAAGATACTCTTTCGCTGAAACAAGCTCTCGATATTGGCATTCAAATTGCGGATGGACTTGCCGCAGCACATGAAAAAGGAATTGTTCATAGAGATATCAAGCCGGAAAATATCATGATCCGTAAAGATGGTATCGTGCAGATCATGGATTTTGGCCTGGCAAAATTGAAAGGTGCATCCCGGCTGACAAAAGAGGGAAGCACTGTTGGTACCGCAGGATACATGTCTCCAGAACAAGTGCAAGGACAGGATGCAGACCATCGGTCGGATATTTTTTCTCTTGGCGTACTTTTATTTGAAATGCTTTCCGGACAGCCTCCATTTAAAGGAGTTCATGAAACGGCAATTGCTTACGAGATTGTCAATGTTGATTCTCCACCGCTCTCTTCTATTAAACCAAACATTCCTCCCGAATTGGATGCTATCGTGCTGGAATGTTTGGAAAAGGATCCGAAAGAACGAACGCAGTCTGCCAGTCAGGTTTCCGTTGATCTAAAACGGTATCGAAGGGAATCGAGCAAACAACGGGCAAGCAGGATTACCGCGGCGAGACCAGTCGTGAAAACATCGGACTACAATGTAGTGCAGTCTGTTGAACAAATTGAAAAAAGAAAGCAATCATTATTACCATGGATTATCTCCGGAGTGTTTGCTGTAGGTTGTGTGGTTGTTACAATTCTCTATCTTTTAGATTCCGGACACGAAGTACAGACAATTCGCTCCTTTATTCAGGCACCGGTAAGTGCCTCTTTCGCACAACAATCCGGCGGAGCAAGCGGTGTAGGGCACATTGCAATTTCTCCCGATGGACATAAAATTGCTTTTGTTGCGGTCGATTCACTCGGAATGCCCAGATTGTATGTACGGTCGTTGAACTCGCTTGTAGCTCTTCCGTTACCGGGAACCGAGAATGCTTTTTATCCTTTCTGGTCACCGAAGAGCGATTTCATCGCTTTCTTCGTGGAAGGAAAATTGAAGAAGATCGATGCGTCAGGCGGACCCCCGCTTTCGATATGTGATGTTCGAGAGTCTCGCGGAGGGTCGTGGGGCAAGGATGACATCATTGTATTTACTCCGGGGACGAATGACCCCATATATCAAGTCCCTGCTGCCGGAGGAACGCCGGTACAGGTGACAAAGCTCGATACAGTCGTGCACGAAGTAACGCATCGCTTCCCATGGTTTCTTCCTGACGGCAAACACTTTCTCTATTTCGCGCGGATTGGAGGCGGAACAGAAGAAGACAGAGTGTGCATTGGCTCACTGGATGGAACTTTTAATGAGAAGCTATTAAACACCCATTCAAATGTTATCTATGCAAACGGCTATATCTTATTCGTTCGCGAACAGACACTCGTGGCACAGCCGTTTGATCCTGATAATTTCAGCTTGAAAGGAAATGCGGTTCCGATTGCAGAACAGGTTCGATTCAGTTTAAATTGGAATCGAGGTTCATTTTCGGTATCCCAAACCGGTGTATTGATCTATGAAGGGGGACTGGGTCCGGCGACAAATCAACTGGCAATGTTTGATAGAACCGGAAAGAACGTGACTGTCATGAAAGGTACACAATCCGTGTTTGAAGCATCCTTCTCTCCTGATGTTACCAAGATTGCTTTTTCTTCCGTTGATCCCCAGCGACG
The DNA here is from genome assembly GCA_030679145.1 of Bacteroidota bacterium. Classification (GTDB taxonomy): domain Bacteria; phylum Bacteroidota; class Ignavibacteria; order UBA10030; family UBA8401; genus UBA8401. The sequence continues at coordinate 27,648 of JAUXTU010000003.1, read as the reverse complement.
GAATGAAGATATATGGGTTTTTGATATTGCCAGATCCATTTCGACACGATTAACGTTTGATCCCAAAGACGATACCGATCCGATATGGTCACCCGATGGGAAACGGATTGTATTTTCATCGAACAGATCGCGCCAAGAAAGTGTATTTTTGAAAAATGCGGATGGAACTGGAAGCGAAACAGAATTGCTCACGTACGAAAAAGGGTTGTATCCAACCGGATGGTCGCGGGATGGTGCACTGATCGCGTGTACGACATATCCGTCCCGTGACATTGTAGTATTTCCTGCTGCCGGTAAATTAGCACCGATCGTTTTTTTAAATACAGAATTTATTGAAGACGAAGCACGGTTTTCTCCTGATGGAAAATTTTTAGCATATGCCGCCAACGAGTCGGGTCAACGGGAAATCTATGTAAGGCCTTTCCCAGGTCCCGGGGGAAAATGGCAGGTCTCGACCAATGGTTCATTGTTTAGGGCATTTTGGCGGCGTGACGGTAAAGAAATTTATTATCAATCACGCGACGGCAAAATAATGGCGGCAGAAGTGAGTGCGAGCGGGGGAACATTTTCGGTCGGGAATGTAAAACCGCTTTTTGAAGCGGTAACAATTGGTATCAGTGCCTTTCTTGATGTGTCCCCTGATGGGCAAAAATTTTTGATGGTGTACAATAAAGTGGAAACCAAATCTGATCATCTAACATTGGTACTCAATTGGGAAGCAGAGTTGCTGAAATAGAAAATCATTAATCACAGTGTGCTAATGTTTTTTTAGAAGGCAGTATGTGTCGAATTTTACGGAGAATGAAATGATAGGTTCAACGATCTCACATTATAAGATTTTAGAAAAATTAGGTGAGGGAGGAATGGGCATTGTGTATAAAGCTCAGGACACAACACTTAATCGAACTATTGCGCTTAAATTTCTCCCTGATAGAGTGAATAAGGATGAAACGGCAAAGGCACGTTTCCTGCAGGAAGCACAGGCGGCTGCCGGACTGAATCACCCCAATATCTGTACAATATTCGGAGTTGAAGAATATGATGGTCAGTTATATATGGCAATGGAGTATGTTGAAGGAGGAACACTTGGTGAGAAAATTCCATTTGCAAAGATCGATGATGCGATTACGATCGCAACGCAAATAGGAGATGCACTTCAGGAAGCACATGCGAAAGGAATCGTACACAGAGATATTAAAGCAGACAATATCATGCTTTCTTCTAAGGGTCAGGCGAAAGTGATGGATTTTGGTCTTGCAAAGTTGAAAGGTGCAATGAAGCTGACACGTACCTCGAGTACAGTGGGAACGCTCGGATATATGGCACCTGAGCAGATTCAGGGTGGTGAGGTCGATCATCGCAGTGATATTTTTTCATTCGGTGTGTTGTTGTTTGAAATGTTGACAGGCAGACTTCCGTTCCGTGGAGAACACGAAGCGGCAATGTTATATTCGATTGTTAACGAAGAACCGCAGAATATTGCACAACTTGTTCCCGATCTCTCACCTATTGTCGTCAATTTAATTCAGCGATGTTTGGAAAAAGATCTGAACGATCGATACCAGCATTTCGATGACATCGTTGCGGATCTCCGGCGTTCGCAGAAAAAGACAAGCAGGATCATGCGAAGTACCGCATCGACGACAGTGCACCAGACAATGGAGAGACCTGTTTCGGGTTTTGCTTCTCAATCTGAAATGCCGTCGAGCAGTAAGACCAGTAATAATTCATTGATCCGCTATGGCGGCATTGGTGTTGCAGTTGTTGTCATTGCATTTGCAGCGTGGTTCTTTCTTGAGAACAAAGGAATCACTGTCAATCCAGATATGAAAACCACAGTGCTTCAAGTCCCGTTTACCGAATATTCTTATCCGAGTCTTTCTCCGGACGGTAAATGGTTGGCGTTCCCCGCGGCAGACGCGAACAGGAAATGGGATATCTATTATATGCACGTTGGCGGCGGTAGCGAACCAAGAAAGATCACATCGGATGCAACAGCGTTCATACAGCAGAGTGCACAGATCTCGCCCGATGGAGGACAGATCGTCTATGAAAAACCGAATTCAGATTATTCATCTTTCGATATTTTTTCAATCTCTGCTCTCGGTGGGACAAGCAGGAAACTTGCGGAGAAAGGAAATACACCTCAATGGAGTCCGGATGGACAGAGAGTCGGCTTCATTCGAACTCCACGGAGCCAGATACGATCGAAATCCGGGATGATGGAATTCTGGACGGTTGCTGCGGATGGGTCAGACCTTCGTTGTGAGTATGTTGATTCGTTATTTGTGACGACAGGAGATAATTTTCGATATAGTTTTTGCTGGTCCCCGGACGGAAAATCAATTGCATGGATACGCTCACTTCCCGGGTTTCAACAAAAAATTATTATACATTCTCTGGCAGCGAAAGAAGAGCATCAGTTAACTGACGGAAATGAAAACATCGATGCGATGGTATGGACTGTTGATGATCGAATAATTTTCTCTTCGAACAGAGGCGGGAACACAAATCTTTGGGTTGTTCCCGCATCAGGAGGAGAGGCGGTTCAGATTACAAAGGGAGCAGGACCGGATATCGGCCTGAGTGTTGCTTCGACCGGGAATGAGTTCGTCTATCTTCAACAACAGAGAGTCGGTTATATTTGGATGGCGAATATTGATGGGACCTCGCTGCGTCAGATCAGCTTCGATGAACGAAGTATTACTGACGTCTCTTTTTCTCCTGATAAAAAATCCATTGCCTTTGCGATGAACGACCCTGATCCATTGAAAGTCAGCAGTGATGTTTTTGTAATGGACAGAGATGGGAATAATCGCCGTCGTTTAACCAATGGCACAACGAGAGTTCAGTATCCAACATGGTCCCCAGACGGCCGGCGGATTTTATATAATGTGCGCCCTTCAAGGTTACGATCAGATACCGTTCAGTCAAAGATATTTGTGGTAGACGTTGAGAATCCGGGTACTCCAAAATTTGCCGGTTATGGTGATGAAGCAGGGTGGTTGGACAGTGACCATATACTTTCTTGGTCGGATAATAGAACGTACATCGTTACTGTGTCAACATCGACGAACCGGATGTTTCTTACCGACTCAGTACTTGTTTTGGGTTTTCTTGACGGAAAATGTATTGCATATTACGATTTGCATCAAGCGAAAGTGGGATGGTGGGTTGCCGATATTCAACCAACGACTGTTGATGAACTCATGAAGCAACAGGGAGAGATTATTATGCCTGTAGTCCGCGGTTCTGCACGAAAGTTGAGTTCAGCCCCCTCACCATATAGAAGGTGGATTACTCTTCCTTCGATTTCCGGAAACGTTGTTCAGTTTGCCGCACCAGATAAAATTCGTCTTTTGTCTTTCATTGGAAAAAAAGAAGAGATACTTCAAGCGCAATTTCCAGGATTACGAAATGGAGGTTTCGATTTGAGCAAGGATGGTAAGGAATTGGTATTCGTTGCACCCCGGCTTAGTTCGCGGCTTGTATTGCTGGAGAATGTGTTTAAATAGGATAGATTAATTTATTATTCCTTGCCCAAGAAGTTTGTCATGCCCGAAAGTCCCGCTTTTTGGATTCCGTTCATTGCGGGATTCAAAAAACGGAATTTCTGTCGGGCATCCAGATAATGGATTCCCGCTAAAAACATGCGGAATGACAATTGATTTAATTATAAAACCAATCCTATGATTGCTGCGACACTGAATAGTATAATAGAATGTTCACATCTGTTTCCGCAAGTGAGAAAAGATGAACTCCATACAGGAGATTGGATTATTATCCGTACCGTAAAATCCGTGTACACACTTCACGTAATTGGTGATGGACTGTATGAAGCGAGTGGTGGATGGTTCGACAACAAAGGATTTACACCGATGCGGATCGGAGTTGCAGGTGCAACGTGGGGAGGAAGTGCAATTATGCCCCATGTATTGGCGGCGTGTGGTATGCGGATCGAATTCCGAAACCGGTTGATCACAAGTTCGGTTCAAAAAATTGTCATTGTACCGCAATGCAAACAGAATTAGTTGAATCATTATGATAAAGCAACTGCATATTGAAAAGGAATCTCAATGATTGGGCAAACGATTTCACAATATAAGATTCTTGAAAAACTCGGTGAGGGTGGGATGGGTGTTGTCTATAAAGCCCAGGATACAAAACTCGACCGTTTCGTTGCTCTCAAATTCCTTCCGCCGCATCTTATCGCTTCGGAACAAGAAAAAACACGCTTCATTCAAGAAGCGAAATCTGCATCGGCGCTCAATCACCCAAATGTCTGTACAATACATGATATTCAGGAACACGATGGACAGATGTTTATTGTAATGGAATTTGTCGATGGAAAATCGCTGAAGGAGAAGAAAGAGAACCTCGGACAAAAACAAATATTGGAGATCGGTATTCAAGTTGCGGAAGGGTTAGCCGCGGCACATGAGAAAGGAATTGTCCATCGCGATATCAAGCCGGATAATATCATGATCCGTAAAGATGGTATCGTACAAATCATGGATTTCGGCTTGGCAAAATTATACACCTCGGGAAATGTCTCTCGATTGACAAAAGCCGGCACGACGATGGGGACAATGGGATATATGTCTCCCGAGCAAGTACAAGGATTGGATGTCGATCATCGCACAGATATTTTTTCTTTGGGTGTTGTCCTTTATGAAATGCTTGCGGGGGAATCACCATTTAAAGGCATTCATGAAACTGCGATCATGTATGAGATTGTGAATGTTGATCCGGCACCGATTTCAACGGTGAAAGAGGGGACTGATCCGGAACTCGACCATATTATTCTTGAGTGCCTTCAAAAAGAAAAAGATGACCGATGTCAGTCAGCGAAGGAATTAGCGAAGGATCTTCGTAAAATAAAAAAATCGACCGGGCATACGCAAAGCAGGGCATATTCTGTTTTGCGATCATCAGTGCACTCGTCAATAGCTCCAGCGCAGAGTAAGGTTGCTTCAGGATCGTTTGTCATTGAAGTGATGAACCGCAGGATCGATCTGTCGAAATTCTTTGGCTCGTCCGTTCTTCAGTGGGTTATAATAATATTGTTGACTGGTGCACTGGGAGCAACGTGGTTGATATTGCGGGAACCATCTTCCGAACGGATCATAACAAAATTTTCATTGGATATCGGCGAAGATAATGTACTTGATATCAATTCCTATCCCGCTCTTACTATTTCTCATAATGGGACTATGATTGTTTTTAAAGCCAATAACAGATTTTATCTTCGCAAAATGAGTTCCGTGGAACCTTCTGTGATTGAAGGAATAGAAAATGCTTCCTCGCCTTTCTTCTCAGCTGATGATAAATGGCTTGTTTTTTTTAGAAACGGCAAGTTGGAAAAGATCTCGCTTACCGGGGGGACTCCGATCTCACTCGCAGAATCACCGGATAATAGAGGGGGAACATTCAGTAAAAATGGTCTTATCATTTTTTCTCCGTTTGCAGTTTCTGAATTAAAGATGGTCTCTGAAGATGGGGGACCGGTTAAAAGTCTTACAACAATTGATACTACGAAAAACGAACGGACTCATCGCTGGCCTTCATGCATGCCGGATGGTAAGCATGTGTTATTTACAGTCGGTATTATTTCAAGTCCTGATTATTATGAGAATGCGACCATTGATGTTGTTAATATTGAAACAGGAGAACGAAAAACTGTGTTCCGCGGAGCAAGCAATGCAAAATATATTTCTACAGGACATCTTCTTTTTTCTCGATCCGGTGTTTTGTATATCGTTCCGTTCGATGCCGACAAGCTTGAAGTTACAGGTCAGCCGGTTCCGGTTGTTCAGGGAGTGTACAGCGAAATTACAACCGGCATTACAAATTATGTTGTTTCCGATAACGGCACGCTGATATATCTGCCCGGAGCTGTTGAAGGAGAAAGCCGTAAAATTGTCAAGATCAGTATCAAAGGGGAGACAACTGTTATTGATTCCGGCAATCATCCGTACGTTGAACCTAAGCTTTCACCCGATAATAAAAAAATTGCCGTTGTCATTCGCAACGGCGAGGATTTTGATATCTGGGTGTTCGACATCTTCAGCAGAACATTAAGTAAGCTGACATTCGGAGGTTTGAATCGTACGCCACAATGGTCGCCGGATGGTAAAATGATCGCATATTTCAAAAGGACGAAAGACGGAAAATCAGGAGTGTATGTAAAACCATCTGACGGCAGCGGCGAGGAACGGGAAATCTTTGATGGAAAAGATATCAGAGTCTATTTGAACCACTGGTCGCGTGACGGCAAATTCCTGCTGGTAGATTTTCTGACGAAAAACGCACAATCCGATCTTCTTGTCATTCCGTTGACCGGTAATAAAACCCCGTGGAAATTCCTCGAATCGAACAGAGATGAATACGAATCAACAATCTCTCCCAACGGTAAATGGGTTGCGTATCTTACGGACGAAACTGGTTCATATCAGATATTTGTTCGTTCATTTCCGAATAAGGAAGGAAAGTGGCAGGTTACCTCCGATGTGTCCGAAGAACCCCGATGGTCTCCTGACGGGAAGTTTTTGTATTACCGCAAGAGTTCGCAAATGATGGCTATACCGGTCTCCACCGATGCGACATTCTCTGCAGGTGTACCAATCGTTTTGGTAAAAAACTTTCCTTCACAAAATGTGGACAGCGGAATCAGTTACGATATATCATCGGACGGAAAATATTTTATTACAACGCAGCCGGCAAAAGGAATCACGTATAAAAATATTTCCGTTGTTCTCAATTGGACCGAAGAAGTTAAAGATTTGACGGCTGCTGATAAATAATATGTAAGGTTTAAATTATGGTCGGACAAGTAATTTCTCATTATAAAATTTTAGAAAAACTCGGTGAAGGCGGAATGGGAATAGTATATAAAGCCCAAGACACTAAACTTGATCGTTTCGTTGCTCTCAAATTCCTTCCTGTTCATTTAGCACAATCAGAACTGGATAAGTCTCGGTTGTTGCAAGAGGCGAAGGCTGCTGCTTCTCTCAATCATCCCAATGTATGTTCCGTGATTGATATTCAAGAATTTGACGGTCGTCAGTTTATCGTCATGGAATATGTGGAAGGATCGACGCTGAGAGAAAAACTTCCCATACAGAAAGTCCAAGACGGACTTCAATATGCGATACAGATCGGGGAGGCACTTCAGGCAGCGCATGCAAAGGGTATTGTCCATCGAGATGTAAAGAGTGAAAACATCATGCTCTCTTCCGACGGCAGAATTAAAGTGATGGATTTTGGTTTGGCCAAACTAAAAGGATCGTTGAAACTAACCAGAACGTCGAGTACTGTTGGTACGCTTGCGTATATGGCCCCTGAACAACTTCACGGTGGCGATGTCGATGCGCGATCCGATATTTTCTCTTATGGAGTAGTTCTTTTTGAGATTTTCACCGGTCGTTTCCCATTCCGTGGAGAACACGAGGCTGCATTGATGTACTCCATCGTTAATGAAGAGCCGGAATCCGTTTTAAAGTATCGCGAGGATTTAAATCCGGAATTAGATCGTATCATCATTCGAACACTCGAAAAAGATCCGGCTGACCGGTATCAACATATAGATGATATGGTAAGTGAACTTCGTCGGTTACAGAAAGGATCATCGCGTATTGTCAGACCTGACCAAATGGAGAAATCAAGAACCAGTCAGACAATAAATGTTCCTTTGGTATCGTCGAAGAAAATAAATCTTAAAAATTGGATAGCTGTGGCGTCAATTGCGGTTCTCATTGTAGCTGTTTGGGCTCTCTTCCTAAATACGCCAGGTCAAAAAATAACTTCAATTGCCGTTCTCTCTTTTCAGAATAACAGTTCAACTGCGGATAACGAATATCTTTCTGATGGTCTGACGGAGTCATTGATCTTTCGTCTTTCGCAATTGCCGAATTTAAAGGTAAGTCCGACGAGTTCGGTATTTCGGTATAAAGGGAAGGATGCAGATCCGATAACGATCGGCAGTGAACTCGGTGTTCAAGCGGTAATGTCCGGACGGATCGTTCAACGAGGAGAGAACCTTACGATCAGCGTGGAACTTGTTGACGTCCGGAACAATAATTTATTGTGGGGCGAAAAATATGAACGGACATTGTCGGATTTATTATCCACGCAACGGGAGATCGCAGGAGAAATTGTACAAAAACTGCAATTAAAACTTTCCGGAGAAGAACAGAAAACGTTTGCGAAACATTACACCGAAAGCAACGAGGCATATCAGCTGTATCTGAGAGGCCAACACCATTTTGCAAAACGTACGAAGGAAGATATTCTGCGTGGAATAGAATATTTCCGTCAAGCGATAGCACTTGACCCGAATTTTGCTTTGGCATATGCCAGAATCGCCGAAGCATACGCCAGCATACCGGCATATCCATACCTCTCTCCTCAAGAAGCATTCCCGAAAGCAAAAGAAGCGGCGCAACGAGCATTGGAAATTGACCCGAATTTATCGGAAGCGCATACTCAGATGGCGTATGTGCTTGCGGTCTATGATTGGAATTGGAAGGATTCGGAGAAGGAATTCAAACGCGCATTGGAGCTCGATCCGGCCAGCTCGGCAGCACATTTTCGGTATAGTCAGATGATCCTATCGACAACGGGACGAATGGAGGAGGCGATCGTTGAAGTGAAACGGGCAATGGAAATGGAACCGCTCGATGTGAACATCATTACCAATATGGTTTCGATCTATACGTTTGCGGGGCAGAATGGTCCTGCATTGGATCTTGCAAAGAAAGCATATGAACTCGAACCGAATTTCCCTCCATCCCGTTGGGCCCTCAGCCAGGCATATTTTGTAAATGGTATGTACAAGGAAATGGCTTCAATAAGTGAAGAAGGATTGAAATTAAATCCGAAAGCTCAGTCACTCCTTCGGGGTGCAGGAATTGCTTACGCAAAACTCGGACGTCGTCTTGAGGCTGAAGACGTGATCCGCCGGTTCAGAGCGATCGAGAAGACGGGATATATCATGTCATGCCGTCTTTCTGCAATTTATGCTGCTCTCGGTGAAACTGAGATGGCATTCGCCGAATTGGATAAAGCGTTTGCTCATCGTGATTGGGATCTGTTCCGCATCAAGGTCGATCCATTCATGGATCCGCTCCGCTCGGATCCGCGCTTTAACATATTGTTGAAAAAGATAGGACTACTCCAATGATTGGTCAGACCATTTCGCAATATAAAATTATCGAGAAGCTCGGCGAAGGGGGAATGGGCGTTGTGTATAAAGCGCAAGATACCAAACTCGATCGCTTTGTTGCACTCAAGTTCCTTCCACCGCATCTTGCTGCATCGGAACAGGACAAAGCGAGATTTATTCAGGAAGCAAAATCTGCATCGGCGCTCAATCATCCGAATGTTTGTACGATTCATGATATCTCAGAGCACGAGGGACAACTGTTTATTGTGATGGAGTTTGTCGATGGAAAATCTTTAAAGGAGAAAAAAGAAAATCTTTCTCAAAAACAGATTATAGAAATCGGAATACAAGTTGCAGAAGGATTAGCTGCTGCACATGAAAAAGGGATTGTCCATAGAGATATCAAACCCGATAATATTATGTTCCGCAAGGATGGGATTGTACAGATCATGGATTTCGGTCTTGCGAAATTATACATCTCGGGGAATGTTTCTCGATTGACAAAAGCTGGTACGACGATGGGAACGATGGGATATATGTCGCCGGAGCAAGTGCAAGGTTTGGATGTCGATCATCGAACGGATATTTTTTCACTTGGTGTGGTGTTGTATGAATTGCTTGCGGGAGAATCGCCGTTCAAAGGAGTGCATGAAACTGCGATCATGTATGAGATCGTCAATGTCGATCCGGCACCGCTCTCATCAATAAAACCTGACATAAGTTCGGATATTGATACCGTTATTTTGGAATGTCTTGAAAAAGATCCAGCAGAGAGGATGCAATCTGCTGCCGAAATCAGCAGAAACCTGCGGCGGATCAAACGTGATTCCGGTAAAACAAGTATCAGCCGAAAGAGTTTCGTCAATGCAACACAGAATAATGATGCTGGCATCTCCGCATCGGGGAATAAACAGACATTAAGGCAATGGAATCGATTAATCACAATAATGTTTATAGTATCGATCCTCGTCGTTGCTATGGCGGCATCTTTCATCACATGGAGGATGTTTCCCGAGCCCGAAAAGGAAATACGAAAATTTCAATGGTCAACAAATTATTCTATGGCTGTATTATCACCGGACGGGAGAAAAATTGCATATTCATTAGGAGAAAAACTTTGGATCCGACGGATGGATAACATGGATCCTATAGAAATTAAGAATGACAAAATTGTTGAAAATCTCTTTTGGTCTCCGAACAGCGAATACCTGGCATATTTTACATTGGGTAATAAAAGTCATGATCTTCGGAGGGTTTCGGTCAACGGTGCGGGGAATAGTTTGATTGTTACGACAGAGGAAAATTGTTATCCCCGATTCTGGGGGACGGATGATTCCATTTTAGTCAATACATGGAATAATAACGGATGGAGCAGATTGCAAAAAGTCCCGGCGACGGGAGGAGAATTAAAACCGATTTGCGGAGGAGATTCTGCTCTCTCGATGATCCAGGGGAATCTGCAACATGTCGATGTGCTGCCTGATGGTTCGACGCTGCTGATCACCCTTAATTCTGAAAGGATTATCGTTCAAACGAAGGAAAACCGTAAAGTAGTGTACGTTTCATCCAATACGAACAGACTTAATGGAAGAGCAGTATATTCTCCCAACGGTTATATTCTTGCACCCCTTGCATCACGGGGGACGGATTTATGGGCGTTGCCATTCGATCTTTCGTCGCTGCGGACCACGGGCAATCCGTTTTTGGCTATTCGGAATGTCAGCCAATTCAGTATATCAACAAGCGGCATGCTCTTGTATCTTGAATCCGGAAATGGCATCAAAGGTCAGCAAATTGTTGTCTTCTCCCGATCAGGTCAAGTACAGAAAAAAATCAGTCAGTTGCAGACAGATATTCATTCACCGTCCATTTCACCGGACGGGAAATTGATTGCAACAACAAGCACGGTTGATGACGGATCTGAATACAATATCTGGATTCACGACATCAATAAGGGGACGGCATACCAATTATCATACGATATCCGTGAACCATGGAAACCAAGCTGGTCTCCAGACGGTAAAAACATTATTGTTCAATCAGGATTTTTTGACAAATCAGATATTTATCTCCTACCAACCAATGGTACAGCATCTGCACGTTCTCTGATTCAAACACCATTGAATGAAACTTCTCCGGAATGGTCACCTGATGGGAGATACATCGTGTTTACTCAGCGGGATTCCGTCCTCCACGAAAATAATATATGGTATTGCGAATATGGGAAAGAGCATGAACCTAAAGAATTGTTCGATTCGCGGTTCAATGAAAATTATCCGTGTTTATCTCCGAACGGTAAATTTGTCACTTATCAATCGGATAAAAGCGGACAGGCTGAAATTTATGTCACATCGTTTCCGCGCGCAGATCTGCAATGGCAAATATCTTTTGAAGGGGGAGTATTCCCTCAATGGGTTGGCAATGAAATATTTTTTGTGTCACCGAGACGGAATTTTCTGATGTCTGCAAAAGTGACGACGAGTCCGGTTTTTCGATCGGAGAATCCGGAAAGGCTTTTCTCTGAAGATTCCGCCGGCCTTACTCTGCAAACAGGGTATTCATTCAAATATACTGTCTCCAGGGATGGCAAGAATATTATTGGAGTTAAAAACATCGGAAGTTCGTCACAATCGGCAATGGTAATCGTAGAAAACTGGTTTGAAGAATTTAAGGATAAAAAGTAAAACTATGATCGGACAAACAATTTCGCATTACAAAATTATTGAGAAGCTCGGCGAAGGTGGAATGGGTGTTGTGTATAAAGCGCAAGACACAAAACTTGATCGCTTCGTCGCTCTTAAATTTCTTCCTCCGCATCTTGCTGCATCGGAACAGGACAAAGCGAGATTCATTCAGGAAGCGAAATCTGCCGCTGCATTAAATCATCCGAATGTCTGTTCAATCATTGATATTCAAGAACATGACGGGAATATGTTTATCGTCATGGAATTTGTTGACGGCCAAACACTTCAAGAAAAAAAATCATCACTCACGCAAAAGCAAGCGATTGATTACGGAATACAGATTGCTGAAGGTTTAGCCGCTGCTCACGAAAAAGGAATTGCCCATCGAGACATTAAACCTGAAAACATCATGATCCGTAAAGATGGTATTGTTCAGGTGATGGATTTTGGTTTGGCGAAACTTGCAGGGAGTTCACGCCTGACAAAGATGGGAAGCACCGTCGGAACACTCGGATATATGTCACCGGAACAAGTGCAAGGACTCGACAGTGATCATCGTTCAGATATTTTTTCGTTTGGTGTTTTATTGTATGAGATGTTGGCGGGTCGTTCACCATTCAACGGTGCACACGAAAGTGCAATTCTTTATGAGATTGTGAATGTGGATGTTGTGCCAATGTCTTCAATTAAACCGGAGATTGATCCTGAACTCGATCGAATCGTGCTTGAGTGTTTGGAAAAAGATCCAAATGAACGAATGCAATCGATTAAACAAGTAGCGATCGATTTGAACCGGTTTAAGCGTACATCGAGTCGGACGAGGATGAGCAAGAGTTTTTCTTCACGTCCGGCAGTGAACGTATCGGTGCAGTCAACTGTTCAAGAATCTCAAAAAGATTTTAATAAATATGTTCCGTGGTCTATTGCGTTCATTCTATTAACCCTTGTTCTTGGATTAGTTATCTTTTCTCCGTCAGAAAAGAATGCGATCAGTTCCTCGATTTACTCTTCAATCATTTTTCCCGACAGCATCAAGCCGTTATTTTTTGGGGGAGGTTCGCCGCCGCTTCTTTCTCCGGATGGGAAACATTTCGCCTTTTTGGACGCTTCTAATAGCCAAATTCTTGTATATACATTGGAAACCGGGAAGATCATCCGGCTGCCGAAAACTGAGGGAACTATCCATCCATTTTGGTCTCCGGACGGTAAGAATATCGGTTTTTTTAGCAATTTCAAATTACGAAAAACGGATCTGACAGGAAGTTCACCGGTGACAATTTGTGTGGTTACGAATTCCCGCGGCGGAAGCTGGAATTCCGAAAATGAAATAATTTTTACTCCAAATTATCAAGCACCGATCTATGTGGTGTCGGCAAACGGAGGCGAACCGAAACCGATCACCGTTCGTGATTCCACGCGAAATGAAGGTTCGCACCGTTGGCCGTTCTTTCTTCCCGACGGGAAACATTTCCTGTATGTAGTACGAACAGTCAGCGAAACGGGAGAAGCGGAAGGGGATGCGATCTTCGCCAGTTCACTGGACGGAACCACAAAAAAAATGATCCTTCGTTCATCATCGAACGCCATGTATGCAAACGGTCATATTATTTTCATACAGGATAAGACACTTATGGCTCAAGCATTCGATCCGGACAATCTCGCACTGACCGGAGAGCCATTCGTTATTGATAACGATGTTATCAATGATATATCATGGAATCTGGCGATGTATTCCGTTTCGAACAATGGAATTCTGCTGACACAATCGGGCATTCTTTCAACAGGAGCGCCGATCCTGATGTATTCCAGAGATGGTAAATTAAATCGAACATTGGGCGGTGCGGATGAACAGCAGGATCTTCAATTCTCACCCGATGGAAATAAACTTGCGGTATGGTTGTACGATCTTAAATCGAGAAAAAGCAATATTTGGATCTATGACAAACGGACCGGTGGGAAAACCAGATTGACGAACGGCAGAGAAGGTGAATTTCGACCCTTGTGGTCTCCTGACGGTTCAGTGATCGTGTATTGGTGTGTTGGTAAACGCGGAATCTTCGAGATTGCAACGAACAGAATTGGAGAAGGGAAAATAATTGTTGATTCACCTGATCATCTTCAAACTCAAGATTGGTCGAGGGATGGAAAGTATGTCTTGTTGCGAAAAGTGAATGTCGGATTGAACAATTCCGATATAGTCTGGTTCGATTATAGCACGAAAAAAGAGTTGGTTCCCATTATCAACACACAATTCGATGAAGTTGAAGCTCGGTTTTCTCCTGATGGGAAATGGATCTCGTATATATCGAATGAAAGCGGGGATTACGAACTGTATGTCACTCCGTTCGGGAAAAACAGCGGACAGTCCTGGAAACTTTCGGAGCGAGGAGCGTTCAATCCGCGGTGGGGATCAACTTCAAATGAACTCTTCTATGTCGATAAGGAGGGCTCTGCCATTCATGTTCAATTATCATTTGCGCGAGATGGCAGCATTAGTACAAAAAATAAAAAAATATTCACTGCACCGTTAACTGCGAGTGATATGGACGTATCAAAGGATGGAAAATATTTCGCATTTACCAGAGCGTTTGAAACTCAGCAGTTGCCGCCAATTTCTATGAGAATGTTTTGGTACAATCTAAAAAAGGATAACAAATGATTGGACAAACCATAGGTCAATATACGATTCTGGAACACATCGGCGAAGGTGGGATGGGAGTTGTTTATAAAGCCCAAGACAACAAGCTGAACAGAATTGTTGCCCTCAAATTCCTGCCGCACCATCTTGCTAAAGGAACCACGGAGCAGTCACGATTCTTGCAAGAAGCGCAAGCAGCCGCTGTGCTCAATCATCCGAACATCTGCGTCATTCACGACGTCCGTGAAGAAGATGGAAAACAATTTATCGTGATGGAATTTGTTGAAGGTGCTACAATTCGTGAGACGATCCAAAAAGGACAAATAAAACTTGATACTGCGATCGATTATGCAATTCAAATTGCGGAAGCGCTGGAAGAAGCGCATAGCAAAGGAATTGTCCATCGAGATATCAAAGCTGATAATATCATGATCAATTCCAAGAACCAGATTAAAGTGATGGATTTTGGTTTGGCGAAGTTAAAAGGATCATTGAAGTTAACTCGAACGTCAAGCACAGTTGGCACACTGGCATATATGGCTCCGGAACAAATGCAAGGGGGCGATGTAGATCCGCGGTCTGATATTTTTGCATTTGGTGTCTTGTTCTTTGAGATGCTTTCCGGACGACTTCCATTCCGTGGAGAACACGAAGCGGCGATGATGTATTCCATTATCAATGAAGATCCGGAAAATATTCAAAAGTATATTACGGATGCTCCTGCAGAACTTTCATTTCTGTTGAAAACTGCGCTTGAAAAAAATCCTGACGATCGTTTTCAGCACATGTCCGATATTGTCCGTGATTTAAGAAGATTAAAGAAACAAAGCTCCCGTGTCAATCGCCCTGCGTATTCCGGTGAATATCAAAAATTTGAAGCGACCAAATCTCAAAGTTCCGGTGCTCAACAAAATATTGTTGAACCTCAGAATAAAAAGAAAACGGCACTGTTTGGCGGCATTGGAATTGCAGTCGCAGTATGTATTGTAATCGGCATAATACTATTTATGCCAACCGAAAAAACACCGTTCTCATCGATCAATTTCAGCAGGATCACATCAACCGGAAAGATACAAAGTACTGCGATCTCTCCGGACAGCAGATATATAAGCTACTCACAATTCGATAAAGGGAAATATACACTGTGGGTACGCCAGCTTGCTACCTCCAGTAATATTCAGATCAAACCGCCGCAGGATAATTATATTGGCGATCCGATCTTTTCCGATGACGGAAATTTTATATTTTATCGCATGAGTGATGAAAAAACGTCGGAAAATTCGTTGTACAAAATACCCGTTCTGGGCGGTAACCCAATAAAAATTATATCAAATGTGCAGGGACCGATAACATTTTCGCCGGACGGTAAACAAATTGCTTTTAACAGGCTCTATCCTTCAACAGGTAATTTTGCATTGGTCGTTGCTTCTTCCGATGGTTCTCAGCAAAAAGATATTGTAGCGTACAAAGGTGAGAAATGGATAAGTGGAACCCCTTCATGGTCTCCGAAAGGAGATATGATTGCAGTTCCTCTTGGATTATGGAAGGGAGGCTTTCACCATGAATTGATCGGTGTTGATGTTGAAACAGGAAAGGAAACTCAATTAACGAAACAAACGTGGGATGGCATTCAAAATGTTCGATGGCTGTCAGATGGGAAAGGAATGATTCTCGAAGGGACTGATTTTAAAACATTATCTTCCCAATTATATCTTGTTACGTTTCCTTCGGGTGAGGTTGGGAAAATAACAAATGATCTAAATGATTATGGCGGAACAACAGTAACGAACGATTTTAAAAAACTTTGCACCGTTCAAAATGAACGGGAGATGTATTTGTACTTTGTTCCAAATGGTGAGGCAAAAAAATCAAAAAAAATTGCCACCCAAAGAGATGATGGTTTGCAAGGCTCAGTGATTAGCATTGACAATACAATCTATTATTCATCGCGGCAGAGCGGGACATTCGATATCTGGTCGATTGGGATGAACGGTGAAAATCAGAAGCAGATCACGTTTGATGAATTTCCCGAGAGTCAATTGTCGCTATCACCGAATGGGAACAGGCTTTTCTTTAATTCCATTCGTGCCGGGATACCGAATATTTGGTCTATCAATACCGATGGCAGCAGTTTACTACAATTGACTCAAGGAGCAGAAGATTATCACCCGATTATGGATCCATCCGGGAAGTGGATCGTTTTTGATTCCTGGTATAGCGGTCCACTTACAATCATGAAGATACCTGCAGAAGGAGGTGAGAGGTCGGATGTCACCACAACCAATGGATTTTCTCCGGTCTTTATGAAGGATGGTAAGGAAATTATTTTTGTTTCAGTGGATGAAAAGCGAAACGTCAATGCAATCTATAAAGCATCACTTACCGGCGGGAAGCCGGAATATGTATTCGATCTTCCCAAACGATTTACTGGAAATATTTCACTTCGTCCGAATTCGGACGAAGTGAGTTACACTGTAACGAATGACGGAGTTTCGAATATCTATACGAGATCACTTGACGGCGGATCTCAAAAACAATTCACAAAATTTGAAGAATATTTTATTGCATCATTTGCATGGACACCCGACGGAAAATCGCTGGTCGTTTCGCGCGGAGATATCCGGTCGGACGTTGTCATTATTACTGATGAACAAAATAAAAATACAAAATGAAATACGCCATAATATCTGATATACACTCAAATCTTGAGGCATTGCAGAAAGCAATGTCAATTATCGATGAAAAGAAAGTCGATGAGATCATCTGTCTTGGCGACGTTGTCGGGTATGGAGCCAATCCAAATGAATGTGTCGACATTGTCCGCTCGCGGTGTTCATTGACCGTTCTCGGAAATCATGACGCTGCAGCATTGGATACATTATTAGCTCATGACTTTAATGCCATTGCACGAAAAGCAGTAGTGTGGACTGCCGAACATCTTACAGAAGAAAGCAGAGCGTTCTTATTATCCCTGCCCATGGTTGAACGTAAAGAAGATATTCTGTTTGTTCATTCGTCTCCCGATGCACCCGAAGCGTGGGATTACATCATAGATTCCGATGATGCTGTTTCTGCAATTCGTCACTTCGATGAACAAATTTGTTTTATCGGACACACTCATGTTCCGGGTATTTATTCACGACGCGGTCGTGCAAAATCAATTGATCGGGATGAACAATGTATTGTGAACGTCGGCAGTATCGGTCAGCCGCGAGATGGAAATCCGAAGCTTGCATTTGGTATTTTCAATTCAACAACGTGGGAATATGAATTGATCCGCTCAGAGTATGACATTCAAAAAGCTGCCGAAAAGATTTACGCCGCAAAATTACCGGAAGAACTTGGCAATCGATTGATGTATGGGATGTAACGACATGAAGGTAATGTGTTTTCCCATCAATTGGGAAATTGATCTGGAGACTATTTTCTTTCAATTTGCATCTTTAACTGCCATTCTCTACATTTCCGCACAATAACAGACGTTTTCCTCCTCTAAATCTGTAAACGTATGTGTTCGTCGGCGAGAAAATTTAGACGAATGACCTCAGCGAATTTACAATTCACTTTCCAAATCCTGTTTTTATTAAATATTCCTACCGATTCTCACTCCCACCAATTGATGGTGATCTGCAATGATTGAGAGAACAATTTCACATTTCAAAATTATAGAGAAGTTGGGTGAAGGTGGAATGGGTGTTGTCTATAAAGCTCAGGATACTCGTCTTGATAGGATTGTAGCACTGAAATTTCTTCCCCATTATATCAATGATGATGAGAATGGAAAGCAACGTTTTATTCAGGAAGCAAAAGCAGCTTCGGCAATCAATCATCCCAACGTCTGCGTGGTCTACGATATTGAAGAAGCAGATGGGGAACAGTTTATAGCAATGGAGTATGTTGATGGTGTAACATTACGCGAGAAATATCATAATGCGAATATTTCCATTAACGAGACCATTGCGTACGCTATCCAAATTGGCAATGCTTTGCAGGAAGCGCATAAAAAGGGGGTCATTCATCGTGATGTGAAACCGGATAACATTATGGTGAATGGTAATGATCAAATTAAAATAATGGATTTTGGTTTGGCAAAATTGAAGAATTCCATTCTTCAAACTCGAAAATCGACTACGGTCGGAACGCTTGCGTATATGTCACCGGAACAAATTGAAGGGAACGAAATTGACCATAGAGCCGATATTTTTGCGTTTGGAATTGTATTCTATGAAATGTTGACGCAACACTTGCCATTTCGCGGTGATCATGAAGCATCGATTACTTACTCGATTTTACACGAGGATTTTCAACCGCTCTCAAAATATTTGCCCGACGCACCTTCAGATATTATCCACATTATTAAACGCGCTTTAGAAAAGGAGATCAATGAAAGATATCAATCTATCAGTGAGCTGACCAATGACCTTCGCCGTGTACAACATCAATCACAAGTAACTTCTTCTTTCAATACTGTTTCCTCCGAACAAAAAAATAATAAGTTCAATGCCGAAAAATTGTTTTTTAATTTGAAACCCGAGAGCATTTGGATGCTATTTGCCGGGATCGGCGCAATCGCATTTATGATTGTTCTCTTTATTGTTTTGAATAAACCTGAGAGATCATTGCCTAATACTGCAAAAGTATTGAAAAATGTTGTTCAAGATACATCAATTGTATCGGAGGGAACCTCGAAACTGATTGGAAAAGTCTCCACCAACGGCACTAATGAAAATCCAAAGAAGATAATTACAGAAAAAAATAATATTCCTCTAGCAAACAAAATTCAAGATAGAGAAAAAACTGTTTTGCCAATTGCTGTGGAGATGCAAAGAAAAAATACTACAGATGAAAATTATAACAATCCTAATCAATCTGCACTGACTGAACCTGTCCAAGATCATTACCGCATTGCAGTACTTCCATTTTCAAATATTAGTCCGAATGCAGAGGATGAATATTTTGCCGATGGAATGACCGAAGAATTGATCTCTACTCTGTCGCGAATTCAAGATCTGCGCGTCATTGCTCGAACCTCAATTATGCAATACAAAGGAGTGAAGAAAAGTATAGTAGAAATTGCGCGCGAATTGAATGTGAAAGCTGTCATTGAAGGAAGTGTTAGAAAAGCTGGAAATAAACTCC
The DNA here is from genome assembly GCA_030679145.1 of Bacteroidota bacterium. Classification (GTDB taxonomy): domain Bacteria; phylum Bacteroidota; class Ignavibacteria; order UBA10030; family UBA8401; genus UBA8401. The sequence continues at coordinate 8,024 of JAUXTU010000003.1, read as the reverse complement.
GCATCACTGTTCAGCTTATCGATGCGATAAGTCAGGAGCATTTATGGTCCGAAGATTACGACCGTGACCTTACCGATATTTTTATGATCCAAGCAGATGTTGCTCAAAAAGTAGCAGAAGCAACGCAAGTTCAATTGCAGACAAACGAGAAGCAACAAATTGGGAAATCAGGGACAGCGAATAGTGAAGCGTACACATTATATCTACAAGGGAGATTTTATTTTAATAAACGAACTCCACCCGATCTATTGCAAAGCCTTAAATATTTTAAAAGTGCGGCACAAAAAGATCAACAGTATGCTTTAGCATATGCCGGCATTGCCGACGTGTATACGATTCTTGCTAATTACTATATTTTACCACCTGCCGAAACCTATATAAAAGCCAAAGAGGCTGCACTAAAAGCTCTTGAACTTGACGAAACACTTGGAGAGGCACATGCTTCGCTTGCATTCGTATTAATGCATTTTGATTGGGATTGGAAAAATGCGGAAAAAGAATTCATCCGTGCTATAGAATTAAAACCAAGTTATGTATTCGCGCAAAGTTGGTATGCATATTTTCTTACGGTGAGTGGCCGGTTCAATGAAGCGGTTATTCTACGAAAACGGGTACAAAAATTGGATCCGTTTTCGGTTATTCTCAGTGCTGAAATTGGATTGACATTATATTTTACTCGAAGTTATGATGAAACGATTGAACAATATCAAGCGACTTTAAAATTAGATCCTAGTTTCTATGCAGCATATATACCGCTTGGTGCGGCGCTTCTCCATTCGCAGCGTATTGATGAAGCAATTGTCGCTTTCAAAAAAGGGAAGATCTTTTCACTGAACCACCCGATAGCATCCGCTGCGCTAGCGTACGGTTATGCGGTAACCGGAAAGAAAGAAGAAGCACTGAAAATTGTTAATGAATTGAAAAAAATGTCTATGAAGTCATTTGTTTCTCCGTATTGGATAGGAATAATATATGTAGGGCTCGGTGATCAGAATGCAGCATTTGAATGGTTTGAAAAAGGAATCAAGGTTCATGACGGTTCAATGATACTTCTTAAAGTGGAACCCATTCTTGATTCCATTCGGTCTGATGCAAGATTCACGAATTTGCTTGCAAAGGTGGGATTGAACAACTAAAGGAATGGTGTGAACAAACAAGAAAAACATCGGAAAGGAATCGTAGAAGAAAATGAAGCTCTGAAACGCACAGTTGAAGAGTTATCAATCCTGAGCGATTTTGCCAGCGCGGTCGCCGGCACATCGGATCTAAATAAGATTTTGAAAACGATAGTTCTTCGTGCGTTGACCGCATTTCATGCTGCACAAGGGGTTATTTCTCTTGTTAATGAAAACAAAGATGATCCTTCAAAAACACTTGTTCGAATTGCCGTAACATCAACCGAAAAAAAAGAATTCCATTTCAATGAAGGATTGTTAGGATGGATGCTTCTTAATAAAAAGCCGCTGTTGTTAAATGATCCGCACAATAATCCTCACTTCAAACGCATCCGGTGGGATGAACCGGTTAAATCGTTATTGTGTGCACCGATGATGATCAAAGGGAATCTAACAGGGGTTCTCACCATTTATAATTCTGAAGAACGAATATTCACTGCTGATGATCAACGGTTATTGGCTATTATTGCAATTAATATGGCGCAGGTAGTTGAAAATGCTCGGCTCGATGAAGAAAGACGAATGATGCAGGTGCACATTGCGCGAGACCTGCATGACGACGTGGCATCTTCATTAAGCAGTATTGCATTCTACGCTGAAAGTTTGAAACGGCAGCTTGGGCACATACCTCGTGAAGTATTGGAGACAATTGAAAAAATGAGCTCTCTTTCTCTTGAGGCAGTTGATGCAATGGGGGATATCGTCTGGTCAATCGCGCCGGAACATGATTCTTTAACTGAATTACTTTACCGTTTAAAAAATCTTGCGATCGATCTCTGCAATGCAAAAGAGATTCGTCATCATATTCAGATTCCGGATCGTAGTACAGAAAGGGAATTGACAGTTGATGTGCGTCGGAATATATTTCTCATTTTCAAAGAAGCATTGAATAATGTACTTAACCATTCTCAGGCTCAAACTGTACGAATCTCTATTACCATAAATAATGGTCTGTTTGAAATGACAATAGCAGATGATGGTATCGGATTTTTCGTTGAAAGCGGACTGATTGGCAATAGAATAGTGGGCGGTCATGGATTAAGAAATATGAAGAAGCGTGCAAATGAGATTCAAGCCAAATTTACGATTGACTCTGACATAGAAAAGGGAACCACAGTGAAACTCACAAAGAAAATGACATAAATGTGTCATTGCATCTCTTTTTTTATACGAATAAGTTGTATCGTAACTCACGTTACGCAAAACACTTTACTGTTCATCAACCGGAAGGGCAGTTATGAAAACGTTTCATCCATTCCCCATTTTTTTCTCCCTGTTTATTCTTTTTGCTGTTACTCTAAACGCACAAAATGATTCTCGTAAGATAATCATCAGCAATATTATAGGGGAATCAATCGATCAATCTGAAAGAGAACAATATCATATTCTTCCGGCAATTAAAAATTTTGTCAGTGCAACCTTCTATGTCATGCCGGATAGTACATATTTCGCAAAAGTTGAAATTACCGGTGATGATGGTCAGATCTCGTTTACAAGAGTGGATTATTCTACAGTGACATTGTTCATGCTTGCCGAAAAAATCAATCATTATGAAGAGCTTGGTGCGGGGAATTATGTAATGGGACAAGATCCAGCAAAGATCCAAATTGTTGGAGGTTCAGAGATATCATGGAATCCCCCTCCCACACGAATCCTTGAAAGTACAACACTACCCGCGGGACCTCCATCAATTCTTGATGGTCCATTGAAAAGTTCTTCCTTTGAGATTAGAATATCAGGGGGATATGGATTTGCGAAAGAGGGTCTTCCCATAACGAGTGAAGATTATACATCATCTAATAATGGAACAGGTTATTCAACATCGCATGATAATGTGAAGGACATTTATATTTCCGCCGGAGAAGGAATTCGGTTCGAAGCAGATTTCATATATTATTTAACTGACCAAGCCGGCATTTTTTTACAAACGGGATATTCATGGGGAAGTGCAACTGCAAAATCAAGTTATACAAGTAGTTCCTCGTTTCCGCCAAATCCGCCTAGTTCATATTCTAGCACAACAGACCAAACATTAAATTTTAGTACTATTCCGTTATTGACAGGGCTTCACTTAAAAACGGATATTGGAAATGTACAACCGTATGCCGGTGTAGGTGCTGGGTTTATAGTTCAGTCTAATCTGACAATTGGTCTGAAACAAACAAATAATGCTTCCCAATTCGGTCCTGCGTCAACGGCTGAACGAGAAATGAAATTAACAAATAATATTCCGGTAGCATACGTTGGTTATCTTGGATTTGATGTTCCAATAAATCCGGACGTAACATTTTTCATACAAGCAAAAGCAACGCTTGTCTCATTTTTTATTACGCGAAGTGAAATCACCAAATATACCATTGACGGTGCCGATCAATTAAGCACACTTACTGAAAGAGATAAAATTGTTGAATATGAAGAAGATAAAAGTTATACAGAAACCAGCGGTGGTGATCCAACAAAACCGCGGTTTGGTGGGGCGCCATATCCGTTCGTGGGCAGCAGCATTGGTATAACATTTGGAATATCGTTTGGTCGTTAATACGATTCCCTTGATAACATTGATAATATTAATTTATGATTATTCGAGTTGCTATAGTAGAAGACAACAATGATTTCCGTGAGGGACTGTTTAACATCCTTCAGAACACGAAAGGATTTCTCTGTTCCGGTCAGTACGATTCAGTAGAAGAAGCGATGAAGAAACTTCCCTTGGTCGATGTTGTACTGATGGACATCGGACTTCCTGGAAAATCCGGGATCGAAGGTGCGCGCCTTGTCAAACGAAAATATCCTGATACACAAGTAATCATGCTGACAGTTTTTTATGATGATAAGAATATTTTCGATGCCATTGTTGCGGGTGCCAATGGTTACATTCTCAAAAAAACTCCGCCGCCCAAATTACTCCTTGCTATTGAAGAAGCTGTTGCGGGAGGTATGCCGATGACACCAATGATTGCACGCCAAGTCGTTGAAATGTTTAAAAAACAGATCCCACCGGAAAAAGAAAATTATTCGCTTACACCGAGAGAGAAGGAAATTCTCGATCAACTCATCGAAGGATTGAACTACAACATGATCGCGGAGAAACTGTTCATCAGTCTCGATACAGTTCGGAACCATATCCGGCATGTCTATGAGAAACTTCATGTTCATTCAAAGTCTCAAGCTGTCGCAAAAGCGTTAAAACACACTATACTATAATTCAGAAAAGTAAATATCAAAAATGACATAAGTATGTCATTGTATTGTATCTTTTAAACGAGTAAGTTGAAACGAAAAGAACCATAGACGCGCTTAATTAACCAAGGAGGCATGTATGAAAAGTATTATTTCATTAATTTTGTTATTACTGGTGATCGGATGTAATGTCATCTTTTCTCAAGAAGAGCGAATTTTGCCGACTCAAGCTGAAGCAATTCGTTCGCTGGCGGTTGAAAAAGGATTTACGATGACGACGTTAAACGATTATATTGTTCAAACAATGGGTATGCCTCTGAATAATTTGACGAAAAAGAATGCTGCTGCACTTATATCAATGTTTCAGAGCAGCACGCCTCCTTCGCCGTCGGATGTGAAACAGACTGTAGTGCCGGTTAATCCACCCGTGCAAACACAACAACAAAACAGTTCTGCACCACCGCAGACTACTATAACACCGATTAGTTCTCCTGCTCAACCATCTGTGCAAACGCAACAACAAAACAGCCCCCCGGCACAGCAGAAACCTATACAGGAAGTTCAAGCACCATTGCTTATTGCCGAATATCTTGAAATAGGAATGTCAAAACGATTTCATCTCGTTGATGGGAATATCATTCAAGGATCGATAGCAAGTATAGACAGCGGAATTTGTAATATTGAAACTGCCGATGGTATGTTAAAGATTCCGGCAAAGGATATTTTAGAAGAAACGGCAGAGATTACGAAACGCGATGGCAGCCGCTATGTTGGTCCGGTGTTGAAAGAAACTATTGAGGATATCACGATTCGTTCTAAATACGGAGATGTTATCGTGGACAAGAGAGATATTCAAAACATGAATCGGTATCACGGAGGCAAACTTGTTCCATGGGCGGAAGAAAAGAAAACATTCTACCGCGGCAACGTTGTGTTAACCGATATCTTTTTCGACCCGACGGCATTCCCACTTGAACCGAATTCGTTGTACATCAGTGCACTTTCAATCGGATACGGTTTCACCGATAAATTTATGGTCCGTACATCATTCGGAAATAATTTTTCCGGCGACTTGAATTTACAACCGATATTTCAATTCTACAGTCAACGAACAGCAACAAATAGGATCGCTGCAGCAGTAGGTATGGATATGTACAGCCATCACGACATGACATCGGTAATTTCTAAATATGCACGATACATCAAAGAAGTAAAAACCGGCCTTCCGATAAATGAGTATAAAGAACTACCAATCGGACCGGAAAAAATAACACCATTTGAAATTTCACAAACTCTTTCTAAATCATATAAAAATACGTTCTATGCCGAATTTTATGCCGTTCTTTCGCATCGGTGGACTCTTGAAACAGGACGAGGCGAAATGGGATATCATCTCGGATTCCGAACAAGTACACTGCCGTTCTATAGGGATGATATTTTAGCAAAAGGCTATAAATGGTCAAACGACGCACTTGGAAAAGTGCCGTTCCGTTTTTGGGCTGCGTTTGAATACGATTTAATGAAAGATCTGAAACTTGCTGCCAATATATGGGCAGATAATGGTTACCGATATCGCGAAATAAGTCAAGTGCTGAAAGATTACTTTACAGAAACGCCATTCATCTTAGACGGAATTGATGGAGAAGAACGTACGGTCGATTTTGATTTTGGCCTTCTGTATGCAGTGAACGAAAGTTTACGTATCGGAATTCATTTCCAGCATCCGTATGTAGCACTCTTCTGGAGAATAATTGAATTCTAAAAAGAAAATATTCTGATGATAAGGTGGCTTATGAAAACATTATCAATCCTCGCTCTCTGTATTATCTTCATTGGTTCAAGTGTTATGAACGCGCAGGAACACGCTGCTACACAGGCGGGCAAGAACTTGAGAATTCAAAAACTTGTTCGCGATGTTCTCGGTAAAACAGTAACATTGAATTTTAAAGATGGCGAACCAAAAACCGGAACATTAATTCGTGCAAATGGTATTCAATTCACCTTGGAGATCGATGACAAGGAAGAAATATTCCAAACGGAAACTATTCGCTCTTATACCTTAAAAGCCGGATTGGGAGAGGGAATATTGGTGTTCCTCTCCGCCGGTTTTGTTGCCGGATTTGGTGTGGGGGCAGCGGCACTTTCGTTTGAGGGAATGACATCAACCTCATTGAGCGCTATAGGAGTAGTATTCGGTATTATTGGTGGATGGCTTGGATACGAAAGTTTTTTTCAGGATGTAGAAGTTGAGATCCCTTGAGTGAAAGGCTGATCTATGATCCATCGAACAATTGCTATAGGAACCTTATTAGCGTATTCCTTTTGGGTTGCAGGCTGTACTTCGACAGTACGCGAAACGGTTATTCAGGATGAACTTTCAGCAGGGACAACAAACAAGATCTCTGAGATTACGCTCGATACCGGGACTATTCTGCTTTTTGATGAATCAGGTGGACATTTTACACAAAAAGTAAGCGGTCAAACAACCAGAACATATATTATCGGTTATACATGGGATAAAAAAATTGTTGAGGTAGATATTGAAAATGTTCTCGGTGCAAAAATTGAAAGAACGGAAACGGATGCTGGTCGCACCACAGTTCTCATATTAGTAGGGATTCCGGCAGTTATGTTTGGAGTAATCTTAATCGCATTTTTGATTTCGCCACCGCATTTTTAATGGGTAATAAAACCTATGTCGATAAAAAAGAAAATCTCAATCATAGTTTTCTTTGGTTTTATGTGTTGTTCTCAAAACCTAATGTCTCAGGAACGGAAAATGGATCGCGCCATGGTCTTTACAAAGTCCGGCTATGGTTTCAGCGGTTATTTATCTGAGATCTTAATAGGTATAGATGATGATACCCTTGTATTATCTTCAGTAAAACAAACTGAAAAAATTCCTATAAGTGATCTTTCAAAAGTTATCATTCTGCCCCGTAATCAAACAGAGAATTATTTTCTTGCCGGAGCGCTAGCCGGAACGTATGCTGCTACTCTCTTTTTCGGTCAAACTGATCAGCAACCGTCCGGTTTTTTAACTGAAGATTTTTCAAAGGGGGTTGCAGTAATGCTTACAACGGCTCTCGGTGTTGGCGTTGGGGGTGGGATTGGCGGTTTAATTAGTGCCGGCTCGAACAATGATCTTGTTCTAGATTTTAATCGAATTGAGAGTGAGAAAAGAGCAGCGCGGATGAAATTGTACGATTTATTATCGAATGAATCAAAGTTTCGCAAGATCCATTTCAGTGTCCAAGGAGGACATGTCTATGCGCGAGTTTCTGAAGAATTTAAAAAAAACACCGGGCATGATAATTCTTATGGCTTTGTTGGCAGGGGGAGTGAATTCAATTTGTTGCGGAAAATGCAGTTGACATATTCAGTGGAACCAGATATTGAAGTTGGTGCAGCAATTCAATGGAGCAGTGAACCGAGCGTTTCAGAATATTCATTTACTTCAAACTATACTTATGATAGTATTTACAATCAATACAATTATAGCTCATCTTCAACGGTTTACGAACAATCATTTCAAGTTACAGGGTATTATGGTATTGGCAAGTATAAACCGTTCTACTCAAAACTACCTCGACTAATAGATATTGCTGTTGGTGGTGGGATAGGAATTGCAAATATTGAATACAAACGCGGAGTGAATTCTTCCCCTTA
>JAUXTU010000001.1 GCA_030679145.1 Bacteroidota bacterium | reverse complement strand
CGGTACTGGACTGATGAATGACATCGGGTCAAACGCGAATGGCGGAGTGCTTGCGTTCTTCCATCGCATCCCGTTGATGGTATCCGTTTCACCAGAATACAGAATGGAAGTCAAAACGATTGTAAAACCAATGATAAATCGGATATATTTTTCCAAAAATATTTCCTTAGGAAAAATGTATTCAAGAATTATTTTATTTTTCAAACACGATATACTTTGTCTTTTAAGCATGGCTAAACCGGTAAAAAAGAAAAATAACAAACCAATCAAGGAGTTTTTTCCATAGGAAAAAATACTCTTTGATAAAAATATATATTTATAATCCTTCAGGTCTCTTCATCGTGTTCAACCCTTTTTCTTCGATCAATTTACGGTAATTGACAAGACGATATTTTGAACTATGAATCAACGATTGAAATTGTGGAGAAATGAGTGCATTCAATTCCGCCTGACGGTGTTTACTCATATCCTTCGGACCGAACACATTCAAATCTTCCATCGCACTCAATTCAGGATCATCGATTCCAATATGAATAACAAATAACTTTGTTCCGCCCGGTTGCAATTTCTTTGTATTGAATAATAATGTATCTAATTTATTTCTCGGCGTTACACTATATCCATTTTCAACATCAACCTCATCGAAGTATCGTGAGATAGCGAGATGATATTCCGCAGCAAGCTTTTCCACAATGGCTCGCGTTTCCAATGTCTGCATGGCCGCACCCATATGGTAATCCAGATAATCGATCCGAACTCCTGAATGGATCGCTCTTTCAATCTGCGCTCGCAGTTCTATTTCTATTTCCGATAATTTGGGATTGTTACCAAAAAGTTTTTCACGTGATGGGAAAAAATATCCGTTGCTGTCCACAAGCGAAGGAACAACCGATCTTCCAGCAACTGGTCCCCATCGATAATTCTTCCATTCCGCGTTCAGAGTTAAATGAACACCAACAGAAACATTTGAAAACTGTTTTAACAAATCAACCGCTTCCTGATACCAAGCACACGGAAACATGACCGATGCCGAAACGGGAAAACCTTTTTCCAATACTTGCTTTGCCGCCATATTTACGGAATGGCTCATTCCCCAATCGTCACAGCGGATTAGGATTGGAATTTGCTCCCCTTGTGGCGTGGTTGATCTGGTTTGTGCGGTTGAAAGAAGCGAAAAAAGGATGAGATAAATTATTGTATGGATGGTTTTCATATAAATATTATTTAGTGAAGTTACACAAAAACGATGTCTGACGATTTATTTATCAATCGGATTTATAGTAAGAAAATTTATGTTTTAGTATTTACACACCCCTAAATCCCCTCTCACTTACCCACGACCCAACACACAGAGGGGACTTTCTTGAATGTCTAAAATTTATCTGAACAATCCCCTCTGTGCGATAGCATTGCGTGATGGAGAGAGGGGCAAGGGGTGTGTCGCTTTTATCTTTATTTATTCAATTACTTTCTTTTCAACTTTGGGGAAGAGTTTATCAATCGCTTTTTGCACTTCAATTGTTTTTGCAATCGAGCTTCCCATTTTACAGTAATGTCCCGCATCATCCATTTGGCGACCTTTGCGGTCTTTCAGATAATGTTCTAAAACTTTATATCCTCCAATTTGATAATTCCAGATTTCGGGAGAAACATTTTCGAAATACCGATGCTCGTTGATATACACCGTTTCTTTTTGTTCATCATAAACCGGTCTTTCTATTGCATCGTCATTTCCTTTGCCGCGATATTTTACGGTTGGATTGTTCAATGATTTATGTTTGAGTAAATGCAATTCTATCAAATCACTTCCAAGTTCGGACATTTCTTTGAACAGTTCGAAACTTTTTGTAAAGGGAATTCGCGGAAAATCGATCTTCAAAAACTCTGCGTATTTCTCTCGATACGTATTGCTGTACAAAACTCCGTAACAGTAACCAAGAATTTGCTCAGGGGTAGGAACTTTGCCATACGTTTTCTTTAGATGTTCAAATACTTCTTGTGCTATGTTAGCTCGTTTCCCTTTTGCCTTGCCGTATTCCGGTTCAGGTTCAAACAACATCATTGTTTGAAGTCCTATTCCTTTTTTCTTTTGCTCCGTGTCGTAAAGATATAACGGTGCTTGTTGGATAATTCCTTTACTACTAAAAAATGTTCTATTATCAACCATGTATTCTGAAACCAAGGCATGAGAATAAGTATCATCACCAGAATATTGACGAACAAAACATAATGAAATATTTGGTTTAAGAATATGTTTCATCACATCATAACGCATTCTTTCAATTATATTTTCCGAATAATAGATAAATCGAATGTCAAAGGGACGATATTGAATTTGCTGATAATGATCATCGTATTTTTTATCTTTTGCTAATTCATTTCTTGCTTTTTCTAAATCCCAAGTGCCTGAGTTTTTAAGATTATAGGCTGACACAAGAAATTCTTTGTTAAACTTCAAGTCTCTAAATTGTCGTATTCTTCCCTCAAGTGCCTCTTTATTGAAAGAAATTGCAAATTCATCCCGTGCAGTGACAATTCCGACATTATTTACTGGAAATATCTCAGTTATTTTTCTCCATTTGTTATAGTGTTCTATGTTTTTCGTATTACTTTTCGTTAAAAAATACCACGGGATTTCCGGTTTCAATATTTCATAATCTTTTCTATTAAAAGGTTTCTTACCCAACCAGTCATATTTTTCTTCACGTAAACCATAAATATCTTTATGAAAAACTTTACAATTTTTACTATTTTTTCTTTTTACAAAAATCGCAATCGCAGTTCCCTGCCGTATATCAAAAACATTTTCATCTTTACCGCCGTCCGGAGTTGTTTCTTTCTTCAAAGAATTGCCATGAAGGTCAATAATATAAATTTCGTTGAAGGTGTTCATTAGACTCTGACGCATTCCACGGAATGTCGGGTTATCCAAATAACTGTGGTTTGTAATCATTCCCACAATTCCTTGACCCGATTTGTGGATTTTCCACTGCGCAAAACGGAGAAATTTCACATAATCATCCTGTAACCATTTTGGGTTCTTTTCACCTAGCGGTTCTCCGTCAACCTTAAAATAACTTGTTGCTCCGTCTATATCTTCTTTTAATAATTTTTCTGTCCAATCATTTTTATTTGCAGAATGACCTGAATACGGCGGGTTTCCCAAAATAACTAAGATCGGTTCTTTCTGCTTTATCTTTCCAGCTAAATGGCTTTCATGGCTCAGCGATTCAAGTCCGGGAATTTCGGTCTGCTGTAAATCTTCCATATCCAGCGTGTTGGTCAGATACAGTTTAAACCGATCGTCATCCTTCATTGTATAGCCAAGTTCCTCCAGCAAAAAACTGATCTTAATATGCCCGATGGCGTAGGGAGCCATCATCAATTCAAACGCATAGAAATTCTTGAGGATCTGGTTCTTGATCAGTTTTGTTTTCCCCGCTTCGCCGTATTTTTTGGTGTATTCTTCCACCGCAAGTTTAATCGCCTCCGCCGGAAACGTGAGCGTTCCACCCGCAGGATCGAGCAATGTTAGTTCTTTGCTTGCAAGTCCGTCCTGTAAATTAAAATGTGTCTTCAATAGATCGTGAATGGAGCGAACGATGTATTTCACAACCGGTTCAGGCGTGTAATAGACTCCCCGTTTTTCTCTCGTTGCCGGATCGTAAATGTTCAGGAATGTTTCGTAGAAATGAACAATCGGGTCTTCCCCTTTTCCTTTGCGGTAAAATTCATCAAGGATCGTCTTTACATCGGCAGCGTGAAGCACCTGAGCGATATCGTCAATAATTACTTCCATTTGAAGCGGAACTTTTCCGAGCGAAATAAAACTAAACACGTCGCGCAAAATTCCGATGGTATGTGGAATTAGGTCGTATGCAATTTTTCTATTAAAATCTCCAATCGCACGGGTCCGCGCGGCAAACAATCCGTACGTAATTGTCTGCGAATAGATGTCGGCAAAATCTTTCTGCGAAAGATCGGCAACAAGATATTGTTTGAATGCGGAATAGAAGCCGTAGATCTTCCCTTTTCCTTTCTCTTCCTCTTCCAGCTCTTTAATAACAACTTCATCCCGCAGGAATCCGGTTCGTTTTGCCAATTCAACAGCAAGGCTTTCAGCAGTAAATACTGTGGGAAGAGAAAATGAAAAGAACTTTTCGAGCAGAGTTAAAAATTTATCTTCATTTTCAACAGGAGGAACTATCTGCAATTTTTTTGCGATGAACGGACGTGCGATGAGAACTTTATCAATCAGGTTTCCGTTGCGGTATAATCGGTATTCATAAAAATCTGTGAGAATTAGATTCGGGAATGTAGAACGGTATCGTTTTAATTGTTCGGATGATTCAATATCGTCAAGATTTTCTCCCGGCTTCTTTGCTTCAACATATCCGACAATTTTTTGTTTCCCATCCCAAACACGGAAATCAGGATTTCCCGCTTCGGTCTTCTTTGGCAGCGTTGTGATTTGGATATTTTTCTTGTCGGTCTCTTCGGAAAAGTTTTCTAAAAATCGTGAGAAATGAGAATAATAACTTTCTTCACGGGCATCGCCGCGCGCGGTTGTTTCTGCAATTTTCTTGAGGTATTCTTTTATCATAAAATATGATTCATGATTAGCTTTAGAGATGACATCTCGAATAAAACACTTCGACTCCGTTCCGACAGTCATGTCCCAAAGGGATGGCTTTGCCACTGAGCGAATCCTGTTTTACAGGATGAGTCGAAGCACTGCCGGAACGTCGCTCAGTGTGACTATTTGTTGACCTGACAGCATTTGTATAATCACGTGCTAAATGTAGTGTATTTATTGGCTGTTATCAATGGAGGAATCAGAAATGCTTTAAGTAGTTTTAGAGAAGAATGCTTCTGTCTCGCGGGTAATATATTGTGCTGCACTACATCGTCCTGAAAGTGTATGATCTCGTCTTCGACGTTCTCTGCCATCCTTCCGCTGTAAATTTTTTGTCTGATTCAAACCCGAACGACACGGAAAATTATCAGAATGATTTATTAAAATAATTGTTTGGATAATTACCTTTACATACAGAGGGGAAATTTGATATATTCAAATAAGAATATGAGCCTTCTGAAAAACTCTTGAGTATTGTCATTGCGAGACGCCCGCCTGCCATAGCACGTTGTATGTGCGGCGGGCAGGTTTTTTGTCGAAGTTCCGCCTTTATAATCCCGCAGGAGCGGAATCTAAAAAGCGGGACAATCTTGTTTTTCGTTTGTTTTAAGGAGATTGCTTCGTCGCTTCCGCCAAAAAGATGGCGGACAAGTCGCTCCCCGCAATGACTTTTTCAGAAGTTTCAATATATCAATCAAATGCCACCACTAGAGACATTCGAAATAACAAGAGTCTTCTCAGCAACATTGCTCGCAATCATCGGGATGATTTCCATGATTGTTGGAACTATTATTGGTATTTATCTGCGTCCGTCGCAACGTACGAACGCGATCATTATGGCATTTGGCACCGGAGCATTGATCCAAGCGCTTGCCATTGAACTTGCGTTTAAAGGTGCTCAACGATTAACGTCTCTTCTTCATTATTCAGGATTACAAGCGTGGATATTGGTTGCTGTTGGCTTCATTGTAGGGGGTGTCGGATATTATCTTGGGAATAAATCGCTCGATAAAAAAGGTGCTGCGATGAGACACCCAGCATTGGCAAAATTTTATTTGTTAAAAATAAAACGGGAAGAGTCATCTGATATTCTGAAAAAACTTTCAAATGTAGAATTGCTCCGTTCTATTCCTCCCGAAGATATGGAAAGCATTTTGGATTTTGTTACACCGATTGAAGTTCCTCCGAATAAAACTATTTTTCATCGCGGTGACCCTGCTGACGGATTATATCTTATTACAGACGGGCAAGTGAATATTATTGCAGACAGCAGTTCAAATGAACAAGTGATTGCATCACTCGGACCGGGAAATTCTTTCGGTGAAATGGCATTACTTACCGGAGAAATGCGTTCTGCATCAGCAGTGACAACCACTCAAACAACATTATTGAAAATTGATAAAGAACATTTTGATGCATTAATGGTCGTTTCCCCATCATTAAAAAAATCGGTTGAGCTATTAAATTCTCAGCGAATCTTGATCAATGTTCAGAAATTGCAGCGCAAGCTCGATAAAGAGCATTGGCAAAAGATTGCAATCGCAAATATTCATCGTTTAAGTAAAATGGAAGAGTTGAACTTAATGCAAAAACATGCATCGTCAGGTGCACCATTCGCATTATTCCTCGGTTCTTTAATGGATACTATCCCGGAATCCATCATCATTGGTGCAAGTTTTGTCAGCTTTGATACGTATCAGTATACATTTCTTGCCGCCGTATTTCTTTCAAATCTGCCTGAAGCAATGGCGAGTTCGCATGCAATGATAGAATCGGGATTCAGTTCTAAAAGAATTTTTACCTTGTGGGGATCATTGATCATTGCAGGCGCAATTGCAGCCGCACTAGGAAATATTTTTCTGCTTGGTGCTCAGCCGACGATCATAACATTTGTTGAAGCATTGGCTGGTGGCGGTATTCTGGCTATGGTAGCTTCAGTCATGATGCCTGAAGCGTATGAGGATGGCGGAGCTGAGGTTGGATTAGCCACGATCGCAGGATTTCTCGCTGCATTTTTCTTTGCATTGCTGTAAACATTCTGCGCAATACAAATCACTTCCCTTTCCATATAGGTTTTCTTTTTTCGATAAATGCTTTTAACGCTTCGCGTCTATCATCCGTTGGAATCAACGGTTCGTAGTATGTTTTTTCATTTTCAAATCCATCCAATAGCCAATCATCATATGCACTGTCAATAGCTTTTTTTGCTTGGCGGAGAGCTAACGGAGCATTTGATGCAACCAGTTGAATTATTTTCTCGAATTCCTTTTCAAATTTTTCTGCAGAAAAAAGAAAATCAATGACTCCATCATCTTTTGCTTCGTGTGCGGTAAAATGTTTCGCCGTCAATATCCACTTCTTTGCAATTGAAGACGAAGTGCGTTGAGCCATACGTTGTGTTCCTCCGGCAGCTGGAATAATTCCTAAACTTGTTTCCGGCAATCCAAGTATTGCAGATTCGCTTGCAACAAGGATGTCTCCCGCGAGTGCAAATTCTAATCCGCCACCAAGTGCAGGAGCATGGATTCCCATGATCACCGGCTGCGGTATTTCACACCACGATGCTGCAACGGATTGAATTCCCTTTACAAAATTGATTACCTGTTCCTGCGGAACTCCTGCGCGTTCTTTCAAGTCTGCTCCTGCACAGAAAGTTTTTCCATTTGCCGTAACAGCAACGAGCCAAATCTCTTCATTGGATTTGAAATGTAGCGCTAAATCAATAAGTTCCTCTACAAGTTCGCGGTTTAATGCGTTAACGGGTGGCCTGTTGAGCGTTACACGCGCAATGTGGTTTTCAATCTTTAAAATTACATGTTGGTAGGTCATGGAATAACAGGAAAAAGTTAAAAATGTAAAGTTAAAAGTTAGCTAGTTAACTTTTAACTTTTGACTTTATACTTACATTGATTTCTTTGCCACTAATGTAAGCAATGTATATACCGCAACTTGTTCATTATTTTGATTAAACACAATCACATCCCACTCCACAATTCCTTGATTTTCTCCCTCTTTTGGTCTGATTGATTTAACCGTCAATCGAACTTGAATTGTATCACCGGGATAAACCGGTTTGATGAACCGTAACCCCTCAAGTCCATAATTTGCCATTACAGGCACAAAACCCGGTTCAACAAACAAACCAGCGGCAGCGGATAGAATAAAATAACCATGAGCAACACGACGATCAAAAATTGATTTACGAGCAAGTTCATCATCCATATGTGCATAGAAATGATCTCCACTCAAATCTGCGAACTTCTCGATATCTTCGAGGGTGATCGTTCTGATTTTTGTAAGGAGTGAATCACCAATCCGAAGATCCTCAAAATATTTTTTGAAAGGATGAACTCCATCGCTGTGAGTTTCTCCGCCGACAGTAAATTCGCGATAAATTTTCCCAAGCGTTGTGGGAGAACCTTGCAAAGCGGTACGTTGCATGTAATGTAATACACTTCGAATTCCACCTAATTCTTCTCCTCCCCCTGCTCGTCCCGGACCACCATGAACCATCTGCGGCATCGGTGAACCATGACCGGTTGATTCTTTTGCGCTGTACCGATTCACCATCATAATTCTTCCGTGATACGGTGCGATACCAAGTGCAAATTGTTTTGAAAGTTCATCGCTGTTTGAAAAGAATGAACCAACCAATGACCCTCGTCCACGTCGAACAAGTTCGATCACATCATCCATCGTTGAATATCCCATCACAGTGCTAACGGGACCAAAAGCTTCAACATTGTGCGGTTCAGTCGCTGAAAATGGTTTTGTGCAATGTAATAACGTCGGACGAAAGAATGCGCCGTTTTCAATTGAATGTCCGTTTTTCTTAAAAGCAGTGGACGACTCAAATACTTTTTCACTCGTTCGAGTCAATTCCAATAGTCGCTCAGAAACTTCCATCACTTGATCTTTTCCAACAAGAGGACCCATCTTTACTTCTTCCAAAATGGGATCACCAATTACCACTCCAGATAATCGTTTTTGTAACGATGAAATAACATCCTGAACTAAATTATTCGGCACAATAATTCTACGGATAGCAGTACATCGCTGTCCAGCTTTGGTGGTAAGTTCTCGTGAAACTTCTTTTATAAAAAGAGAAAATTCCTCAGTTTCAGGCGTAGCATCATTTCCGAGCACGCAGCAATTAAGAGAGTCAGCTTCCATTGTAAAGCGGACAGAATTTTCATTGATATTTTTATGTTGACGAAGTTTTATTCCGGTGGAATGAGAGCCGGTAAATGTAACAACATCCTGCAATGTAAAATGATCAAACAAGTCTCCAACACCTCCGCAAATAATTTGCAGAGAGCCTTCCGGAAGAATTTTTGAAGCAATGATTTCTTCCACTGCTTTTTGTGCGAGATAACTTGTTGATGTAGCTGGTTTAATGATGCATGGCATCCCGGCAATAAATGCGGGAGCAAATTTTTCCAACATTCCCCATATCGGAAAATTGAATGCGTTGATATGAACCGCAACTCCTTCAAGAGGAACATAAATATGCCTTCCGACAAATGTTCCACCTTTGGAAAGCATTTCTGTTCCACCATCGATATAAACGGTTTGATTTGGAAGTTCTTTTCGTCCTTTACTTGCATAAGCAAAGAGAGTTCCGATTCCACCATCGATATCAAACCAGGAGTCGGTTCGAGTTGCGCCGGTAAAGTATGAAAGTTTATAGAATATCTCTTTTCGTTCAGTTAAATATTTTGCCAATTCTTTCAACATCAACGCGCGTTGGTGAAATGTATATTGTCGGATATTCACACCACCAACTGTCCGTCCAAACTCAAGCATTTGATTGAAATCGAGACCAGTACTGTCTGCATCAAAGATATGTTCACCCGTAACAGCACTGAGCAGCGGTGATGATTTACCGTTTCCTTCGATCCATTGACCGTATGCGTACGATTTTAGTTTCATTGAAAAGTAATTGAGTAGTGAAGTCGTTGAGTATTATAATCTTACAATCTTGTAATTTTAGACTCTTTCAATAATAACAGCCATTCCCTGTCCGACTCCAATGCACATTGTGCAGAGTGCATATTTTCCACCGTTTAATTGTAATTCATACGCAACAGTAGCTATCAATCGTGCACCGGACATACCTAACGGATGACCAAGTGCAATCGCGCCGCCGTTCGGATTTACTCGCGGATCGTTATCGGCAATCCCGAGTCCGCGCATTGTGGCAAGACATTGCGAAGCGAAGGCTTCATTCATTTCAATAACCGAAATATCGGAAAGATTCAATCCTGCTTTACGTAAAACTTTCTTTGTTGCAGAAAGCGGCCCAATTCCCATGATTCTCGGTTCAACGCCGACAACAGCAGATGTGACAAATTTCGAAATCGGTTTAAGGTTATATTTTTTCACCGCTTCTTCAGAAGCTAATATCATTGCACATGCTCCGTCATTCAGTCCTGATGAATTTCCAGCAGTCACACTTCCCTTTCCATCAATTCGAAATGCCGGTTTAAGTTTTGCAAGCTTTTCAATCGTCGTTTCCGGTTTCGGAAATTCATCATCACCAACGATGGTAGTTTCTTTTTTTGTTGGTACTTCGATAGTAATAATTTCCTTAAAGAATCTCTGATTAGTGATCGCTTTCTTCGCTTTTTGCTGTGACCACAATGCGAATTTATCCTGATCTTCTCTGAATATTTTGAATTGTTCGGCAACATTTTCAGCGGTATTTCCCATTGAGTCAACACCGTACATTTCTTTCATTTTTGGATTCACAAATCTCCAACCGATGGCGGTATCGACCATTTCAGGTGTTCGCGAGAACGCTTCCGAAGGTTTTGCCATTACGTACGGAGCGCGGGACATACTTTCCACGCCCCCCGCAATATACAATTCTCCATCACTGGTTCGAATTTTATTTGCAGCATTTGCAACTGCACTCATTCCTGAAGCACATAATCGATTCACCGTTTCAGCAGGAACTGACACAGGAAGTCCAGCGATCAAGGACGACATCCTAGCCACGTTTCGATTATCTTCTCCTGCTTGATTTGCACAACCAAGAATTACTTCATCATAGAGCGTTGGATCAATTCCGATATTCCGTTCTACCAATCGTTTTATCACTAGTGCAGCCAGATCATCAGGACGAATGGATGATAATGCCCCCCCGTATTTTCCAATCGGGGTTCGTAATGCATCAACTATGTAAACTGGTTTCATAATAATTCTGGTTAGTAATAATCTAGAATGGCTTGAAATATTCAAATGGCTGACTGCAGGAATGACAATAGTAGAATGATTTACACGATGTTGAACCAAACTCACTTTTCAATTTTGTATCATTGGAATTACAATTCGGGCAGACAATTTTTAGGATTTCAATCTGCAGCAATGGTGATTGCACTATAGATTGGGGTGGTGCAATTCCATAATTCTTCAATTTTAATTTTGCTGGTTCAGAAATCCAATCTGTTGTCCACGCAGGAGAAAAAATTGTTTTAATGGCAATCATTGAAAATCCATTTTTTGTTAAGACAGAACGGATTTCATCCTCAATCATTTTCATCGCTGGACAACCGGAATATGTTGGAGTGATTATAATAGTAACTACGTTTTCCCACAGTTGCACATCTCGAACAATACCTAATTCAACAATACTGATCGCCGGAACTTCGGGATCTTTGATCGTTGAAAGCAATTCTCGAATTGATTCGACCGTATGTGAAGTGATTTCTACCATTGAATTTCAGGATATGAGCGCGCTACAATCTGCATCTCTGCCAACAAATGACCGAGATGTTCTGAATGTTTTCCTTCTCTTCCGCCTTTGTAAACTTTTACTCCGGATTCTGGAATTGAAAGTGTGGCTTTTGTAATCAACTCAGTCACAATTTTTAACCATTCTTCTTTTAACGAGGATGAACGAACAGCAATGCCTTCTTCAGTAAGTAGGTTTTCAGTCTCATCAGAAAGGAATATTTCATCGGTGAATTTCCACAAATTATTCAATGCCTCTTGAGTTCGTTGATGACTTTCTTCGGTTCCGTCCCCTAATCGTAGCAACCATTGACTGCTGTGACGATAATGATAGCGAATTTCTTTCACCGCTTTTTGAGCAATCCCCGCAAGTGGTACAAAACTACTATTCTGCAATTTATCAAATAGCAAAATCCCAAAGGAATCGTACAAGAATTGCCGTACTATTGTCTGCGCAAAATCACCGTTGGGTTGTTCAACCAGTAAAAGGTTTTTGTATGCAATCGCTTCACGAAAATAGACAATATCATCTGGCGTTCGATTCTTTCCTTCCAATTCAGCAGCGACTTCGTACAAAAATTTTGCCTGACCGATACAATCCAATCCGATATTTGCCAATGCAATATCTTCTTCAAGAATCGGCGCATGCGCACACAATTCAGATAAGCGATGACCAAGAATCAATCTATCATCAGCAAGGCGAAGCAGGTATTCGAATGTTTTTTCGTTCACGGTTTTTTCCACAATTCATCATCTAAAGTATGTTTATAGAATTGTGGATGGCGGTATACTTTGTCTGATGCTTGATCGAAGAATGATGGAATGTCCTCAGGTTTTGTAGCAATAATGTGTTCAGATTTTACCACCCACATGTTCTTTGTTTTTCCTCGTCGAGCAAATACGTCACGTGCATTTTGGATGGCAGTCTCAGCATCGGCGGCGCGAATACTTCCGGCATGTTGGTGAGGTGAATTATCGGATTCCTGGATGAACACTTCCCAAAGATCTAGCTGATCATTTTTTGATTCTGACATAGTGTAATAATTAAAATGAAAAAGTCACTCTGAGCAAGTTCGAGCGAAGGGAGAACGCGTCGAAGAGTGATTCATCTTTCGACGCGTCACAACAAAAACCGTTGTGACTTGCTCAAGATGACCAATATTTTTATGCCGCTGACTTATTTTTTAGCCGTTGTTTTTCTTCGAACGCTCTTGCAGCATCACGAACCCATTTCCCGTTATCGTGTGCATTTCGGCGCGCTTCCAAACGCTCGTGATTACATGGTCCGCTTCCATTGATCACCGCATTGAATTCTTCCCAATCGATTTCGCCTGTTTCCCAACTTCGAGTTGTTTCATTGAATTTTAATTTGTCATCAGGAATTCTCAATTCCCACGCCAACGCTTGATCAACAGTCATATCAATGAATCGTTGGCGGAGTTCGTCATTGCTTTTTAATTTGATCTTCCATTTCATCATATCCGCACTGTTCGGAGAATTGGAATCATGCGGGCCGAACATCATCAGCGTCGGCCACCAGAATCTGGTAAATGATTCCTGCACCATTGCTTTTCCTTTTTCTCCCGATGCAATGAGAGTAGCAATGATTTCCATTCCCTGTTTTTTGTGAAAGTTTTCTTCTTTGCAGATTCGAATTAATGCGCGTGAATATGGACCGTAGGAGCATTTCGCCATCGTAGTTTGATTGATGATCGCTGCGCCATCAACAAGCCAGCCGATCATTCCCATATCTGCCCACGATAAAGTCGGGTAATTGAATATAGAAGAGTATTTTGCTTTCCCTTCGTGAAGTTGATCAAACATTTCTTCGCGGGAAGTGCCAAGAGTTTCTGCAGAACTGTAGAGATAATGACCGTGACCGGCTTCATCCTGAACTTTTGCGAGAAGAGCAAGTTTGCGACGAAGCGATGGCGCGCGGGTGATCCAATTTCCTTCGGGGAGCATTCCAATAATTTCGGAATGTGCATGCTGCGAGATAAGACGAACCAGCTGCTTGCGATATTTTTCCGGCATCCAATCATTTGGTTCGATCGTTTCGCCGTTCGCAATGCGCTGATTGAACTGTTCTTCCAAGCTGGCGATGTTTTCGCTCTTTTCAATCATTACTTCCTCTTAAGAATTGTGGTTCCGCTGAGATGAAACTGATTGAATATACAAAGGCAAAATCGTTTTACAAAAACAAATCTTACCTGTTCATCCGATTTTACTTATTCCCCCATTCCGTGGGTTTCGGTGTTGTGCTCTATACTGAATAAGAACTTTGCCTTTGGATTGTTGTCGATTGCACGCTGTAATGCGTATTTAGATTCAGAGATAAAGACAAGATTCCCATGTTTATCATAGAACATTGAGTGAGGATGAATGGTCTTGAGCCATTCAATATCAGCTTCTTTATCGTATTGGACCCACGATGCTTTATACAAACTAAGGGGACGGAACATACACGGTGCGCCGTACTCATTTTCCAAACGATATTTAATAACATCAAATTGAAGATCTCCAACTGTGCCGACCACTTTTCTATTTCCCTGATTCTGAAGAAACACTTGAGCAAGTCCTTCGTCGGTCAATTGAAGAATGCCTTTTTCCAATTGTTTGGATTTGAACGGATCGGTCAGTTGTAATTCTTTGAAAATTTCAGGAGAGAATGTTGGGATTCCTTTATACATCATCTCTTCACCTTCGGAAAGCGTATCGCCGATTTTGAAATTTCCGGAATCGTATAATCCAATGACGTCGCCCGGATAGGCAAAGTCCACAACACTTTTATCCTGCGCCATAAATGATGTCGGATTGGCGAATTTTAATTCCCGTTTCAGTCGAACGTGATAATAGAATTTATTCCGCTCGAACGTTCCCGAAACAATACGAAGGAATGCAATCCTATCACGATGACGCGGGTCCAGATTCGCATGAAGCTTAAATACAAATCCCGAAAATTTTTCATTGGTTGGCTCCATAAATCCATGGGTCGTTTCCCTCCCTTGGGGTTTTGGCGCGATCTTCACGAATGTTTCCAGAAGTTCTTTTACTCCAAAATTGTTCAATGCACTGCCGAAGAAGACGGCGGCAGCATTACCGGAAAGATAGTCCTGAACATTAAATTCTGTATACACTCCTCTAACAAGATCGATGTCGTGTTTCAATTGTAATGCTTGTTTTCCAAATTGATCGTGCAGTTTAGGATCATCAACACCGCTGAATGAAACGATATCCTCTTCGATTCGTTGTTTGTTCGGCGTGAAAAAATTGAATGTGTTTTCGTGAATGTTGAACACTCCGCGAAAGTTACTCCCGATTCCCATCGGCCACGAAAGCGGACGAACATGAATATTCAATTTTTCTTCGATCTCATCCAACAACTCGATCGGATCTCGACCTTCACGATCTAGCTTATTGATAAACACAATAACCGGTGTGTTTCGCATCCTGCATACATTCATCAATTTTTCAGTCTGCTCTTCAACACCTTTTACGCAATCGATTACAAGAATGACACTGTCAACAGCAGTCAACGTTCGATATGTATCTTCTGCAAAATCTTTGTGACCTGGTGTGTCAAGAAGATTGATTGTATAATTGTTGTAGGAGAAGGTCATAACGGACGTCGAAACTGAAATTCCACGCTGTTTTTCTATCTCCATAAAATCTGATGTTGCAGTTTTTTTGATCTTGTTTGATTTCACGGCACCAGCAATTTGAATTGCTCCGCCATACAACAGTAACTTTTCTGTCAATGTCGTCTTTCCAGCATCAGGGTGACTGATAATTGCAAAGGTCTTTCGATTTTGAATTTGCTTCAAAATGTTCATAATACTCTTAATAAAATTAAATTCGAGAAAAAATAGGGATTGCATATCGCATTATTCATCTAATGCGATAAAACAGTTGAGGTAGTTACGTGTGGATTTGAACTTGCATAAGTAAATATACGAAGATTTGAGGGAAAATAAAATTACATTTTTTTTATTATCGTCGCATTACAACTATAGCTGATTAATTATTTTCTTTGCAATCTGCTCAATTTGATCTTCTGATGAAATATCAAACCAATGAATTCTTTCTTCTTTCCTAAACCATGTCATTTGACGTTTTGCAAATCGACGGGTATTTTGCTTCATCAATTCGATCATTCGCTCTTTTGAGATTTCACTCCGGAGATATGCAAATGCTTCTTTGTAGCCCACAGTTTGAAGGGATTGAAATCGATCATCAAATCCGCTTTCCTTTAATTGTTTCACTTCATTCAAAAATCCCTCGGCAAACATTTTGTCAACTCGCTTATTGATTCGTTCATACAGCACACTTCGTTCCCAATTCAATCCAAAAAAATGTGCATCATACATCGTATTCACTTTATGCTGCTTATGAAATTGTGAAATTGGTGTTCCTGTTTCGTGGAAAATCTCTAGCGCGCGAATAACCCGCCGGAATTTTGTGGAGTCCATTGTTAAAGCTGATTCAGGGTCAATGGATTGAAGTTCTTTATAGAGAGCATCTTTTCCTTCATGTTCTAAACGATCTTCCAATAATTTACGGACTTCGCCGGATATTTCAGGTTGTTCAAAAAAACCGTCAACGATTGCTTGAACATATAATCCTGTCCCGCCGACAACAATGGGAAGTTTCTTTCGTTCAAGAATTTGAGAAATTGTTTTTCTTCCCTGTTCCTGAAAATCTCCCGCATTGAATTTTTGATCTGGTTCGAGTAGATCGATAAAATGATGAGGAACTTGCTTTAATTCTGTCTTGCTTGGCTTTGCAGTGCCAATCGTGAGATGTTTAAATATCTGTCGAGAATCTGCGGAAATAATTTCTGAAGGAATCTTTTCTGCGATGGATAATGCCATCGCTGTTTTGCCGGATGCGGTAGGACCAACAAGAACAAGTATGTGAGGAAGTTTTGACACAAGATTACCGTTTGTTGGATGTTTAATTCCAACCATTCTTTCCAATCAGCGGAACAAATTTAAATCCATCGACTATCTCTGTCTGTAATTTTCCGTCAATCTTTGTCCCGACAACCAATTGCTGCGCTTCACGATTTCCGACCGGAATCGCCAAACGTCCACCTTCATTCAATTGATTCACTAACGCTTCGGGAATTTTCGGAGCTCCGGCAGTAACAATAATGGCATCATACGGTGCATGTTCAGACCAACCGACCGTGCCGTCACCACCTTTTGCTGCAACATGAAGATGCTGAGCATCAAATAATTTTCGAGCATTGTTCAATAAACTGAGATGGCGTTCAATCGTAAACACTCTACATCCTATTGTTGCGAGAATTGCCGCTTGATATCCTGAACCGGTCCCGATCTCAAGTACTTTCATATTTTTTTTTGGATGAAGCGCTTGAGTCATAAATGCAACGGTGTACGGCTGAGAAATTGTTTGTTCGCTTCCTATAGGCAGTGCATTATCTTCGTACGCACGGTTGATGAACATCTGATCGACAAATAAATGCCGTTCAACTTTCATCATTGCAGTAAGAACATTTTCATCGGTTATACCTTTACCTTTTAGTACTTCTATTAATTCTTTTCGTTCTGTATCGAATCTTCCCATATTAATATTTTCTGAATAGTGCTTTTATAAAATTGACCGTCGTTTGAAGATGCGTCATGTTACTTTTTTCACCGGCATAGATCGTTTCAATCGGGATTGAGCCGAACGAAGCTCCAATCAATGCCGCTTTAATTAAAAACTCTGTTTCAGCTTCAAATCCTGTTGATTGCAGTCTGATCTGCTCAAGTATTCTTCGTGTAATAAAACGGAAACCCGATTGGCTGTCAGAGATATTTGCTCCGGTTCGCAGCCTCACTAATCCGGTCGTCATTGTATTCGACAGAACACGATGGATCGGCATTCCTTTTTTATTATGCAATCTGCTTCCGATGATAACATCACATTTTGTTTGAGAATAATTCTCAATGAATCTCGGGATATCTTCAGGGCGATGCTGAAGATCAGCATCCATCGTAATAACAGCATCAAAATTCTTTTTTAACACTTCGTCAAATCCAGTTTGCAGTGCCACACCTTTTCCAACATTCGAACTATGCGAATGCACATTCACTCCATATTGTACGGCAATCTGTTTTGTTGCATCAGCGGAGCCGTCATTTACGAGAAAAATATTTTCTTTCGGAAGAACCTTTAACGTTCGTTCAAATAATGCAGGGAGAGATTCTGCGGCGTTGTATGCGGGGATAATGACGGCAACATTCATTATTGAGGACGAATCGCCTCCTTCACATTCTTGATTGACCGCTGCATGGAAATGACAAGCCGTTCACGTAATTCCATTCTCAGATCTTTAATTGATATTTTATAGAATAACTCACCATTGTCTGCAATCGAAATTGCACCGGTCTCTTCCGAAATAATAACCGCAACAGCATCCGTTTGCTCAGTAATACCTAATCCTGCACGATGGCGCGTACCCAATACCAAATCACCAACACGAGAATTAGATGATAACGGAAGCGTACATCGGGCGGCTTCAATTGTTCTATCATTCACGATCACGGCACCGTCATGTAGCGGAGAACGAGGATTGAAAATTGAAAGAAGCAGTGATCTGCTGATCTGAGCACCAAGAATAATTCCCGTTTCAACAAAAGATTTCATTCCCGTTCCGCGTGCAATAATGATCAATGCCCCTTGTTTTTTCTTGGAAAGTTCAAGTGAGGTTGCAACAATTTCTTCGATCGATTCACTGACATTCATTCTCAAAAACAATCTTACCAAACGGTTGCGCGCGATAGTAGAAAGCAGTCGTCGCAGCTCCGGTTGAAAGATTATTACCATCGCAATCACCCAAACATCGGCGAGCGTACGAAGAATCCATCCCATTGCTTTTAGATTGATCGCTTGCGCAATAACGGAGAGAACAACGATCACCAACAGACCAACCAAGATCTGAGCGGCAATTGTTCCACGCATTCCTCGGTACAAACGATACACAATGAATGTCACCAATAAAATGTCGACGACATCAAAGACTGTAACCGATAAAAAACCGACGTTAAATAGTTCCATTATTGCACATTCTGTATTGCATCAGTAATAACCGCAACACGTTTCATTTCTTTCACATCGTGAACTCTAATAATATTTGCGCCATTCATAATTGCTACTGCAACTGATGCCGCCGTCCCTTCGATACGTTCATTTACCGTTGTGTTCAACAATGCACCAATAAAACCTTTTCGAGATGTCCCGATCAAAATCGGATGCCCGAGTTCTTGAAACTCTTTCAAGTGTTTCAGTAATTTTAGATTATGCTCAAGATTTTTTCCAAATCCAATACCGGGATCGATAATAATGTTATGAACTCCAGCAAATTTTGCTTTTTCAATTGACTGGCGTATCTCAGCTTTTACCTCCGTAACAACATCGTTATAGCTTGGATTTTGCTGCATTGTTTCCGGTGTTCCTTGAATATGCATTACCACAAGTGTTGCATTATGCTTAGCTGTAATATCCGCAATTCTCTCATCAAATTTCAATCCGCTGATATCGTTAACAATTGATGCGCCGGCTTTTAATGCTTCATCTGCAACTTTGGATTTTGTAGTATCAATTGAAATGACTGCATCAGTCGATTTTGCAATTCGTTCGATGACAGGAATAACGCGGCTCAGCTCTTCATCTGCAGATATTTTTTGCGTTTTACCATATACTCCTTTCGGCCGTGTTGATTCGCCCCCAACATCAATGATATCGGCTCCTTGTTCGATCATTTCCAAAGCGCGAGTTACAGCAGATTCAACGGAAAAATATTTCCCTCCATCCGAAAAGGAATCAGGTGTTACATTCAAAATTCCCATCACATATGTCCGTTTGGAAAAATCAAATGTCTTTGTTCCGATAGTCATTGACTCTCTATGCACAGAAACTGGGTTCATTTCATTCAAAATATCGAAACCTTGAAGCAGATGCAAAAGAAAATCTGAAATTTATGATATGAAAATAAAAAACCCGCATCAACTGCGGGTTCATTCTTGCTTACACTGCTTTTTTATTTGCGCGCAATGCTTTTGCTTTTTCTTTACTCTTTGCGCGTTTCTTACGGTGCTTCTTGGTAACTCGGTATCCTTTTTTGTTCACAACGACTCCTCTGTTATTTGATTATGGCTCACTGCAATTATGATAAAATCCGCATTTAGGGCAGAACAATTTGCATTTGCGGCTGTCAAGCTGAGTTCCGCAATTCACGCAATAGTTCCAGTAATGTTTTTCAGTCTCAATGTGAAGTTCATCGATCTCGAACTTCAACAGCGATGGTATCTTTCGAATCTCGTTCTGTGAGTTCTCCATTGCGCTACTAACTTAACGAAGTGAAAATTTGAAAACAAGTTTTTTCTGTAAAAGATTACTTCGACAATCCTTCGATTGCACTCAGGATTGTCTCGCAATGACCATATCGTTTAATTTCTTTCCTTCACTCTTGCACATACCCATCATTCTTCGCCAACTCCTCAACAGTTTTCTTTGATAAAAGAAGCGGTAGCAGCGATTCCAAATGTTGAATAAGAAATTGGAGTCGTTTATTTTCGGAGTTCATCGCAAGGAACACCTGCCGCTCAATCAATTCCATTCCCGATTTTTGTACAAGATGAAACGATCTTGTTTTCCTTACATCAGTAATATCCACTTGCTGAACAATCCCCGTAAAGACGACTTTTACGAACTGATTATGCAGATTCACCGCATGAACGCGTAATTGTTCATCCACTTCTTCCTCCACATCTTCCATCCATGATATACGTCCGGAATAATACGGATGCGGGGCTTCAACAAAATTGTGCAGTTGAAAACGCCGTCTCCCCTCTACAACAATATCCATTTTTCCATCATTGTATCGCTTCACGATATCTTTCACAATCGCAGTACAGCCAATCGTTCGAACCTGTTGTTCGTGGACAAGAATGATACCAAAGTCAGAGTCGAATTGAATGCATTCATTGATCAACGTTTTATATCGTTCTTCAAAGATATGCAGATGCAGTTGTGATTGCGGAAATAATACAACATTCAGCGGAAACAGCGGCAATATTTCAGTTGGTTCTTCTGGAAAGGACATATGCAAAAAAAAGATTTGTCATTGCGAGAAGTCCTGATGTCCCGTTGTATGGGATGCCGTAAAGCGGTATTTTTTATCAGGACGACGTGGCAATCTGCCTGCGCGCAAGCAGATTGCTTCGCCCCGAAAAAAAATCGGGGCTCACAATGACGCTTACTCTTAACTATTTCACTGCTTGTTCGTAACGTGCAACAACATCATCCCAATTCACCACACTCCAGATTGCACCCAGATAATCTGCGCGACGGTTCTGATATTTCAAGTAGTACGCATGTTCCCAAACATCAACACCAAGAATCGGTTTCTTTCCGTCGGAAATCGGGTTGTCTTGATTCGCTGTTGAAGTGATCACAAGTTTTCCGCCATCAACGATCAACCACGCCCAACCGGAACCGAATCGTCCGAGACCTGCTTTGTTGAATTGTTCTTTGAATGCATCAAGTGAACCGAATGTCGAAATCAATGCTGCGCCAAATTTACTTGATGCAGGAAATGCAACATCTTTTTTCAATTGCTGCCAGAACATTGTATGATTCACATGTCCTCCGGCATTGTTACGTACTGCGCCTCGAATTGCTTCGGGAACAGCATTCAAATTGGTGATCAATTCGACTGCCGATTTGGATTGAATATCTGCGTAATCCTTCAATGCATTGTTCAAATTTGTAACATACGCGGCGTGATGTTTGCCGTGGTGGATTTCCATTGTTTTCGTATCGATATACGGTTCAAGTGCATCCAGTGCATATGGAAGCGGTGCAAGTTCGTGTGCCATTGTTTTATTCTCCTTGGTTTGTGATGATAAAATAGTATTCGTTTCGTTTGCAGATACTGGAACAGCTGATGCGATTGTTCCGATGATCAGTGATGATGAAGTTTTTAAGAATGTTCTTCTATTGGTTTCCATAATTATTTTTTAATAGTATTTTTTAGCGAACCGTTCGCTCAAAGCGAACGGTTCGATGTGCCAAGAGCTTACATTCCCAGTGTCAGTCGCGCTTCCTCGGACATCATACTTGTTTCCCAACGCGGCTCCCAAACAATATTCACATTGGTTTCGGAAACACCTTTTACTGTTTCTGTTTTTTGTTTCACTTCAACAGGAATTACCTGAGCAGCGGGACACGCCGGCGATGTCAATGTCATCGTCACATCGACTAATCCAGTATCGGATACTTCCACATTATAGACAAGTCCGAGTTCATAGATATTCACAGGAATTTCCGGGTCATACACAGTCCGGATCTGTTCAGTCACTTGTTCCTTGATAATCATTTTCTCGATGGAACTCAGCTGTTGCAGTGTCGGGTAATTCTTGTTTTCCATTCGCTTAAACTTTTATTGTGAATGTTAAATTAATTTTCTTGCTCGGTCGAAACTGTCTGCTTCGGATTTGTCAAAGCGGCATTCAACGCGTGCCACGCTAAACTTGCACATTTAATTCGTGCAGGAAATTCTCTTACACCTGCCAACGCCCCAAGACTTCCTAATTCTTCGATCTTCTCTTCAGGAATCTCATCACCGATCTTCGTCATAATTACTGAATGAAATTTCCCAAAAAGTTCTTTTGCGTTATTGATCGTTGTTCCTTTAATCGCAGCGGTCATCATTGAAGCGGATGATTTTGAAATTGCACAGCCGCTTCCTTTGAATCCGATATCGGAAATAACATCACCATCCAGCTTCAACCAAATATGATAATGATCTCCACACAATGGATTGTAACCGTCAGCATCATTCGTAAAATGTTCTAACTCTTTAAAGTTTCTTGGCGATTTGTTGTGCTCAAGAATCAACTGCTGATATAATTCATTCAATTCACTCATCCGAAAATCTCCGTCACTTTTGCAATTCCGCGAACCAACGTATCCAATTCTTCCTTGGTGTTATAGAAGGATAGCGAAGCACGAGCAGTTGCTGGAATTCCGAATCGTAGCATTACCGGCTGTGTGCAATGATGGCCTGTCCGAATCGCGATTCCTTCCCGATCAAGAATAGTTCCAATATCATGCGGATGAGCATTTTCCAAAACGAATGAAAGGATACATGCTTTTGATTTTGCTGTGCCGATCAAACGAAGTCCATTTATATTTCTTAAAATTTCTGTTCCATACTCAAGAAGTTCTTGTTCATATTGTGAAATTGCATTCAATCCAATAATATTCACATAATCGATTGCAGCACCGAGACCAATTCCGCCCACAACATTCGGAGTTCCCGCTTCAAATTTATAGGGAAGATCATTATACGTTGTTTTTTCAAACGTTACGGAACGAATCATGTCTCCGCCACCTTGATACGGTTTCATCTGTTCAAGCAGCGATGCTTTACCGTATAAGATTCCAATACCTGTTGGACCGAAAATTTTGTGTCCCGAAAAAGCAAAGAAATCACAATCAAGATCACGCACATCAACGGGAGTATGAGCAATTGCCTGCGCGCCGTCGATCAACACTTTTGAACCATTGCGGTGTGCAATTTCAATGATCCGTTTTACTGGATTGATTGTTCCAAGAGAATTTGAAATGTACACAACCGAAACGATCTTTGTCTTTGGCGAAAGCAATTTTTCGTATTCTTCAAGTATTAATTCGCCGTCATCATTCATCGGAATAACGCAAAGTTTGGCATTCCGTTCTTCACAGATCATCTGCCACGGAACGATATTCGAATGATGCTCCATTGCTGAGATAATCACTTCATCACCAGCATTCAAAAATGACTTCCCAAAACTTTGCGCAACAAGATTGATCGAATCGGTCGTTCCTTTGGTAAAGATGATTTCTTTATTATCAGCCGCGTTGATGAAGTTCTTCACTTTGCCGCGTGCTTTTTCATATTCGAAAGTAGCAACTTCGCTTAAATGATGAACACCGCGGTGGATGTTCGCGTTTTGTTCGCGATAATAGATATTCTGAATATCAAGAACCGCATTTGGCTTCTGTGTCGTTGCCGCGTTGTCAAGATAGACGAGAGGTTTTCCATGCACTGTTGTTGAGAGTATGGGAAAGTCTTTCCTCAGGGTTGCTACATCAAACGCTATTTGAGTTTCAAGTTCGGACATGATTTATGCGTGTACAATATCAGGTAAATTTCCGGTGCCGAGTTTTGCACGAAGATGATCAACAACAATGCGATCAACATGACGACGCAGAATCGGATGAACTATTTTTTCTGTTGCTTCTGCAGCGTAACCAACAGTAAGAATCCCTTTTGCATTCTCTTCGGAGATTCCGCGAGTTTTCAAATAAAATGAATGTGTTTCGTTCATTCCGCCGACCGCAGCGCCATGTGTACATTTCACATCGTCGGCAAAAATCTCAAGTTCGGGTTTCGTATCAACAATCGCTGTATCGGATAATAACAGATTTCTATTTGTCTGTTTCGAATCTGTCTTTTGTGCTTCCGGCTCAACATACACTTTTCCATTGAACACGGCGCGTGATGAATCAGTCAAAATTCCTTTGAATAATTCATGGCTCGGACAGTTTGGATGGATATGATGCATGAATGTATGATGATCGATCAACTGTTGGCCTGACGTGATATATAAACCATTCAAGTTACATTCGGTCGATTCGCCGTCGATGATAACGCTCATGTCATTTCGGGCAATTGCTCCACCGACAGCAAGAGAAAAGACATGCACATTGCTGTGTTGATATTGATGAACGTGCAAATTCTCTACGTGGAATGACGATTCACTTTCCTTTTGAACTTTCACCACCTCTACAACGCTTTCGTTCTTTACAACAATCTCAGTCACCGCGTTGGTTAGATTTGAATTCTCTTCTGCTGAATAGAAACTGCTGATGAAATTCACTTTTGAGTTTTCTTCAACTACGATCAAATTTCGAATGTGTGAAGCGGATTGTTCTGTATCTTTTTTCGCTGATATAAACAATAAATGAATCGGTTTTTCAATTTCAATATTGGCAGGAATATGAACGAATGCACCATCATTGATGAACGCAGTATTCAACGCCGTGAAAGAATTTTGTTGATACTTCACGTATTTGCCAAGATGCTGCTGAATGACATCATTATGTGTTGCATAGGCATCAATCAAATTCTTTACTGTAACTCTGGAGTGCAATCCATTCAATTGTGAATGTTCTTTTGAAAAATGTCCGTTCAAAAACACAATCAAATATAGTTCGATGTCATTCACTAACAA
>JAUXTU010000059.1 GCA_030679145.1 Bacteroidota bacterium | reverse complement strand
GAATTGTTACGATCAGCAACAAATAACTTCCCTGTGGTTGGATCGACTGCGACACCAAACGCATTGTTCATTGTACTCGCTGTCGCTCCAGTTGTCGCTGTTACAAAATCTGCTTGTCCCAATACTCCGCTCGCTGCCATATTATCCGACAGAGGAGCTTGTGCAAATAGCGACAGGCTTAATGCTACCAAAGAAAACAAAGTAGCAAAAAGTATCTTTTTGTATTTCATAAAACCTCCAGCATAAATGAAAATAAAAAAGTGAATTAAGTGATTTGATGAAGCTGAAACATTTTTGTAAAACTAAAAAACTTAGATTGCTCAGCGTAAAATCGAATAACCCCCTCTTTAGTTCTCCCCCTTATAGGGGGAGAAAAATCCCTCCCCTAAAAGGGGAGGGATAAAGGGTGGGGTCGTTTCCTTTGGATATTTTGTACCAGCATTTTCTTATTTCAATACCGTCATCTTCTTTATTGAAGTAAACGTGCCAGCTTCTATTTTATAGAAATACACACCGCTTGAAAGATTGCTTGCGTTGAATGTTGCAATATGTTTTCCTGCATTCAATTGTTGATTAACAATTGTTGCAACTTCTTGTCCAAGAAGGTTATAGACCTTCAAACTCACCAATCCGTCAGCAAGAATTGAGAAATCAATCTTTGTTGATGGGTTAAATGGATTGGGATAATTTTGAAGCAGTTCATACGTTGTTGCAATAGCATTGTCGTCACGACGAACGCCGGTTAAAACGCTGTCGTTGCTGAACCAAACAACCGGCAGAGTTTTCGGTGTACCGTTGAGCGTTGTATCGATCCGATCCGGACTGCTTGGCCATGTATCGCCGGTTGCTTTATGGATAACGAATTTGTAGATGATCTTCTTTACCGAAACAATATTATGTGTTCCGGTATAGATACTATCATTATTACTATCGGTCAAGAGATAAGCATTTTTGTCCCATCCGCTAAAGTCACCACGAACTACAACGGAATCCTTTGCAATATCAAACTTTGCAAATTTTATCTGTTTTTTCATGTTCACTTGGAATGTGATGAAGTTGTCGGAATACACACTGGTGCTGTCTTTATTAAACCACGCAACCGGCAAGGTCATTGGTGTAGAGGGAATTGTATCTTTTCGGTCATTGATCGCTTCCCACTGATCACCTGAAACGCTTGTGGCAAGCTTCACATATTTGTATGTGATATTTTTCGGTGCTCCAGGAACTGAGAAATTACCGATATAAATACTATCATCGTCAATATCGGTTAATTTGAATGCATTACCCCCCCATCCTTGGAAATCTCCGCGAACAACAACAGTATCTTTTGTTCTATCGAATTTCTTGATCTTCATCTGCGTGCTCATATTCACTTGGAATGTAACTTTATCCGATGCTACGATAACAAGATTATTGGAATATACTGCCAACCCATCCCCCTTCTCTGCCACATAAATATATTTACCGTCAACAACAAGACCTCTTGATTGTGGAACGCCGTCATAGAAACCTGCTTCAACAGGAACCAAAGGATTAGAAATATTGATAGAGCGTACGCCGGTACCTTCCGAGGCAACGTAACAGTAATCTCCTGCAACTGCCGAAACATATCCGTACCCGCCTGTTTTAATCTTGGCAACTTGAGTCGGTGTGAGAAGATTGGTGATGTCGAATACTTTCATACTGTCACCATCCGGTACGTAGGCATAATTCCCTGCGATTGCAAAGCCTTCGTTTCCTACTCTAAACTTTGTCGTTGTCCCTTTTTTAACAGGCACGCTTGGTGTTGTAACATCATAAAATGTAATGAAACTATAATCCGTTAATCCTGCGGTGTTACCGTTTATCGTAACATTTTCTCCGTATACACTTTTGCCGGTGTATGCTACGATGGATGCAGTTGTTGGGTTGGTAATATCAATCACAACCATACCGCTGTCGCTGGCGGCAACATATACTTTTGTACCGCTGACAGCGATACCTCGTGCACTTGGCATTTTGATCGTTTTGATTTTAACGGGAGCGTTTGCATTTGTTACATCAACGATATAAACGCCCGAATCTCTCGCCGCCACGTAGGCATAATTACCGCTCGCAACCACGGCACGAGAATCACCTCCGAGAGCGGTTGTGGATAGCAATAAAAGTGACGATGGATTACTGACGTCAATGATACGCAAACCTGCTGTTCCATACGCTACGTATGCTTTTCCATTTGCATAGTACGGAATGTATGCAGTACCGGATGGCGCAGCTAATGCTCCAAGAAATGATGCTGTTACCGGTGATGCCGGTGTTGAAACATTAATTGCACTTACACCAGGAGCCGGATTTCTGTTCGCAACAAAAATATGTCCTTTCGGAGAACCGCCTACAGTGACAGCACCATAATACAATGATGCGGCGCGACCTGTTGTTTTGATCTTGGCAGTTAAAACCGGTGCGGCAGGATTCACAACATCATAAATAACCATTCCCGTATCACCAACAGCTACGTAAGCGTAGTTACCGTCAAATATAATTCGTGCAGTGCGGTATCCTGAAGGAACATCAATAACATTTACCGGATTTGCAGGATTTGTTACATTCACTACCGACAAACTAGCATCGTAATTACAAACATACGCATATCCGGAACGGACGTTTAAATATTGATGATATCCCCCGTAGCCATTAATTCTTCCAACATATAACGGAACAGCAGGATCTGAAATATCTACAATATGACTTCTCGATCCGGCTGCAATGTAGGCATATTGTCCGGAGATGACGACGCTTTCGCAATACGCCAAACTATCGATTGATTTAACCAACACAGGACTTGCCGGATTGGCAATATTATAAATTTTAAAACCGTTACTGCCGGCAGCAACATAGGCATACGTTCCGCTTGTTGCTACGCCTTCACATGTTGCACCTGCTCCGATTTCAATAGTAGAAACTAAGGATGGCAATGTTGGATTTTGAACATTGATAAGCCACACTTTGGTACCGCCGCTGACGACTAAATGTTGAGTGCTGTTGATCGATGTGCGAACAAGATCTTCAATGACATCTGTAAGAATCACGCTTCCAATCTTTACCGGTGTTGCAGGATTTGTAAAACTGGCAATCTGTACTTTACTGCCAAGCGCATAATACACTACAGAACCGGCTGCAAAAATAGCTTTCGTTTCTCCTTCACCTTTCCCGTAATTTCCCATCAAGGTCATATTGCTCGAAGTTTGCGCAATCAATCCTTGACCAAACAATATTACGCCTGCAAGAATCATTGCAAACAGTTTATTAGATTTCATCTATACCTCCATAGGGTTTGTGATTGTGATGACGAATGTATAATTATTCAATTCAATGCCTCAACGTATGAGGAAGTATTCGCTGCGGTAAATTTTCTATTTCTATCCGGCTTGGTGCACAATTTTGTGCACCCATTCGAGTGACTGATATTGATGCCGAGGCATTTGCCATTTTTGCGGCATCTGCTATAGACATTCCTAGAGCAAGAAATGCAGCAAGCGACCCACTAAAGACATCTCCTGCACCTGTAGAATCAATGGGTTTGACCTTGAATCCAGGGATGAGTTCCATAGTATTCGGAAGTCCGACAAAGACCCCTCTCGATCCGAGAGTGATCAGTACTTTTTGGATACCCAATTCAAAAAATTTTTTTGTGATTAAACGAAGACTATTCTCATCCGTCACTTTAATTCCTGTGAGCATCTCGGCTTCAACCTCATTTGGCGTGATAATGTCGATCTCTCGCAATAGATTTTGTTCAAGTGGTTGTGCGGGAGCAGGATTTAAAATAACAGTTGCCCCATATTCATGAGCTTTTTTTATCGCTGCACGGATTGTATCAAGCGGAGATTCCAATTGAACAAGGATAACACTTGCAGTCGATATTTCATCCTTCGCTGTTTCGATATCAGCCGGACTTAACCGGGCGTTTGCACCAGAAGCAACCACGATGCTATTTTCCCCGCGGTCATCAACAACAATGAACGCCACTCCTGTTGCAACTTCGGCATCCCGGAGAATATAACGTGTTTCGATCCGTTCATTCGTTAACCGTTGTATTCCTTCATTGCCAAGAATATCGTTCCCTACTCGCGCAATAAAACTTACATCTGCACCGGAACGGACAGCTGCAACGGCTTGGTTAGCACCTTTTCCTCCGCCTCCTTCTGAAAAAATTCCTCCAATAATTGTTTCACCCGGACGGGGTATCCTCGCGGTTTTGATTGTCAGATCAGTGTTATAACTTCCTATTACCACAACTTTATTTTTCATATTCACCTTTTACCAAAGTCTACAATAACTATTATTGTCATTGATTGATAATGTTTCAAATGTCGATACATTAAAAAGAAAACCCAAGAGAGAACATGTGCACTTGGGTCAGTTCGCTAAAATCCACATATGCATAATTGATAGAGCCGACCGTTTCACCAAACGGATAGTTGATCCCTGCGCCAAAAGTAAATTTCTGCACATCATAATTGAATTTATATCCGCCGCGAATAAAGAACATTCCGTCAAACGCATAACTTGCTCCAACATGAAATTTTTCTTTCCCATCATTAGGATGGTCCCCTTCTATCACCATTGTCAAAAGATGCGGACCGCCATCTTCTTCCAAAAAGTCCATTGCCATGCCTGCACGGAAATCCAACGGCATTCGCACATTATCGGATTCCGTTTGGAATTCTTCGCTCCATCCGCCGAATCGTGAATCCGGTCCAAAATTTCTTGCGGTAATTGCTATGCGTAAACTTCTGTATCCGGTATAATACATAGTGCCGAAATCCAATGACCAATTTCTCATGGAAAGCTCTGCGATCTGTTGCTGCATCCATCGAACATTTCCGCCAACTGAAAGATTGTCCGTTATCTTTCGTGCGTATGAAATACCTGCCGCAATATCGTTTGCCGTAAACATTGAACCGGTAACTAGTGGTGATGTTCCGCTTGTTCCTGATGGTGCATTGATCGTTTCAGGAATATCTCCATATCCAAGCATTGCAACACTTGCACCGAAAACGCCAATATCACCAATATTGACGGCGATTGCCGCGGATTGATGATTGATATCGGCAATCCATTGTAACGCATTCACTTGAACATCGATATTCTTCACATCGGATAACGCTGCCGGATTTCCAAACACCGCACTTGCATCTCCTTTTGAAATAGCCGTGTATGCACCGCCTAATGCAGCCTGCCGTGCATCACCATTGATCTTCAAAAACTGCCAGCCGGATTGTCCCGCACGCTCTATATCAATCGGTGAAATACCGGATTGCGCGTGAACAAAAGCAGACAGCACCATGAAGTATGTGAAGACTAGAAGTAGTCTCAAAAATACCCAATCATTGTCATTGCGAGCCGTTTTTTGGCGTGGCAATCTCGTTTTTATACTTAAATTTTCAAGATTGTCCCGCTTTTTAGATTCCGTTCTTTGCGGGATTAAAAAGAGGGAACTTCGGTCGCTTCCGCCTAAAAGATGGCGGACAAGTCGCTCCCTCGCGATGACACGTATTTTTGAGATCGAAAATAATTGAAATATTTTTTTCTTTGAATACATTAGACTGATCTCCGTTTTCCTTTCGGTAGCCAGTATACCGTTCGCTTAAAGCGAACGGTATACTTTTTTATTTCACGATTGCTAATTTGCCTATATATGATTCTCCGACATGTCCTGCAACATGTGATTCGATACGATAAATATAAATACCCGGCGCAATTCCGAGTGTCCATTTATTCAATTGATAATCCAATCGCTTGATACTTCCCCATGCTTCCGATCCACTGCCATCGTCATGTTCTATTTCCTGAATAACATCACCGGTGAGCGTATAAATTTTGATCTTACATTTCGCCGGAATCCCGATGAACTCCATTCGATACCGTTCACCCGTTCCGGTCAGGTTACTATGTTGGCGGAATGGATTGGGAACAACATATACATTCTTTGGAAATTGGAGATTGGGTGCGCGCAATGGATAGACCGGAAACCGAGTATTATTTACTTTGCCGCTTTCGTTCCCATTCACATCATAACTTGTAACACAATAATAATTGCCGACACCGAACGGCAAGTCTTTATCGATAAAACGAACATTTCCTCCGATAAGTACCACAGAATCTTTTTTGATATCAGCTGCAAGTGACCACGGACCGATTGTAAAATAATTAGAACGATACACTCGATAACCCGCAACATCATTCACTCCGGAAATCGGGTCTTTGTAAGTAGAAGGAATAGGCGGCCAATCGATATTAATTATTCCCGGTTCAATAGCAATCTTTAAGCTGTTTTCACCATCGGTCGGTGTTGGAGGTGGAAATACTGTTGGAAGATAATTGTTTGCATACAACTTTCGTGCTGCGCGAACATGAGCAAGCATAGAATCCCGAGATGCCGTCGCCATAAGATCAATATTTGCAACTCCCCCCTCCACAATTTTTGTTCGATCCATTTCCCCTATTACTTCGGCATACACGATCCTCACAGAACCAAATGGGAAAATTGATAACGGTCCTACACTCACTAAAAATTCCGGACGACGTTCGTATTTGTTCCCTCCTTCACCGCCAAGCGCGCGTGCTGAATCCCACGATATTTTTGGCTGGTGATGCGTCATTACTTCCTTCACTCTCGCGGCAGATGAAGATCCTTGGATGAACATTTGATCAACAGTGCTTGCTCCTTCGGTCAGACCTTGTCCGGTATGCTCAAGAATATTCTGAATAACATTTGCACCGGCAGAGTCCAGCACTGCAACCGTAAAATATCCCGGAGCTTCCAACTCATGGTCACGAATTCCTTGTTGGTAAATATCTTCGGCATCACCAATATCACCTCGCAAGGGACCAACACCAAAGTTGTAAACAATGGGAACTTCATCTTGGGTTCTGAATCGTTGGTGGTCATAAAAATAAAAGAGTTTCTCAGCCGTATCCCACGCATATTTTTCATCTCCTCTGCTCCCGGAGCGCTGCGTCATACGAAGGCCGTAACGCATTCCGAAATAGAGTGAATCAACAGATGACAATTCATTGTTGGTTATCGTCACTTCATGAATAATGAAGTCGTTCAATCCCGGATAACTCCACACCATGCTTCGTCGGGAAATATCAACATTGATATAGTTGTTGTGATGAGCACCGGTGACGATCTCTTCTCCTGCAATTCCGATTTCTTTAAGGTTATAATTTTTCGTCAATGTCGCTTCTTCTGTTGGAAAAATATCCTGCCCCGACGGAAAGAATCGAGAATTGATGGTGTATGATGATGCAACATTGTCTCGCACGCCATAGATCGCATATCCAACAGCTTCTGCATAATTTAAAGCATCGTTAACACTTGTTCCTTTTGAATACCCCGGGTAATCAATTGTATGAAATCCATTTTGTGTCTCGGTCGGATCTCCGTATTGAAGAGAATTCCAAATGGTCGCCCACAGTTTTCCTCTTTTTAAGGTTTGTTTTCCCCATACAACCTGAGCGGACATCACATCTGAAAAGAGCAGCGTAATAAGTACTAAAATAAGAGACATCTGAAAAAATGATTGCTTTTTGTCATTCTGACACTGAGCGTAGCGAAGTGGAAGAATCTCGTTCTTGTTGTCGAGTGGAAAAGCGAGATTCTTCGTCGCTCCGCTCCTCAGAATGACATTGATGTAAGATATTTCAAATACCCTGATAATATATTTTTTCATGTTTACTCTTAGACCTTTGTTAAACCTTGCGAAGGTTTTATGAAGATTGCAGACAACCTTCGCAAGGTTTTTTCAGTTATTAAAATTTTATTGAAACTTGAAAATAGATCCTCTGCGGAGCAACTTCGTACGAGTACCATTCCCAGATATTCGGTTCGGAAAAATCCTCTGTTTTGGGAAGTCGTTCTTTGTCCGGCAGATTCGGATTCTCAATGTATCGTATCAGATCATCGCCATACAACAATCGCAAAAATTTGGAATCGAGCAAATTCTTTATGTCGAGACTGAATTCTGTTGTCAATCCAAAGATGTCGATCCCTTTTGATACTTTCAGATCGATCTGATAATAATTGAACCATCGCATGTTATTCGGTTCAGTTGATTGATCTCCCGGACCATGATAGGTGTATTGATCTCCCGTTCTCCACCAAAAATTAGAATAGATGTTGACATCGCTTAACGGTTTCATTCCGACAATCTCAGGACCTTCATCTTTGTTGATTGAAAAACTCGCCCATCCTTTAACGCGTTGATAATTTCCCCATGCTCCTCTTCCTTGCCGCAATCCTTTCGGGACATTGATACTTGTTGAACCTGGTTCATACAAACGACTGAACCCGACTTCGCCATTAAACGACCAATACATCTCATGACTCAAACCAAAATTAAACATTCCATCGAATCGTGAATCAAGTTTTGTTTCAATACCACGTACATCGGAATATCCGGAATTACTTACCATTAATGCTTTTGATGCAGGGTGGGTCACCGAATACGCGCCGGTGATAACGCTCGCCTCGTGCGACGCATCTTTATAATATCCGGTAAGATCGAGTTTGATGATATCTGCAATATTGTAATCAACGCCAAGTTCATATTGGATCGTGCGTTCATATCCTAAACTCGGATTTCCGTAATACCCTTGCCATTCGTCCATATAGGTTGGTTGTTTTGCATACGGATTCAAAACGCTGTCCCACGTAGTTGTATAATTCACAAAGGGAAGTCCAAACATTTTCGTCCATGAGGGACGTTGATAGAAATGACCATACACAAAATGTAAAACAGAATTTTCACTCATGGGGTGCGAAATGCCAAGACGCGGAGCAATTGCAATTTGTAATTTGGTCTGTTCACGTTCCGGATTTCCCGGAATTCCGTCTGCTTCACCGGGAACATGCCCTGGTGTTCCAACTTGAAAAGCCAAGGGATCATAGATATTCTTCGGCGCGTTTCTATTCTGATTAAAGAAATCTCCACGAATACCAATGTTCACAATCAGTCCAGGAAATTCTATCTTGTCCTGCGCGTACAGATTCCCTTCATAGGGGTTACCGTCAAACACATTCATTTCGTTTACCCGATTGCTTTTTGCTTCCGCAGCATAATTCTCATAATAAAAATCGTGCGATTTGAATGTAAAGCCAGTTTTAAGGTTGTGTGTTTTGGAGACTTGATTTGTGTAATCACCTTTGATCTGATATGACTGTGAAAAATTTTTCGTCCACGTATGGTAATATGCCTGTAAGGTGTATCGAGGATGCATCGAGACAAAGTCCGAAGTCCAAACTGTGTCTGGGATACGATGGTCTCTATCCGAACGATCCATACGGTCTTTCAGATAACTTGCAGTTACTTCGTACAACGATTGGTCGTTTATCACGTGTGTTACTTTACCATAGAGTTGAGACCAGCGCCGCAGCTCAGGCCACTGTCTGAACGGTGCGCCAAAAAGATTAAATTTTGCTCTTGCGTATTGCTCATCAATCCTCATAGGTGCAAGCCAGCTTGCCTCCTGCCCCATTTCAGAAGTATTTTGATTGGACGCAGTGTAATCTGCGCTTTCATAACCGCCAACAAAACCGCCAACACGTAATTTTACTGCTGAAGAAAATTTAAAATTCAAATATCCTTGAACATTAAATTCAGGATTATAGGGTATCGCTTGAGGGAATATTCCTACACCCTGCTTAAATCGCCCCGATAGAAGAAAACTGAATTGTTCTGTCAATCCACCGTATAACGTTCCTTCATATTCATATTCGGGACGATTGGCGTAGTTTGCAAGAACATCATTCGGGGTCGTCTGCTTTCGCCATGCCTGAAGAAGTGAGTCGGGATTCATCTTATAGAATCTACTGTTAACATTTTGCGATTCATTAGTCCAATAATTAATCCCAGTGCTTACGTAATCGTTATTCTCATTGCTATACATATTTCTGCCGAAATGATAAACTCCCGCTGGACGAATTCGTCCTAATAATGTACCGTGAATTACTTCTGATGCTTCTTTGGAAACAATATTGACAACTGCAGAACGACCTTCACCATATTCAGCATTGTAACCTCCGGTTAACACAGAAATTTGTTCAATAGTAGAAGTATTGAATCCCGAATAATTATCCGAAACCAATCCGCTGTTCACAGAAAGATTGTCGATCATATAGACTGCTTGCACAAGTGAACTTCCGCGAACATACCCTTTGGTAGATCCGCGCTGCCATGCAAGATTTGAATTGTCACTGAAAATTCCTGCCTGCGTTTCAAGCACATCTTTGATCGTTCTCACTCCGGAATTTTCCAACACTTTGCTTGTTACAATTTGTTCGCTCGCAGTAAGATCTTTTTCAATAACGGGACGTTCAGCTACAATGTTGACTGCTTCTCCTTCAATCAAAGTCGTAACGAGAGCGAAATTTTTTGCTGTTGTTCTATCAATAATAATTGAAACATTGCTCGTGTTAATTATTTCATATCCGAGCATTGACACTGTTAATGTATACGTACCGGGAGGAACATTGAGGATAAAGTAGTCACCGTTCACATCAGTTGCGGCACCGATTTTCAATCCTTTCACTATCACATTTGCGCTGATAAGAGGTTCACCGGTAGCTTTATCGGTGACCTTTCCTGAAATCTTTCCGGCGTTTCCTGCCAAACAGATGATTGAAAAAATGACCGTCGCACAAATAACAGCGATGATCTTTGTTAATGGTTGTTTCAATAAAGTGCTCATGCGAAAGATCTCTTTTAATGAAAGCTTCGGTTGGAATGTTTTTCCCCGATCAACATGGATGAAATGTTTGTAATTATTAACTCACGGTACGCAGTTTATATGAAACGACTTGGCTGCGATAACATTAAGACAAAAAATTACCTGTATAAAACCTTTACGCCTTAGTGTCTTCTGCCGATCCGAAGGATCACTTCCCCGAAGGAATCCTTCCCAAAGAGGACACTTTGTGTCGGACATAGAAGCATCCATTCAGGAGTGGCAAATATTTTCTTTTTGTCTATCTACGATACGTAGGTACGACTCGTAGAGTGTAACATCAGTTATATTCGTAGAAAGAGTCGTTCCTATGATGATATCGCTAAAATTTGTTGACCTTTTCAACAATGAGGTGCGGAAAAATTGAATTTGATGAGAACATTCAAGCAATTGTATAATGTTTATCAATTTTGGAGTTTAATTTTATATTCATGCAATCGTTTGCATTGTACTGAAAGAAATCGAGTCTGTCAAGAAGAAATGTTAAGAAGAAAATTTAACGTTGTCTTATCCACGATGAATTTTTGGAGAATACCCTCTCTATGAGTGCTATAGTCAAAACTGTGGTGCACCGTGTGGATATAATCTTTTGAGTGGTGAGATTTTGGTAATGTTTTTAGCTTTTGTAGAAGTGCAGAAGAAGATGGATAAAAAATGCCCTGTAAATACAGGGCATTTCATTGTGCACCGGACAAGAGTCGAACTTGTAACCCCCAGCTTCGTAGGCTGGTGCTCTATCCAGTTGAGCTACCGGTGCGTGATATTTCGTAAATTTCGCAACATTTATTTTTTGATTTCTAAAAAATTCTAAAAAAATGTCGCTTTACTAAGAAGTTAACTAAGAAGTAATTCCGCTTACATTAAATTAAAATCCCTCAAGTGAGAGGCTTCCAGACACTTGAGGGCAACCCTTACGGATCA
This sequence comes from Bacteroidota bacterium, assembly GCA_030679145.1. GTDB lineage: Bacteria > Bacteroidota > Ignavibacteria > UBA10030 > UBA8401 > UBA8401. Next base: position 2,603 of record JAUXTU010000059.1, on the reverse strand, counting down.
ATATATTTTTAATAATTTTATTGAGTGGAAGCCTCTATAAACTTGATACAAATATAACCAACTGAAAGAATTAATACAAGATTAGTTTTACTTTTTTGGACGTTCCCCGCTTACAAACAGCGGGGTCGTTCCCTTCCGGCTTCACTTCGTTACGGTATTTTTATCTGACACACTCACAACACTTTTCAACGTAAGTGCGTTCGCGGTTACCACGTCAGGTTGACTGGTTAGCCAGCAATTCACCGTGAGATTTCATAATCGTTGTTCTGTAAATAATTTATGAGTTCCATGTCGATATCTTTTATAGCATTCCAGTAATATTGTGCTTTAACCGGTTCGTTAACTTTTAATGCGCTAAGGTACGCCAATAACAAAAGACCTTCTTCTCGAACGTCGATTTCTTTTTGAACTATTCCATCTCTGGGAGGATTTCGAGGAATACTAGCACCTCGTGTTGTAAAAAATGCTGCTACCTCGTCCACCGCTTTCATACAATCGGTATATTTTCCTGCATTATATAAAGCTTGAACTAAATGATAATATGAATGACTATTAAGACCATCAACTTTTTCTGCAAGACTCCATGGTTCGTATTTAATTGAATTAGAAATAGGAAACGGAATGCCAAGCCTCCAATTATTTAGTTCAAGAAATGAATCCGAGAACCGTAATACTTTATACTTATTGGTGGAATCAACTCTTACGATAATAGATTTCAATTCTAATTCCTTATCTCGGATACTCTTTGTAAAGACTGTAGATTTGATCGTTTTATTTTCATTAGCCAACACAACATATTTTGAAGTATCATTTGCATGCTGGCTTTGAAATACTACAACAACAGGGCTTGAGATCTGATTTATTACGGTAAGACCATTAAAAGTCTGGCATGCAGTAAAGAAAACAGAAAATGATAGCATCATTATTAACTTCACCATATGTATTTCTCCTTGAGTGCTGACTAACGGACTGGAACTCTGCCAAAAAAGATGGCGGATAAATAAGCTGCGTTGCAACTTGTCCGCCGTCTTTTGCCAAAGTCATCACTTCATGATTGGCGGGCGTTCCAGCGCGCCTACCTGCCGAAGTGCCGCTTTTCGGCACGCAGGCAGGTTGAATAAAAGTTTAAATGCGTTCTTTGCATCCCGCCGTTTTTTGGCGGGGATAAAAATCTGTTTTCGTATCGGTAGTTGTCATTTGACAACTCAACATTTGCAAACTTTGGAGCGCCAGCGGTTGCAACGTCTGCTTGAGCGACTCGTATGTTGACCCACGTAACAAAATCCCGTATTGTAAATTCATTGGCAAAGTCATAGGAGAGGCAAAAGCGACTAGATATCGTTCGCGAGAACGAATATCGTTAACCAGACACTCTCCTCCCTATGACTTTGTACTTCGAGTAGAATCTGAACAGTACTTAAGGATCCACATCGTTTGCTCAAAGGAATCCTGTATAACTTACGAGTCAAGATCACCACCGAAGCTGCCAATGAATTCATTCTTTCATTCACTAAACGTAAGGAGTTTTTCCATGAATATCCTTAAACAAATCGTCGGCGTCGATATCTCCATGAACACCTTCAACGCCAAATTCGGAACCACTGATAACACCCAACAGATCGTTCTCTCTTCAGATCAATCATTCAACAATGCTCTGCCCGGATTCAAAAAAATATTGAAATGGGCTCTCACATCCCGTGTTTCTGCCAATATTCCACTCATCTTCGTTATGGAAGCAACCGGTGTGTACTACCAGCAACTGGCATACTTCCTGGTAGAGAATAATTGCTCAGTTGCTGTGGTCCTTCCAAACAAAATCAAAAACTACTGCAAATCGCTCTCCTCCAAATCTAAAACCGATCCCTTAGATGCTGCCGCCATTACCCGCTTTGGCTTGGAACGACAACTTCCCTTGTGGACTCCTCCCACTGAAACTCTCAAAGCGCTTCACGCACTGACCAGAGAATATCGCGCACTCAAAGTCACCATCACCGAGATCAAGAACCAGCGCCATGCCTTACGCTCTTCCTGTATGCCACTGGCAGCTTCGCTCAAACGTAAACAACAAACCATCGCTTTGCTCGAGAAACAAGTATCTCAGATCGAACTGGAGCTTCATGATTTGGTCAATGCTGATTCTTCTCTGTCCGAACGGGTTCCGAAGATCTGTTCTGCTAAAGGAATTGGCTTTATAACCGTCGTCTCCGTCCTAGCCGAGACTCAGTGTTTCAAATTAGTCACCAAACAGAAACAACTCGCCAGTTATGCCGGTTATGATATCGTCTTTAACGATTCCGGGTTGAAAAAAGGAAAAACTTCCATCTCAAAAAAAGGGAACCGGTTCCTTCGTAATGCTGTCTTTATGCCCGCGCTCGCGGCTATTCGTCATAATCCCCAGATGAAAACTTTCTACCAAAGACTTATTGCTAAAGGTAAGAACAAAAAACTTGCTCTGATTGCCGTTGCCAGGAAACTTCTCTTGTTGATCTATGCTCTCTGGAAAAATAACTCTGCCTACGATCCCAATTATTAAACAATTTATTTTTCTGTTCTTTGAAATATTGTTAGCCGTACTATTGACTTTTAACACAGTACCTGGTTAG
>JAUXTU010000107.1 GCA_030679145.1 Bacteroidota bacterium | reverse complement strand
ATCAGGAGTTCTTGCAAAGACAGCGCTTGTGTTTGGTCAAATGAATGAACCACCGGGAGCACGTCTTCGTGTTGCGTTAACAGGATTATCCATTGCTGAATATTTCCGTGATGATGAAGGTAAAGACGTTTTATTATTCATCGATAATATTTTCCGTTTCACACAAGCAGGTTCAGAAGTATCAGCGTTGCTTGGTCGTATGCCGTCAGCAGTAGGTTATCAACCGACACTTGCAACTGAAATGGGTGCGCTGCAAGAACGGATCACATCAACTCGCAAAGGTTCGATTACATCGGTGCAGGCAATTTATGTTCCTGCAGATGACTTAACAGATCCCGCACCAGCAGCAGTATTCTCTCACTTAGACGCTACAACAGTGCTAAGCCGGCAAATTTCCGAACTTGGTATTTATCCTGCGGTTGATCCTCTTGATTCAACTTCTCGTATTATGGATCCATTAATTGTTGGTCAACGTCATTACGATGTAGCAAAATCCGTAAAAGTAATTCTGCAACAGTATAAAGATCTTCAAGATATCATCAATATTCTTGGAATGGATGAACTTTCGGATGAAGATAAAGTTACAGTTTCCCGTGCACGTAAGATCCAACGTTTCTTGTCACAGCCGTTCCACGTTGCGGAACAATTCACCGGTATTCCGGGTCGGTATGTTAAATTAGAAGATACGATCAAAGGATTCAAAATGATTGTTGATGGTGAATGTGACCAACTGCCGGAACAAGCATTTTTAATGTGCGGTGGAATTGAAGAAGTGTTTGAGAAAGCAAAAGTATTGCAAGCGGCATAATATTTATGGCAAATAAAAACTTTCAATTAGATATTGTCACACCAGCTCGGACCGTCTTTTCCGACGAAGTGCAAAGTTTTACTGCACCGGGAGTTATTGGGAATTTTCAAGTTCTATTCAATCACGCACCATTACTTTCTGCTGTAGGTGTCGGTGAAGTAAAAGTGATCGATACAAGCGGAACAAAATTGTTATTTGCGATTAGCGGCGGGTTTGTTGAGGTGAAATCCAACAAAGTGATTTTGCTGGCGGAATCTGCTGAACGTTCTAATGACATTGATACTGCTCGCGCAGAAAAATCAAAAAAACGTGCAGATGAACGTTTGGCTGTAAAAGATAAATCACTCGATCCCGACCGTGCCCGTATTGCGTTGTATCGTTCAATCAATCGTTTGAAAATTGCATCGAAGAAATAAATGAATATTGCTATATTATAGCCCATCGAAGAATACTTCCGTGGGCTATTTGTTTTTTTAATATGTTTTAATTTTAAACTCTTAATGCGTCCAACATTTGTCGAAATTGATCTTGATGCACTAAACACCAATCTGAGAAATATTCGGAAAAAAATTGGTAGACATCCGCTTATTATGGCTGCTGTAAAAGCCAACGCATATGGACATGGTGTTATTCCTGTTGTACGGTCAATTATTAAAAATAAGACCGCAGGGTATTTTGGCGTTGCAATTGTTGAAGAGGGAATTGAAATCCGTAATGAGAATATTCATCACCCAATCCATGTCTTTACTGCTCCAATACGTGAACAATTGGATCTTTTTGTTGCGAACAATTTAGAAGTAACAATCTGTGATATTGATATTGCAAAACGGTTGAATTCCATTGCAAAACAAAAAGGTAAGCAGGCTGTAATTCACATAAAGATTGATACCGGTATGGGAAGGATTGGAGTTCCGGTTAATGAAGCAGTTAATTTTGTCGAAACTGTTTCCAGAATGCCAAATCTTTTTTTAAAAGGGATTTTTACGCATTTTGCCACTTCAGATGAAAGCAATCTTTCATTTGCGAATGAACAATTGAATAAATTTCGTTCAATAATTACTAAATTGGAATTATCCGGGATTCATATCCCATTGGTCCATTGTGCAAATAGCGGCGCAATTTTACAAATGCCGGATTCGTATTTTGATATGGTACGTGCAGGAATTATGATGTATGGATACACACCATCACGTGATACAATAAAGAGTGTATCAATACAACCCGTTATGTCAATGAAAGCAAAGGTTGGGTTTGTAAAAACAGTTCCTAAAGGAACAAGTATCAGTTATTCTCGGAAGTTTATCACTAAGAAAAAAACCACAATTGCCAGTGTTACAATTGGGTATGCTGACGGATATTTTCGTACATTAACGAACAAAACATCAGTGCTGATAAATGGGGTAAAATTCTCTGTCATCGGTACAATCTGCATGGATCAAATCATGATTGATGTTGGTAATAAGAAAATTAAAATTGGTGATGAAGTTGTGCTGATGGGAAAAAGTAAAACAAAACAAATATCAGCATGGGATATTTCCAATAGTATAGGGACCATTCCGTATGAGGTAACCTGTGCTGTCTCAAGCCGTGTCCCAAGAAAATATATCAATGCAAAGTAACGAAGAATATTTATTACGTGTACTACATCGTACAAGCGGCGGTTTGGTTGATAGTCTCATTCCAGCCCACGGTGCAAAATTGACGAAGCTTCTGGAGAAGTTTTCGAAATCAAAATCACCGGAAGATGAAGTGAATTCACTTTTTCATGTTCAAGGATTTTCTAAATGCGCTCTTGCGATGGAATGGCTTTTAAAAAAGACAAAAGTATCGAATAATTCGTTCTCACCTGAACAATTCGAAAGCGATATTCTACTTTTGAATGAAAAACTTTTCGAAGCATTTCTTAACCAGCCGTTTGATATGCCGGATTTTTCAAGAACCTTTGAAGCACCGGTTCGACCGATACAAGATATCCATATTTCCGATGATGAATTCATTGGTTCAACGTATTCGCTCAATCAGCCATTACAGGATACAACGTTAATGGATGGAAAGAGCGATAATAATCAAAAAATATCGGAACCAGTATGGGATACTGCTTCACCGATGTTAGAATCATTTGAATCAGCATTGACTGCGGCGCCGACGGAATCGGTTCAAAAAGATTCGTCGCCGGCACTTTCTGATGCAATGAATGGCGATCTGTGGGAATTGACTCAGCGTGTAGCACAAAGTGCGATTGAATTTCCAGACAAATTGCCGAACGAACGTGCGATTGGAATGTCGGTGCTTCGTGTTACCGCTCGATCGGCAAATGATTTGGCGAGGGACACAAATAATGTTGTAGTTCAAGAATTTTACGATGCTTTGGTTCGGCTAATCAGTTTTGCTGACGAAAAGGGAAAGATTCGATCTGATGGTTTTGCGGAAACGATTCACGATATTGGTGACAGATTGTTGAATGCAATGCGTCAAACGAGTGGTGGAATTACCGTGTTGCAGAATATTACAAAATTTATTAACGACCCTAAAGAGCTTCTCTCAAGTAAATAATATGGAACAACAATTACCTGTGTACGCAGTAATTATGGCTGGCGGTGTCGGCTCACGTTTTTGGCCTCGAAGCCGTGAAAAAAATCCGAAACAATTGTTGGAGATCGTTGGGGAAGGAACAATGATCCAAAATACTGTGAAACGGTTAAAAGGTTACGTTGATGAGAAGAATATCTTTGTTGTTACCAACAAACTTCAGAAAAATGCCATTATCAAACAACTGCCTAATGTTCCCGTCGAGAATATTATTGTAGAACCTGTCGGAAGAAATACCGCACCATGTATTGGCCTTGCAGCATTGTTCATTGATCGGCTCGACCCAAAAGGAATTATGGTTGTTCTTCCTGCTGATCATCTTATTGGTAATGAACCAGAATTCTTACGTGTGCTTCAGACTGCATCAAAAGTTGCTCATATAACATCTGGACTTGTTACAATCGGAATCCATCCAACTCATCCGGAAACAGGATATGGTTACATTCAAGTGAAAGATCCCAGCGAAGAAACACAGCCGGTGAACATCGATGGCGTATTTGAAGTAAAAACATTCGCTGAAAAACCAAACTATGCTACTGCTGTAAAATTTTTGGAAAGCGGGGATTTTTATTGGAACAGCGGGATGTTTGTTTGGCGCGTTGATACAATTCTGAACGAAATACACAAGAGTCTTCCGGAACTTCACACACAATTGATCAATCTTCAACATTCCATTGGCACACCATTGTTTGAACAGAATCTTGAAACAACATACGGATTGTTACGCGGAATTTCGATCGATTATGGTGTGATGGAAAAAGCACAGCGAGTGTACGCTGTAAAAGGAGATTTTGGATGGAATGACCTTGGTTCGTGGGACGAGGTGAATCGGGTTTCACCAAAGGACGAACAGGGAAATTATCTTCATGGAAAAATTATTGCGGTGAATTCAAAAAATACCTACATCCATACTTCCGATAAGATTGTTGCCGTTGTTGGTGTTGATGATCTTATTGTTATCAATACTCCGGATGCAATTTTGGTCTGTAAAAAAGGAGCCTCGCAGGATGTAAAAGAAATTGTTGATCATCTGAAACGTAAACAGATGAATGAATATCTCTAGTGGACCCTTTAATAATGTCTTTCGTTCCAAACAATCTTTAATTATGAAGAATGTTTGGAATTTCTTTTTATTCTTGGTTATAACGTTTGTCTTATCATCCTGCGCATCATCTCCTCGATTTACGGCCGAACGACATTCAGAACCGAAATACAATTCTTCAAAAACTCCTGCTAAAAGTCCATCAGGCAAAGCAACCGTATATACAGGAATTGCGTCCTATTATGCACACGATTTTCATGGAAAGAAAACAGCAAATGGTGAGATCTTTGATATGCATCAATTAACAGCTGCACATCGTTCGTTTCCATTCAACACAAAAGTGCGCGTGACAAATCTTGATAATGGAAAAACTTGCGTTGTGCGTGTAAACGACAGGGGTCCATTCAAATTGGAAAGAATTATGGACTTATCACTTGGAGCCGCTGAGGTATTGGATATGATGAAAACAGGAACTGCGTCCGTTCAATTAGAAGTTGTTGAATGGGGAAGTGAATAACAAAAATTATTTTCCTCTTGCTGCTTCTTCGTATGCTGTTTGATGTGCTTGATCCAGTTGAATCAATAATTGAAATATACTCTTATCGCTATAATTTTTAAACACATCTGCAATCTCTCCATATTTTGTGTCAAAGAATGATTTGAATAGAATCGTTCGCGGATTCGATGTCTCTTTGATCTTCTTGATGTTATTGAACATTACCTGGATGTTCTCAAATCCTTTATCCGGCTTTGTTGCCAGCAGATCCAAGCCACGGTAATGATATGAATACCACCCTTCACGAAATAATTGATTATTAGGATTTAATAGTTCTTCTAATAGATTATATTTTGCATAGGTTGATCCCGAACCGCGTTCCCAGCCCTTTGCATTTGAGGGGGCTTGATTACAAATCGTAAATGCTTTTCTAAAATATGGGGTTCCGCTGGATTTTTGATACGAATCATAATCAAATCCGATTATCGTATACATATAAAAATCAAGGAAGTCGGTAAGTGCATCATATTGAGTCTCATTACGATATAACGGCTGTCCGCTCACGTAAGTAAACTCCCACTTCTCATCAAAAACTCTGACCATTGGAGTACTTTTTGCAGAAGGATTTTTTCCTACAAAGACAGGACGTGAACTTCCGATAAATGCCTGTGCAGTATACGAATTGGGATCGGCTGCACCGGTTATAAATATATTGATTGTGCATCGTATCTTTTCCCCGTTAAGATCATCAGTTGACCATTTTTGAGAATTTACGTAGCTTTCCAAATCGTGTTCTAAGGTTTGTAGCCGATCTTTTGCAGAAGAAATCTGATCGAGATTTACTGTTACATCGCAATCAATTTGAGCATAGCTGATTATAGAAGCGGCAAATACCATGAAAATAAAACGGAACATTTTAGAACCTTCCAAGTCTGTTATGCATCAATATAAAGTTTTCATTCTGCTCATTCAAGTCTTTCTCTTTGCCCAGATTTCATCAGGCAGTTTTGAAAGGACAGCACAGCCGACTGCTTTGTTTGGACGTGCGATGAGCGGTTCAGCATTATTCAATTCAGGCAATATGTGGTTGAATCCGGCCTCTATCGCCAAAAATACTTCGTTTTTTACTTCAGTTTTTTATTCTCCGTCCCCGTTTCAATTAGAGCAGCTTTCGAACTTTGGTTTAAATGCAGTAAAAGATTTTGACGGAGTGAATATTGGAGCTGGTTTCTCTTCATTTGGTTTTTCGCTGTATCGCGAAACAGTAATTTCCTTTTCTGCAGCAACAATAGTTACTGAATTTTTTGCTGTCGGAATGAACATTCACGCTAACCATCTTTCCATACAATCATACGGTTCTGCAAGTACAGCTGTTGTTGATTTAGGTGTGATTTTTTCTGCGACAGAGAATCTGACTATAGGAATTTCACTCAATAATGTCAGTCGCTCAACATTTGGTGCTGATGATGATATTCCTCAAACCTTTGTTACAGGATTATCTTATGCAGTTTTGGAAAAAACGGCAATTGTATTGGATATTGTTCATGATGTTCGTTATACAACGGGTTATCGTGCCGGCATAGAGTTCTCACCTCATGAAATTGTGACAATTCGGGCGGGAACACAAAGTGAACAATCAAAACTCTTTGGGGGAATAGGCATAAACGTCTTTTCATTCCAAATTGATTATGGAATTGCCACACATTCGGAATTAGGACCTACTCATTCAATAGGAATTACTTTCGCAAATTAGGATTATTATTCTTTCGCAAAAATATAATGTAGATGCAACCTTGCGAAGGTTTGAATAAAACTATTTCATAACCTTCGCAAGGTTAAAAATGAGATTTTTTTGGATGCCCAATATCGTTGACAGTTATTAATGACTAAAACCTATTTAGCAACTTTCTTTTTTATATACATAACATTTCAGATGTTGCATTCACAAGATACTCTTCGTTCTTCCGGACAAGAAGTGATCGAGTCAATTCTTGACAATGCTTCAGATGAACAGGATGTACAAAATTTCGGAGATGAACTTGAATATTTCCGGGAACATCCTGTGAGCATTGTAAAACCAACCTACAGCGAATTGATAAAACTTCCATTTGTTTCTCCATTGCTTGCTGAATCGATAATATTATTCAGCGATACTGTAGAAATAAATTCAGTTGAGCAGCTAAAATCAGTTTCTCTAATGACGCCTGTCTTATACACAAAACTTTTACCATTTATTGTTATTGGACAAAAAGATAATAGCCCACTCAATTTTAATTTTTTACCATCACGAGTTAACTCACGTTCACGATTGGAACGTCGTTTACAAATCACCGATGGATTCAAAAATAATAAATTCAATGGTGATGCAAATGGAACATATCAGAGGATTAAAATTGGAAATAAAAACGTTGAAATAGCGGGATTGCTTGAGAAAGATGCAGGTGAGGCATATGGTGATGGTTTTATTGTAGGCTATCTTTCAATAAAGGATATTTCAGTATTTAAAAATTTGATCATTGGAAACTATAATATTTCCGCTGCTCAAGGTCTTGTTCTTGCAAAAAATATTTCCACTTCAAAAGGAAGTGATGCTGTTGGACAAATCAGAAAACGGGGAAGTACAATATCACCAAGCGTATCTGCCGATGAATATAGATACTTCTCTGGATCTGCTATTCAGCTCAAATATCAAAATACTATGTTGACGAGCTTCTATTCAGAAAGAAAACTCCCCGCATCAATCGATAGTAATGGAGTTGCGTCCAGTTTTTACACATCGGGAATTTATCGAACTGAAAGTGATATTAACCGACGGAATACGTTGACAGAGAAAGTGGTTGGCGGTAAAATTGATTTTTCATTTGACCCGTCAAAGACCATATCATTGAATCTTATGAATGTTGAGTATAAAAATTATCTCAAACCAACTTTATTTGATTTAAAAGGAAAAAGATCAATATCTGCTGGAAGTCTTTCGTGGGAAATTCCGGTTGTTGGAGTTCTGACCTTTGGTGAGGCGGCATCAAATGATGGTAATCGATTTAGCAAAGCATTAGGTCTCATTTTTCCATTAACAAAATCATTTGCAGTAAGTTATCATTATCGGGCATACACCAAAGGTTACACAAGTCCTTTTGCACGTCCGTTTGGCGAAAGAGACAATGTCGGAGATGGTGAATTAGGAAATTATCTCGGCGTAGAAATTAAAAATGAAAATACAGATTTTAATTCATACATCGATCAATATACACTCCCATCAGTCACTAATGGGTTTGATATCATCGGAAGAGATCTGATGGTGTATATTCAACAATCCATTTCTCGTCAATTCGATTTTACATTTCAAATACGAAATAAAATTAAATCGCAAATCGAAATACGTTTTGCAGATGACGAGCGACATCAAACAAATTATCGAATTGCATATAAGTTCAAAGTCACTTCGAAATTTTCTCTATCGCAGCGGTTTGAGATTGTAAAAGTATCATACAATCCTTCTCAATATTCCGAAGATGGCTTTCTTACATTTGTTGAAGGTATTTATCGAAACCCGAAAAAAGGAATTTCACTAAAAGCTCGATGCATCCTCTTTGATACGCATTCTTACGATTCTCGGCTGTACCAATATGAATCAGATGTTGCGGGAAATTTCTCAAACCCGCCAATCTATGGAAAAGGTATTCGGTGGTATGCTGTTGCTGGATACGAGTTCTTTGAGAATTTTCTACTTTCCTTCAAATATTCGGAAACAAAAAAACTCGATGAAGTTGTTCTAGGTAGCGGAGACGATCAGATACAAGGAAATTTAGATAATCAAATTGCGCTGCAATTGGATTTCGAGTTCTGATGAAAATTTCGTAAATTATTGTGATGACTAGTCAAAATAAAAATAAAACGGTTGTGCTTGGAATGTCCGGCGGAGTGGATTCTTCGGTTTGTGCTGCGTTATTGGTAGAGCAGGGATACAATGTTATCGGAATTACCATCAAAACCTTCAATTATGATGATGTTGGGGGAACAATTGAAGGAGACAAGAGTTGTTGTTCTCTTGATGGAATCAATGATGCGAGAATCATTGCAGCGAAACTCGGTTTCCCGCATTATGTGATGGATTTCTCTGAAGTATTTGGGAAGGAAGTAATTGATAATTTTATTGATGCATATATGCATGGACGTACGCCGAATCCATGTGTTATTTGTAATAGAAAAATAAAATGGGAAGAATTGCTCCGTAAAGGAATGCAGCTTGGTGCGGACTATGTTGCGATGGGGCATTATGCAAAATTACGTGTTGATGAAACAACAAATCGTTACATAATTGCTCGTGGAAAGGATGAAAAGAAAGATCAATCCTATATGCTGTGGAATGTGACCCAAGAATCGTTGAGCCGTACACTATTTCCTCTTGCAGATTATACGAAAGAAGAAGTGCGTGAACTTGCCCACAAATATAATCTTCGAACGGCTGAAAAGGGAGAGAGTTTTGAGATTTGTTTTATCACGGACAATAACTATGAGCGGTTCTTAAAACATAAATTACCTACAATTGAAAATGATCTATCCGGCGGGAAAGTCATTTTAAATAATGAGAAAATCGGCGAACATAATGGATTCCCTTTTTACACAGTGGGACAAAGAAAAGGTTTGGGAATTGCTCATCCTGATCCGTTGTATGTCACTTCGATTGATTACAAACAGAATAAGATCAATGTTGGATACGAAAAAGAATTGTTCAATACGCAATTATTTGCTTCAAAACTAAATCTGATCAAATACGATAATTTATTTGACGAAAAAAAATTAACAGTGAAGATTCGATATAAGGACACCGATGAACCTGCAATTGTAACTCAACTTGATGGTAACGGAAATGGGGAGGGACGAATCAAAATTGATTTTGAAATCCCGAAGCGAGCAATAACCCCTGGTCAATCGGTGGTCTTTTACGAAGGGGGCGATCTTGTTGGTGGGGCAATTATTGATGCTGTACAATGATCACGAATAAATCAAATTACGATTTATTCGTGATTTTCAATTCTGAAAAGATATGATGAATTTCTGATTCATTGCGTGCTGTCAAAAGTCTTTTGTAGATAGCGTCATTCTGAATATTTTTTGCAATCATTCGCAATGCGGTTAAATATTCTTTTTCATTTGTTCCGGTAGAAACTAAGAATACAAACTTTACCTTCTCACCTGTTTTTTCTTCATAGATAATTTCTTCAGCGAGCCGTGCAAAGATAACTACAATATTTTCTTTTTCACTTTTCACTCGTCCGTGTGGGACTGCAACGTTTTTGCCGATATTCGTCGGCATTTGAAGTTCCCGTTCCACCACACTTTGCAGAAATTCGGATTTATTTTTAATGACACCCGTTTTTGCAGCACGAGCAATCATTGTTAAAAATAATTCTTCTTTTGATTTGGCTGAAACATCGATCATAATCAAATTTTCAGAAATGTACGATGCAAGATGTTCGTGGGCAATGTTATTATTGACAATATCGATCGAATATTGAATGGCTTCATCCATCGTAGGAATGAAATTACCGATGCCTATTTTTTTTGTAACACCTAAATCATATAAGATCTCTCGAACTTTAGGACGGATACCGACAATTAGGAGTTTTTTATTGTCGGTATAAAGCTTATGGACAATATTTTCCAAAGCGAGCGCACCGGTTGTATCCATTATTGGGACATTTTCAATATCCAAAATAATGACATTCACGTCGAAATTTTTCTCTACGGTATCCACAAATGATCGAGCAGCACCAAAGAATAACGGACCTTCAATATCATAAATAATGATCTTATTCTTTTCCAGTATTTCTCTCTTTGCGTCATCCATTGACGCATTGAACGAATCATTAAGATCGCTCTGGACAACCATTCCCATCTCACTCATTCGATGAATGAATAGGAATGCAGCCATTACCATTCCAACTTCAACAGCGGTAATGAGATCGACAAAAACTGTAATTGCGATGGTTGTTAACATTACAAAAGAATCGGGAAGAGGAGACTTTGGAATTAATTGAATAGGCTCGACTTCAAACATTCCTATTGCCGTCATCATCAAAACTCCGGCAAGTGCGGCAAGAGGAATATGTGAAGCCAGCCCCCCCAAAAACAGCATAACGACGATAAGAATTACACCATGAATAATCCCCGAAATTTTTGTCTTTGCGCCTGCACGGATATTGACCATTGTTCGGACAATTGCTCCCGTCCCTGCAACACCGCCAAAGAACGGAGCGACAAAATTTCCAATCCCTTGCCCGACAAGTTCTTTATTGCTGTTATGTCGCGTATTGGATGCATTATCGGCAACAACTGATGCAAGCAATGTTTCAATTGCTCCAAGTAGTGAAATGGTAAATCCTGCCGGTACAACTTTTTGCCATGTTTCCCATTGAATATGTGGAAGAGATGGAATTTGAAATGACGATGGAATTGTTCCGATTGTAGAAATTGCGTCAGCAATAGTGAATGGAGATTGTATTGTTCCAAATTGAAGTCGTAAAAAATCTATCGAAGAAAATAAATACGCTAAAATAGATCCGAACAACAAACCAAACAACGATTTTGGAAGATTCTTATTGATTTTTGGTACAACAAAAATTATCGCCATTGTTACTAAAGCAATTATTGGAGCGGAGTTAAATGTTTTGAATTGCTGTATGAAAATAAGGATTGCAATTCCATTCGTGAAACCGACAATTACAGGATATGGAACCAGTGAAACATATTTTCCTAATTTTAAAAGACCAAAACCGATCTGGAATATTCCTGCCACAATACATGCAGCAAGCAATGCTTCAACACCCCCATAATGAATGTAAACATCGGTGAGCACAACAGTCATCCCGCCTGTCGGTCCAGTAATCTGTTGTTTTGTTCCTCCGAAGAATGAAGCCAGAATTCCGGTGAAGATTGCCCCGTATAGTCCCGCAACTGCACCTTGTGGATTCCCATTGTAGGAAAGCAATCCGAAACCAAGAGCGAGGGGCAGCGCAACGATAGCAGAAGTCATTCCGCCGATGAGATCTTGTTTGAAATGAGAGAAATCAAATTTTAGAATTGAGGGGAATTCGAATTCTTTGAAATAATCTTTGATAAAAGCGCGAGAGGAAATATCCATAATTTCTACTATATGAGTTTATGTCCTAAATATACGATTAATTTGGAGAATTTGATTGGATTTTTCGTGCAAGTCTCATTTTTTCATTCTAAATTATGCCACGGCAATACTTTTATTCTTTAGAGACATCTTAAAAAGTCATTGCTTCGACAAAAAACCTGCCCGCCGCACATACAGCGTGCTATGGCAGGCGGGCGTTTCGCAATGACACCCTCGAAAGTTTTTCAGATGTCTCCTTTACAGAGTACCATTATGAAAAATAAACTCGACCAACTTAAAAAGAAAAAAGAAGAGGCTCTTCTTGGCGGCGGGAAAGAGCGCATTGCCGATCAACATAAAAAAGGAAAGTTGACTGCGCGGGAACGCATTGAACTTCTTATTGATGACGGGACATTTGAAGAGATTGGAATGCTTGTTACGCATCGCTCTCACGCATTTGGATTGGAGAAACAAAAATTTCTAGGCGACGGAGTTGTAACGGGGCACGGAAAGATTAACGGACGTGAAGTATTTGTTTACAGCCAGGATTTTACTGTCTTTGGCGGTTCACTTTCTGAAGCACACGCAGAAAAGATCTGTAAAATCATGGATATGGCAATGAAGGTTGGCATTCCCGTTATCGGATTAAATGATTCTGGCGGAGCAAGAATTCAAGAAGGAGTTGTTTCTCTTGGAGGATATGCGGATATATTTCTGCGAAACACGCTTGCTTCAGGAGTGATTCCACAAATTTCTGCGATTATGGGACCGTGCGCCGGCGGCGCCGTTTATTCTCCCGCCATCACTGATTTTGTTTTGATGGTGAAGAATACAAGTTATATGTTCGTTACCGGACCGAACGTTGTTAAAACCGTTACTCACGAAGAAGTCTCGAGTGAAGATCTTGGTGGCGCAATGACGCATGCAAGCAAAAGCGGTGTTGCTCATTTTGCATGCGAAAATGAGATTGAATGTATCGATCACATCAAAAAGTTATTGTCGTTCCTTCCGCAAAATAATATGGATGATGTGCCGCGACATACGTGCACAGATCCGGCTGACCGTAAAGATGAAAAATTGAATTCCATTATTCCAGATACATCGACAAAACCGTACGATATGAAAAAAGTGATTCATTCGGTTATTGATGACGGAGATTTTCTGGAAGTTCATCAGGAATATGCGCAGAATATCATCGTCGGGTTTGCCCGGATGAATGGAATGTCAGTCGGAATTGTTGCGAATCAGCCCGCTGTTCTTGCAGGAGTGCTGGATATTGAAGCATCAACCAAAGCGGCGCGATTTATTCGTTTTTGTGATGCGTTCAATATTCCATTAATCACGTTTGAAGATGTTCCGGGATTTATGCCGGGCACCGATCAGGAATGGCATGGCATTATTAAACATGGTGCGAAATTATTGTATGCATATTGCGAAGCCACCGTTCCCAAGATCACTATAATAACGCGCAAAGCGTACGGCGGTGCGTATGATGTGATGAACTCCAAGCACATTCGCGGCGATATGAATTTTGCCTGGCCCACTGCAGAAATTGCCGTTATGGGACCGAAAGGTGCAGTTGAAATTATCTTTAAGAAAGAAATTGATAAAGCTGAAGATAAAAAAGCTGCACTCGCACAAAAAGTTCAGGAATACACAGACAAGTTTGCAAACCCTTACAGCGCGGCGGAGCGTGGATATATTGATGATGTGATTTTACCGGATGAGACGCGCACCAGAATTATTCGTGCATTAGAGATGCTTGAGACAAAAGTAGATAAGAATCCGAAGAAGAAACATGGGAATATTCCGTTGTAGCACAACGTCTGACGCGCTCTTTGCGTCTGACGTTTAGCGAGGGCAGACCACGCTTAGAGATTTTTGAAAAATAATTATGAAAAAAACAAACTCAAATATTGTTAAACTTTATTTTTCGGATTTTTTTGATATTTCTTCAGCAAAACTCGATAGATACGGTGCATTTAATATTTCACTTATAACAGATTTACCTCTTTTTATTGACCCTTTTTTATTGTTCAATAGCCGTAAGAGGATTTATCAAAAATTACACAAACAGATCATTGAATACTTGCAATTTTTGCGTGATAAGTCTGTAGGTCAACAATTGGATTCTGGTTTACTATCGTCTTGGTATTATTTTTCTGAAGTCGAACAAAATTGGCTTGGGTTTTCAGCGTTAGGAAATAAAGGACGAGGTTTAGGTAAAGAGTTTGCAGTAGCATTAAATTCCAATCTCAAAAATCTTTTTCCGGATTTTGGTCACGAAAAGATTACACAGAGTAGCCATCTTGAAAAATTATGTCTCATTAAAGATAAAGTAGGAAAAGATACTATAAGCGATTTTACTACAAACCTTATAAAAGATTTTTTATTGGAATTCACACAAACTTTTGCAAGAAAATTTCTAAAACCAAATCAGCGTAAAAGATTTTCTATAAGTAAAGCAAAATTTAACTATAAGACTGAGTCTTGGGAGACAAAATCTTATAGCTTACCATTCTATAATAACGATTTTATAATTCTTTCTCCGAAAGATTTACTCACAAAAGACGATACATGGATAAATAAACATGACTTAATTGCTGATTTTTTTAATATCCCCAATGCTATACCAAACGAACAATTAAGAGCACAAATCAATAACTATTTTAAATCAATTCTTCCCAAAAAACCTAAAAAGAAAGACGAAGATTTTGCTAAAAGGAGAGTATTTTTACAATTTCCTCAATTAATAGATTACTTTATCAAGTATAAAGAAGAAAATGGACAAGAAGCGTATAATCGTAGTATAAAATATGTCTTTGAATCAAAACAACTTTACGTTGAACAATTTGGTAAACTGATCGAACTCTTAAAAGATAATTCTGATTTTTATAATATCACTGTTAGTACTTCTCACGATGTAAAAAATAGATTATTATATCTTAAAGATGTAATTGAAAATAAAGGTGGCCATCGTATCTTTTATTTGAATGGAAAACCAGTAAGCAATGAAGAAGATTTACAGATTTTGTATCGACTTACTTGGTATTCAACTTCATCAAGTGTAACAAGAGAAGCAAATGATGGACGGGGTCCAGTAGATTTTAAGGTTTCAAAAGGAAGTAAAGATACAACACTTGTCGAAATGAAACTTGCGAGTAATTCTCAACTAAAACGAAATTTAGAAAAACAAACCGCAATTTATCAAAAAGCAAGTGATGCTAAAACAGTTTACAAAGTTATTCTATTTTTTTCTGCTAGTGAAGAAAGAAAAATTGAAAAAATATTAAACCAATTGAAAATACAAAATGATAAAAGAATAATTTTAATTGATGCAAGAAAAGATAATAAACCGTCTGGTTCAAAAGCATAAAAATATATTAGATTTATCAATTGAAACATCTGAAAAACATCTGAACCATCGTATCCTCAACCCTTATGGATGCGAAAATCGATTGATTTTGCGGTTTTTATCGCACGCATAAAGCGTGCGGATACATTTTTCAGATGCCTCCAATTATTATATAGTCCTTTGCTATTATCATTTGAAATCGCACTTTCATTTTCCAAAACACATATGTAACGAGCCTTGTCAAGGTTTCCGCTAAAGGCGGGCAAGTAAACACTTGACAAGGCTTTTTCATTTCTATGCGGCAGGTGTTGCTTCGCTTTTCTTTCCAAAAATAAGCGCAAGAATAATTCCGTAGAGAACATACCCTACAATTCCATAAAGAAACCATTGCAATGCCATTATGTATGGGATAGCGATCATACCATATGTGCCGTACGCCATTCCAATGCCAACTGTTGATTTATCGTTTTACAAAGTGTATATTGTTATCGTTACAATACAAAAACTGAAAAGGTAATAAATGGATCAAAAAATTCTGACCTCAGTAGAAGGTTTTGATTGGGATGAAGGAAATAGGACAAAGAACGCGAAACACGATGTTGAGTGGAAAGAAATTGAGGAAATATTTTTCAGCTCCCGATTATTGGTCATTGACGATATAAAACATTCCAAGGCAGAGACTAGGTATATAGCATACGGTTCAACGTCAACCGGACGCGTGTTGACTGTAATTTTTACGTTGCGAGGTAAAAAAATTAGACCTATTTCTGCAAGGGACTCAAACACAAAGGAGAAAGTCCGATATGAAGAAAAAGAATCTTAAAAAAGTGCCAAAATTTAAAAATGAAGATGACGAAAGAAAGTTTTGGGCAACCCACGATACAACTGAATATTATGATCTTTCAAAAGCAGTGCGCGTTTCGTTTCCCAATCTTAAACCCTCAACGGTGCTTACATCTATCCGCCTTCCCGCGTGGTTATTAAATTCCATCAAAGGGATTGCGAATAAGAAAGATGTTCCAGCTCAATCGTTGATGAAAATGTATTTAGCGGAAAAAGTGGAAGAGGAATTAAAGACTTCTCTTCGTCGGTAAGTCGTTTTTCTCCCAACCAATAAAAGTAACCTTGTCAAGGTTAAGCAAAAACATTAAAAACCTTGACAAGGTTTTTTCATTTTCTATGCGGCAGGTGTTGCTTCAGTTTTCTTTCCAAAAACTAGCGCAAGAATAATTCCATAGAGAACATACCCTACAATTCCATAAAGAAACCATTGCATTGCCATTGCGTATGGAATTGCAATCATTGCATACGTGCCGTACGCCATTCCAATGCTCATCCAAATACCAATATAAAGTCCATACCGTGCTCCTTCAGCAATTCCTTTTCCTTCAAAACCTTTAGAGAAAATGAATGAAAAGAAAAATGCACTGACAAGCGAAATAACTGAATATATCCACATCATGGATTGCATATCCGGACGCCAGAGATTGGCGGTTGCTTTATATGCCTCAGCTAAAATCATACCATGAACGACGTAATCAAATGCGTTCATGGCTATGAAGACAGCAACAGTACCTATTAATACTTTTTTCATACGTGCCTCCCTATATTGGTTATAGAAAACCTTGACAAGGTTAATTCGTAAATCCACGCTAAATTAGTTCTCTTACATGACAAGTGCAAGATGATACTTATGCCCAAGAATTTTCAGTTGTTCGACAGTTATACTGTCGGACAACTGGGCAACCGGGATCTATTTTATAGATCTATTTCAGTAGTACTTCCGAAACATGCTTTCTTGTGGCGCCTAACGCAAGAAGAGAACGTACTAATAAATCTAACGATACCG
>JAUXTU010000105.1 GCA_030679145.1 Bacteroidota bacterium | reverse complement strand
AACACCGATACAAATGCACGGGCAACAAAAGATTGTCGTTAAAAAATGGAATAAAAAAACCTCCCTTTTTGCAAAGGGAGGTTCATAAATAACGGTCAACCTATTTCAGGACGACTCATGAAAAGAAATATTAAGTTAGTTATTGAATATGATGGAACTGATTTTGTAGGATGGCAACGCCAGACAAATGGCAGAACTGTGCAAGAAGAAATTGAAAATGCCATTTTGAAAATAACAAATGAGCAATCACAGATAACTGGGGCGGGTAGGACTGACAGCGGTGTCCATGCAAGAGGTCAGGTTGCAAGTTTCTTTACATCGAGTTCAATTACCGAAAAAGAATTTCATCGTGCTTTGAATGGAGTGCTACCGGAAGATGTTGTTATTCATTCTGTTGAAAGTGTTGATGAATTATTTTCAGCGCGGCACAGTGCAAAAGAACGAGAGTATCAATATTTTATCTCTACAAGACTATCTGCTGTTGACAGAAGATATTGCTGGCAGCTTGGGTATGAACTGAAATTGGAGAAAATGAATAAGGTTGCAAATTCTATTCTTGGTATTCATGATTTTCAATCTTTTTCTAAAACTGATACAGAAGTTGATCACTTCCGTTGTCAGATACTAGAATCAGTATGGTATGAAATGGATAACAAGTTAGTGTACCGTGTTCGAGCAAACAGATTTTTGTATGGTATGGTTAGGGCTTTAGTCGGAACAATGATCAATATTGGACGAGGATTCACTGAAATAGCAGAATTTCAAGAAATTATTGATGCAAAGAATCGCTCAAAAGCAGGGCAAGCTGCTCCTGCAAAAGGTTTATTTTTTGAGCGAGTGATATATTAATTCAAAAATGGTAAAGAAGTCATTGGTTTTATTGAATATCAACACGTTTTGGAGTAAATTCTATAAATGATTCAGCAAGCAATACATAAATTGGTAGAAAAAAATGATCTGACGAAACAGGAAGCGTACGAGTGTCTTATAGAAATTATGTCAGGTAAATCGAGTGAAACGTTGATCTCATCGTTTCTTACGGCGTTACGTATGAAAGGTGAAACAGCTTCTGAAATATCCGGATGTGCGCAGGCAATGCGCGAGATGGCAACAAAGATCGAATCAAAACATGAAAATCTTATTGATACTTGTGGGACCGGTGGTGACGGCTTAGGAACATTTAACATTTCAACAATTTCGGCAATTGTAGCTTCTGCTGCCGGTGCAATTGTTGCCAAACATGGAAACAGAGCAGTTTCAAGCAAATGCGGGAGCGCTGATGTTTTGAAAGCGCTGGGTGTCAACATCGAAATTCCCAAAGAAAAAGTTGAACAATGTTTAGATGAAATTGGAATTGCTTTTCTTTTTGCTCCGATGCTTCATGGAGCAATGAAGTATGCAATGCCTGTTCGACGTGAATTGGGAATGAGAACTGTCTTTAATGTTCTTGGACCTTTGACTAATCCTGCAGGTGCAAAACGGCAGCTGATGGGTGTTTTCCGACCGATGTTAACTGAAATATTAGCGGAAGTGCTATTTGATTTGGGAACTGAACGGGCTCTTGTTGTTCATGGCATTGGTGGAATGGATGAAATCTCAAACGTTGCAGAGACACGAATGACAGAAATTCACAATGGAAAAATATCAACGTATACTTTCTCAAATGAATCTGTCGGGATTCCGACAGCAGCACTCCCTGCATTATTAGGTGATGGAGTTGAACTAAACACTCAAATAGCTACTGCAATCCTTAATGGTGCGAATGGGCCCCAACGAGACATTGTTATTTTGAATGCTGCTGCAGCTATTTATCTTTCAGGAATTGCGGAATCGATTAAGGGTGGAATATCCATTGCGAAAAACGCAATTGATTCCGGAAAAGCAAAAAAGAAACTTCAACAATTAGTTGAATATACAAACTCGTGATGAAATATAGAAAACTTGGCAGAACCGGGCTGGATGTTTCCTTATTAGGATTTGGCGCACTCGAAATTGGAAGAAACTGGCCTTATTGGCGACGAGAGAAAGAGGATTTTATTCGTCCATCTGAAACTGATGCCATCAAAGTAATTCATTCAGCTTTGGATCAAGGTATCAATTTTTTTGATACTGCACCGGCATATTTCCAAAGTGAAGAAATCCTTGGCAAAGCATTCAAAGGAATTAGAAAAAATGTTTTGATCGCCACTAAATGCGGTGAATGGTTTGACGGTGAAAAATCGGTATACAATTATTCATATTCTGAAACAAAGAAATTTATAGAGAACAGTCTTAAGCTATTGCGTACGGATTATATCGATCTTTTGCAGATTCACAGTGCCAATGCTGATATCATTCGTAACGGTGAAACACTTGCCGCAATGAAAGATGTTCAAAAAGAAGGAAAGGTTCGTTTTATTGGATTAAGTACTGATTTTGAAGACGCAGCTTTATTGGCTATAGAATCAAAAGAGTACGATTCAATTCAAATAAGCCATAATGCAATAAATCTTTTGATGTCGAAAAATGTATTTCCGCTTGCTCAAAAGAGTAATATCGGAATCATCATTAAGGATGGAATGGCAAGAGGAATGTTGTCGCCAAAATATTCTGATATTGCCGATTCTAAACAAAAAGAAACGATTGAACAATTGATGAAGATCGCTCAAAAAAATGATTTAACTCTTTCAGAACTGGCTATTTCGT
The DNA here is from genome assembly GCA_030679145.1 of Bacteroidota bacterium. Lineage (GTDB taxonomy): Bacteria > Bacteroidota > Ignavibacteria > UBA10030 > UBA8401 > UBA8401. The sequence goes on along the minus strand of JAUXTU010000105.1, from coordinate 17,283 downwards.
ATGTCATATCATCACTCATTGTATCTTCGGTAATTGTAGGAACAAAAAAAATAGAACACCTTTATTCAAATGTTTCAGTTATTCAACGACCGTTACTTTCACACGATACACTCAATGCAATTGCTGAATTGAATCTATAATGCCCGAAAAACACATACATATTTCATTCTTCAAGAAGTTTCTCGAGAAAATTCATCAAAGTACGCAGCCAAAAAAAATCTCGGAGCAGGAAGTCATTCAAGTGCTGGAAGAAGGAGAGCGGAGCGGTGCCATTGATAAAGCAGAACACGAACTGATCAAGAGTATTTTAGAATTTACCGATACGACTGTCAAAGAAGTGATGGTTCCTCGCACTGATGTTTTTGCTGTTGATATTGATACGCCGCGTGATAATTTGATTCAATCGTTAATCGATCAAGGATTCACCCGTGTTCCGATCTATCGTGAATCAATAGATCATATTGTTGGTGTGATTTATACAAAAGATCTTATTGGTATGTTCCAGCATAGAGAATTAATCGTTCTCCAAGATATAATTCGTCCTGCATATATGGTACCGGAATCAAAGAAGATCAGCGTTCTTTTAAAAGAACTGCAAAAGAATCGACAACATATGGCGATTGTGATTGATGAATTTGGCGGGACAGAAGGTATCATTACCATTGAAGACATTGTTGAAGAAATTGTCGGAGAAATCCGCGATGAATATGATGAAGAACAAAGTGATGTAGAAACTTCAAGTGATGGCTCGGTGGTTGTGAACGGTGGTATCAGCATTCATGAATTTAACGAACGATTTAAAACTCAACTTGCCGAGGATAATCAGTACGATACCATCAGTGGTTTTTTGCATACACTAACAGAACGTATCCCTGAATTACATGAAGAGATCAAGTATGAGAACATCTCATTTACCGTGGTCAAGAAAAATGAACGAAGGATACGGCAAGTGAAAATAAAGATTATCGAGAAAGAAACAACTCAACAACATGAATGATAAGTTAATTGAAATTTTAGAATTTAAGAAAAATGAGGTGGATCGACACAAACTGCTATTATCTTTTGATGATATCATAGAAAAAGCGTGGCAAGTTCCCGCTACATTAGATTTTGAGGATGCTTTAAGAAATCCTATTGAGAATGAGATTGCCTGTATCGCTGAGCTTAAAAAAGCATCGCCTTCAAAAGGAATAATCACAAAAGATTTTCAACCATCGAAGATTGCAAGAGAATACAAAGAGGGTGGTGCTGCTGCACTCTCTGTGTTAACAGATGAAAAATATTTTCAAGGTCATCCAGATTATGTTCTCACCGCAAAAAATGCATCCTCTCTTCCGATTCTTCGAAAGGATTTCATCGTCGATGAATATCAAATCTATGAATCACGAGTTATCGGGGCTGACGCGATTTTGTTGATCGTTAATGCACTTACGGAAACTCAACTTCGATCTTATCTCACGACTGCAAGTGATCTCTCGCTTGCAGTTTTAGTCGAATGCCATACAAAACAAGAGATTGAAAAAGCATTGGAGGCAGGCGCTGTGATCATTGGTATTAATAATCGAGACCTCCAAACATTCACACTGAATGTTGACCTTTCTTTTCAATTGAAGAATTTTATTCCAAATTCATGTGTAGCGGTGAGCGAAAGCGGAATTAAAAATTTCAATACCATTGAGCGGTTATCACAAGCAGGATTTGATGCAGTTCTTGTCGGAGAACATTTGATCGCACAATCAGACAGAAAAAAAGCTTTAACAGAATTATTGACACCTCAAGGGAATGCTCGATGAGCCCATACTTCATTAAAATATGCGGAATAACTAATTATGAAGATGCTGTAGCTGTCATTGATGCAGGTGCCACAGCTATTGGTTTTAATTTCTATTCAAAAAGTAAACGCTATATCAGTCCCGTTGAAGCAAAAGAAATTGCAGAAAAAATTCGCGGAAATATTTCCATTGTTGGAGTTTTTGTAAATGAAGATTTGCAATTAGTGAAATCTATTGCCGCTTCTGTTAAACTTACATATTGTCAGTTTCATGGAGACGAGGAGTCTGATTACGTTAATAAATTTCCCAATGCAATAAAATCATTCCGCGTTAACGATTCATTAAAGAATGTTTATTTTGACGATTACAAAGCAGTGGCATTTTTACTTGATGCATTTGATGAAAAAGAATTCGGTGGGACCGGCAAACAATTCAATTGGCTTCTCGCGCGAGAGGCAAATGAGTTTGGTAAAATAATTCTTGCCGGTGGTCTCAATCATGAAAATGTAAAAAATGCCATTGAAATTGTACAGCCGTGGGGAGTGGATGTTAGCAGCGGAGTAGAGATTGAACCTGGGAAAAAGGATAAATTTAAGATTCAGCAATTTGTGCAAAACGCGCGAATATCATTTGAAGAGTTAAATTAAGTATGAATACAGAATCAAAGCAACGAACGTACCCAAATGTTCCGGATGATCGAGGACATTTCGGTGTTTTTGGCGGACGATATATTCCTGAAACATTACTTCCAGCGTCGGAAGAATTGGATCGTTGGTATAAAAAACTAAAGAATGACCCTGAGTTCAAAAAAGAGTATCAATATTATCTGAAATATTTTGTTGGCCGTGAAACTCCATTATTTTTTGCAGAACGTTTGACTAAACATAGTGGTGGAGCAAAAATATATTTAAAACGAGAAGATCTTTGTCATACAGGTGCACATAAGATCAACAATACAATTGGACAAATTCTTATTGCACAAAGAATGGGGAAAAAACGTATTATTGCGGAAACCGGTGCGGGGCAGCACGGGGTTGCGACTGCAACAGTTTGTGCGCTATTTGGATTGCAGTGCATTGTTTATATGGGAGAAGAGGATATGGAGCGACAGGCACCGAATGTATATAGAATGAAACTTCTTGGTGCAGAAGTACGCAAAGTTTCTTCGGGAAGCAAAACCTTGAAAGATGCAACAAGTGAAGCAATACGCGATTGGGTAACGAATGTAAATGACACATTCTATATCATAGGCTCTGTTGTTGGAATGCATCCGTATCCTATGATTGTAAGAGATTTTCAATCTGTCATTGGCAAGGAAACTCGTCAGCAAATTCTTGAAAGTGAACACCGATTGCCCGATGCTATTGTTGCGTGTGTAGGCGGAGGAAGTAATGCAATGGGAATATTTTATCCGTTCTTGAATGATAGCAAGACTGTAAAGTTAGTTGGAGTAGAAGCCGCTGGTTATGGATTGGATTCCGGAAAACATTCTGCTGCACTTGCAAAAGGAAAACGGGGGGTTCTTCATGGCTCAATGCAGTATCTCTTGCAGGACGAAAATGGACAAATTGAAATCGCACATTCCATTTCTGCAGGTCTTGATTATCCCGGTGTTGGACCCGAACACTGTTTCTTAAAAGACAACGGCTTCGTTGAATATGTTTCGATTACTGATGATGAAGCATTGAAAGCCCTTCAATTATTAGCAAAAAAAGAAGGTATCATTCCTGCATTGGAATCTGCGCACGCTGTTGCGTACGCAGTAAAGCTTGCAAAGGCTATGAAAAAAGAGCAGATCATTGTGATCAATCTTTCGGGACGAGGAGATAAGGATTTGGGAACAGTGATGAAAGAATTGAAGATTTAAAGATGACTAATACATTTTTTTCTAGGATAAAAGTGATTTGCAATCAGCAATGAAAATATCAATCATTACTGCAACATATAACTCTCAAAAAACAATAAGCCAAAACATCTCTTCAGTGCTTGACCAGTCTTTCAAAAATTTTGAACAGATTATTGTTGATAATAATAGCGATGATAATACCGTTTTAATTGCCAAGCAGTTTTACCAATTACATGGCGTGAGCGACAAATTAAAAATTATCAAAGAAAAAGATCAAGGAATTGCTGATGCATTTAACAAAGGAATACAAGCGGCACAAGGAGAGATTATCGCTATTTTAAACAGCGACGATGAACTTTATGATCATACTGTTTTTGCAGATGTTCATAAAATATTCAGCGATAGCAAGGCTCTTTTTGTCCACGGTGATATTTTTTTTGCCGACGCTTTTTACGGCTCCAATATTCGTAAACCACTGGAAAGTAATGTTATCGGATTGGTCTTTAATCATCCGGCAATGTTTATTAGAAAAGAAGTGTACGATAAAGTTGGGTGTTATGATACGACGTTTCGGTATTCAATGGATTTTGAATTGTACTGTAGATTAAAAAAAACGTATCATGACACAAAGAATATATCGGCGTATATTGCTAAACCAATCGTCACAATGAATGCAGGGGGAGCTTCCTGGCATTACGAAATTGATAGCATCAATGAGATCAAAAGAGCGATGAAGTTGCACGGTTTCTGGAATGTTGATGGAGTTGTATATTTTTTAGGACGATATTTTAGAGTGTGGATAAAGCGTTATGTTACGATGTTTGGATTAAGCAATTTGATTAAATTTTGGCGGAAACGTAAATGGAAAGGATGAAATGAACTTTACCTCAATTTCATCATTCCTAAGTGCTATGCACGCCCGCATTCTCAACAGAATACAGTTACGTAACATTCTGCGCAATATCGCATGGCTTTCTTTCGATAAGATTGTGCGGTTAGGTATTAATGTTATTGTTGGAATATGGATAGCGAGATATTTAGGTCCTGAACAATTTGGACTTCTTAGTTATGCAATCGCATTTGTCGGATTGTTAGCTCCACTAGCAACATTTGGCATAGAAAGTATTATTGTTCGCGATGTTCTCAACGAGTCTGAGAAGCAAAAGAATACTACATTGGGCTCCGCTTTTTTTCTTAAACTTCTTGGCGGCGTGCTGACTGTTATCATTGCTTATATTGCAATTATAGTTGTGCGAACTGGCGACCAGACGTCGCTTATATTGGTTCTCATACTTTCCGCTGCTGCAATTTTTCAATCCTTTGATGTTATTGACTACTGGTTTCAATCACTCCTAAAAGCAAAGTATGTTGTTATTGCAAGAAACTTTGCATTTATAATCACTTCAGTTGTAAAAATTTTCTTAATTATTTACAAAGCACCGCTCGTTACATTTGCAATAATATCACTCATTGAAATAGTCTTCGCCTCATTAGGCTTGGCGGTTGTTTATTATCGCAACGGTTATAGAATGAATGTGTGGCATGTACAATTTAAACGGATACGTTCTTTTCTCGCCGATGGCTGGCCTCTTGTTTTCTCGTCCATTGCCGTGGTAATTTATATGAAGATTGGACAAGTAATGATCGGCGATATGCTTGATAATACTGCGGCGGGAATTTATTCTGTGGCAGTACGCTTGGCGGAAGTATGGTATTTTATTCCGACGGCAATATCGGCGTCGGTTTTTCCTTCAATCATAAAAGCCCAAAAAGAAAATGCAGCAAAATACAAAGAACGGTTACAAACGTATTATGATTTAATGAGCGGACTTTCAATAGCAATTGCCGTCATCATGACTTTTGTCGGTGATACACTTGTCGTTCTTCTATTCGGGCAGCAATATGGTGAAGCCGGACCTGTGCTTTCCATTTATATTTGGGCAAGTGTACCCGTGTTTCTTGGTGTGGCAAGCAATCAATATCTTTTGGCAGAAAATTTAACCAAAATATCGTTATATAGAACTGCCATTGGTGGAATTGCAAGTGTGTTACTGAATCTTCTTTTAATTTCTTACTACGGAATTATTGGAGCAGCATGGGCAGTGTTAATATCGTATATGATTGCTACGTTCTCAATTGTAATTTTTAGGAACACAAGAGAGCAGTCGTTGATGTTATTAGCGTCGCTCAATCCGATCCGTGCATTACGAATTGTGATTAAGACTGCAAAAACACAATAACTTTTTTTAATTTTCAATGAAAAGATTAATAAAAAAGATTTTTCCCCAATCTGTCTATGCAGTTCTTGGATCAATTAAAGATCGCTACCGGAGTCATTATTCAATGCGGACATACTCCCAAGAAGGTGAAGATGCTGTGTTGCGCAAGATTTTTGAAAACAAAGAAAGTGGATTTTATGTTGACGTTGGAAGTCATCACCCATGGCGATTTTCTAATACTCAAATTTTTTATGAGCAGGGATGGCGAGGAATTAATATTGATGCAATGCCCGGCAGCATGAAGCCTTTTCAACGACATCGCACACAGGATATTAATTTGGAGATAGCTATTTCAGATGTAAATGAAAAATTAACATATTATGTGTTTAATGAACCAGCTCTTAATGGATTTTCGGACAGCCTTTCACAACTGAGGAATAATCTAGATAGTTTTAGAATCATTGCTACAAAAGAAATTGCAACGCAAACGCTAAAGGATATTTTCGATCAATATCTACCTGCACATCAAATAATCGATTTTCTCAGTGTTGATGTTGAAGGATTTGATTTTAGAGTTCTGAACTCCAACGATTGGGTCAAATATCGTCCTTTGGTAATTCTTGTGGAAGTATTAGACATGCAATTCAAAAAATTATACGAAGACAAAATTGTACAATTTTTAACACAAAAAGGTTATGAAGTTTTTGGAAAAACCGGTTACACAGTGATATTTAAGGAACAATCATTTCAATGATCACTAGTTCATTTACAACACCGGTTCTCTTTCTCATTTTTAATCGTCCCGAAACAACTGCAAAAGTATTCGAAGCGATCCGTAAGGCGAAACCTTCGCGATTGTATATTGCTGCAGATGGAGCGAGAGAACTTGTAGTGGGCGAATTTGAAAAATGCCGCAGAGTAAGGGAAATTGCACGCAATGTTGATTGGCAATGTGAAGTGAAAACTCTATTTCGCGAAAAAAATTTAGGCTGTAAAGTTGCAGTAAGTTCCGCTATTGATTGGTTTTTTGATCACGAAGAGGAGGGAATTATTTTGGAAGATGATTGTTTACCGAACCCTTCCTTTTTTACATTTTGCAATACCTTGCTAGAAAGATACAGAACAGACGTAAGAGTTATGCATATTGGAGGAACATCCTATTTGCCCCATCGTCCTTTTGGTGAAAAAAACGCCTCTTATTATTTTTCACGAGATCCGTATGTTTGGGGTTGGGCATCATGGCGGCGCGCGTGGCAGTTGTACGATGTTAAAATGAAAAAATTTCCCGAGTTTCTCTCAACAAATATGCTGGAAACATATTACGACTCCAAACGAGAAGTACGCTTTTGGCGTAAAGAATTTGAAAAGGTATTTTCGGGAGGCATGGACACGTGGGATTATCAATGGAAATTTACAGTGCTACGTTCGTCGGGATTGTGTGTTATTCCCAAAGTGAATTTGATCACAAATATCGGTTTTGGTACAGAAGCAACACATACAAAGCAAAGCTCGGATCAACGTTTCAGTATACCTTCAGAAGAATTAACTGCAATAGTACATCCGAAAAATTTAGTAATTGACACAGAAGCAGATGCTGCTATTTTTGAAAGCATTCATGGTGGTAGTATTTTTAAAAGAGTAGTGAACAAGTTGAAAAAAATTGTAATAGAAAAAATATGAATTGTAAAATTTGTAATACCGCTTCTGTGGCAATTTTTAAAGCGACTGTCCTTAACAAGTATGATGTACAATATTTTTCCTGTCCAAACTGCGAATATCTTTTTACCGAAAAACCCTATTGGCTAGACGAAGCATACAACAGCGTCATCAATGTTGTCGATACGGGAATAATGGCTCGGAATATCCTTTATTCAAGAATTGTTTCCGCTCTGTTGTTTTTCTTTTTTGACAGTAAAGGGAAATTTCTCGACTATGCGGGGGGCTATGGGATTTTTACGCGATTGATGCGCGATGTTGGTTTTAATTTTTATTGGAATGATCCCTTTTGTGAGAATCTACTAGCCCGCGGATTTGAATATAAAAAAGAAGAGGGAAGTACCTTTGATCTTTTGACCGCGTTTGAAGTGTTTGAGCATCTTTCTGATCCAGTATCGGAAATCAAAGGGATATTCAATATCAGTGCGAGTATCATTTTTTCTACAGAACTTCTTCCAACGCCCATTCCCAAACCAACCGAGTGGTGGTATTATGGATTCGATCACGGACAACATGTTTCATTTTATACAAAAAAAACACTCAGCGTTATTGCGCGGCAATTTGGTATTCATTTTTATTCAATAAAAAGTCTTCATATATTTACGCCGAAAAAATTAAATTTATTTGCTGTTTGGCTTGTAGTGATGCTGTTAAAACTTGATTTGTTCTTGGCCATAAAGAAAAATATGAAGAGCAAAACGTGGGATGATCACTTTCAATTAAAAAATAATTGAGCAGAAATTGAAATTAAATACAGTAATAGTGAAGGTCTCTAACTTTTTTAATTATGTCGTATTATATCTCATTTTAAAAGTAATTGCATTCAAAAAAGTTACGATGAAAGAGCGAACGCTTCTTTTAATCCGTCTTGATGCAATCGGCGATTATATTCTTTTTAGAAATTTCATTGAGAGCATAAAAAAATCAACACAATATCGCAATTATAAAATTACACTCTGTGGAAACAAAATATGGAAAGAATTATCAGAAATATTTGATCAAGAATATGTTGATGATTTTATTTGGATTGACAGGAAAAAATTCTATAATGAAGTATCCTATAAGTTTAATTTATTGAGACAAATACATGAAAGAGGATTTGAAGTTACAATCGAAGCAACATATTCTCGCGAGATCTTATACGGTGATGCCATTGTGCGTGCCGCCAACAGTCGTACAAGCATAGGAAGTATCGGCTCAAAAGAAAAGCATGTTGTTTGGAAAAGAAAGTTACTGACAGATAGAATATATTCTCAACTTATTTCTTTATCAACGGATTCATTGTTTGAATTTTATACGAATAAGGAATTTTTTTCTGCAATCGTGAACGAACAACTAAATATTGTAAAACCGGAATTGAGCGTTAACGGCATTCAAAAATCTGAAAAAATTAGAAATAAATATGTCGTGATCTTTCCGGGAACAAATGAGATTAGCAGAATGTGGCCGAGCGCGAATTTTAAGGAAATTGCTGATTATCTTTGGCAATCATATTCATACGATATTGTTTTGTCCGGTTCAAAAAATGAATCTTATTTATTCGATCTCATTGGCAATAATTTTGAGCGGCGTTTCGTCAATCTTTTTGGTAACACATTAACGGAATTGACGCGGTTAATTGCCGATGCTCAATTGGTAATTTCTAACGACACCAGTGCGGTGCATATTTCAGCGGCAGTAAACACGCCGGTTATTTGTATTTCCAGCGGACAATACTTTGGCAGATTTCAGCCGTATCCCCAAGAAGTGTTTGCCAAAGCATTTTCTATTTATCCTCCGGCTGTTATGAATGAACTGCATAATCATGAACACTTAAGTCAGAAATATCGCTATGGCTCTGACCGTAATATTAATGAAGTAACACCCGATGCAGTTAAAAAAGTTGTGCAAAAAATTCTCGGTACAAGAAATAAATGAAAATTGGCATAGATATAAGAAAATATTTTGATTATGGAATTGGAACGTATATCCAAAATCTAGTCAATTCATTCCAAAACCAACCAAATCTTGAATGTGTTTATTTTGGGCAAGATGATTTGAAATCCTCGTTGTCAAATTCACTAAAAGGGGAGTTTATTTCTGATAATTCCCCAAAATATTCGATAAAAGAATTATATTCCATTTCAAAAAAAGCAAATTCGCGGCAATTAGATTTGTTTCATTCACCTCATTATACGCTCCCTGTTAATCTAACAATGCCAAGTATTGTTACGATTCATGATATTATCCATTTGAGATTAAAAAAATATTTCTCTCTTGCCCAACGATCATATGCGTATATGATGATTAGGTATGCATGTTCTGCATCGTCAGCGATTATTGTAGATTCTGAATTTGGCAAGAAAGAGTTGTTAAGTGTTTTTCGTGTTCAAGAAAATAAAATTAAGGTAATACCACTTGGTGTAAATCAATCATTCTTTGACAAAGTGAGTGACGGGGAGAAAGAAATATTCCGTCGGAAATATGGAATATCTAAACCATATATTCTTTATACCGGAAGCCTTAAGCCGCATAAAAATGTTTCGGTATTGTTGAAAGCATTTAAAAAAATATTTACAAATCATAACATTCAGCTCGTTTTTACGGGAGAGAAATTATACGATAATTCTGAATTAATTAGTTATGTTGATAATAACAAATTATCAGATGCTGTATTAGATTTAGGGAGAATAGACCAATCAGAACTGAGAACTGCATATCAATCTGCAGCGGTAGTTGTGCTCCCTTCATTGTATGAAGGATTTGGATTTTCAATGCTTGAAGCGATGGCGTCAGGCATTCCTGCTATCGGAGCACGCGCAACATCCATTACGGAAGTTGTGAGCGATGCTGGGTTATTATTTGATCCCGCAGATGAGAATGAATTAACACAACATTTAAATATGGTGTTGACGAATAAGCAACTCCGCTCCGAATTGATAGAAAAGGGTTATGCACGAGCTGATCAATTTTCTTGGGGACAATGTGCTGAAAAAACTCTTCAAGTTTATAATGAGGTAATAAAATGAAAATTGGTATTTATGGCGGAACATTTAATCCACCTCATATGGGACATTTGATTGTTGCTGAACAAGTTCGGGCAGAACTTGGATTGGATGAAATTATGTTTATCCCATCATTCATTACTCCTCATAAACAAGAAGGTGAGTCAGAAATTGCTGATCATAGATTGGAAATGACGAAACTTGCCATTGCTGATAATTTGAAATTCAAATATTCAGACATTGAAGTTACAAAGAAAGAAACTTCGTTTACGATTCATACGCTTGAGCATTTGAAACCAGAACATCCGGCGGATTCTTTCTATTTGATTATTGGTATGGATAATTATCTTACATTTCATTTGTGGAAAGAACCGAGCAAAATTTTGGAAGCAGCTACACTAGTTGTTATGAATCGTCCGGGCTATTCAAAACAGGTCAACGAAGTGATCGGAACAAAGAATACCCTCTTTGTTGATGTTCCCAATATTGACATCTCTTCCTCCAATATCCGCCAAAGGGTTAAAGAAAAGATCTCCATACATTATCTTGTCCCAAATGACGTTGAAGAGTATATCCTTTCCAACGGACTATTTCGTTAAAAATTTTTCTTGACAGCAGCTTTCCATTACTGTATATTTATACAGTGTAGATTATTACAGTATAAGCAAATAAGGTATCTTTATGGAAAACAAACCTCTTACTAAAGCACAACAAAAAGTTTTTAATCTGGTGAAAGATTATATTGAGGAAAACAATATTCCGCCGACGCTAGCAGAACTTGCAGGTAAATTGAAGGTGAATCTGAACGCAGTTCGTTCGCACCTTTTAACGTTGGATAGAAAACAAGCGTTGAAATATATTCCAAATATTTCTCGTGGAATAGAACTGCTTAATGTTAGACCAAAAGGTATTCCGATTTACGGATATGTCCCGGCAGGCGTTCCGTTTATGTCGCAGGAAAATATTGTGGATACATTTGAAATTAAAAAATATATTTCTGCCTCGGATGATGTTTTTGGACTCTATGTGCGAGGGGATAGTATGATCGATGCCAATCTAGAAACGGATGATCTTTTATTTGTTGACCCAAAAATTGAAGCGCGCAATGGCAGAATGGTAGTTGCATTGGTTGAAGGAGAGCCGACAGTAAAATGGTTCGAACGTGACGGCAATTCCATCCGGCTTGTTCCTGCCAACAAGAAATATAAACCAATAGAAATCAGCAGATATGACCAAAACTTTAAGATTGTTGGAGTAGTTGTTGGGATGATACGATCAATTGATAAGAAGAGAATTGATGATTCAGTGAAGTACAAAAAGGCATCATAGAGCAGAAATTAATATTTAAAACAAAAAATCCCGCTTTTAGCGGGATTTTTTTTGTGGACAGAGCCAGGATTGAACTGGCGACACACGGCTTTTCAGGCCGTTGCTCTACCAACTGAGCTACCTGTCCAACAATTTACAACACCAATATACAAAAAATATTGTTTTTTCAAAAGAGAAAATTAAAAATCCCTGAAGTCTAAAAATTTCAGGGATTTTATTTTGAATCACTTAAATAAACAATGGAGCCATTACCAGCGTAATGGTTGAGAGCAATTTAATTAGAACGTGAAGTGAAGGACCAGCTGTATCTTTGAACGGATCACCGACCGTATCGCCAACAACCGTTGCTTTATGCCAATCAGTTCCTTTTTTGCTTTCAACTTCAACGAACTTCTTTGCATTATCCCATGCGCCGCCGCCATTATTAAGGAAGAGAGCCATGAGAATACCGGTGATCGTTCCAACCATTAGAAATCCGCCGACAACTTCTGCGCCGCTCGCTCCGTGTGCAGGGCTTCCGCTTGAAATGAATAACCATTTAAACAAAATTCCAACCACAATTGGCATTGCTACAACAAGAATGCCGGGAAGAACCATTTCTTTCAACGCAGCGCGTGTTACAATATCAACACATTGACCATAATCCGGTTTGGATGTTCCAAGCATTATTCCCGGATTATTTTTGAATTGGTCTCGAACATTGTTGATGACTGCATAGGCAGCGCGTCCGACAGCTTTAATTGCAAGTGATGAGAACAAAAATACCAACATTGCACCAAGCATTGCGCCAACAAATACAGCGGGTTTTGAAAGATCAATGTGTGTCAATGGAAATCCATAATTTCGAACTTCATCAAAATACGCTGAGAAGAGAAGGAATGCAGCAAGAGCAGCTGAACCTACGGCATAACCTTTTGTCAATGCTTTTGTTGTATTACCAACTGCATCCAGGCGATCTGTTTTGCGTCGAATTTCTTCAGGCTGTTGTGACATTTCCACAATACCGCCCGCATTATCGGTGATTGGACCGAATGTATCCATTGCAAGAATGTATGCTGCGGTTCCAAGCATGCCCATTGTTGCAACAGCTGTTCCAAACAATCCGGCATCTTTTAATCCAGATGTTTCACCAAGAAAATATGAAGAAATAAGAGCGGCACCAATAACCAATACCGGATATCCTGTTGATTCCATTCCGACAGCAAGACCGGTGATGATATTTGTTGCGGGTCCTGTTTTCGATGCTTCCGCAATAGATTGAACAGGACGATATTTATATTCTGTATAATATTGTGTAATGAAAACAAATGCGAGTGATGTTAACACACCGATAACTCCTGCGATAAAGAAATTAAAATAATATTCATTACCAAGAAGCCATTTCGATGCGACATAAAATCCAACCATTGCCAACGCAGCCGTAATATGAAAACCGCGATTGAGTGCACTCATCGGATCTTCTTTTTCATTTGTTTTCACCATCATCACACCAACAATTGAAGCGAGAATACCAAATGCTCGAGCTACAAGCGGGAAGAGAAGCACGCCGAGTAATGTGAGTCCATGAGATTCAAATATTCCAGTATTTGCACGATATAACCCGGCAGCGAGAATCATAGCGCCGATATTTTCTGCAGCAGTTGATTCAAATAAGTCAGCACCACGACCTGCACAGTCGCCGACATTATCACCAACAAGATCAGCAATAACTGCAGGATTGCGTGGATCATCCTCCGGAATTCCTGCTTCAACTTTTCCAACAAGATCAGCACCAACGTCTGCTGCTTTGGTGTATATACCGCCGCCAAGTTGTGCGAACAGAGCAACAAATGATGCACCGAATCCATATCCAACGATCAGTAAAGGAATTTTTGAAACATCAGGAACAATTTCCAAAGAACGGACAATGGCAAATAATCCGGCAACACCAAGTAAACTTAATGCAACAACGAAGAATCCAGAAACTGCTCCGCCTCGAAGTGCGGTCTGCAATGCACCATTCATTCCTTTTGTAGCTGCAGCTGCTGTTCGGATGTTGGTCCGGATAGCAACCCACATTCCCATATACCCTGCTGCGACTGAGCACGCGGCACCAAGTGCGAATGATAATGTTGTCCATAGTGCAAGCATTCCAGCAGATGCAGGATCATGTTCATTCGGTGTGCGAACAAACGCATAGAGAATGTAAATAAGTGCTGCCAGAGCAACGGAAAGATAAGCGATAGTCCTATTTTGTCGACGCAAAAATGCTTCGGCACCTGCTTTTATTGCATTGGAAATTTCCTGCATTGCAGCTGTTCCCGTGTCGCGTTTCAATACATCGCGAATAAGGTACACGGCAAAAAGTAGTCCAATTACACTAATTCCAAGAATTAACGATAGTTCCATAAATTCCTATTATTTGTTTTGTAATGAGGGTTAATTACGATGATTAATGGGCTAAATATACAATTTTAATTCTAAAGAACAATGAGTGACGCAGATTTTTTTCATTTTTTATTGAATTGATTTAATAGAAAAACAACAACCAAATGACAATTAGAACCGGTAATAAAAATGGAATTGTATAATGTGTAATATATCGTATAAATGAAGGTGTAGGAACTTTGTAATGATCCGCAATAGACTTTACCATAAAATTTGGACCATTACCGATATATGTGTTTGCACCAAAGAATACAGCACCAATGCTAATAGCTGTAAGGTAAGATGAAAATGTTGGGTTCAACAGCAATTCGGAAATTGGAAGCGATGTTGAATTTATGTTTCCTTCAGCAACACTAAAGAAACTAAGATATGTTGGTGCGTTATCTAAAAAACTAGAAAGTAAACCCGTGTTCCAATAAAAAAAACTTGGCGTAAGCGAGGTCATCATTTGCGCCTGTACCCGTAATAATTCTAAGGCAGGAATCATTGTAGCAAAGATACCGGCAAATAATATTGCCACTTCTTGAATTGGATGGAATGTAAAATGATTTGCCGTATGTATTGTTTTTTTTGTAGTGAAATATGATGTTACTGCGGTTACGATAATTACACCTTCGCGTAAAAATAACGGTGATTCAATAAACACAGCAAGAAGAATAATTCCCAAGAAAAGAAAATTAATGAGACCATCAATTTTCCATACATCAGTCCCTTCAATTTGTTTGATGACAGATTTTTTTTGTTCATTGAAATTTTTCAAATCGAGAATGTAAAAAATTATTAGCAACAATCCGATCGCGGTGAGCCAAATGGGGAATGCTCTTGAAGTGATCCACCAAAACGGGATCCCTTTCAGGTATCCAAGAAACAGTGGTGGATCCCCGATGGGAGTTAATGATCCGCCGACATTTGAAATGATAAAAATGAAGAATACAATATGGTAAGGTTGAATTCGAACCTTATTCATTTTAATCCACGGACGGATAAGAAGCATAGAAGCGCCAGTTGTTCCCAAGATATTTGCAAGGATTGCGCCAACCACCAGCAGCAAAACATTCTCCTTTGGATTAGTCAGATCCTTTGTTGAAATATGGATTCCGCCGGAAACAATAAACAAAGCACCGATCAACACAATGAAACTGATATACTCACTTGCAGTATGAAGAACAATTTCAACAGAATGAAGTTGTAAAACATAATATGCAATAACGAGAACACCCAATGCCAGTGAAACTTTTGGATAATGCTTACTCCACCAGTCAGGAAAAAACAACGGTGCTAATGCAATAAGAAGAAGTAATAAAGCAAATGGAACGATAAGAAAATACGTCACAATAGTTTTCTGTTTTGTTAATTTTAATTAATGGTTTTAAAACAAAAACAAGGATGGGATTGGGATCTCCCATCCTTGTCGATTATTTTGCAAATAATCTGTGCTATTTTTTTTCTTGCGGAGTTTTCAACACTTTCAAGAAGAAATATCCTGTAAAGAAAATGATGACCGCCCAAGAGGAACAGATTGTAATCAATGCTGCAGTTGACATAAAAATTCTCCTTTAAGTTTTCTTTGCTTTGTTTATCCACGCATGACGAATAATGAGCGCAATGCCGACGAATGTTGCAAGAAGCAACGTCCGCGTAATATCGATGATGAAGGTTTTTGTTGCAGTTCCATCGACGAACCATCGGGTATCCTCGATTCCAACATGCATTATTTTTCCGATAATACTGCCACCGTCGAATGGCCAACCGTTACCGCTGAAGAGACTGGAAATTGCACCGGGCCAATTTCCTCCGACAGGAGTAAACATCGACGCAAAGAAAACGACCAGCAAAAATACCGGCGTGATATATTTCATAACATATTTGAAAATGATCGGTACTTTGATGTCGGCACCACGATTGATTTCATCCCATGCGTTGTCTATACCGAAGACCCATACAAAGGCGATTGTTTCGAGCAACGCAAAAACGACAAGGGCAAATGTTCCTGACCAGTCGTCGAATTCCCCGAAAGCACCGGCACCGTAAAACACCATACACCACAAGGAGAGGAGAATTGTTACAGCACCGAAAATTATTGCAGAACGATTTCGAGTCATTTTATATTCGTCCTGCAAGAATGCCATCACAGGTTGTCCCATTGCTAGGGAACTAGTGATACCTGCAAAAAAGAGAAGACCGAACCAAGCCAAACCGGCAATTGCTGCAAGAAATGGACCCCAGTTTTGGAACAGTGTTGGCATTGTTTTAAAGCCCATTGCTAATCCAGCATTTGCCTGAATCCAATCAACACCAAGATATGCTACTGCAATAGGAACAACAATGGATCCGCCAAGAACTACTTCAACAAATTCATTCATCCAGCCAGCAGATGCGGCATTAAGGGCGATGTCTTCATTTTCTTTAACATAAGCGGCGTAACAATGAATTGATCCCATACCAACAGATAGTGTAAAGAATACTTGCCCTGCGGCGGCGAGCCAGACTTTTGGATTATATAAAGAATCAAATTGAGGTGTCCAAAAGAAGTTCAGTCCGACGACTGCATCATTCACAGCTCCGTTTTCTCCGGAGTGAAGCGTCAACGCACGAATGGCGAGGAAAATTCCGAATAAGATAAGAAGCGGCATTCCGATCTTTGATGCGAGTTCGACCCCTTTGCTCAATCCGCGGGAGAGGATCCACAAGTTTAAAAAGATTGTTATGAAAAAGAATAGGAATGCTTGTGATGAGATACTGAAAAGCGAACCTTCTTGAATTCCCACATAATCATTAAAATATGCTGCAACCTGAATTGAATCCATTCCAGTGAATGTTCCGGATAACGAATGCCAAACATACGCGAGCGTCCATGATTCCAGGTAGCAGTAATAGGCTGCTACTGTAAGATTAGTGAAAATTCCGAATACACCAACATATTTCCACCACGAAGATTTTCCAATGGAATCCATCATTCCGGGAGTTGAGTGATGTCCGTATTTTCCTCC
>JAUXTU010000075.1 GCA_030679145.1 Bacteroidota bacterium | reverse complement strand
ACCCGTTGTCGTCGGTTGTGGAGACAAAAACCGTTATTGTAGTATCAACTGTGCTCTTATCTGCAGCAATTGATAATACACCAATGTTAATGACATTCAACGAAGTAGTTGCATCTTTTATAACCGGCGGAATCTGGTCTGAAGTTATTCTGTTTTCATTCGGAAATTTACATCCCGGATGAATAACCAAGAAAACTGCCGTAATTAGATATAATAATGTTTTTGTCATCTCAAAAAAAAACCGAGGCGTTATCCTCGGTTAAGAATAAAGCATCATGTAATAAAAAAGTTGTTCGTTGTATCAATATCGTTGAAACAGTAGTATCGAACTTTTCTATAGCAGGATGCTCAATTATTGTAGTTGAATTCTGAAATAATGATACTGAAAAATGAACAGAGAGTCAATTGAAAATCATAAACTGAATGGAGACGGCGTAAAACAAACCACCAAAATCCCGAATGTTAACCAGCCAACGATCTTTCTATTCGGATCTAATTCAGTTTCATCTTCTACCGGCGGATGATAAAGTTTTACAAAGAAGAATAAGATCAATGTCCAAAAGATCCAGCCTGACCAGCCAATTGAAGTTTCTACTCCAACGAACGGTAGAAATCCAACAGTTCCAATCAGAAAAATTATCCCAAAGGCAATATTCGAAACTAGTTTGTGTCGTTCTCCAAACATTGCGTATGACAAGTGTCCGCCATCTAATTGACCGACCGGAATTAAATTCATTGCTGTAACAAACAGACCGAACCATCCCGTGCATAAGTACGGGTAATGATACATCTCTGACATTGGAGGAATGAAATTATTTGAACCATTTGGAATTACGATTGTTAAAAAGTCATAGAGCAAAGAATGACCAAAAGCGAGTCCAACTCCTGTATCAGGAATTTTGAAATAATCCGGATGGATTGCTAGAATAAATTCTTTTCCGGGAAGGTGAGAGAATCCATAAAGTAAAACTGCAAGTGTTGCAATAAATCCTGCAATTGGTCCTGCAACGCCAATATCAAACATCACTTTCTTTGATGGAACGGCTGATTGTGTTTTTATTACGGCACCGAAGGTTCCGAAGTTTAAAAATCCTGGAAGCGACGGAGTAGGGATATAGAAGGGAAGCGTTGCATCTACTCCATGATATTTCGCAGCAAAATAATGCCCAAATTCATGACATGTTAAAATGAAAAGAATTGAAAAAGAATAAGGAAGTCCTGCTGTAAAATTGTAAAGATCAAACGGATCGAGATTAAGCCATGCAACGCCGGCAACAGTTGTTGTAAAGAATGTTGCAATGAATAAACTAATGTGCAGTAAAATTCTTCTGAATGTCATAGTTAGAAATCCACTGTGAATCCGAAACCGGAATACTCATCCTTCCGGTCGTGATATTCGCCGTGAATGTTATTCCCTGAATGATAGATAAAAAATAATTGTGTTCCTCGACCGTTCCAACTTCCTATTTTCATTCCTACTTGTAATTCGTGTCTTGGGCGTAAACCAGTAGCACTAAATTGATATGCAGTATATCCATTGAATAGAGTTGATAATTGATAATGATATTCACCGCCTAGATAACCGCTCAATGTGGGTAATGACGTTGGATCAACATGCCAAAGATAAATACCTCCAAAATAACCTCGAAAATTTTCTATAGGAACGTATCCAATTGTCAGATCAAAAAATTCTCGACTATAAACGCGTGGACTTAATCCATCTTTCCACATTCCGGAATAACCGTCAAAATGTCCGTCAACAAAGTGAGCACTGATATGGCTCAAACGTAATCGTGACGAGAGTACTCCACAACTAATTGTATCAATAAAATTTATATTAAATCCAAAAAAATAATCCACTGCATCGACGGGGAAATGAAAATTCTTCTCGCCTCGTAGAAGAGTATACGTAAAAAAATCAGAACCAATCGTTAAATGCTGTTTTGGTTTTTCAAAAGTGTACTGAACCAGATCAACAGAATTTCCAATGTCAAGCCTTAGCCGATTATTGTTCGAATGCCAAATTAAACCCATACGGGGTTCAAACGTGTTTGCAACAAGCGGTTTGAATAACAGGGGAGCAGATGTGAACGAGAATCCGGTTTCAGTTGAATATGTAATTGATGTTAATGCAATAGTAATAAAAAAAACTTTTTTCATTTCGGCTGGATCCAGATCGGGTTTGTGTAACAAAAACCATCACGGTCTATACCGTGCGCGTTAAGGGTAAATAATTCTGCTCTAATATACGAAAAGTTCTCTGTCCGATACCAATTACTGATCGTATGAATTGAGTATGGATTATTGAATTCCTTCACCTCAAATAACTTTTGTTCATTCTTTCCGATCACGCCGTAGAATATTTTTATTGAAAATAATTTTCCAAATTCATCTGTTGTTTCCGCGTGAAGTTTGACAACAAAAGAATTTCCAATAACAGTCTCGCCGATTTTTCCGGTGTCCGGCGAATCAGTCTCAATTTCAATTGTCAACAGTGGTCCATTTGTAACGACGGTTCGCCCTTTCCCGATTGCTTCAAGAATTGCAGGTTCAGAAATTTCGTGAGTAAAGAGAGCAGTTTTCATCTTCCCAAAGAGCTGACTTTCTTTTTCACGGAATGAGAGCATTGGGATACTTATTTGAACGAATCGATTGAAATTTCCGTGTGCATCATTTCCCGCAAGGAGGAATTTCTTTTCACCACGTTTCAACATCCATTTCCAAATATCCATTCCTCTGAAAAATGATTCCGTTGTTTCCCCGTTCAAGATTTGAATCCCATTGAGTTCTTTTTCACTCATGTCTGATACCGCCCATTCTCCGCGTTTTAGCAGCAACCGCTGGAGGAAAGGAACTTCTTCAGTTGGATGAGAAGCATAAGTCACAACATTTTTTTCTTTTAGACTGAGAATCTCCTGTATCGTGTATTCACTTTGTGTTCGGAACCATTTTTCACCGCCATCACCGGAGCCGTGAAAGAATCTTCTATTTCCTAAAAGTAAAAAATGAACATTGCTGTTGTTAGAATTAGTGCACGAAACTTCTTCTCCGCGAATCACTGCAAATTCATTTTCATGTGAATTGACATGATCGATTTCAGACTGTAGTTTTTTCCATTTTGGGATTTCAGGGTCATTCAAGAGATAATTGTCAATTGTATCGTCAAGATCGTATGAATGATCCGTTACGCAAAAGAATGAAAGTCCCATTGCTTTACATAATTTAGGTGTCGCCGAAATAGGTGAACCAAATTCAACCTGATCTTCGGTATATGTAGAATGCGTATGTGCATCTCCATAAATCCAATTGTTTATGACAGGTAAATGTGTTCTTGAGCGAAAAAACTTTAATGATGTTTTTGACGTGAAACGATGATTGTTATTTCTAGTGACATGAAGTTTGCCATTCTGTTTTGAAATAATTTCAACATCGCCTTGTATCAAGCCGAAAATGGACGATACGCCTCCGCTGAAATGGATCTCAATTATTTTATTCCAATAACGAGTGGAAATTTTAATTTCGGGGGAGAATTTAAATGTATGAGAATATATTATTTTTGCATTTTGAGAGAGTGTGACCTTCACAGATAACAATTCGATCGGATATAAATGTGCATCCTTCACGAGGATCATTATTGGATATGGTTTATCCGGATCCAAACGATGAGGAGCATCGGCAATAATCTCAGGTTCAGATTTTTTATACATGCTGAAAAAATATTTGAAGCGATAATGTGTTTCAGCGTATAAGAAAAATGGAAAAAGAAGCATTATGGTATCGACTTTAACAAATGGTCGATTCTCTGCTGCAGAATTGAATAATCATTCTGTAGTTGAGAGAATCCTGAATATGAGTTAGACTGTTCCAATGCCCGCGACAATGAAAATCCGCTTTGTGTTTCGGAATAACAGATACGTTGTTCTTTTAATCGTTTCGACAAATATTCTTGTTCTGTCTGTTGCGGTGTCGGAATAAAAATAGCATTTGCGCCAAGAAAAGATAAATCCATCACTGTGCTATAACCGGGCCGCGAAATAACAATTTGAGTTGAAGATATTGCTTGTGATAATTCTGATGACGTTAATGAACTGACAATGGTGATTGTGTCTGTAAGTTTCAATTTGAAATTTTTTTCCGGAGTTCCCTTTACAATCAATGAACGCAATTG
Organism: Bacteroidota bacterium; assembly: GCA_030679145.1. Taxonomy (GTDB): domain Bacteria; phylum Bacteroidota; class Ignavibacteria; order UBA10030; family UBA8401; genus UBA8401. Next base: position 2,465 of record JAUXTU010000075.1, on the reverse strand, counting down.
AGTTTCCTTAAGTTGATATGTGATCATTTCCTCAAAAATGGTGCGTTGAGGCTCAGGACCGGAAAGAATCACAAGAACATCTATCTCTTTTCTTATTCCATCTAACTTTACCAAACGCGAAACAGGACCAATGAAAAAAGAATTCTTTGGCATCCTTGATGAATGAGAAAGTTCTCCACTAAGATTTTGATCATTGTCAAAATCTGGAATCCATATTTCACTGAAATTTTTGATCAACTGTCTATTTTCAAAATCAACAATTCTTTGTCCCCATTGAATGGAATGTGAGAGCAGAATTCTTAGTTGGTGAACTATGTAAATCGATGGAATTGTCTTTGAATATACTCCCCAACGATTGTCAGAGATGACGGCATCAATCGAGTGTTCTTTGATGATTTTCTTCAAATATTTATGTTCAGCAGAAATGCCAAGAAAAAGAGTATGAAGTTGACGGAACATTGCCCACGCCATATTTCCGTTTACAGGGTAATTAAGAGTATAGCCGGGAAATCGGATATGCTGAAGGTCGGGAAATTCTTTTTTTAACAGTTCTGCCGGACGATTATCGGCTGCAATAATCACTTCGGTATTCTTTGCTATTAATTCATGAATGATCGGAATACATCGAGTAGCATGTCCAAGCCCCCAGTCTAACGGAGCAATGAGAATTCTTTTTTTCTTCATCGAATTGCTCCAAATTCAAAACCTAGATATTTGATTTTTGGAATGACCTCATTAAGGAGGGAAACAATTTTTTCTTGTGTGAGATCGTTGTCGTGAAAAACAAGAATTGATCCGCCGGAAAGATTTTTTATAACATTGTTGACAATGCGTTCATTTGTCCAGTCATAAAAATCTCCTGTTAAACAACTCCACATAATTAGGAAAAATCCTAATTCTCTTGCTGCAGCAATCGTATTCCATGAGAAAAAACCAAAAGGGGGACGAAAAAAACGGATATTTTGAGGTATCAATTGTGATAATAATTGTGAGGTTTGTTCGATTTCTTTTTTTGTTCGCTCTTTCGAAAGTGCTAAAAAACGAGAATGATTGAAGGCGTGTATTCCAATGGAATGTCCTTCAGTTGAAATTCGTTTAACGATTTCTTCTCTTCCAATAATGTTCTTTCCCGAAAGAAAGAACGTTGCACGAACAGAATGTTTGTTCAATACATCTAAAATTAACGGAGTGATCGAATGTGGTCCGTCATCGAACGTGATGTAAATTTTCTTCCCCGGCATTCTCCAGATCATTGAAGGGAAGAACATTCTGTGCAATATTCCTGTATGCAAAAACATCTACACTGATTCTTTCTTCAAAGTTTGGTCTTTCCATTCAAAAGAAAAGAAGTAACCGCCGATTGTCGCTATAAGAACAAATGGAATATGGATAAGTGCAGTCGGAAGAAAATACTTCATTGTATCGCTAGTGCGAGTGATGTTTGTGAATCGATTCATTATTACATAATCAATTGAAAATTTTCCTGCAACAACAATCCAGGGAATACTGTTCCATTCGATGAATGTCAATGGAATTGCTATTGTTAATCCGACAAACATAATGAATGTGCAGATCATAAAGAACATCATATAAGCAGGATAATATGCTGTTTGCCCGACCCATCTCATTCGCTGGTTCAGAACTTCTTTCCAGGCTAAAGCCGGCTGCGTTGTTATTGTTGCGGATTCCTCAAATGCAAAGCGTGGCTTCCATTTTCCAGTTTCGACAATTTTTTGAGCAAGCAAAGAATCATCACCGGTGTTAATGTGTGTTAATGTTTCAAATCCACCGGTTTCGTCAAATGCTTCTATTCTAAAAGCCATATTGCTGCCGTTGCAAACAAGAACTTTATTTTTTCCAATCACACCAGCGGCGATTGCAGTGTATGAAATAAAATCTAAAAATTGAATTCCCCAGAATAGTGACGAGAGCTTTTCATTTTTTTGATAGATCGTTAATCCTGTAACAATGCCTACATTTGTTTCAAAATACGAATTGATCGTTGATATCCAATTCGGATGAGCGATACAATCGGCATCAGTAGTGACAATGATCTCTCCCGAAGAGTGTTGAATTCCTTCCGTTAGTGCTCTGATCTTTGGAGATCGAATTGTCGAAAAATCTTCAGTCCTAAAGAGGGTGACATTAATTTCTGTTTGTTGCAAAATATCTCTGACGATTGTTGCCGTATTATCTGTTGATCGATCATCAACAACAATAATGGAAAATTTTTCTTTCGGATAATTCTGCTGAACTAATGATTGCAAACATTGCCTAATATTATTCTCTTCGTTCTTTGCGGGGATAATGATCGTGATTGTATGTTCTAAATTATTCGTTCCTTTGGTTAATTTCCCTAGTCCGATATAAAAAGAATAAATCTGTCTTACATAGACTATTAAAAGGAAAAATAAAAAATAAGAAATATAGTCGAGAATGATATCCATTATTTTCTCTTCAATTGT
>JAUXTU010000073.1 GCA_030679145.1 Bacteroidota bacterium | reverse complement strand
ACTATCTCCTTTCGTTGTTAAAATATTTATCCCATTATTTATTGTAGTATTAATGTCAATGCTTTCCTTTTACATACCAGCAAAAGATTTGGAGTCACAAATTGCTTTAGGTTCAACAGCGTTACTCAGTATTATTGCGTTGAACTTTGTCATTGCAGATAAATTACCACAAGTCGATTACTTAATTAAATCTGATAAGCTACTATTGGTTAGTTATCTTTTTATTTTTTTAGCGTTGGTAGAGAGTATTATCGTAAATGTTTTAGCAACAAAAAGAAAAAATGGTTTAGCTCTAAAATTTGATAAAATTTGCCGTCGAATATTTCCTTCTTTGTATGTGATTTTTATTATAATATTTTTTTGGATACTATAAATCATATATATAACCACAAATATCACAAACGACTGTAACTACTAAAAAAAACCTGTTAAACTCTTGTAAGAAAATAACGTCTAACTCATAAGTTTTCTGAATATTCTTGCAACTTTTACAGTTCTAAACCGTTAAAATCACATAGTTTAGTATCAAAATGGAGAAATACATGAAAAAAATCCTCACCGTTGCATTAATTTCGCTGTTTTTTACAGCGGCAACGTCTGCACAAGAGAAACTGACTCTTCAAAAAGTAATTCAAACCGCTCTGGAAAAAAATATTGACATTATCCGTGCAAAGAATACCTCCCAAATTTCGAGTGCAAATGTTACTACAGCTGTTGGAAATCTGCTTCCGACAGTAAATGCATCTGCAAATCTCGGGCGAAGTGGATCGACAGTAACGAATTCTGCACGGGGAAGTGCCGGTGCAGGAATTGATGCAAGCGTGACATTATTTGACGGTTTCAGAAATATTTCGACATTGAACAGAGCAAGTGCAAGCTCTGACGCAGCCGAATACGATTACCAAAAACGGAAGCAAGATATCGTTCTTGCTGTTGAGCAAGCATATTTAACTGTTTTGCGAAACGAGCAATTGTTAAAGGTAAGTCAGGATAATCTTAAACGAAGTCAACAACAGCTTTCAAGGATAGAAGAGTCAAATAAAGTTGGAGCAGTTGCAAAAGCCGATGTTTATCGACAACAAGTACAGACTGCGAATGACGAATTATCGCTTATCAGCGCACAAAGTAATTATGACAATTCAAAATTTGACCTTCTCTATTTAATTTCAATAGACGGTGACAAAGAATATAATTTCACCGATGAAACCGTTCTCGATCAAATCAATCAATTGAATTTTGACTCACTTCAACAGGAATATGCTGACTATAATAAATTAGTCGAGGAAGCTCTTGCTTCCCGTCCGGATTATCAATCTTCAGTTTTGAACAAAAAGATCGCTGAAAGTAATCTTACCATTGCACGCGGCGGTCACTATCCTCGGTTAAGCGCTGGGGCAGGATACAATTTTGGCGGTACAGAGTTGGGAACAATCGGACAGAGTAAAACTTGGGATGCAGGTCTGACATTGTCAGTTCCATTATTTAGTGGATTCCAGACAAGCACTGCTGTTCAAACAAGTCAGCTTGATCTTCAACTTGCAGAAAGTTCAGTTGAACAAGCAAAACGTAAAGTAGGAAAAGATGTAAAATCTGCATTGCTCAGTTTAGAAACCGCACGCAAACGGCATGAAGTCTCATTGAAAAGTGTAAAATCTGCAGAAGAAGATCGACGCATTGCAGAAGAGCGGTATAATCTTGGTGCGAATACGTTGTTGGATCTTTTAATAGCAACCGCAAATTACACTCAGGCGCAAAGCAATCAAGTCAGTTCAACATATGATTTTGTCTACGCAAAACTTCAATTCAGAATCACGGTTGGAAGAGAAAAGTTTTAGAAACTAATTTATTTCACAACGGAGTAGTTATGGCAAACGGTAAAAAAAATAAAAAGAAATTATACATATTTCTTGCAATCGGTGTAGTTGCGATTGCTCTCGTTCTGGTGCTTGTGTTGGGAGCGAAAAAGGAAAATATCATCACCGTTCAAACGGAGAAGGTTGCACGCCGAACGATAACGCAAATGGTGAATGCTTCCGGAAAAATACAACCCGAAACAATGGTGAAGATCAATGCCGAAGTGAGCGGTGAAATTACCATGCTCCCCATAAAAGAAGGAGATAAGGTAAAGCGTGGAGAACTCCTTGTTCGCATCAAGCCTGATCAATATCAAGCTCAGGTTGATCGTGCGGAAGCCGGTTTGCAATCTGCCCGTGCAAGTATGAATCTACAAAAAGCAAATCTTGAAAAATCAGAATCAGAATACAAGCGTGCTCAGGAATTGTATGAGAAGAAATTATTGTCCGATCAGGAATTTGTTTCGGCAAAGACCGCATTCAGTGTATCAAAATCACAATATGAATCGGCTCAAGCTGGAGTACAGCAGGCACAGGCATCATTACGTGATGCAAAAGAGAGCCTGAATAAAACATCCATTTATTCACCAATGGATGGAACGATTTCGCAATTGATCTCTGAACTTGGTGAACGAGTCAGCGGCAGCGGATTTCAGCAGGGGACTCAGATCATGACCGTCGCTGATCTTTCGATGATGGAAGCCCGTGTTGATGTCGGCGAAAATGATATTATCACAATCTCTATTGGCGATACAGCACGAATTACAATTGATGCATATCCGGACAAGAAATTTGTAGGAACAGTTTATGAAATTGCAAATACCGCAAAATCAAAAGGTCTTGGTACACAAGAAGAAGTAACAAACTTTGAAGTCAAAATCCGGGTGCTCAACAAAGATATTTCTCTGCGTCCAGGAATGTCAATGACTGCAGATATTGAAACAGAAACTAAGACAAACACAATTGCTGTTCCTATTCAAAGTGTAACGACAAGGGCTCCGAAGGCAAAAGAAGGTGAAAAGAAAGAAGACGGGGAAAAACAAGAAGGGAATCAAGGAGGATTGTCAACAAATGAAAAACCGATTGAATGTGTATTTCTAGTTGAGAATGGAAAAGCAAAAATGGTTCCGGTGAAGCGCGGAATTAATGATGAAGGATATGTTGAAATTACAACAGAATTGAAGGCTGATGGTGAAATTGTGAGCGGTTCATATAAAGCAATCAACCGTGACTTGGAAGACGAATCTGTCGTAAAAGTTGAAAATACAAAAGCAAAATTTGCACTCGGTAAACAAGAAGAAAAAAAATAATACAACTAACTAATGACACTTTCTCTGAAATTATTTATTCTTCTTACAGCAGTTGCCGGATTGGTGTTTGGTCAAGTTGACAGCACCGGCATAAAGCTGATCAATCAAAGAAAGTATTCTGAGGCGCAATCGTTCTTTGAATCTGTAATACAGAAAAACAATAAAAATGCTGAGGCATATTATTTCCTTTCAATTGCTTTGATGCGTCAGCAAAAATCAGATGATGCACAGGATGCTATAGAAGAAGCGATTGATATAAATGAAACTGTTTCTAAATATCACATGATGCGTGGAAACATTCTCGGACAAAAAGCAATGACCGCTAATGTTATCTCGCAGGGATTTCTTGCACCGAAAATAAAGAATGCTTTTCTTCGTGCTTCGGAACTTGATCCTAACAATGTTGATGCAAGAGCATCTCTTTACAATTATTATATAATGGCTCCCGGAATTATGGGGGGAAGTGAAGAAAAGGCACTGGAGCAGGCAAACGCAATTGTAAAATTGAATCCGTACCGCGGCTACAATCTTCTTTCGACATATTATGCTCGAGTAAAAAAAGATACCGTTGAAGCGGAACAGCAGATAAAAAAAGCAATTGCAGTTAAATCAGATACTGGTGATGGGTATAAGCGTCTTGGATATTTATATACGAGTCAAAAGAGGTTTGCCGAAGCGTATACTCAAATGAAGAAGTTTGTTGAACTTGAACCTACGAATCCTGATTCGTATGATAGTTATGCCGATGTTCTGAAAACTGAACAGAAATACGATCAGGCGATTGAAAAATATTTGTATGCGCTTTCAATTGACAAAAATTTTAGTGCTTCAATATTCTCATTAGCGGAATGTTATGAATTAAAAGAATTGAAACAAAAAGCAAAAGAAACATACCAATGGTTTTTAACTGTAGAACCGCAAGGACGACGAGCGGAATCTGCACAAAAGAAAATCAAAGAATTATAGGAAAACTATGCAGCCAGTAATTAATATCAAGAACGTCAAAAAAACGTACATCATGGGAACAGTGGAAGTGAATGCGCTTGTCGATGTTTCCATTCGGATACAAAAAAATGAATATGTTGCGATCATGGGACCTTCCGGTTCCGGTAAATCGACATTGATGAATGTTATTGGTTGTCTTGATACGCCAACATCTGGATTGTACGAATTTAACGGTGTGAACGTTGGCGATATGAATGACAATGAACTTGCAAAAATTCGAAACAAAGATATCGGGTTTGTATTTCAAACATTCAATCTATTGGCACGTTCGGATGCACTTCACAATGTTGAACTTCCGTTGATCTATTCCGGAATGAAAAAAACGGATCGAAAAGTACGTGCCGAAGAAGCCTTAGGGCACGTCCGTCTTGAAGATCGTATGCATCATAAACCAAATGAACTTTCGGGAGGACAGCGCCAGCGTGTTGCAATTGCCCGTGCGCTTGTAACGAATCCATCCATCATCCTTGCGGATGAGCCGACAGGGAATCTTGATTCAAAGACCGGTGTTGAAATTATGGGATTATTTAATGATCTGCATGCACAGGGAAACACGATTATTCTTGTAACGCATGAAGAAGATATTGCACGCCATGCACATCGTATTATTCGTGTTCGGGATGGTCTTATTGAAAAAGATTTTATGGTAGAGGATAGAGTTTTACCCGGTGTTAACGTGTAGTAAATTTTAATTTACCAACCATCAATATTATGAAGTTCACTGATTTTGCATATGAAGTAAAAGAAGGACTTGGAATTTCATTCCAGGCAATTCGCGCGAATAAGATGCGATCCGTGTTGACGACACTTGGCATTGTTATTGGTATTGTTTCTGTTACGTTAATGGGAACAGCGATCGAAGGAATGAGTCGCTCCTTCAATGAGATGATCTCGAAAATTGGAGCGGATGTTCTCTTTGTCCAAAAATTTTCATGGTTTTCCAGTCAAGAAGATTTTTTTGCTTCGCGGAATCGTAAAAATATTGATTTGAAACAATTTAAAGCAGTACGAGACCAAGGATCAACAATAGCGGCAGTTTCACCAATGACAGGAACACGAGTTCCAATTAAATATCGAAGTTTAAGTTCCGACGGAATTATCTTAATAGGAGTAAATGAACAGTATATACAAGTTGGCGGTTTAAATATTGAAATGGGAAGATTCTTTTCCCAAGCGGAATCTAATGGCGACCGTCCGGTTGCTGTGCTAGGATATACGATTGCCGAAAAATTATTTCCGAGTGAGACACCACTTGGCAAGAATGTAAAAGTTGGCGCACACTCCTTCAGAGTTGTTGGAGTAGTTTCAAAGCAAGGGAGTTTTTTGGGAATGGACATGGATAATCGAGTCTATGTTCCAATAACTAATTTTCTTCAGAAATTCAGCAACAATAGACGCGGGATGGATATTCACGTAAAAGCAGCAAATATTAATGATTTGGAAAACACAAAAGAAGAATTACGTGGAATCCTTCGGAAGGTGCGCGGAGTGAAGCCCGGAGTAAAAGATGATTTTGCAATTAACCAACAGGAAATGTTTATTCAAACATTTAATCAAATTGGCGGGGTAATTGCAGCGATAGGGCTATTTATCACGGCGCTGTCGTTGTTTGTGGGCGCGATCGGAATTATGAATATCATGTTTGTTTCAGTCACCGAACGGACAAAAGAGATTGGAATTCGAAAAGCGATCGGTGCAAGACGTTCAACCATTTTGTTACAATTCTTGATAGAGTCTGCAGCGTTGTCACTTATCGGTGGAATTATTGGAATCATTATTTCATATCCGTTGAGTTTACTGATCAATCAAATTTTACCAACATCAATGCCAATTTCTGTCGTTGCAATAGCAATACTAATCTCATTGGTTGTTGGTGTAGTTTCTGGATTCTTACCGGCAAACCGAGCGTCAAAAATGGATCCGGTTGAAGCATTACGTCACGAATAATATTTACTCAGTCATACGATGAGTTTGAATGTTATGTGAATGAAATTTGAAAGTGTTGGAAAGTCAACTGAAATAACTCATCGTATGACTTCAACAATTTGGTGAAATCTTACCAACCGCCACTCAATAGTTGCAACGAATAATATTATCGAAAGAAATTCTTATGCAGTTACAAGAAAGTGTTGGAATGGCATTAAATGCGATTCGAGTGAACAAACTTCGATCGGTGTTGACTCTGCTTGGAATTGGTGTGGGAGTCTTTTCGATCATTGGTGTAATGACTGCGATGGGAGTATTGCAGAATGCGATTGAAAACGGTGTCAGCGATCTAGGGGCGAACACATTTCAAATTCAGAAATTCCCTATTGGAAATTTCAATGATAATAGTCGTTGGAGATTGAGGAACCGAAAGAATATCACATACGAACAGGCAGACATGTTCTATGATAGGATGAAATTGGCAAAATTTGTCGGGTTAGAAGTGTGGGAATTTGGTAAAGTTGTTGAATATAAAAAAATCAAAACGAATCCGAGTGTACAAGTTGCAGGTGAATCTATTGATGGTTTGGCAACCAATAATTGGAATGTTGAAGATGGACGTTCGTTCACTAATCAAGAAGTGCAATCGGCTGCCAATGTTATTGTCATCGGCAGCGATGTAGTTAAAAAATTATTCCCAATTGGGAACCCGATTGGAGAATTAATTCGAGTTGATGGTCGGCAGTACAAAGTGATTGGTACTCTTGTAAATAAAGGAGGAATGTTAGGTGGAACTCAAGGAAATCTGGTAGTTATGCCAATCACCACTCATATGAATACGTATGGTAAAGAACGATCCGTTAATATTATGGTGACTGCACGTGATCAAAAAACATACAACGATGTTTTGGAATTTTCACGAGGTGTTCTTCGCGTAATTCGCCAAGTGCCGCCAGGTGAACCGGATGATTTTGAGTTCTTTTCCAATGAAACCATTATAGCACAATTCAATGACACAACATTTATGATCAAAATTGGTGCTGTTGGTATCGCATGTATAGCATTGCTTGCAGCTGGAATTGGAATTATGAATATCATGCTTGTTTCTGTAACGGAGCGAACAAAAGAAATCGGAATTCGAAAAGCGTTAGGGGCTACAAAATATAACGTGCTTTCTCAATTTTTAACTGAGTCTGTTGTATTCAGTCAGATCGGCGGTGTGATAGGAATAATTACGGGATCAATCATGGGGAATATTGTTTCATTGCTTCTTGATGCACCGCCGGTGTATCCGTGGAATAATTCTGTGGCGATCTTGCAAACACCGTTTCTGGATTTTACTGCACTGCAAATGAATATTACCGCATTGATTTTCTGCTCTTTTATCGGGATTGTGTTTGGCGTGTATCCTGCGTGGAAAGCAGCTAATCTTGATCCTATTGAAGCGCTTCGCTTTGAATAATTGAATTGATTAAAAAGCCATTTCATCTAAGAGGTGGCTTTTTAATTTTTGAGCCTTTCAATTACTTCCTCGTCAAACTTTGTTAACTCACCATATTGTTCAGTAAGTTGCTGATACTTCAGAAAGAAATCTGCAACACCAAATTCCAGACATTCTGTCAATGCCTTTCTTCCAAGTTTTGCATCAATAGCGTATGCCATTAACAATCCGGCAGAAGCACCATAATTTTTTTCGTATGAACCGGAGAGATTTGAATTCATGATCAATTCTCTTGCACGAGACTGTGTGATTGAAGGAGAAGAAAGTTCTTTCAATGCACTGTTCAATGATGCGATAGCTTGTTTGGATGAAGAAAGCTGTCCCGCTGACAATGAAGAGCCATTGCGCTGCTGGAGCGAGATCAGATATGCGAAACCTTCATTTTGTACAAGTTCTGCAAGTGTCCAATACGGCTCCTGCTGATACTCTATTGTTTTCCACACCGGTGATGATTGTTGATAAACTCCAAATACTGCGTGGAAAGTTTCATGAGCGAGTGTACTCATCATATCAACAAATTGGATTTGTATATCATGAATGTATTGGACTGATCGAGTTAGATTAACAACAATCGTTAATTCGCCTTCACCATCACCCACGAAATACGGAACATTGTCCCGCCACGCAATACTCCGAACAAATGCTGCGGCATTCTCATTTCCCAATGCAACAAAATAGACCGGAATGGATGCATTGACACGTGCTTTTTCCGGAAAAAAAGGAGCAATAGTTGCAACAACTTTTCTATCTAACTGACGTCGCTTTACTTCTGTCGCTAATGCCTTAATTTGTGGTAAGAATTCAAGTGTTGAGCGAAATCCATAAATGTCTGACGATGAAGTTGATCCATTGCGAAAGCGGTCGAGCTCCTGTGCAAAATGTTCTGTTGAATATGATTGACGTGCGAGTAGTGCGCTTGTCGCAGCGGCAATTTGATTTCCTTTTAACTCAGCAGCGTGATTAACATTTGCAATTTTTCCTTCGCTTAATTCGATTAAAGCATCAATGGAAGAAAAATCCAAACGAAGGGATACATTAAAGCTTTCCTGTTGTGAAAAGCAAATAGAAGTGACTAAAAAAAAGTAAAATAATCGCATTATAATTATGTATTAACCAGTTAGCGCTGAAGAATATTTTTAATCCCTCTTACTGCTTGCCTAATCCGTTCTTCATTTTCAATCAAAGCAAAACGTACAAATCCTTCTCCGGCATCGCCAAATCCGATACCAGGTGAAACTGCAACTTTTGCTTCTTTCACAAGTAATTTTGCAAACTCCAACGAACCGAGATGTTTCATTGAACTTGGAATCTCTGCCCAGACAAACATCGAAGCATTTGGTTTTTCAATCTTCCAGCCGCTCTTATTCAGTCCGTCAACAAGTGTATTGCGGCGAGATTCATAAATTTTCCGAATATCCTCTACACAATCTTGCGGTCCATTCAAGGCAGAAATAGCTGCTATTTGAATTGGTTGGAACATCCCATAATCCAGATAACTTTTTATTTTCACCAAAGCGCCGACTATTTCCCTATTCCCAACACAAAAGCCAACACGCCAGCCTGCCATATTATAGCTCTTTGAAAGCGTGGAAAATTCCACAGCAACTTCTTTTGCCCCTTTGATTTGAAAAATGGAAGGAGCCTGATAATTGTCAAAACCTAAATCTCCGTATGCAAGATCGTGAATGATAAAAAGATCATTTGCTTTTGCAAAGGCAACGATCTGTTCGAAGAAATCCAAGCCAACCGTTGCCGTGGTTGGATTATTAGGGAAATTGATGACAAGAAATTTTGGTTTTGGATGAGTATTTTTGTAAGCAAGTGCAATATTTTCTAAAAATTTATCTTGCGGGAAAAGATTAACATGAATTACTTGCGCTCCAGCGATCACAAATGCATATGGATGAATTGGATACGCCGGTGTGGAACAAAGAACAGTGTCACCGGGACCGGAAACCGCAAGTGCCAAATGAGCCAATCCTTCTTTTGATCCGATCGTTGCGACCGCTTCTAATTCAGGGTCAAGATCGATATTGAATTTTCGTTTATACCAATCACAAATTGCTGCACGAAGTTTTGTGATTCCTTTTGAAGCAGAGTATCGGTGATTGGAATTCTTTTGTACTGATTCTGTCAACTTATCAATGATATGCTGCGGGGTCGGTTGATCCGGATTTCCCATCCCAAGATCAATGATATCTTCGCCTGCACGACGGGCAGACATTTTCAGCTCATTGACGATTGAAAAAACGTAGGGTGGAAGGCGATTCAGTCGTTCAAAATTTTTCATACAGTATGATTTTTAGTTTCAATCAATATAAATAAAAAAAATTGGACAACAAAAAAGGCATTCCTTTGTTTTGGAGTGCCTTAAGTTTATTAAAATTGTCAGTATCTTGAAGGTACAGTCAACTTAGTTACATCGTGTTGAATTTATTTTATCGATTGTTAATCCACATCCAATAATTACTTTTACTATTTGAGACATCTGAAAAAGTCATTGTGTGGAGCGAAGCAACGAAGCACTATCCTTAAAACAAACGAAAAACAAGATTGCTTCGCTAAAAAAACGTCTCGCAATAAAATTACTCGAGAGTTTTTCAGATGTCTCTATTTCATTCTTTTTCCTTTTTCCTCTTCTGTGAAAACCCATCCGACAATTTTTCCGGCATCAATATCATTGAAATCGGACCAATATTCCATTGTTCTGAAATTACGCGAACTGGTATCGTCTTTGGTATAGAGTTCAACTTCTTTCTGTATTTCATTCAGCCGATATTTCCATTGTTCCATGTTAATTGTACGCAGATCGATCCAGCCATTTTTCGCCCAATCATCGATATGTTCAGGAGTAATATCTAACTCATTGATACCGCGAAATGCCGGAATCTTTACATCGTTGCCGCGCAGCAATGTTTTGCCGTTGGGAAGTAAGATTGGAATTCCGATAGAGATTATTTGTGAACGAAGAGCATCATCCTTGGAAATATATTCGGTTAAATCAGCCGACAATTTTTTTGGTGAAGTTTTCATCACAGCATTGACGGTGCCGTATACTTTTTTCAAAAGATGCGCTTCGTATAATAATTTTGATAGTCGTGGCGGACCAAGCATTTCGAATGCAACGCTGTTGGTATTATGTTCTTTTTCAAGTCTTTTCATTTTCTCAAGCGCACCCTGAAACATAAATCCTGCCCGATACGTCGGCGAAAGCGTTGCATTATCCAGTGCGTTGATGATGTCGTGACCTGTATTTCCACCGCGAATTTCATATAGAACTGATTCTGCAATTTCTTCCGGCGTTACGAATTCCATCTGTCCGGGAGTTGCGATCGCTTCAAATTCACCCCGGGAAAATATTCCATTTTCACCGGTATCGATAAATACGGATTTCAATCGCTGACCTGTCGGCTCAACAACATTTTCCATCTTGATCTTGAATTTTCCTTTTAGTTCTATTCCTTTGTTCGGTGCGCAATCGTACAGATCAATGGGTTTGCCACGTTTTGCAATTTCACCGTACGCAATTTTTTTCCAAGCAATTGCTCCTGTCGGTTTAATTTCCTTTGTAATTGGAGCATCCGGAGTTCTTCCCATTAAAAAGAGGAGCATTGTATGTGCTCCTGCAACAACAGATTTTGAAAGAAGGACGCGGGAAGGTTTTTCTTCACTGTGAGTGTATGGAATATTCAAACCCATACCACCGGTTCCGCTTGTCCCAATCTTTACATAGGTAGTGGTTTTTGCAATATTCATCGAACGGTAGAAAATCTGCACGTGCCGTATTAGTTGCGGCGTGTATTGTGTCGCAAGAAGTTTTTCAACTGTATCGCGAAGATTGGCAGAATTATTTTTTAAAGCAAGAACTACATCGCGTGAACTTTGAAAGATATCCTGATATGCAATTGCAGTCGCAGAGTTAATGCAATCAATTACGATATCCGGTTTATACTTTGTGATCAATTGATACAACGCGGATCGTTCCAGCACTTCGGGAGTTAATTCTTCGATTACATCATCCAGAAATTTTGTCCGCTTTGCCTGATCGTTGAGAATTACTTCGCGGGTAAGATCTTTAAATTCGTTGCGAACAAAAATATTACCCCACCACGGAACGAAAAAATTCTTTCCAACTTTTGGATATTCAAGGCGCATTGTTGCACAAGCTTCTTTTGCTTCAGATTCTTTGAGGGAAGTAAGGATGATCTGTTTTGGATTTTCTTCCATTAATTTGCGGCAAATTGCGGAACCAACAAGTCCCCAGCTGCCGAGAACAAGAACGGATTTGTTTGAGATGACCATAACGATTCTGTTTGAGGTTTAGAAATCAGTAAATGAGGAAGATGTTTGCTTCCATATTTTGTGTTTAAAGATACTGTGATTTGATTGAAACAGCAATCATTGTTTTCTATATTGACACAACAATACTATGAATATTTCCAGAATTATTACAGTATGAAAAAATATTCCCTGTTTATCTTCTGCATTTTTATGTTTTGGAATTGCAATGAAAATAAGTCCATCATTTCATCATCGACTTCAACATTGGTTGTGGATAAATTATATGGTTTAGCTTCATCAAACAAGGTAACTCTCGCTTGGGAGATTGGAACCTCTACTGAAGCAGCTCAATTTAGACTTTATCGGAGTGCCTTACAGGCATTTTCGTATGAACGTGCAGAAAGAATTGCAACAATTGAAATAACCGATTCAATGAGAAATTTTAACAAAAATTCAACATTCATTGACTCTGTTGTTAGTAATGGGACAACATATTTTTATACAATTATTTTAGAGCAAAGATCTTTAAACGGAGATTTGATTCGTAGTCTTTCATCGACAACCATCCCTGTGAAGCCGTTTGATTATTCAACACTTCTAACAAATCAGATAAAATATTCAGAACACATTCAACCGATATTTACGGGCGGGTGTGCTATTGACGGTTGTCATGGAGGGGAATCACATAACAGTTTGACGAAGTTAGAACAAACGAAGCATGGCGGTTCAAATTTTATTCTCCACTCATGGAGTGATGCGCTGGCAGGGACAGATGAAGTCGCGCAGATTGTACCATTTCGTGCTTCGAAAAGTCATATCATACAACATCTTAATTCTGATACGTTAATTTCTCCGATCGCATCACCATCAATGCCGCCCGGATTATCATTTCCAACTGGATCAAGAGATGTAATTATTCGATGGATCAACGATGGCGCAAAATTTGATGATGGTACGGTGGGGTATTCGATTGTGCCAGCCCGTGGTTGGGCGTATGTTACAAATCAAGGTGAAGACATCACGGCTGTTATCGATCTTGATAAAAATAGAATTGCACGATATATAACGACAGGAGTTGAAAATACAAATACTGCTCCGCCACAATCACCACATAATGTAGTTGTTGATTGGCAAAATCAATTTTACTACATCAATCTCATTGGCGGAAGTAAACTGTTAAAATTTCGGGTTTCAGATAATGTGAAAGTCGGGGAGATGGTTACAGGATTGACTTCACCGGCACAAGTAGCATTATCAAAGAACAGCGACACGGCGTACGTTTCAAACTTTTTCGATAAAAAAAATTACATCACTGTTGTCAATACAACAATAATGACGAAAATAACGGATGTTGCGAGTGACGCAATTTCAACTCCGCATGGTGTAACAATAACTCCGGATTTCAAATATGTCATTGTCTCCAATTCTGCGTCGGATAATGTTTCAATAGTTCGAACATCTGATAATTCTATTATTAAGACAATTCCAATCGCATGGAATGTTCCACCAATACCGATAGGTTATGTAAGTAAATACGAGCCGTATCAATCAGTAGTAACGCCGGATAATAATTTTGCATTTGTTACATGCAGAAAATCAGGTGAAGTGCGCGTAATCGATCTTCAACAGCTAACAATGATTGATTCGATCAAAGTTGGAACCACACCGCTCATCCCTGCAATTTCACCGGATGGTGAATGGATTTATGTTGCAAATAGAAATTCCAATTCTCTTTCAATTATCAAGACTTCTACAAGAACGGTTGATTTTACTTTGACTAACATTGGTGTTGAACCTCACGGAGTTGCAGTTTCCAAGGATGGAAAATTCATTTATGTTTCGTGCGAAAATCTTGGCATCAGCGATCCGCCGCATCACCCGACTGTCGGGGGGAAAAAAGTTGGTTTTCTTAAAATCATTGATGCGGTTAAACGTGTGGTGGTTGCTTCAATTGAAGTTGGAAATTTTGGATCTGGTGTTGCTGTTACGCATTAACAAGCGTCATATTGTTTTTCAGGCAATATTAAAGTAAGTTTGGTTAATCTAATCACAGAAAATTCATTCAAATCTCAAAACATTACTAATGGAACAAACAGAAAAACTTACCAGGCCGATCGTTCAACAGTTAGATGATATTTTAGGCGTACCGTTCAAAGTGCTCGACGACGGCTTTGTTCGCGTTGTAGATTATATGGGTTCGGATGAATCCATTGTGCAGGCTGCCCGCGTTTCGTACGGCAAAGGTACAAAAAAAGTTAGCGAAGACCGCGGATTGATCCGGTATCTTCTCCGTCATCAACACACCACTCCATTTGAAATGTGCGAAATAAAATTCCACGTTCGTGTTCCAATGGATTGTTGGAGACAATGGATCCGCCACCGTACGGCGAATGTGAATGAATATTCCACACGATACTCATTGGCGATCGATGCTTCGCAACGCGCCGGTGATGAACAATGGAGAAAGCAGTCAAGTGATAATAAACAGGGGAGTGAAGGATTCTTTGATCGTGAACGTGGAAAACAATTTTCAGAACAGGAATTGGAATTACAAAATTTATCCCGCTCGGTCTATGAAGAACGTGTGAATGCTGGAATGGCGCGTGAACAGGCAAGGAAAGATCTTCCGCTTTCAACATACACGGAAGCATATTGGAAAGTCGATCTTCATAACCTTTTACATTTTCTCTGGCTTCGTATGGACTCACATGCTCAATATGAAATTAGAATGTTCGCCGACACGATCGGCAACGAAATTGTAAAGCGATGGGTTCCGATGGCGTGGGAAGCATTCCAGGATTATAAAGTGAAAGCTTCTTCATTATCGTATATTGAAATAGAAATTATGAAAGCGCTTAATTTGAATGGTAAAGAGGCCGCAATAGAAGTTGCGCGAAAATTCAATCTACTTCCGCCAGCAGGACAAGAAGTGAAAAGTAACCGTGAACGCGGCGACATTGAAACAAAATTCTCTCAATTGGGTATCGCAATTCCTTGGAAATAGTTCTTTCGTGCCGGGATGATCAACTATCTTGATTATCCTGGCATCGCAAGATCAATCTAAATGAAACTTATCCTGATAGCCGCACTCAATAAAAACCGTGTCATTGGAAGAGATGGGAAAATTCCGTGGCGCATTCCTGAAGATCTTCAGCGTTTTAAGCAAATCACATCGAACCATACAGTATTAATGGGAAGGAAGACGTTCGATTCAATCGGTAAACCGCTTCCGAACAGAAGAAATGTTGTCATTTCCCGTAATAATCTTAGTAAAGTTGAATCCGTAGAAATATTTCCGAGCGTTTCATCCGCACTTACCGCACTTGAAAACGAGAAAAAAGTATTAGTTATTGGGGGCGGTGAAATATTTTTGCAGACGTTTGATCTTGCTGATGAAATGGAACTGACAATTGTAGATGACAACGAATTGGGTGATACTTTTTTCCCGCCATACGAACATTTGCTTGGAACAACATTCAATGCGAACAGCAAGGAAGAACACCCCGGATTTTATTTCCTTTCCTTAGAAAAAAAATCGAAAATCTGAGCAACTTTTTCCTCAGTTCCCAATCTTATATATGATGCCACACACCCTTATTTCGGATGAACAGCTTGCTGTTAATTTACAACATGGTGATAACCAAGCGTTGATCCAGATCTATGAACGATACAAGCAAGGACTGTATTTATTTGCCTATCGCTTATTGGGAGATGAAAACAGAGCGGAAGATGTTGTTTACGAAACATTCAGCAAAGTTCTATTGGAAAACCGGAAACTACAAAACCCGGCATCGCTCAAATCGTGGATGTTTATGATCGCACGGAATGAAGCGTTTGCGGTGATCAATCGAACAAAAAAATATCGTCCATTAAATGACGATGATGATATCTTTTCTGAAGATTCTCCGCTGACGGTTATTGAGGAAAATGAACAATCAAAACTGCTTGAAGCTTTATTGAATCAATTATTGCCGCAATACAAAGAAGTATTATTGTTAAGAGAATTTGAATCAATGAACTATGAAGAGATCGCCGCAATTACCGGAACGACGATCGGTTCGGTAAAATCAAAACTCTTTAAGGCACGCAAAGAACTGATGGAAAAAGCAAAACCATATATAAAAGAGGATGCATTATGAAGAAGAACGAAGAGCTACTCCAGCGTTGTTTTGATGGTGATTTGAATGATGACGAGATGAAAAATTTATTCTCTGAAATGAGTACCGATGAAACATTGAGAATGCAATTTCGATCATTCCAAACATTACGGCAGGGGCTTCGATCAACTCCAGTACATGATGTTCCAGTTAAACTGGACGAAAGAATTAAACGTTTAAGTCTAACTTCACACGTAAAAATGTTGTCGGATAAATCTAGATTGCAAAATTTTTTGAGTAAAAAATTCTCCTTCTCAATGCCTGCATTTGCGGCCACTGTTTTGTTGTTGCTTGTTGGAAGTTATTTTGCTGCGACAATAGTGCTGGCACCAAAAGCTGAAACCGAATTAGTCTATATAATGCAATTACCGCAAATTGAAGTTCGCGCAATTCTCAATTAATTATTCAACAGGAGGAAGTGTGAAATACATCGTAATGTTACTGATAATAATTTGTATGATTGGATTTTCACAATCGACAAGTGAACAATCGTTTGCTTTGTCATCAACGATTGATGAACAGGATCCGTCTGAAAATGTTCAAGTGGATACAATGCCTCGACCAACATCCTATTTAGCTCCAAATTATCCTGCGAATGCAAGAAAACTAGGAGTTGAAGCAACAATTTGGCTAAAAATGGTAATTAATGAAAAAGGGGAAGCTTCGAAAATTGTTGTGTTTAAATCGAACCTGTCAAATAATGAAGGGAAAAATTCAGAAAATCAAACGCCTTCGAAAGAAGTTTCAGTGGCGTTGGATAGTTTGAATGCAGCTGCTGTTGCCACAGCCAAACAATGGAAATTTACTCCAGCAGTTCTGAATGGTAAACCGACAAAAGTATGGGTGACCATTCCATTCAAGTTTAGACTGGAACCTTCTAAGCCGGATAGTAAAACAAAGAAAAATAAATAATCAGGAGAGCACTTCAACACTGCTCGTTATTTTTGTTCCGCCTGCTTCCAATGTTTTTGAAACAGAACAATATTTTGTTATTGAAAGCTCAACGGCTCGTTGAGCTTTTTCTTTTGGTATGGTTCCTTTGAAGATAAAATGAGCGTGAACAGTCTTCCAGAGGTTTGCATCTTTCCCGGTTTCCCGCTCGCCGTCAATAATTACTTTTAGATCAAATGGCTCAAGCTTCTGTTTCTTAAGAATAGAAATTACATCAATCGAGCTGCATCCGCCAAGAGCAGCAAGAAGCGATTGCATCGGACGAAATCCCAGATCGTCTCCGCCGCCGGCTTTGTTATTATCAATAATAAACGTCTTTCCCGCTTCGTTGCGGGCTTCTATTCCGTAATTTTCATTCATGCGTTGAACTTCAACTCTCATAGCTATTCCTTATTTTGTTGTATGAAATATACGAAACAAGTACAACGATATGCCATGCTAAAACAGGATAAATTTATCCGAACAGAATATTTTTCATTAAAAAAATAAATTCAATTTTTAGGAACAGAGAGAAAGAAATATCTGTTAAATATATCAACGTGATAAAGGGAATTTTTTATTCCGTTGATTTTCTACTACTGTTTCTCTACTTTTATGCGTTCGTTAATTAGGAGAAAGCTATGGAATCAATTTCAAATGAATTACTCTGGTTCTTGTTTGGGCTTGTAGTGATGCTGGGAGAAATTGTTACACCGGGATTCGTGCTCATTTTCTTTGGAATAGGCGCATGGATCATTTCATTGTTGCTGTGGCTCGGTGTTCCAATTTCGTTCACAAGTCAATTGTTTATTTTTTTGATCACTTCGGTATTATTGTTGGTTGTTTTTAGAAGATTTGGAAATAAATATTTCAAAGGAAAAGTTTCAAAACCTGATGTTGCAGGTTCTATTGATGATATTAAGGGGGAAAAAGCAATTGCTCTTTCTGATATCCAACCTACAATAGGTGGGAAAGTTGAATTTCACGGAACATTGTGGAATGCTGAAGCTGATGTTGCGATAACAAAAGGAGCATCTGTTGAAGTTCTTGAACGAAATAATCTCATACTTAAAGTAAAACCAATCCAGTAAAAGGAGTTATCACATGGAAGTTTATATTCTAATAGGTCTAATTTTTTTCGCGTTCGTTTTACTTGGTAAAACTGCGAGAGTTGTTCCCCAAAAGACGGTATTTATCATTGAACGTCTTGGAAAATACAGCGGTACATTGGATGCAGGATTTCATATTTTAATTCCATTCATTGACCGTATTGCGTATAAACATTCAATGAAAGAAATGGTCATCGACGTTCCTCCGCAAAGCTGTATTACCAAAGATAATATCGGTGTAGAAGTTGACGGGATTCTTTATTTACAAATCACTGATCCCGTGAAAGCATCCTACGGTGTTGATAATTATATTTTTGCATCAACACAATTAGCGCAGACTACAATGCGAAGTGAGGTTGGAAGAATAGAGCTTGACAGGACATTTGAAGAACGTGACAAGATCAATCAGGAAATCGTCATGGCAGTTGATAAAGCAGCTGCTCCATGGGGATTGAAAGTAACTCGTCACGAAATCAAAAATATCATTCCTCCGCCGAGCATCAAAGATGCAATGGAAAAACAGATGCGTGCCGAACGTGAGAAGCGTGCGTTGATCGCTGAATCAGAAGGGGATAAACAGGCAAAGATCAATCGTGCAGACGGTGATAAAGCAGAAGCGATCGCAAAATCTGAGGGAGAGAAAATGAAACGGATCAACGAAGCAGAAGGACGTGCGCAGGAAATTGAACGCGTAGCACAGGCAACTGCGAAAGGTATCCGTGAAATTGCAAATGCGATCAATGACAAAGGCGGATTAGATGCGGTGAATCTTCGAATTGCAGAACAATATCTTGGTGAGTTCGGGAAACTTGCACAAAAGAATAATACGATGATCATCCCTTCAAACTTATCCGATGTAGCAGGAACAGTTGGAGCGATCGCTAAAATATTCTCTGGAATGAGTCAAACGACTGTTGAAGAAGTGAAAGATGTTGTAAAGAAGAAATAAAAAATCAGTTGACCGTCACCTCCAAGGTGACGGTCAATTTTGATTCTAAAATACAGAACCAAGATTGATTGTAATAAAAAATCCGCCGAAATCTTTTTTCTTTCTGATCTTCCCGGGAATTGTATATGGGGCAAATGTCTGTCCTGCTGTCGGAGTTATAATAGTCTCTGGGTCTTGCAAACTTTCAATTCCACTACTGAACGGGACAAAATAGTATCGAATATTTATTCCTGATAAACTTCCCGCATCCGAACCGAAAAAAGCACCGACACCGACATATCCACCGAGTGTGTAATGAGTGCGTGCATATCCTAAGCTGTTAAAATATTCCCGATTGTACGGTGAGGCGAGAACAGCAGTTGGTCCTGCACCGGCATTTACATACGGACGAAAACTGTCAGTAATATCATCAGCAAATAATCTGTATTGAACTCCAAAATGAAGAGGAATCATAAGGAAGCGATTGATTTTTCCCGGAACAAATGATTGTCCCCAATAATCGTAATACTCAACTTCGTTATCGTCTTTTGATTCTGCTACGCCAAGTGTGACTGTTCCGAACAGATCGCGTGTATATTGATGACGATAAAAACCGGCAATACCGAATCCATTGTTCGAAAGAAGAATATCAGCTCCCCACGCATCGTCAAACGATGATTGAACAGGTTTTGATAATTCCTGTTCCGGCGATTCAAAAATTATGGTAGAATCATTTTGTTGGGAAAAAAGTATGGATGCGATGATGAATGTTACAGCAATTATTTTTTTCATGTCAACCTCACGAGAATTTTAAAGTATATTCAATCTCAAAAAGAAGTTCAAAAAATTATATTTTTTTGCCACTAAGACACAAAGGCACGAAAAAAACAAATCTTAGTGTCCTAGCGACTTTGTGGCAAAAATATTTTCATTCTACACTAAACAACGTAAATTTAAGATAATGAGTTTCCGGCATAGATGGAAGTGTTGGATGATCCGGAGAAGCTCCTGCAAAATGGAGCAATTTTATCCGTCGTCCTGCTTTGACACTGCTTTCCTGAATAATGTTTAAGAATGTATCTCGATCTATATGATGAGAGCATGAGGCAGAGACAAGAATCCCATTCGGCGCAATAAGTCTTAATCCGTTCGTATTGATCTCCTTATATCCTTTGATCGCAGTTGCGACGGTCTTTTTACTCTTTGTGAATGACGGTGGATCAAGAATGACCACATCCCAGCGTTTATCCGTTGTAAGTGATTGTTCTAAAAATTTGAAGACATCTGCGGTGTGAAATTGAATATTGCTCAATTCGTTCAATGCAGCATTCTCTTTTCCTTTACTGATTGCCTCTTCCGAAATATCCACACTGTCGACACTCTTTGCGTCAAATTTTGAAGCATACAGTCCAAAACCACCGTCATTAGAGAAACAATCCAATACGGCTGCATCTTTTACGAACGGTTTGATCGCAGTGCGATTTTCCCGTTGATCCAAGAAAAATCCGCTTTTCTGTCCATCCAAAATATCTACAGTGAATTTAACGCCGTTCAGTTCAATAACAATAGGAGCAACGGATCCATGCAAAAGATTTTTTCGTAATGGAATGCCTTCAAGTGTTCGGAGCGAAGATTCATTTCGTTCTACAATACCTTTTGGATGGAAGATGTTTTCCAACACATTGCAGATCATCTCAAGTCGAAGATCCATTCCTGCAGAAAATGTCTGGATGGAAAGATAATCATTGTATTTATCGATGATCAACCCGGGAAGAAAATCGCTTTCGCCGTTGACAACCCGAAATGTTTCACTTGCAGGGAAAAGTTTTTTCCGTAAATCAAAGGCGGAACGGATTTTCTTATTGAAGAATGATTCATTGATCTCTTCTATTGCAGGAGAGATAAAACGAACTGCAATTAGCGATGCCGGATTATACAATCCAATACCAAGTGAGCGTCCATCGCTTCGCAATATTTCCACGACATCTCCGCTTTTTGGACTGCCGACGATTCGTTGAAGTTCGTTGCTGAAAATCCATTGGTGACCGGCAATTATCCGCCGGTCTTCATTTTTTTTGAGAATTACATGCTGAGAAAGTGTGCTCATATACTTCAAGGTATTACAATTTTGAGGATTTTCAAAACTGTAAAACCTGAACTCATATTTGTAAGATTGTCGAAAGTCGTTTTATCCCAGCGCTTTTTTCGTTACATTTTAGTAATGACTGAATCTCAAAACACTTTTCGATCCGGATACGTTGCGCTTATCGGTGAGCCAAACGTTGGGAAATCGACACTGCTCAACTCTTTGTTAAAGCAAAAGATCTCCATCGTTACCAATAAACCTCAAACAACAAGGCATAAAATTCTTGGCATTTTGAATGGCGACGATCATCAGATCGTTTTTCTTGATACTCCCGGGATCATCAAGCCGAAATATCTTTTGCAGGAAATGATGATGCACTTTGCTTCATCTGCCGTGGCGGATGCCGATGTGGTTCTGCTTCTTGTCGATGCGGAAAAAGTGAAGAATAAAGAATACGACAAAAACAACGAAGCAATTGAAAAGATCAAAGCGGCGAACAAAACGACATTTTTAGTGATCAACAAGATCGATCTGTTAAAGAAGCAGGAACTATTACCAATGTTGGCGGATCTTCAATCAATGTTCCCGTTTGATGAAATTATTCCGATTTCTGCCCTCACTAATTTCAACACGAATGAATTGGTTTCAACACTCCTGAAATTTATCCCTGTCAATCCGCCTTACTTCGATACCGAAATTGTAAGTGATGCGCAGGAACGGTTCTTTGTGAGCGAAATGATCCGAGAAAAGATTTTTGAATTGTATGAACAGGAAATACCGTATTCAACGACGGTTGATATTATTGAATTTAAGGAACGAGAAAAGGGGAAATATTACATTGCGGCAGATATTGTGATCGAACGAAATTCTCAAAAAGGAATCCTGATCGGAAAACAGGGGAGCGCATTGAAACGATTGGGAAGTGTTTCACGAAGATCGATCGAAACATTTTTAGGACACGCTGTCTTTCTGGAATTGCATGTGAAAGTTCGAGAAGATTGGCGCGGGAATCAAAATTGGCTTGACCGTTTTGGATATAAAAAAGAAGAATAATATAATCGCAATAAGGAAACTATTATGGCAACAATAAAAGCATTTCGAGGAATCCGATATAATCAAATGAAAGTAACGATGGCAAACGTTGTAGCGCCGCCGTATGATGTCATCTCACCGGAACAGCAAAATGGATATTATGCAAAAGATCCGTTCAATGTTGTTCGGTTGATTCTGGGAAGAGAAGAAGACCGCTACGCTTCTGCTGCAAAGACATATTCTGAGTGGCAGGGAAGCGATGTTTTGCTCCGAGACTTAATCCCGTCCATTTATCCATTGGTGCAAACATTCAAATCGTTAGATGGAACACAAATTCAACGAAAAGGTTTCATTGCATTATGCAGACTGGAAGAATTTGAAAAGAAGATCGTCCTTCCGCACGAACGAACATTGTCGAAAGCAAAAGAAGATCGCTTCAAATTATTCAAAGCGACGAAATCCAATTTCAGTCAGGTATTCAGTCTTTATTCCGATCCCGAAAAAAAGATCGATCAATATTTGGATCCGGTTCATTCCACCTATCCAGTGATCGACGTGGAATTTGAAGGTGTAAAAAATCAACTGTGGCAGATATCCGATCCAATGGTCGTTGACGCAATTGCAGCATTGATGGAACCAAAACAAGTGTTGATCGCAGATGGACATCACCGGTATGAGACAGGGTTAGCTTATAGAGATCTGATGCGCTCACAAAATCCGAATCACACCGGGAAAGAATTGTACAATTACATTATGATGTTCTTCACGAATCTTGACGATGAAGGATTGGTAATCTTCCCGACGCATAGAGTCATTCACAGTTTGCCAAAATATGACGGAGCAGAATTGTCTGCAAAATTGCAAGAACATTTTACACTTCAAGTTTTTCCAACACCGCAAATGATGATGGATGCGCAGAAACAGAGCAAACGATTCACATTCGGATTTGTTTCAAAACATTCTCCAAAATTCTTTACTGCAACGTTGAAAGATGAATCAATGTTGAAAAAATTAGTAACGGATGAACTTCCCAGTGAAGTAAGAGAACTGAATGTTGTTCTGCTTCATAATCACATTCTCAGAAATCTTCTCGGAATTTCACAGGATGCGCAAGACAAAAAGTTGAATATCCATTACATCCAAAACGTTCACGAATGCATTGAAGAAGTTGCCAGCGGTGCTTCACAAATCGCTTTCTTTGTGAATCCCACAAAGATCGATCAAGTGAGAGCCGTTGCAAAATCCGGGAATGTAATGCCGCAGAAATCAACGTTCTTTTTCCCGAAATTAATTTCAGGATTAGTCCTTAATAGAATGGAAGAATGATTTCGCGGATTTCTCTGATTGAATGCAGATAAAAGCTCAAAACCCTAAACTCTAAACCTGTTATTATGTCCGACAAACTAAAAATAATTATTGCTTATACAGCTATTTGTACCATTTGGGGTTCAACCTGGCTTGTCATTAAAATCGGACTTGAAACATTAACGCCGCTGCTTGCCGCCGGTTTGCGATTTGCATTGGCGGGGGTAATTTTGTTTGGGATCATACAATTCAAAAAAATTGTTGTTCCTTGGGATGAAAATACCCGTTGGTTTTATTTTGTCATTGCCCTTACATCATTCTCGCTTCCATTTGGATTGGTTTATTGGGGAGAGCATCAGATTTCTTCGGGATTAACGTCGATCTTATTTGGAATGTATCCTCTGTGTGTCGCTCTTATTTCAAGTATCATGATCAAAACGGATAGGGTGACTTTTCTTAAAGTTCTTGGTGTGCTATTGGGGTTCGGAGGTGTTGTAACGATCTTTTCAAATGATGTTCAATTTTCCGGAAATCCTGATGCGCTGTTGGGAATGGGAGCTGTTGTAATGAGTGCTGTAATTCAGGCATTCTCTGCAGTAACGATAAAAAAGCATGGTCACGATATCAGTCCGTTTGTTGTCAGTTTTGTTCCAATGTCTATCAGCGCGGTTCTCCTGCTCGGTGCGAGCGTTAGCGTTGAGGATTATTCGATCGTTCAATTTACGCCGATGGCACTCTTCAGCATTTTCTTTTTGGCGATCTTCGGAACGATTGTAACATTTGTCAGCTACTTCTGGCTGTTAAAAAGAGTTGAAGTAGTTTTGCTCTCTCTCACCGCTTTCGTTACGCCGTTGATCGCGGTACTGCTTGGTGTTCTACTTCTTAATGAAAAAGTTTCTGCAGAATTATTTGCCGGAGCATTTCTTGTCTTTACAGGAATCGCAACTGCTAATGCAAAAGAGATTCGGGTGTTTGTCCGAAACAAATTTTTAGAAAAAAAATGAAATACTTCTCATACTGAAAACTCTAAAATTTTAATCTTCCTCAAAATTCAAATCTTTACCAAATGTTTCGTTCAAATGGAAGAGTGCGTAAAACGCTATCGCTAGACAAAGTGCTCCGACAATCGCACCCCCCGCAAGAATCCCAAATTGAGATGCTGCATACGTAAATGCAATTGAGATCGGCACCGTAGCACCGCGCGCCATATTGGGAACTGTTGTCGCAACTGTTGCGCGAAGATTCGTTCCAAATTGTTCTGCCGCGTTTGTAACAAACACCGCCCAATATCCCACGCTGAATCCTAGAAAGAATGTGATGTAGTAAAGTGAATCAGCAGACATACCGTGCGACATAAAGTATGTTGTTATTGCAACACCGTTCATCAGTAAGAATACAAGAATAATTTTGCGTCTGCTTCTCATCAATTGACTCATCAGTCCGCTAAGAAAATCCCCTGGAATCAATCCAAGATAGAAGAACATTACTGCTCGTCCCGCGCTCACCGCGCCGTCAACATTCAACGCTTTCGCAAATTCGGGGGAGAGAGTGACAAGAATCCCGACACAATACCATGTTGGCAAACCGATGAAGATACATTTAAGATAGCGGAAGAATCGCTCTCTGTTGGTAAAGAGACTGAAAAAATTTCCCCGCGATACATTTTTTTCTTTTACGGCATTGAACATCCCCGATTCAAACACACTAACACGAAGAACGAGCAGCGCTAATCCCAATCCGCCGCCGATAAAATACGCGTTGCGCCAGTCAAAATGTTCCACAATGTAATAAGCAAGAACCGCCCCGGCTACACCAACAGTCGCAACGATCATTGTTCCATAACCGCGCGTTTCTTTTGGCATAATCTCTGAGACCAATGTTATTCCGCCACCGAGTTCTCCGGCAAGTCCAACGCCTGCAATAAAACGGAAGAGAGCATACAATTCAATAGTGTGAACAAATCCGTTGGCAATATTGGCAAGAGAGTATAAAAAAATTGAGCCGAACAATAATTGAATTCGTCCTTTTTTGTCGCCGAGAACGCCCCATAAAATTCCTCCAAGAAGCATTCCAATCATTTGAACATTTAAAAGCAGTAATCCTTGACTGGTGATTTGTTCCGGAGTTAAGCCAAGATCGCGCAGACTTGGTATTCTTACGATGCTGAAAAGGATCAAGTCGTATATATCAACAAAATATCCGAGCGCGGCAACAATGACTGCAGTATTGAAGAGATCTTTTAATGCAATTTTATGGGTGGACATTCTTTCTCCAAATGTTGTGTAATGATAGAAAAGGAGAAGCTGAGAATCAATAAGGAATTTAGTAATGAGCTATTTCAATGATTACGTCACCCCGAACTTGTTTCGGGTTCTACCAGATGCTGAAACAAGTTCAGCATGACGAACTTTTTCTTTATCAGTAAGGAATTGTAATGTTGAAAGAAAAATTGTATTTTTATGAAACAAAACTCAAAACCTCCGGCAATATTTCCAAGGAGGTTTTTCTCTGTCCAAACTACTTACTCAATGCCAAAACGTACAGATATTAAATCCATTCTTATCATCGGCAGCGGACCAATCGTCATCGGTCAAGCGTGCGAATTTGACTATTCGGGAACACAAGCGTGCAAAGTGCTTCGTGAAGAAGGGTACCGGATCATTCTGATCAATAGCAATCCTGCAACGATTATGACCGATCCGGAATTGGCTGATGCAACATACATAGAGCCGATCACACCCGAATTTGTTGAGATGATCATCGAGAAAGAACGTCCTGATGCAATTCTTCCAACAATGGGAGGACAAACGGCATTGAATACTGCTGTAGCACTCGCTGAGAGCGGAGTGTTGGAAAAATATGGTGTTGAACTGATCGGCGCGAATCTTCAAGCAATAAAAAAAGCTGAAGACAGACAGTTGTTCAAAAAAGCAATGACTGAAATTGGTTTGGAAATGCCGCGCGGCGGTTTTGTTTATTCTGTTGATGAAGCATTAAAAATTGTACAAGGAATTGGAAGATTTCCGATCATCATTCGTCCCTCATTTACAATGGGTGGAACCGGCGGAGGTATTGCATATAATATTGAAGAGTTCAAACAGATCGTAGAATTGGGATTGTTGAACAGCCCTGTTCACGAAGTGCTTGTTGAAGAATCTGTTATTGGCTGGAAAGAATATGAACTTGAAGTCATGCGCGACACAAAAGACAATGTTGTTATCATTTGCTCGATTGAAAATTTTGATCCGATGGGAGTTCACACAGGAGATTCCATTACAGTCGCTCCTGCACAGACATTGACCGATAAAGAATATCAGTTCATGCGCGATGCCGCCTTGAAAGTGATGCGAGCTATTGGTGTTGATACGGGAGGGTCGAACGTTCAATTTTCAATGAATCCTGAAAATGGAAAGATGTACGTGATAGAAATGAATCCGCGTGTATCGCGAAGTTCTGCGCTCGCTTCCAAAGCAACTGGATTCCCGATTGCAAAGATCGCCGCAAAACTTGCTGTCGGTTATACACTCGACGAAATTCCGAATGACATTACAAAATTAACTCCCGCTTCATTTGAACCGACCATTGATTATACCGTTGTGAAAATTCCGAGATGGGATTTTGAAAAATTCAAAGGTGTGGATGATTCACTCGGCGTTCAAATGAAATCTGTCGGCGAAGCAATGGCGTTCGGACGGACATTCAAGGAAGCGTTGCAGAAAACTCTACGCTCGCTTGAACAAGGACGATTTGGTTTGGGTGCGGATGGAAAAGATCATTTTGAGATCGAGGCACTTTCAAAAGGTCAAAAGACAACGTGGCTTAAAACTGTAAAAGAGCAGCTTCGCAGACCGAAAGCAAATAATATTTTCTATTTACGGTATGCATTCCAACTTGGGCTTTCGATCGCAGATGTTCATAATTTGACCAAGATCGATCCATGGTTCTTGTTCAATATTAAACAGATCGTTGATTTTGAAGCTGAATTGAAAGAGATTTTATTCACTTCAGTGACAAAAGAAATTCTTTTGAAAGCAAAACAATATGGATTCTCCGACCGCCAGCTGTCACATATTTGGAAAACCGATGAAAGCAAAGTTCGACAGCTACGGAAAAAGCTTGGAGTAACTCCGGTCTATAAAATGGTTGATACGTGCGCTGCGGAGTTTGAATCCAACACGCCGTACCATTATTCAACCTACGATCAAGAAAACGAATCAATTCGTTCTGCAAAGAAAAAAGTGATCATTCTTGGCGGAGGACCGAATAGGATCGGACAGGGAATTGAATTCGATTACTGCTGTGTTCATGGCGTGATGGCGTTGCGTGAAGAAGGTTATGAAACGATCATGATCAACTGTAATCCGGAAACAGTGTCAACGGATTATGATACAACCGATAAATTATATTTTGAGCCGCTTACACTCGAAGATGTTCTCAATATTTGTGAGTTGGAAGAACCGGAAGGTGTTATCGTCAGTTTCGGCGGACAAACTCCATTGAAGATCGCGAAAGCGTTAGAGTTGAACGGAGTAAAAATTCTTGGAACATCGACGGAAGGGATTGACCTTGCAGAAGATCGTCAGCGCTTTGGAGCACTTCTCCGAAGCAATAATATTCTTCATCCAAAATATGGGACTGCTTTTTCCGTAAAAGATGCGGTGCTTGTTGCAGAAGAGATCGGTTATCCTGTTCTTGTTCGTCCGTCGTATGTTCTTGGCGGTCGTGCAATGCAGATCTGTTACAATTCCACATCTTTAAAAGAATATATGAAACTTGCAGTGGATGTTTCTCCCGAGAAGCCGATCCTGATCGATTGTTTTCTTGAAGATGCATTCGAATTTGATGTTGATGCTGTATCTGACGGCGATGATGTGCTGATCGGCGGAGTGATGGAGCATGTGGAAGAAGCAGGTATCCATTCGGGCGATAGTTCAAGCGTGCTTCCGCCGTTCATGTTACAAGAAGATAAACTGCAGGAGATCATCGGGATTACGAAAAAACTTGCCAAACTGTTACACGTGCGTGGATTGTTGAACGTGCAGTATGCAATGAAAGACAATAAAATATATGTGCTGGAAGTGAATCCGCGCGCATCACGCACCGTTCCGTTTGTCAGCAAAGCAACCGGGTTTGCCTTGGCGAAATGCGCGGCAAAAATTATGGGCGGGAAAAAATTGAAAGAACTGAATGTCCTCGCTTTTGATTTCCGAAAAGTGAAACATATGTCGATGAAAGAATCGGTATTTCCGTTCAACAAATTTCCCAAAGTGAAAATGTTCCTCGGACCGGAAATGCGTTCAACGGGTGAAGTGATGGGAATTTCGCAGTCATTTGGCGCAGCGGTTGCAAAAGCACAGCTTGCTGCCGGAAATCCTCTTCCAAAAGAGGGAACGATCTTTGTCAGCGTTAACAATAATGATAAAACTGCCGAAACTGTCGGGATCATGAAAGAATATTCAAATCTTGGATTCAAGATCATAGGGACAGAAGGAACGACAAAGTTTTTACAATCCAATGGAATTAACGCAGCGTCGATCTTTAAAGTGAATGAAGGACGCCCAAACATTGTGGATGCGATCAAGAACGGCGAAGTGCAGATGGTGATCAATACACCGCTCGGTGAAGAATCACGGTACGATGAATATTCAATTGGCTGGGCGGCGATTCAACAGAAGATCGCATTCATTACGACACTTTCCGCCGCTGCGACTGCGGTAAAAGGGATTGAACGCATCAAGCAAGGCAAACTGAATGTGAAATCAATTCAGGAATATCATAACATTTAAGTTTCTCATTGCCACAGATTACACAAATTAAAATCTATAATATTAATCTGTGAAATCTGTGGCAAATTCTTCACCGCTTCTGGTAAAATATGCCGCGAATCAAACTTGACCTTCCGAAAAATTTCCATTTCACCACTGAAATTCCAATCCGTATTTCCGATATAAATTATGGCGGTCATCTCGGCAATGATGCTGTTCTTTCGATCTTACACGAATCGCGTATCCGATTGTTGCTGGAGTATGGATATTCCGAATTCAATGTAGAAGGAGTCGGTATCATCATGACCGATTCTGCGGTCGTTTATAAGTCCGAAGCATTTTATGGCGAATCGCTTCGCATTCAAATCACGGTTATTGATTTCTCAAGATTTGGATGTGATATTTACTATCTTGTGCGAGAACGGGAAAGCGGAAGGGAAGTTGTTCAAGCAAAGACAGGAATTGCATTCTTTAATTATGAAGAGCGTAAACTTGCGCCCGTTCCCGAGCAATTCAAGAAAAATTTTTCTGTATAAACTTTTTAGTTGTAGAGTTTTAAACAAACCCATTCGATGAAATTTTACAACACGCTTACCATCATTATCATCTCCTTATTCGTTGGCTGCGGCATCACGCAGCCAATCCGACCGATTGAAGAAGGATCAACAGAAGTAATTGCATCGCTCGGCGGACCGATCATTCCATTCGGTGGAATTGCAATTCCGGTTCCATATTTGAATCTCGGTGCGATGTATGGGTATACGTCAGATCTTACACTCTACGGCAATGCTCATGTTACTGCTTTGCTTTTCAAAGATGTTGGACTCGACGGCGGATTTTCCACACGATTATTTTTTGAAACCGGAGTACTTCCGGAGATCACTCTGAATGGTAGAGCTTATTTCTTTTGGGATGCATTTCGAGGAAATACAATGCGGCTCTATCCAACCGGAACGCTGACCGGAAGTTATTTGGTGGGAGAGTATTCCCTGTTCTATTTCGGTGCAGATAATTTGTATCAATTTTCCAATTCTGATCTGTTCGTGTCGCCGTTTATCGGATATAGTTTTCCTATCTCCAATACAATGGAAATGCAGATCGAATCAAAATGGATGGCGATGAACCGCAATACGTGCCACGGAGTGTTTGAGGGAGTTGCATCAATCAGCGGCAGAGGAAATGTCGGATTATTTTTTGGACTTCAATATAGTTTGAAATGAAAAAAATAAAGAATTTACAATCAATGTCATTCCGAGCCCGCGTTAGCGTGAGAGGAATCTCTTTTTTTCTGTTGGGATTAAAAACGAGATTTCTCGCTCGTCACTTCGTGACTGCGCTCGAAATGACATTGATCGCAATTTTATTCTCCGGCTGCTTCGATCTTGACAACTCGTTGTTCAATAACGATACTTTGACAGCATACAATCTCCGCACGACTGTTATTCCTGAATCGTTACGAACGCAAGTTGTGTTGAACTCTCAGGAGAAAAAGATCTACGGCTATTTCGTAAAGTCATCTAATATAAATGAGAAGAATGTCGTTCTCTATAATCACGGAAACCGCGATCATCTACAATTCTATTGGGACAGAGTCGAGTTATTTTATAAAATGGGATTTAACGTGTTCATCTATGATTATCAAGGATATGGAATGAGCGAAGGAGAGCCGACGGAAGAGGCGATCTATTCCGATGCGAATGTGGCGTATTATTATCTGCAATCAAAAGGATTTCACGACACACTGATTACA
This sequence comes from Bacteroidota bacterium, assembly GCA_030679145.1. GTDB lineage: Bacteria > Bacteroidota > Ignavibacteria > UBA10030 > UBA8401 > UBA8401. The sequence goes on along the minus strand of JAUXTU010000073.1, from coordinate 11,561 downwards.
GTGTATGGATTTTCACTCGGCGGTGCACCGGCGACAAATCTTGCCGCAAAGACATTCACTCCACGGCGATTGATCCTTGAATCAACATTTGCTTCCGCAAGTGCATTGACTCAAAGCGGAACATTGTTAGATTTACCCGGGACATTTGTGATGAAAGGAGAATATACAACGGCAGAGAAGATAAAACGCATCACTTCTCCTGTATTAATTCTTCACGGTGTTGATGACAAATTTATTGATATGGAAAAGAATGGAAAAGTGATATACAATAACGCAAATGAACCGAAAACGTTCATCGCAGTTCCGGGAGCGGATCATTCGGAAGTTCCGTGGAAGATGGGTGAAGCAAATTACATTTCTACAATTAAGAATTTTATTCTGAATTGATTAAAAAATATCAAATCACTTTTGGCAAGCTTAAAACTTTCTTATAATAATTTTCATACTCTGTAACGATCTTCTCTTCGCTAAATACTTCTACCGCACGTTTTCGTCCCTCCTTAGCAAACATCAATCGTTTATTCTCGTTCGTCAGCAGTTCAATTGCATATTTTGCCATTCGTTCCACATCGCCAATCTCTGCAATGTATCCGGTCTGGTTATGCAGCACAAGTTCCGGCAATCCCCCAACGCTTGAGGAGATAACAGGAACTTCATACGACATTGCTTCTAAGGCGGAGAGCCCAAAACTTTCCTGCTGGCTTGGAAGTAAAAAGAGATCAACAGCGGAAAGAATCTCAGTCAGGTCCGACTGTTTTCCCATAAAACGAATCTTGTCGTGTATCTTTAATTCGCGCGCCAGCATTTCACAGCTTGTTCTATCCGGTCCATCACCTACAAGAACAAGTGTGGCTGGCATTTTTTGCTGGACAATATCAAATATTCTAATAACATCGCTGACTCGTTTCACCGGCCGGAAGTTTGAAATATGTGCAAGCACACGTTCGCCGTTCGGAGAAAAATTACTCCGTAAACATGAATCTGTCTTACGTTTGTAAGCATCTGAATCCACAAAGTTGGGAATGACTTCAATATCTTTTTCAATTCCATAATTCGTCTGCGTTTTTTCTCGCAGATGTCGTGAAACGGCAGTGACGCCGTCACTTTTTTCGATGCTCAGTTTCACTACCGGAAGAAAACTCGGTTCAAGACCGACGAGTGTAATATCGGTTCCGTGTAATGTTGTAATCACACGAAAATCAGGGTTAGGAATGACTTGTTTTGCGATAAAAGCACTTGTTGCATGTGGAACTGCATAATGAACATGAAGAAGGTCCAGTTTCTCGTAATTGGCAACTTCTATCATTTTACTCGCCAATGCCGGAGTGTAGAGGGGAAATTCGAACAGAGGATAGGTTGAAATTTCCACTTCGTGATAAAAAATATTATTCACGAATCCATCCAGCCTCATTGGGATTGCATAGCTGATAAAATGGATATTATGTCCTCGTTTTGCGAGTGTCTTGCCTAATTCTGTTGCCACAACTCCGCTGCCGCCGTATGTAGGATAACACGTAATGCCGATATTCATAGAAATTTCCTGTATTAAATGATATAACTTACGACTAAATGAACGAAGAAGAAACTATAATATTGTATTTAATCTGTTGCTTGAGAAAGTAAAAAGAATTACTTTTTTACAGTTTCACATACTTATTGAAAGGATCAGTTATGAAAAAATATTCTGTACTTATTCTATTGTTTGTTTTCACGTTCAATGTCTTTTCTCAACAAAAACCAATAGTAAAAACGCAACCGGTAAAACCAGTGGAGCAACCAGTAGTTCCTTCCAGTAAATTTGTTGGAATGATCTTCAACGATCTTTCATACGTACTACAGGAACCCCAAACGTTGAATCCAAGCAAAGGTACTTCCGGTGCGAATGCTTTTTTATTCAGACGGGCAACGATCGGATACGAATATTCATACAATAAGAATGTTACCGGAAGGATCGTGTATGATGCCAGCAGTAATTTTATGAAACAAGCGTTTGTTGATGTTCGAAATATTACTTCGCTGGTCGATCTGAAAGTCGGAATGATGCAGACGCTTTCATCAGAAGTAACTGAAAAGATATGGGATTATCGCTCATTGGAAGCGACGGTGTTGGATAGAAAAGGGTTTACCGACGAATTTGATATGGGATTGACCATTACCGGAAGAACCAATGCCCAAGGGACTTCCTATGCTCGTTTAGCCGTTTACAACGGTAATGGCTTACTGGCAGAAAATGATAAAGTGAAAAAGCTTGCATTAGCGGTCGGTAATTGGTTTGATAAATACTCCGTATTGGAAGCGTATGTTGATTATGAAAATCTTCCCGGCGGAAAAAGTACGATCGATGCGAAAGTATTCTACGGAATGATGTCCTCAAAAATGACTCTTGGTGCTGAAGCGTTCTATCGGCTGGAGAGAAAAATGGCGGCAGGAGGTAAAGATGCAAATCCGGTTGGTGCATCTCTCTATTCCTGGTTTGAAATGGATAAAGGGTTGCGTGCAGTCGCACGGGTAGATGTCGTTGATAACGATTTTAATGTTTCGAATGCCGGTTATCGAGAAATATATCTTAATGTTGGTATTGATTATTTACCAGTTCCTGAAGTTCACTTGATCCCAAATCTCGTTTATACTAAAAATCTTAAAAAGGGAACGGGAACTGAGATAGTTGATGATATGGAAGTTCGATTGACTACAGCGGTTTATTTTAAATAATGGATGAGATATATTCTTCCGTTCAAGCACTCACAACCGTTCAGATAAAAATTGAAGGCTCTCGATTTATTGCAGATGTTTTTCCCGTATTGACCGAAGAGGATGCAAAAGAAAAACTGGATACAATACGGAAAAAATATTTTGATGCTACACACCATTGTTTTGCATACGTTATCGGAGTTGAAAAAAAGATAGTCCGATACTCCGATGACGGAGAACCGTCCGGAACAGCCGGTGTAAAGATCCATTCTTCTCTTCAAGCAAAAAACCTTTCCGACGTTCTTCTTGTTGTTACTCGGTATTTTGGGGGCACCAAATTAGGTGTCGGCGGATTGGGTAGAGCATATTTTGAATCTGCTGAAAACGTGATCGATCAAGCAACGATCATTTCAAAAGCATTAATTCAGGAAATGCAGATCGCATTTCCTTTTGCAGAAACAAATCCTGTCATGAATATCATCCATTCTCACAAACTGAAAATTGCTGCGACGAATTATTCCGATGAACGGTCCATCTTGACCCTTTATATTCTTCCATCTCAAAGTACATCGGTCAGAGATCTTTTTGTAAATGCAACCCGCGGTTCATCTGAAATTTCATTTGGTGAAAAGAAAACGGTGAATTGGCAATGATCGAATCGATATTTCTTCTCGGCGTCGGTATTTTTGTTGGAATGTTTGGAACCCTCATTGGTGTTGGCGGCGGATTCATCGTTGTTCCCTTGCTGACGATCGTATATCAATTTACACCTCAGCTTGCAGTTGGTACTTCAATGATAATTGTTGCTCTTAATGCAATTTCTGGAACTACCTCCTACGTTCGTCAGCGAAGAATAGATTACAAAACAGGATTATTATTTGCATCTGCAACGCTTCCCGGATCATTCCTTGGTGCATATCTTTTGCAGATGGTCTCAAAACCTGTTTTTGATGTTAGCTTTGGGATATTCCTGTTGTGTATATCAGGCTATCTAAGTTTTCGAAAACAACCTGTCGGTGAGATATTGAGTATCGATTCATTTCAACGACCAGCGTATAATAAATTTCTCGGAATGTTTATCAGTTTTCTTGTTGGGTTTGTCGCAAGTATGGCGGGAATCGGCGGAGGAGTTATTCATGTTCCCGCAATGATCTATCTTTTCGGATTTCCTCCATTCATTGCAATTCCAACATCACATTTTATTCTTGCTATCTCTGCAACGTTTGCCGGTGGAAGTCACGCGTTTATCGGCGAAGTGGAATGGAGTTTTATCCCATATTTAGGGCTGGGTGCGATCATCGGTGCTCAAATTGGTGGGAGATTATCTCACAAAATTAAAAGTGTTTGGATCATCCGAGCCTTGCTTATTGTGATGATGATTGTTGCGGTACGCTTGATCGGCAGGAATCTTTAAAACAAAAAATCCTGCCAAGAGTTTGTATTCACGCAGGATTTTACAAATTTCAGAATTACTTCTTCTTTATACTCTTTACAACTTCTTTTGACTCTAGTGCAATCATCAATTCTTCATTGGTCGGAATAACAAAAACAGTCGCCTTTGATTTTTCGCTTGTAATTACTTTTTCTTTCTCTTTAGAAGAGTTTGCGGATTTATCAAATTCAATTCCAAGATATTCCAAATTATCACAGATCGCTTTCCGAACATCGGGAGAATTTTCGCCGATACCGCCGGTGAATACCAGCGCATCAAGTCCCCCAAGGGCAGCGACATACGATCCGACATATTTTTTTACACGGTAGCAGAAGATATCGAATGCAAGTTTTGCTTTCTTGTTCCCCTCGTTCATTTCTTTGATCACCTCACGCATATCGCTGCTGACGCCGGAAATTCCCTGCAATCCGCTGTGCTTGTTCAATAATGTGTTCGCTTCGGAATAATTCAATCCTTCCTTTGCCATAATATATAAGATCACCGAAGTATCGATGTCGCCAGAGCGAGTTCCCATCAATAATCCTTCAAGGGGAGTGAATCCCATTGATGTATCGATGGAAATACCTTTATCAATCGCAGTGATACTGCATCCGTTTCCAAGATGACAGGTGATGATCTTCATTTTTTTCAGATCTTTTCGGAGAAGTTCTGCAGCTCGTTGTGCAACATATTCATGACTGGTGCCATGAAATCCGTATCGGCGGATTTTATACTGTGAATAAAATGAATACGGAATCCCATAAATATATGCGTGCGGAGGCATTTCATGATGGAATGCCGTATCAAAAACAGCTACCTGCGGAATGTCTGGCAAATGAGTTTCGCAAGCATTGATCCCGCGAAGATTATGCGGATTGTGAAGCGGAGCAATTTCAAAATTATCTCTGATTCCTTTAATGACGCTCTCATCGATCAGAACAGAACCGGTGAAAGTTTCACCGCCGTGCACAACGCGATGTCCCACCGCATGTATTTCTGATTTCGAAGTTATCACGCCATGATTCTTACTCAAGAGTACAGCAAGGATGTATTCGATTGCTGTTGTGTGATCGAGAATATCACCTGAGATCTTGATCTCATCACCGTCAGCCCGAGTGTTCGTCAGTACGGCACCGCTCATTCCAATTCGTTCAATACTTCCTTTTGCAAGGAATAATTTTTTGTCGACTTCAATAAGCTGATATTTTACCGAAGAACTGCCGCAGTTTAGAACTAATATATTCATACTTTCTTTCCGTGATCATCGTATTTAAAAAATCCTTCACCCATTTTTTTACCAAGCTTTCCTTTACGCACCATTTGTCGCAACAAAGGGCAAGGACGGTACTTTGCTTCTCCAAGTTCGTGGAAGAGTGAATCCATCCATGCAAGAACTTCGTCGAGTCCCATCATATCGGCAAGTTCCAGAGGGCCATATCGGAACTCATAACCGAGACGCATTGCTGTGTCGATACTTTCTGCAGTCGCAACACCTTCCATTAAAATGTACATCGCTTCATTCAATAATGGAATGATGATACGAGTTGTTACAAATCCCGGGTACTCGAATACCTCGATCGGAGTCTTTCCGAGTCGCTGGGCTAATTTTTGAATTGTGTTGAATGTATCATCCGACGTTTTCATTCCACGGACAAGTTCAACGAGCGGAACTTTTGGAACAGGATTCAGAAAATGCATCCCGATCACTTTGTCCGCCCGTTTTGTGTATGTCGCAAGTTTTGAAAGATTCAATGTAGATGTGTTAGAAACTAAAATCGTTTCCGGTGAGCACAACTGGTCAAGTTCATGAAATAATTTCTTTTTAAGTTCAAAATTTTCATCCACAGCCTCTATCACAATTGGAATGTTTGCGATCGTGGCTATGTCTGTTGTTCCTTTGATACGGGAGAGTATTGCACGTTTTTCACTTTTTGTCATCGTCCACCGATGAATATCGTTCTCCAATGTTTCATCCATCGATTTTATTTGATGATGCAGACGCTTTTCGGATTTTTCAACCGCAATAACTTCAATACCAGCAGTTGAGATCGATTGAGCGATTCCTTGACCCATTACTCCTAAACCTATAACTGCAATGGAGTGAAAACCATCCGAATCTTTTTTTGAAAGCTTTATTTCGCCGAGAATTTCTGAGAATTGATTAGTTGTCATTTTGATTACGTTTCATTTTGAATTGGAACTGTTTGGTCTTCATTATCGCCTTACAATATCGCAATTTCTACGCCAAGTTTCGTATTAATTTTATTTAGTTAAATCTTGGAATTTTAGTGTAAAAACAAGTATATTGAAACAGTTAGAAGAATGGATGAAACAATTTTGTTCGCAACTTTGTTAATAATCTCAAGTTCTTCTATTTTTTTGGAATGATATAAGGCTAAGGAAGACCTATTTAAGAATGCTCAAGTTATCGAAAAAAGTTGAATACGGTTTGATTGCCATTCGCCACATTGCATCGTTGAATAATCAAATCTCAACTGTGAAAGAGATTTCAGAGAAGTATTCTATTCCGGTTGATGTTCTTGCCAAAGTGATGCAGAAATTGACGAAAGGTAAATTGATTACATCGTATCAAGGTTCAATGGGTGGATACACTTTGGCGCGCCGTCCGGACGAAATTTCTGTGATGAATGTTATTTCTGTTATCGAAGGAACGCAGGTTGGAATTGCACAATGCTTTACCGAAGATGAATCGAATTGTTCCATTCATATGAACTGCACAATCAAAAATCCTTTAGGTAAGATTCAACATAGTCTTGAGAATGTTTTTAATGCAATGAAAGTTTCAGAGATCGTCTGATGATTAAAACTCCGGTGTATATGGACTATCATGCAACAACACCAGTTGATAAGCGGGTACTCGATGCTATGATGCCGTTCTTCACCGAACATTTCGGCAACGCAGCCAGTTTACAGCATCGGTTTGGGTGGATCGCAAAAGAAGCAGTTGAAATTGCACGAAAGAAAATTGCTAAGGCGATCAATGTGCAGCCAAGAGAAATTATTTTTACCAGCGGAGCAACGGAATCGAATAATCTTGCACTAAAAGGGGTTGCTCATTCGTTACGGTCTAAAGGAAATCATATCATCACGACTCAGATAGAACATAAATGTGTTCTTGAGTCGTGTAAGAGTTTGGAAACTGAAGGCTTTAGAATAACAATCCTTCCTGTTGATAAAACGGGAAAGGTGAATGTTGAAGATGTAAAGAATGCCATCACAGATTCAACGATTATTGTTTCTGTAATGTTTGCAAATAATGAGATCGGAACGATACAACCGATCGCTGAAATTGGAAAATTATGTGCGGAGAAGGGAATTGTGTTCCATACTGATGCGACACAAGGTGTCGGAAGAATTCCGATTGATGTTGAAGCGATGAACATTCATTTACTTTCGTTTGCATCGCACAAAATGTACGGACCCAAAGGTGTTGGCGCACTCTATGTTCGCTCAAGAAATCCTCGCATCGCAATTGAGGCTCAGATGAATGGAGCAGGTCATGAACATAATTTGCGTTCGGGAACATTGAATGTTGCCGGAATCGTTGGATTTGGAACAGCTGTACAGATTGCCATGGATGAAATGGAAGAGGAAAATATCAGATTGTTCCGTTTGAGAAATCGTCTGCAAGAGAAATTGTTAAAATTAGAAAAAACAACTCCTAATGGACATGCGACAGAACGACTTCCGAACAATCTGAATATTACGTTTCACAATATTAATTCAGATCAATTGATGACAGAAATGAACGATGTTGCAGTTTCAGCCGGATCGGCGTGCACATCGGAAGAAATTGGTGAAGTACAATATTCACATGTACTTCATGCAATTGGTCTCGATCAAGAAGCAGGGCGCTCAACAATACGCTTTGGACTTGGAAGATTCACGTCAGAAGAAGAAGTTGATTATGTAGCAGAACGAATAAATACGGTAATATCAAAGCTCAGAACATTTTCAGCAGTAGGTGTATAATGAATATTAAATTTAAGAAGTCACAATATATTATCGGAAACCAAGTAGAGTTTATGAACTTTATGCGGACCCGTGCTCAACTGATTCATTTATCAAATGTTTTTTTTCGTGACCTGCATTTTGCAGTGATGGAATTCTTAAAAAAGAAAAACGTGAAATTGGGTCAGACTGAAGGGGAACAAGTAGCGCGGGAAGTTGCTCTGCATTTTGAGAAGAAGAATATTTTCAAAAAATTGAACATGCAGACCTGGATGTTGAATTACACCGATTACGCAATTAAAAAAGCAGTTTAAAAATTAATGGAGAACATTGTATGTCTGAAGTAATGACTCAAACACAAGAAGAGGATATTATCCTTACGGAACGAGCAATCGCAGAAGTCCATGCGATCAAAGAAAAGAATAATATTCCAGAGAACCACAATCTACGTCTTGGCGTAAAAGGTGGCGGATGTTCAGGATTGTCGTACGTGCTAGCGTTTGACGATCAAGTGAAAGAAAAGGATATGATTCTGGAAAAGAACGGCGTAAAGATTACGGTCGATCAGAAAAGTATGTTCTATCTTTCTGGCACAACACTGGATTTTACCGATGGCTTGAACGGAAGAGGTTTTGTTTTCAATAATCCCCAGGCAGCCAAGACCTGCGGATGCGGCAGTTCGTTTGGTGTTTAATTATTTGAACCATCAGAAAAATCTATCCTCAATGTCATTCTGAGGAGCGCCCGCCTGACCGACTCAGTCGGGCAGGCAGCGACGAAGAATCTCGATTTTCTGCTGAAGAATAAAATAAGATTCTTCGCTTCGCTCAGAATGACGGGAACAATCAATTTTTCAGATAACTCTCTTTAAAAAGAAAATAAAAAATATGTCAGAAACAATTGAAGAATTAGTATCGCAGGAATATAAATACGGGTTTACCACCGACATCGAATCGGATACCATTGCGCCCGGGTTGAGCGAAGATGTTGTGCGTATCATTTCAAAAAAGAAAAATGAACCTGAATGGCTCACAGATTGGCGTTTAAAAGCGTTTCGTGTCTGGAAGACAATGGAAGAACCGCGCTGGCCGAATCTGAAATACGCAAAGATCGATTATCAATCGATTAGTTATTATTCTTCGCCAAAGCAAGCAAAGAAATTGAATAGTCTTGATGAAGTCGATCCGGTTCTGCTTGATACCTACGCACGACTCGGTATTTCCCTTACCGAACAGAAACGATTGACTGGTGTTGCTGTCGATGCCGTGTTCGATTCCGTTTCGGTTGCGACAACATTTAAAGAGACACTGAAAGAGAAGGGAATTATTTTCTGTTCATTCTCCGACGCAGTTCATGAGCATCCTGATCTTGTGAAAAAATATCTCGGGTCTGTTGTTCCGTATGCGGATAATTATTTTGCCGCACTGAACTCCGCAGTATTTAGCGACGGTTCATTCTGCTTTATTCCAAAGGGGGTTCGCTGCCCAATGGAACTTTCAACATATTTTCGCATCAATGCATCAAACACGGGACAGTTCGAACGGACATTGATCGTTGCTGAAGACAACGCGTATGTCAGTTATCTAGAAGGCTGCACTGCTCCGATGCGCGATGAAAATCAATTGCACGCAGCTGTCGTAGAACTTGTTGCACTTGAAAATGCAGAAATAAAATATTCAACTGTTCAGAATTGGTACGCCGGTGACAAAGACGGAAAAGGTGGAATTTATAATTTCGTCACAAAACGTGGCAAATGTCTTGGTGCGAAATCGAAAATCGCTTGGACTCAAGTCGAAACCGGATCTGCAATTACGTGGAAATATCCATCAGTCATTCTGCTGGGAGACGATTCAATCGGTGAATTTTATTCTGTTGCTGTTGTCAATAATCGTCAGGATGCAGACACCGGAACGAAGATGCATCATATCGGAAAGAATACTCGCAGCACGATCATATCAAAAGGAATTTCGGCAGGAAGAGGTAACAACACTTATCGCGGTTTGGTGAACATTGGAAAAAATGCAACCAACTCCCGCAACTACACTCAATGTGATTCGATGCTGATTGGAAATAAATGCAGTGCGAATACATTTCCGTATATAGAGGTGAAAAATAGTACGTCAAGTGTTGAACATGAAGCTTCTACATCAAAGATCGGCGAAGATCAGATATTCTATTGCAAACAGCGAGGGATCAATACCGAGAATGCAGTTTCAATGATCATCAATGGTTTTGCAAAAGAAGTGTTCAAAAATCTTCCAATGGAATTTGCTGTTGAAGCACAGAAGTTACTTGGTATCAGTTTAGAAGGTTCAGTAGGATAATAAGAAATATTTACCGCTGAGGACGCAAAGAAATATTAAATCATTGTCATTTCGAGCACAGCGAAAAATCTAAAGAAGAAAAACAGAACTAAAATTTATGATTGAAATTAAAAATTTACACGCATCAGTCAATGGCAAAGAGATCCTAAAAGGGATCAATCTCAAAATCAACGCAGGGGAAGTGCATGCGATTATGGGACCGAATGGTTCCGGGAAAAGTACACTAGCCCAAGTTCTTTCAGGGCATCCTGCATACGAAGTAACTGAAGGAACAGTAACCTTTGAAGGTCAAGATCTTCTTGATATGGAGCCGGAAAAACGTGCGCATGCAGGTGTTTTTCTTGCATTCCAATATCCGGTAGAAATTCCGGGTGTGAGCAATAGTTATTTTTTAAAAGCGGGCTTGAATGAGATCAGAAAATCACGCGGAGAAGGAGAATTGGATTCGATGCAGTTCTTGAAATTGTTGAAAGAGAAAATGAAAATTGTTGAAATGGATCATAGTTTCATCAATCGTCCTGTGAACGAAGGATTTTCCGGTGGTGAAAAGAAACGAAATGAAATTCTGCAGATGGCAGTACTCGAACCGAAACTTGCGATCCTCGATGAAACCGATTCCGGATTGGATATTGACGCATTGAAGATCGTATCAAGCGGTGTGAATAAATTAAAATCGCCAAAGAACGCAACGATCGTTGTAACACACTATCAGCGTTTGCTCAATTATATTGTTCCGGATTTTGTGCACGTGCTTGTGAATGGACGCATCGTGAAATCAGGCGGAAAAGAATTGGCGTTGGAACTCGAAGCAAACGGCTACGATTTCATTAAAGAAGAAATGTTGCAGTCAGCGTAATGGGGGAAGAGAACATGTCTATTGAGAAAAACCATTACACTGCTGAGTTCCAGGCTTTTCAGAAGAATGGAGCAACAAAGAGCCCGTCGTGGGTGAATGATGTCCGCAAATCTGCGTTGACAGTATTTGAAGAACGTGGATTTCCGACAACGAAGGATGAAGATTGGAAATACACGAACGTAGCACCAATTTCAAAACTGCCATTCAAATATTCAGCAGCGAAGCAATCGGTTTCCGCAGAACTTGTAAAATCGTTGTTAGTGAATGACATCGAACAATATGTGAT
>JAUXTU010000056.1 GCA_030679145.1 Bacteroidota bacterium | reverse complement strand
TAACATTTACAGGGATTTTTCCAATTGTTTGAACAGTATCAGAATGAAAAACAATGTGATTCTTTTTTGTAAGTTCAGCAATTTCTTTAATCGGTTGGATCATACCGGTTTCATTGTTTGCATGCATCACAGAAACCAATGCTGTGGAATCGTTAATCACTATCCCTAGTTCAACAATGTTGACAATTCCATTTCTATCAACAGGCAAAAAAGAAATACGAAAATCATGGCTCTTAAGATATTCAGCAGAATCCAATACGGCATGATGTTCAATTGCCGAAACTATGATATGATCTTTACCATATTTCTTTCGTTGAGCAAATGCCGTCCCTATTATCGCATGATTATCAGATTCTGTTCCACCAGCAGTAAAGAATATTTCAGCAGTTTCTGCGCCGATACTTCGTGCAATAATTTCTCTGCTTTCTTCTAAAACAACTTTGGCTGTTCGTCCGTAAGAATGAATTGAAGATGCATTACCATATGTATTACTATAATGCCACTCAATAGTTGATGCCACTTGAGGATCAATCGGCGTTGTTGCACTGTAATCAAGGTATATTGGATAGTCTTGTTTTTTCACACAAAAATATATCGTTTAATTTCAGAAGAAGCAAAAAACAAAAAAGGCGGGACGTAAGCCCGCCTTATAAAAAATAGAATCGCACTGCAATCAATCTCTTCTCATTCGTTGTTTTTGAACATCATTAACCACATTGCGAAGGTCTTTCATAAAATTTCGTTCAAAAATGATATATTCTGCAATCTGTTTGGTTGAGAATATTTCTTTTAAATTTTCCAAATATTTTTTACGACTGTCCATTATTTTTCGTTCTATATCAAACAATTCATTAAACGTTTTTTGCAATTCAGCATCTGCAATTGAAGATTGAACCTGCGATTCAAGCTTATCCATCACTCCTTTTCGATCTTCGTCAAGCTGCTTAACAATCTTCCGATGTTCATTATAGCGATTGACAAGTTTAAGCCCGGTCTCTTCATCAAGTTTTAAGGTCTCGATCATTCTAACTTTTTTATAGCTTTCCAACCGTTCCGATGGACGACGTTTCCCTTCCATAAATCCTTCAGGAGATTGTGCCACACCGATGATCGTAACAAATACTATCAATGAAATAATTTTAAATAAACATCTCATAATTGCTCCCATGTTCTATTGTATGCTTGGTTTATCTAGTAACTCAAGAACTTGTTCAACATCTTGATCTCCCATATCAGAGAGTAATTCATTTTCAGTCTGATAGGCAGATACATCCAATACCAATAAATCTTCTGTGAGTGTTGACTCAATAGAACTGACATTCGAAATATCACCTGAAAAATTTTCAACGCTGCGAATTATTCCCAGGATTGTTCCATAATCTACTGTTTCATCAACAATAGAATTAATCTCAGCCCGTTCCATATCGTTTACCATCGAATATATCGGCGATTGCAATTCTACAGGTTTAAAGGATTGGTACATTATTATCATAGAAAAAACAAGCACAGAAACTATCACTGGTGCAGCAAACACGCGAACCCATTCCGGTAGAAACATTGGCAGATGAATCTTTCCTGATTCCAATCGTTTACGAAGACGAGGAAGGAAATTTGAGAAATAGTGGGTCGGCACATTCTCATCCGAAATACTCCGCAGTTCATTCAACGCTGATTGAATGATATCCAATTCGTTTTGCATCTGAGGTGACTTTGTAAGATAAGATTCTATTTCAGCCTTTTGTTCCGGCAAAATATTCCCTTCAACATAGTCAATCAAACGCTCATGTAATTCATTCTCGTTCATTCTTGAGATATACTCCAATCTTCTTCACAGCGTGAAAATAATTTGCTTTTAATCCACCGACACTTGTATGAAGAATTTTTGCGATCTCTTCATACGGTAATTCTTCATAATAGCGTAATAAAAATACTTTTTTCTGTTTTTCAGGCAGCTGTTCAATCGCACTTTTAATCAGTCGAGTCCGCTCCTCTTTCAACATCACTTCTATCGGCTGGTCGTCCTGTGTACTTATCTGATGAATTTCTTCATCAATCGAAAATGTTTTTCGAAATTTTTTACGCCGGATTTCATTCAATGAAAGATTGATTGCAATCCGATAAATCCATGTGTAAAAACTAGAATCTCCTTTGAATGATCGTAATGACTGATATGCTTTTATAAAAACATTTTGAGTGATATCGTCTGCATCATCATGATCCGGAATCATTCGACGAACAATCCAATAGACTTTTTCTTTGTAACGAAGCACTAATTGATTATATGCTTGTTCGTTACCATTATTAAAATCTTGGATTAGCTTAAGCTCGTCAGGATTATTCATTCAGTAATGAATTTTTGACAATAGATCTGCCAAAAAGTTTAACCTTAATCAAAATTATAGCGCATTCCGATGAAAATATCCCATTTTTTCGCAAACTCAGGACCGATATAATAATCATTTGGATTATTACTATACGAATAACTGGTATTTGTCACTTGTGTAGTAAAACGGCTTTGCAATATTCTGAAATCAATTATAAAATCTCGCAAGGGTTCGTATGATCCAACAATTCCAAATGTTTGCTGTTTAGTGAGAGGAGAATACAAAAATGTTGGGGTTGGAAGTTTGTATTGGAATATTGTTGAATCCTTCCCCCCTTTTCGAAGCGATTCAAAAACAAGACCAACCTCTAAACTGCGAATAGGTTTATAATTAAAACCAATTGAAAACAAATCTGCGTTTTGACCAATCCAATGTCCCAAATTGATCTTATGACTTTGGAATGTTGCATCAGAAAATTTATGATTATAAACCCAGGGGTTCATACGCGTATATTCTATCAGTATTCGTGAATCCGAAATGAAGTGGTCATATAATTTTGTTCCAATGGTAAATCCCAATTGATTACGCTGACGATCTGTTCTCGCAAAATCTTCAGTTGAAAACTCATCCAAAAATAGCGAAAAATAATAATTTTGATTCTTTATGAAATTCAAATCAGCCGAAATGAACATTTGTGAATTATCAGTATCGTACATCCAATGTTCCCCAGCTTTAAAGAACATGAAGGGTATGAGATATAATAATTCAGGACTTCGGCTCCCGTATACTTCTGATTCTCCGATTGATAGATCAATACCATCCCACGGAGTGAACTCAATCATATGAGCCGCAATATATTTTTGACGGTTCACACGACGAAAACCAAGGGATCCGGGAACATTAGAAACCTGATATGAATGGAGAGAATCAATGATGTCTGAGTATAACCAACCATGGATATATGTAAAATCAACATTTTCACCAAGCCGAGCTCGAAGTTTAATTTGCGGGAATGACGGAGCTTTATTAGAAAGAATGATGTTCCCTTGTTCGCCTGATCCCCAAACATTATGCATCTTTTCGACAGACAGTGTCACAAAATCAAAGTCTACATTAACTTGAGCATCGATCGGATCATAATTAATAAAACTTCCTAAATTTCGAGCAATCACTTGAGCAGGTTCAGGGGAAAGCGGCCGCGATGAATTTATATACGATCCTGATTCTGAATTATCTCGAAACATAAAATATGCGCCAACGTGTTTCCCTAAATACCCATAAGCATTCAGTCCATTTGATGTCACTTTTGTAGTTTTGCCATCCGCCCGTTCGTGATACGAATAACCGCCGATTAGATCAATATTAAAATTACCGGGGTTACTCTTGTATTGATATAGATGCCATC
Source organism: Bacteroidota bacterium (assembly GCA_030679145.1). Lineage (GTDB taxonomy): Bacteria > Bacteroidota > Ignavibacteria > UBA10030 > UBA8401 > UBA8401. Next base: position 50,461 of record JAUXTU010000056.1, on the reverse strand, counting down.
GCTCTTCAATGATATTCTCATATCCGATATTTTCTAATTCCTGAAAAAATTCTTCTTTGTAATAAAATTGTTCTTCCTGTTCAACCTGCGTTAACTCCATAGAAGTTGTATCTATCTGAACAATAAATTTTGCGATAGTTTCGCGAGAAAGAGGCTTTACCGCATCGCGATAACCAACAATCACTTGCTTGGCTTCCATTTTATCCAAATATTTATAAATCGGATGAGTTGCAGAGAGATAAACAGATTGTGAGGATAATATTATTGGAAACAACAGTAGTAAGATTTTATACATTAAGTTCTAACCTTATTTATTTGATTATTTTTTCCTATTCATCATTTCAACAAATTTTTTAGCAATATCTCTTGGTCGGGTAATTGCAGAACCAACAACAACCGAAAACGCTCCTCGCTCTAACGCTTCTTTCGCTTGCTGCGGGTTCCAGAACCTTCCCGATGCTACCACCGGAATTTTTGCTCCTCTGAATAATTGCTCTACAAGATCAAAATCAGGTTCGTCGGTTGCAAATTTTTCTGTGTAATGAGTAAAACCTGAAAGCGTGGTCGCAAGAATATCTGCCCCCATTTCGGCTGCGCGAATTCCTTCTTCAAACGTTGAGATGTCTGCCATAAGGGAAATTTCATATCTATTCCGAACTTCATCAAAAAATTCGATACCGTCCATGCCATTTGGACGCTTTCGCGGTGTAACATCAATCGCGACAATATCCGCTCCAGCATTAATAATTTTGTCTATATCTTTGAAATCAGGTGTAATGCAGATCCAATCATTTTCAAATCGTCCTTCAATAATACCAATAATCGGAAGATCTACTTCTTCACGAATTGCTTTGATGTTTTCAATTCCTTGAGCCCGAATTGCTGAAGCCCCTCCCATTTGAGCTGAAAGAGCAAATTTTGCAATAAGTTCCGGCTTGTTGAATGGGTCATCACTTTCTGAACGACAGGATACAATAAGACCGTTGGAAAGTTTTGCTATGAGATCATTCATAAATAATTTTGATTTCTGTTAGTGGAGTTTCTAATACAAGTTGGATAAAGATCATTTAATAATTTCGTCTGAGATTTGTTTCAATCCCTTTTCTAAATCACCGGAAATGTGCAAATACAATAATCTTAAATTTCTATTTGCAAACGATTGGTAATCTCCCAATGATTGAGCATTTTTCAACACTTCGAACGAAAATATTTCATCCGGAATCTTAGAATCAAGCGGTTCGTCACCGGCAATAATCAAGAATATTCCGTTCGGCTTTCCACCTTTATGCAATTGCCCTGTTGAATGTAAATATCGAGGACCAAAACCGACTGTTACTGGTAAACCAAACATTTTCGTTAATTCTTCTCTGAGCGAATATAATATCTTTTCGTTCGTATGGTTTTGATCTATATAAGCAAGAAGAGCAATGTAATCTTCGTTTCGGTTTCCCGAGAAATGTTTCTTCAACATTGCAGATACCGATGAAACTGAAAGTTTTGATACGTACGAAGGTTCTGCAAAGACTGAATACGGCATTTGTACGATTGCAGAATTGTTCGATGGAAGTTTCCCTTTTGCTTTGAATTCTTCAATCACTCGCACAGTATTATCTTTGCTTTCCTTTACATTCGGTTCATCAAAAGGATTGATTTTCAAGATAATTGCCGAAATTGCTGTTGCAAATTCCCATAAAAAGAATTGTGAACCAAGTTCATAGATATCTTTCAAAATAATATTGACAAAAGGAATGTTTTTTTCGGCTAACTCCTTTTGCATCAAAGAATATTTTTGTGAATCTTTTTCAAGTAATAAAAAAACGAAGAATCGATCTTCTCCAAATTTGTTCGCATCAAAACTTTGTGGAATGACTTCACCTTCTACTGGTAAAATTCCTTTCCCTTCTTTTCCTGTGCTTTCGGCAATCAGCTGTTCAGCCCAATAACCGAATGATGCGATCTCTTTGGAAAGAATGAATGTCATTTTATCGACATCTTCATTATGTGCTTCACCCATTAATAAACCGACCTGCGCAGCAGGGTTTTGCACTGTTTCAAATTGACTCTGCTTTCTCATTTCATCTGCGGAATGGAGTATTTTTTTGATATCCATACCAATCAATGCCATCGGAACAAGTCCAAAATATGAAAGTGCAGAATACCTGCCGCCAATATCTTCCGGGTTAATAAAAATCTGTCGGAATTGTTTTTCTTTTGCAATGCTTTCCATTTTGGTATTCGCATCAGTAACTGCGATGAAGCTTTCGCCGGGATTCTTTTTGATTGAACCAACACGATCATAAAAATATTGATAGAACATATTTGTTTCTGTCGTTCCGCCGGATTTAGAAGCAACGATGAACAATGTTTTTGTAAGATCGATCTGCTGTTCAATACGTTGGACTGAGGTAGGATTCGTACTGTCGAGAACAAGTAATTGCGGAAAACCAACTGCAGAACCAAAGGTTGCACGGCACACATCGGGACATAAACTGCTTCCACCCATGCCTAACACAACCACATTTTTGAAACCGGCTTCTTTAATTTCATTTCCAAATGCAATAAGTGAATCAACGTTGGCTAACATCAGATCCAGACTATTCAACCATCCCAGACGATTAAGAATTGATTTTTTGTGCACCTCTTCGCTGCGCCAAATAGTATGATCTTTTTCCCAAAATCGTTTGATAATAGAATGAGTAGCAAATGATGTGAATTGATTATTGAGATTTTCTTGAAGTAAACCTGAAGATATTGAAATTAACGGCATATTTTCCCTTAAAATTTATGTAATTCTTAATGAATATAGCCAGAAAAAACAAAAAAGGCGATGAATATCATCGCCTTGTGGTTTCTTACCTCTGAAAGGCTACAGTTGATAACTTAATTTTAAAAATAAACCACGTCCCCTGGTAGTAAATCCTTTTATCTCGTAATATTTAGTGTCAAAAAGATTTTCTATCCTTCCGTTGACAGAAAAATTTTCAGAAATTTTAAATTTTTGTGAAAAATCGATTACCGTGTAACTATCCACTCTCACATTGCCCAAAGCGCCGTACGGTCCAAGAGTCGATTCATAATAAACATCATCGCGTGCACCTACAATCTTCACGTCAATACTTAATGCAAGTTCTTCTATTGGTAAATATTTCAAATGAAGATTTGCAGTATTTGGTCTACGCACCAAACCTTTGGTTTCGACATTTTTGTTTAAGAAAGCACCGTTACTATATATTTGAACATGGTTGCCCTCGGTCTGAGCTGTATTGATATCCGAAGATTGGTAGGTTAATTTTCCGGTAATAAAATTTGCATTCGCAGAGAAATACAATTGATCCGTTATTTGTGCAGAAACAGTCAATTCAAATCCGGTGTTGTCTTGCTTCCCTAAATTTAAATAGGTGTCTCCTCGATAATCATCCCGAAGAAAATTGTTACCCAATGTATCGATGCCAATATTCTTGTCCCACAGATAGACATATTCAATAAAATTTTCTACAATCGTATTGAAATATATCAACGAAACATTCACGTTCGTCCCCAGAGATTGTTTTAGACCTATTTCATATGATCTGGATTCTTCCGGTTTTAAGTTTTTATTACCGCGGGTAATGGTCGAAGCATAATATGAATCCCGCGCATATAGCTGATACAGTGAAGGTGCATTAAATCCTGTTGCATATGAGACAAACAAAAGGCTATTGTCAAAGATTTTGAATGAAGGATTGATTTCATAAGTAACGTTTGAACCAAACCCGTCGTGATTATTTAACCGACTTCCGAGGGATATTGATAAGTCTTGAAGAGATTCATCCACTATCAAACCGTTTATATTCGTATGAACAAAAATACTCTTTGTGGTTGATTGGAGATTTAATGAATCAAGGTCTGTATCAGCTTGATATACACCAAATGGACTCCAAGAATAGAAGTGTGTCTTATTGTTCATCGTTTCTTTATATAAACCGATGCCGATAATTCCGTCAATTCCGTTGAACCTAAAGTCATTTTGAAATTCGTTAGTGATCGTTGCTCCATTGTACAGTGAACCAACAAAGGTGTGGTCGTAATTTCCAATATTGTCCACAAAAGATGAATCGTTAATACTATTTCGTTCCATCAATGAATAACCACCAATATAATGCATGCTAAAAGCATCATTGAAATTATATGAAGCACCGTACGTGAATAGGTTTCGATAGAAATCCAACGTATAATTATCATCATCGCTGAAAGCACTTCGATCAATATCAGCTTTTTGTAAATTATATTTGTAAGAAAAGTGAAAACTCATTTGCTCATTTTCAAATCCTATCTTTCCAAATAGATTGGTCTTTTCAAATCCATCTTTATCGCGATTTTTAAAAAATTGTTGATTCGTTACTGTATCAATTGTTGCATCCAATCCTTTTACCTTTTGATTAGAAATTCCTGCGTTGAGATACAATCCGCTCGTAAACGAATATTGCACAACCAAGTTTTCAGAAAATGAGGATGTATTCTTGCCAAAAATTCCACTTGCGATATCCGAATTAAGGTGAAACCCTGGAGTATTACTATTTTGAGAGATAAAATTTATAACTCCGCCGATAGCTGATGACCCAAAAAGCGTACTGTGAGCACCCCGCACGATTTCCAGATGATCGATTCCAATAGTCGATAATTCAGATAAATCAGGTGCGTTATTGACCGTGGACGGATCTGCAACACGGACACCATCAACCATCAGAGTAGTATGATTACTAGATGCCCCTCTTGTAAAGATTGTCTGCGTCATTCCAGGATTCTGTCCCGCACCAACAACATACATTCCTGTTTGCTGTCCAATCACTTCTCCAATACTATTTGCTAAGGAATTTTTTAACTGATCGTTATTGATAACATTCACACTTCGTCCGACATCGTTAGTCAATTTTTTTGACCGTGTTGCTGTAATAACAACTTCATTAATGATATACTTTGTACTATCAGTAATTTTCAGTGCATCTAAATCTACTTGTTGTGCATAAGCGAAAAGCGAACTAAATAATATTACGGCAAAATTTTTCATGCTACTTTCTTTCTACTATTTTAATGATAAAAAATAAAAAAGCCCAACCTTCAGTAATAGAAAGCTGGGCTAAGAAAAAATAATCGTAAGAATAATTTCTCAATCCATCCTCTGTCCTCGAAGGAGTATTGAATCAAACGTTGGCAGGTCTCCTGGCTTATTTATATTACACTGAACCCTTCGCTAGGAACGAACGGTTCAGTAAATACAAAATCACAGTTGCGGGTCAGCTCTCGATTGTTCAGATTAGTGAATCACGAGATTCCCATTTTCATCCCGATAGTGTTATCGGGACACCAACATTGCTATTGAAAAGAACAAAAATCTAAATATTACGCATTGGTTGATTGAACTTTTGGCAAATATTTCAATACCAATTCATACACACTAAACATCACGGTAACATAAAACAGATCACCCATCACAGAGTTGCGATAAAATGGAATCGCTGCTGTGTAACATTCCACCAATCCTGTAAAATCTTTTGTGTAAAACATGCCGGATTGCCATACTCCAAAATTCGTAATCACAAAGAAAAGCAATGAACCAATCATTGTTGCGCCAAATACGACAGAAATGGATTTATATTTGCGGATAAGTAAACCGACCGCAACTATAAGTAAAAAACTTCCATAGACCCATATAATTCCTTCGTAAAAACCGAGGAATAAATCACTGATAAGAAGTGCTGCCAACGGAAGTATGGGCGAAAATTTTCCGTTAAAATACACACCGCCAAACAATGCAATTGCTGTGATCGGTGCAAAATTCATAGGGTGCGGTATCAATCGTGATAATGCTGCTAAAGCGATCAAAACGACCGCTAATATAAATGAAGTTCTTGTATTCATTGTAACTCCTTTATTGTTACGGTTTCTTTAAACTAAAAATGCCTCATAAACAATGAGGCACGAAAGATTTCAAGATCAAATTTTTCTGCCACCTCATTCCGCGAAGGTGTATCGAACTATACATTGGCAGGTCTCCTGGCTCTTCTTTCGGTTGAAAGAATCACAGTTGCGGGTCAGCTCTCGATTTTTCAGATTATTGAATCACGAGATTCCCATTTTCACCCCGATATTTATATCGGGACACCAACATATTCATTGAAAAGAACAAATTTCTTGCCTTAAGATAACACAACTGACTGCTGATGTCAAGATTTTTTTCCAAAGAAGTTTTTCAATCTCAATAACTCTCCTGATGTAAAAAAACCGATCAAAAACAGACTGAAAAACCAAGTAAACAAAATTACAAACTTTATAAGCACACTATCAAAGAATACCTTTGCAGCAATAAATGCAATAGCCACCGTCAGTACCAGTTTTCCTATACGCGCAAATTCATATTCGATGTAATAAAATTTTTGCACAACTAAGTAGAGTGTGATTTCCACCATCATATAACCAAATATCGTTGCATACGCCGCTCCCATAATTCCATATTTCGGCACAAGAATAAAAGTGAGAATAATTTTTGTTAATGATCCGGAAAATGATGTTGGAAAAAGATATTTGGTTTTCTTTTCAATTTGAATTCCGGCGTTTAGATTTGTCCCAATACCACTGAAGATATAACTGATCAAAACCAACGGAACAATGGCTAAACCATCCCAATATTCCGGACGCAAGATATAATGACCTTGAAATTTGAATTTTATGACATCCTCCACAAATAAGGATATCAACAAAAATACAACAGCGCAGACTGCCAAATAATATGTCATTACCCGCGAGAATAGTACTTTTGCGTTCGGATCTTTGGCGTGAGAAAGAAAAAATGGTCTCCACGCGAATTCAAACATTCCGGTAACAAGTGCCATGAATATTCCAAGTCGAAAATTTGCCTGATAAATTCCGACAGATGCTTCGTTCATGAGATATAGCAATATTGGTCTATCAACAAGTTGCAGCAGAATTCCCGAGATGCCGACAGGAAGTATCGGTAATCCAAATTTTAGCAATTCCTTAAAAAGAGATTTATGAAATGAGAATTCAAATTGACGAATTGTTGTCGGCAAGAGCATAAGAAATGACAACAATGATGCAGCAAGGTTACTTATAAATATTCCTTCGATGCCCCAACGAAATTTATAGACTAAAATGATATTGAGAACGATAGTAAATCCAATATTGATGACTTTTATCGATGCAAAATATTTCGCCTTTCGTTGAAGCCGCAGTGAAGCAAATGGCACAAGCACTATAGCATCAAAAAACAAAATTCCGGACGCATAATAGATCAATTGATACATTGACACATCGATCATGAACAATGAAGTCAACGGAGCGGCAAAAAGAAATAACACAATTGAAAGAATTGCAGAAACGATCAGAATGGAAATATATGGAGTGCTGAAATTATCTTTTTCGCTTCCCAGTTCTTTGGAAGAGGCAAACCGAAAATAAGCCGACTCCATTCCATAACCATAGAACAGGATAAAAAATGCGATATAGGCATAGATATTTGCCTGAATTCCAAATTCAGATGGAGAAAGAATATTTGCATACAACGGAAGGAGAATAAAATTGAGAAGACGAGCAACAATTGTGCTGATACCATAGATGGCAGTATCCGTTCCAAGGCGCTTTATTTGTTCAAACATATTGTAGAAGGAAAACTGTAGTTTTCATGGAATATTAACGGCAAGATTTTTATCCGTTAGGATAATTTACGAAATGAATTCCAGAGAAATGTCCAGTGCCTTTGGAGAATGAGTTAACGCACCGACTGAAATAACATCAACACCGGTTTCAGCGATTGCACGTATAGACTGTAAATTTACTCCGCCTGATGCTTCAACTTCAATTGCACCATTGATTAGTGTAACAGCTTGAGTCATTGCTTCAATGGAATAATTATCAAGCATGATTCGGTCAACACCACTGATAGATAAAACTTCTTTTACCTGATCTAGCGTTGTTGTTTCAACTTCAATCTTTACATCTATTCCCTGAGCTTTCAGATATTCCTTGCAGCGGATTATTGCATTTCTAATTCCGCCGGCAGCAGCTATGTGATTATCTTTAATCAGCACCATTGAATCAAGCGCAAAACGATGATTGATTCCACCACCATCCAAGACCGCTTTTTTATCAAGCATTCGTAAACCAGGAACAGTCTTCCGAGTATCTGTTATCTTTGCTTTTGTTCCGGCAACAGCGTGAACGTATTTATGCGTGAGTGTTGCAATGCCGGACATACGCTGCAAAAAATTCAAGGCAACTCTCTCTCCGGTCAAAAGGCTTCGTACAGGACCATCAATAATACCAAGAGAAACACCGGATTCCACTAATGCCCCATCCTGAATGGACGGCTCATACGTCACTTGTCCATCAACATAACTGAATACAAGTTTAACAATTTCAATCCCGGAAATGATTCCACTCTCTTTTGCAATAAACTCTGCTTTCCCAAGCTGTTCTTCAGGAATCAGTGATTCGCTGGTGATGTCGCCAAATCCAACATCTTCAAAAAGAGCTTGTTCAATAAGTCTGCCAATGCGGCTATCGTGAAGATAATTATTTTCCATTACTGAGCATTTTCGGGAAGTAAAATCGGAATATTATTTTTTACTTGATATACAGTGTTACAGGAAACGCAAGTGAGAGTCGATGTTTTTTCGTCGTATTTAAGATCTGCTTTACACTTTGGGCAGCAGAGTATGTCGAGAAGTTCTTTTTTCATTGAAGTTCCTAAAAATATTTTTCCATTAATTCTATATAGTTTTTTGGGGGACGAATCGGTTTACCTGATGAAGCATTAGTAAAGGCATGAAGTGTTTGCCCTGTTACAAGAATTTCACTTTCATTATTTCGAGTAATTTCATAATTGATCGTTAATTTCATTGCGGGTAATTCTGTCAGTGTTGCTTTCACATGAAGAATATCGTCATACAATGCAGAGCGGTGATATTTAACGTGAGCTTCCAGCACAACAAGATACACACCGGTTTTTTCAATTTCAGAATAGACAATTCCAATTGTACGGAAAAGGTTGGTTCGGGCTTCTTCAAAATACGTTAGATAGTTTCCATGATATACAACTCTCATTCCATCGGTTTCTGCATATCGAACCCGAATATCGGTTGTGAATGAGATCCCTTCATTACTCATTCCACGCACCCATGTTGCAGAATTTTTCAATTCTACGTTCGATCAATTTCTCAGGTTTTAATTTGCTCAGTGATTTTATCTCTTCGAGAATTGCATCCTTCAATACAAGTGCAGCCTGTTGTGGGTTTTTATGCGCACCACCTTGTGGTTCAGGAATAATCCGATCAATAATTTTTTGTTCCAGCAGGTCCGGCGGAGTCAATCGAAGTGCTTCTGCAGCTTGTTCTTTAAATTCCCAACTCTTCCAAAGGATTGAAGAACAAGATTCCGGAGCAATGACTGAATACCACGTGTTCTCAAGCATCAATATCCTATCACCAACACCAATCCCAAGTGCACCACCGGATGCACCTTCGCCAATAATAACAACTATGATCGGAACGGGAAAATGCGACATTTCAAAAAGATTCCGCGCAATTGCTTCCGCTTGTCCACGCTCTTCAGCTTCTAATCCTGGATAAGCACCTGGTGTATCCAATAGTGTTATGATCGGGCGTTTAAACTTGGCGGCAAGTTTCATCAGCCGTAATGACTTACGATACCCTTCAGGATTCGGCATTCCAAAATTACGGTAAAGATTCGATTTAGTATCCCGTCCTTTTTGATGACCGATGATCATTACTGGCTGATCGCCTAATTTTGCAAATCCTCCCACGATTGCTTTATCATCGCCATATGTGCGATCACCATGCAATTCCACAAAATCAGTGGTCATGTGTTGGATATAATCTAATGTATACGGTCGTTCAGGATGACGTGCCAATTGTACCCGCTGCCATCTGGTAAGATTTGCAAAAATATTTTCGCGAAGTTGACCGACTTTCTTTTCCAATGTCTTTACTTCATCGGAGACATCAACGTTGTCGGAAAGATTCTTTATCTCTTCAATTTTTTGTTCTAGATCGTAGATCGGTTTTTCAAATTCGAGTACCACTTTTGCCATAATAACTCCGAAATGTCCGGAAAAATTGTGTGACTGCACTTAATAAAAATAATTCCTGCACTAATGTTGCATCCACTGTTGCAGTGATTTTATAATAATCTCTAAATCAAGAAGTAAGGTTTGGTTCTTTGCATAATACAGGTCAAATTGTTCCTTTTCTTCAGCGCTAAGGGTTCCGTTGTTTTGGAGATGGATCAAACCGGTTACACCTGGTTTACCGCGAAAAATATTCCTGTTCACATTAACATTTTCAGCGGAAAAATACCCCACAATACTTTTCTTTCCCAATAAAACCAGCGGCATTTGCAAAATCACTTTACTCATCCCAACTTCATGTTGCGATATAAACAATCGAATAAAATATACAAAAGGGAAAAAGCAAATCAAAAGAAAAATAGAAGCTATAATATCGAACGTTCGTTTGACAAAACGGTTACGAAACTTCCCGATATTATAATCAATATCAATAAAAGGGATTTCATTAAGTTGATCGATACTGGATTTACCAATAATCACCTCAAGATTGTTTGGAACAAGTCTAAAATTAACATACCGTTTTCGATTATTAGCGATCACATTTAGAATTGTAGAATATGAAACAGCGTCGGAAGAAAAGATCACTTCACTAATATGTTGTTCTTCAATTAACTTACCAATAGTATCAATACTGCCAACAATTTCAACATCAAGGATTTTTTCTCCAATTCGTTTGCGATTAGTGTCAACGAATCCCATTATGGAATATCCGCCCCCAGCTCGCGCACGCAACTTTTTCAAAATATCCTGAGCTGGTTGCTGCACACCAACTATAAGCGTTCTTTTGCCAAACAATGTTGTACGGTTATTTTTTTCACCAAATCCTAAAAGACGCAATACTAATCTCCATCCCGGTATGAGAATCAGTGACAATCCGCCCGAGATGAGCATAATCATTCGACTAAATGCAAAATCTTTTTCGAATGAAACAATTGCAGAAATGACCACAAATGCTGAAAAAACTGCCACAATTGACCGAGATACTGAAAGTTTAAATTCTGTATACACTCCATGCAACAGCAATGAAATAAAAACGATCAAGGATGGAAAAATGAACGCCCAAGGATAAGCATACGTTGGGAATGTAAATAAATTATTCTTCCTAATATACTCTCCAATCAGAATTGTTCCCGAAACAATCAGCATATCAACAATAACAATGGCAAATGGTTTTATCAATCGCGAAGTATCAGCAATAATTTTTCTAAAATAAATCCCTGAATAGATAAACCATTCAAAAAATGTTGAACCTGCATGATGTTTCCGCACAAACAACCGCATTGCGTTATAAAACACTTTCAATTCATCTATATCACTTCGTTTTGTACTTTCGCCTTTATAATGGATAATTGAAGTCACGGGAACATAATATACTTTCCAGCCTGAACGCTGAACGCGGAAACACCAATCAAGGTCCTCACCGTACATAAAAAATGTTTCATCAAGGTCACCAACCTTTTCGAATACTTCTCTCTTCATCATCATAAATGAGCCGCTGATCGCATCTACTTCATACGACTTATCCGGATCTAAATACGTAAGATTGTAGTGGGCAAATAATTTTGATTGGGGGAAAAGTGAACTGAGACCAAATGCCTTTGTAAATGCATTCCACGGTGTCGGGAAACTTCTTCTGCAGGCAAGTTGGAGTGAGCCGTCAGGATTAAGAATTTTGCATCCTATCATTCCTGCATCATTATTTTTTGAGAAAAATTCTATGAGCTTATCAAATGTATCCTCTTGAACAAGTGTATCCGGATTTAACAAAAGGAGATATTCTCCTTTAGAAAGAGCCAGCGCTTGATTATTTGCTTTTGCAAATCCAATGTTTGTCTTGTTAGCAATAAGGTGAACCTGAGGAAATCGTTGTTGAATTAATTCTACGCTGCCATCATCAGAGGCGTTATCAACAACAAATATTTCGGAGGAGTATCCTTCAAGAGCTTTGAGCAACGAAATCAACGCATTGTTCAAAAACTCCCGGACATTATAATTAACTATAATGACAGAAATGTCCATCAGAAAGGATTAATAATAAAATTTATGTCATAGTGAGCGTAGTCGAACCACGACATACTAAAAGGTCACGCTTCGACTACGCTCAGCGCGACAACACTTTTTTGTTATAATTTATTGAGAATACTGCGAGCTTTCAGTTTCCACACCATAAATGCTGCTTCGTACACGATTTTTTTATTCATTTTCGAAACACCAACGCGTCGATCAACAAATACGATCGGCATTTCCAACAATTTGAATCCTTTTTTCCACGCAAGGAAATTTGTTTCAATTTGAAATGCATATCCGTTTGAACGGATAGAGTCTAGATCAATCGATTCCAATACCTTACGCTTGTAACATTTAAAACCTGCAGTCGCATCGTGAATCGGCATTCCGGTAATAACTCGTGTATAAATATTTGCAGAATAACTTAGTATCAATCGTTTCATCGGCCAGTTAACAACATTAACACCTTTAATATATCGCGAACCAATCAACACGTCACATTCTTCCATTTTTCCTAACATAATAGGAATTTCTTTTGGATTATGAGAGAAGTCTGCATCCATCTCAAAAATAAAATCAAATTTATTTTTAATGGCATACTTAAATCCGGCAACATACGCTGTTCCAAGACCCAGTTTACGTTCTCGTTCTATGATATGTATTCTCGGATTCGTTTCCATCATTTTTTTTACGATATCGGCTGTTCCATCAGGAGAATTATCTTCAACGATAAGAACTTCAACTATTTCTGATTGTTGAAGCACCTCAGTAATTATTCGTTCTGCATTTGGTGCTTCATTATATGTTGGGATGATGACGAGTGCTTTTGGCATTAGTTACCCTTACCTGCTATCATTGTATAAATGGTCATTAATAAAATTTTTAGATCCATTCTGAACGACATATTCTCAATATAGAATAAATCATACCGAACCTTAGATCGAACATCATCGATGGATGTATCATAGCCTTGTTTGATCTGTGCCCATCCAGTAATCCCAGGACGAACAACTAATCTACGTTTATATAAAGGAATTTCCTTTGATAATAATTCGACAAAGTGAGGTCTCTCTGGCCGGGGTCCGACCAAGCTCATTTCCCCTTTCAACACATTCACAAATTGAGGAATCTCATCGAGTCGAGTTTTTCGTAAAAACCTACCCACATTAGTAACGCGTGGGTCATCTTTGGGTGCCCAAACCGGTCCAGTCTTCGCTTCAGCATCTGCGCGCATCGACCGAAATTTATGCATATGAAATCTTTTTTCCTTAAACCCAATGCGTTCTTGACTATAGACCACACTTCCGGGAGATTCCAATCGTATTGCAACAGCAACCATAATCCATAACGGTGAAGATAATGTGAGTATAATTATTGAAACAACTATGTCGACCAATCTCTTCGCACTTTCCTCCCACGGCTGCATGATGTGCGGCATGATCTCGATCAACGGAAATCCATAGATTTGATTTGTGCGTGCCTGACCTGAAATGATGTCGTACATATCGGGAATAATCTTAATTGAAATATCCAATCCAGTTGAAAGTGAAACGACCGAAAGGACTACTTCTTTTTGTTGTGACTCTAACGCGATCAAAATAATTCTAATATTATTTTTTTTAATCAAATCAGGAATTTCATCAATCGTTCCCAATGTTTGCAGCGGTAGATTTTCCTTTTTATCGTCAGTCGAAACGAATCCAATAATATTATATCCAAGCGCCGGATATTTTTTAACTGATTCGAGAAGCTCTACTGCTTTAAGTCCCGTTCCAACAATAATCGTTTCGCTTTGCCCGATTCCCTGCATCAATAATCGTTTCCTAAAACTACGAAGAACAACTCTACCGACCCCCACAAAAACAATCATGAGAACCCAATACATCAAAATAATCATTCGATTGCCAGAATACATCGCATTTCGTTCGTCATCAAAAAAAATAATAACGAACATTAAAATGCATCCAATGGAAATCGTTCGAAATACTGCAGAGAACTCATCGGTACGTGACTTTGCGTACCATGCACGATACAGGCCAAAGAACATAAATACTGAGAGCCAATAGAGATACATCACCAACATCGGCAATAACAAGTCTGGCTTCACTTGATATATGATTATTTCACTTTCAATCCGCAAAAGATAATAACATATCCATGCAAGATTAATTGCAAAAAAATCAAAGAGAATTATTTTACGTTCAAATTGTTTCAATTTTTACAATATCCTATAGGAATAATCATTCTATTATTAAATATTTTTATGTCGATTTTTATAATCCGTTTTTGATTCACAAAATTTGGCGTTTTATTTCACGAAATTAATCAATGGTTACTGATATTTTTTTAGCAACTATTTACAGTGTATTATTTCTTTTTCGCATTTCCATTCAAAAGAATTTCGTAAGTATTGAAAACCTTTTCTACCATTGATTCAACATTAAATTCTTTAAATGCCCTATATTTTGCATTTTTCCCGAGTGTTTCTCTAAAAGATGAATCAACTATTAACAAATTAATCGCCTCTGCAAGCGCTTTCGAATCTCGAGGTTGAACTGTTATTCCCGTAATACCATTTTGATTTACAAACGAAACTCCCGTACCAAGATTTGTTGAAACAACCGGTTTCCCACATGCCATCGCCTCTACTTGAACAAGTCCAAATGCTTCACTTGGTTCGGTTGAAGGTAAAACAAAAATATCGCAAGCTTCATAGAATGAATACAGATCAGAATCAGAAACATTGCAAAGAATGGAAACCCGTTCACCTAACCCATTTGAATTAATCTGGTTTTGTAATTCATTATATAGTGGACCTGTTCCAATTATAATTAGATTTACATTTGGTAATGAAACAAGTGCATCAACCAGGTATTTAATTCCTTTATAATAAACTAATCGACCTACAAACAATAAGAGTGGGGTTCCATATTTTTCTCTGATAGACTTTACTTCATTATACCGACTCTCAGCATCGTTCACCCAATCCAATTTCAAGCCATATGGTATTATCTCGCATTTTTGCGAATATCTTTGTAGAAATTTTGAACTTGAAATATGATTGGGTGTTGCAACAATAATTAGGTCTACTTTTTTTAAAAAACTATGCAATAAAAAAGAATATATCCACAGAGCCCATTTTTGTCTCACAATATCACTGTGCCAAGAAACTACAATACGAGAAAAATTTTTACGGATAAACGGAAGAAATAATAATACGGAAATGTCAGCTAATGGAAATGGTTCATGGATATGAATAATATCTCCTTTAAATTTTAGGAGATAAAAAGGATATGACGGACTTATAGGGAGTGAAGCAATTTTCATCCACATTGGGACATACGTCACATTTACACCATTTATCAATTTCCGTTTTATCGAGAATGAGTGGAGATTATTGCAAACCAATAACTCTACACCAGTGCGTTTAACAGAAGCTAATCCTTCCACAATGTTCGCAACAATTGTTTCAACACCACCTATGAGCGGATAATAAGCTTTATTTGTGTGAACAATTTTCATTTTTTTCTGCATTATCGATTAAGTGTATTTAATACCATCTCTCCATCCCTTCCACAATGCTTTAAGACGACTCAATATGCCTGAAGTGTTTCTGAAAATAGAGAAGAATATAACTACCGATTTTGCTAACGTTACAATACTAGTAAATAGTAATACATAAATACGATAATATTGTGGATCGTTTTTGAAAACTATAAATCTATTTCTTGTTTGGTAATAGTGATACACCTCCGGATAATTATACCATCTGGTTCCACCACCGCTTTTATGGTACGCAATCGCTTTTGGTGTATATACCATTGAATAATCAGAATTTACCCTTCTTGAAAATTCTAAATCTTCAAAGTACATGAAATATCCTTCATCCATCAAACCAATGTTTAAGAATACTTCCGATCGAGCAAGGAATAATGCTCCACACACATAGTCCACCATACATTCTTTATTATGTTGATTCATTCGTCCAAACACTGTCCCTCGATTAACTCCGGAACATCTCCACCGAATAATCTTTCCCGCTCCCGAATAAATTCTATTTGGATCATCTTTATAAAACATCTTACCTGTAACAACACCGATATGTTGATCCTTTTGTATAGCAACAAGCATTTCAAGAATTAAATTTTGATCAATGATCACATCATTATTTAATACTAATATGTAGTCGGCTTTGTTTTCTAATGCCCATCGAATTCCTATATTATTACCGCTTGCATAACCAGCATTTTGCGTGTTACACAATAAGGTTATATCTGGAAATTCCTTTCGAAGCACTTCAACACTCTCATTTCCCGAATCATTATCAACCAATACAATTTTGAGACGTTCATAATTTGATTTACGCAATGATTTTACACACTCAATTGTTTCCTCATATTTATTCCAATTGAGTACTACACAATAAACTAATGGTGCTGCAGAATTAGTTGTAGTCATATTTCATTATTGTTAAACATTATTAACTCACAGAATATTTTTAAATCTTGCCATATTGACCATGGAAACAATCATTAAAACCCTTCAGTATCATTATAATCTTTATTTTTTTTTGGGGTTCAAATAAAATAACTATAAGAGTTTCATAAAAGAAACGAATAATATCAGAGGCGACCCAAAATGGAAATTTTCTATAATAGAGTGAAGCAACGTAAATTCTATTACGAGTTCGATAATAGTGTCGTAATGGCGAGTGATGAGTAATAGGTATAATAAAACCAAATATCTTACGAGTTTCTAAGTTCCCTAATTGGTGATCACAATAAACAGAATTTAACCGCACAATCTTATAGTTCATTTTTCTTAGCCGCAAACAATATTCATGATCGACATAATCGATGAAAAGCTTTTCCTCAAAAGGACCCACTTTAGCAAAAGCTTCTAAATTCATTAGACTACCTGAGGTAAAAGCAGTTTGAACAATCTCAGTAGAATTATCTAAACGATGAACCAGAAAATTTTTTACCCTTTGACGTAACGTAAGAATCCCAATTTCATCATTGTTATATCTTACAACATGTTTCCGATACTCTCCAATAGTATTATTTGATAATGTACTGTCTTGATCCATGGTAAGTAAAAAAGAATAACCATCATTAATAGCATTATGCACCGCAATATTCAAAGCTTTTGCAATTCCTAAATTTTCACCAAATTGAAAATATTTTATTTTTGTATGCCCAATAAATTTTTCTGGAATAAACCCATTAGGTTTTTCAGAATTATCAACCACATAAAGACAATCTAATTGGTTACAATAATTAGAAATATTTCTGCCAACAGACTCGTCTGGATTATACAATACAACAACGCCTGCTATTTTATCTGTTTTTAACATACACCAGCTATCGCTAATATTTTACCATCTACAAGAAACATCTATCCTTCATAAAATTTGTGCTTGCGTTGGTTTTCGATAACGAAAATAAAGATTATACCCCCAAGGAGTAATTCTCATCATAAAACCAATCGATTTGAAGAACAATTTTATACCGATAATCATTATTTTTTTAAACAGATTATAATTCTTTAATGGATATTCTAAAAATGAATATTCATCTTTCCGTGGTCGAAAAAAACTGTTGGTGCTTAAACCTCTCGTTCCAATTTTTTCTTTAATGAAACCATGATTTACAAGTAATTTATTCAATGTCTGTGTTGAGAAATAGCATAAATGTACAGGA
Source organism: Bacteroidota bacterium (assembly GCA_030679145.1). GTDB lineage: Bacteria > Bacteroidota > Ignavibacteria > UBA10030 > UBA8401 > UBA8401. Next base: position 32,611 of record JAUXTU010000056.1, on the reverse strand, counting down.
GGGCTTATCACAGGGTCATTTCCACCGTGTAGCTTAATATTTATGGAATCTATATTCGGAGTATTACCTAGAAATAATCCATCTGGTTCTATAAAATTGTATACTGAATCTATTATACTGTTGATTGTCCGTGATGGAAAATGTTCAATAACATCAAACATTGTTACGACATGAAATGAACCTGTTACGTTTTGGATTGCGTCAAATAACTTAACGTTTGGAAAATTTGATAAAGAAAACGATCGAAGTTTTTTAGAAATTTCGACCCCATAAGCATCGATTCCCTCACGCTTTGCCGCCATAAGAAAGTATCCTGCACCAGAACCAATATCGAGCAATTTTAAATTATTTCCATACCGCTTCTTTAAGTAATCAAAAAACGGTTTTCTTTCTTTAATGATGGTATTGACATATTGTTCAGTATTCTTAAGTTCATTGTCAAACAAATAATCACCAAAGTCTGAATAATCATGCCCTACAATATTATTACCATTCGTTACTGCGGTAACCATTGAACAAGCTATACATTGTACAAGAGAATATGTGGAATTTGCGGGAGCAGAAATAAAAATTTTGTGCTTAGTATTGTTACAAATACAACATTTAGCGGATGAAATATTTAAACCCATGTAATTAATTTTTTTTATTTTATATTTCTTAATTAAAATTATTTTGTTTGGTGTTTTGTGAAGCCAATACAATGTCATAAACTTGTCTGTATTTTTCCAATGCAATATTGAGGGAGAAATATGTTTCTGCAACACTCCTACATTTTGGTTGAATTTCCTTACTTGTCTGAGTAAATATTTTGTATATCCTAAAACATTGATTTCTCAGATTATCAAGTGAAGAAAATTGAACACAAAATCCTACCCCTAAATTTTCTGCTAATGCTGATACATCACCAACTTTATCCGTCATCAAAACAGGCATTCCTAAGGACAGATATTCCGCAAATTTCAATGGTGCTGATACTTCGCTTATTAAACCATTCATCCTAAATAATATCCCCATATCCCCCACAGAAGAATATTTTGGTATTTCATCAGGATTCAAAGAAAGTATCAGGTAATTGCTATCCTTAATACGTAATTCATTAAACAATTCTTTAAGGATTCGCGTATCACTGTATGTTAATATTAATAAAAAACTAGCTGTATCAATCTTTTGATATTCAGAAAAAAATAACACTATTTGATCTGTTTGCTGCCATGATGCAAGGGAACCTGAATACAATAAAATATTTCTATTCTCTAGATTATGTTTATTCCTGAATTCTGAACGGAAGACTTTATTTCGGGTATAGATCGTTAAATCGACACAATTTGGAATAACAGTAACAGCGATATTGCGTTCTATCAGGTACGGTTTTTGGAGAATAAAATCTCTGAGTTTATGAGACACTGCAACGATATGATCTGCCTTTAAGATGCACTGTTTTTCAAAAAACTTCATGAAATGAGTTCTCAACGAATCTGCCTTCCACAACCCTTGTGCAATACACTCTTCGATAACCAAACCCCGAACATCAAATATTATTTTTGTACGTGTTATTGCTTTAATCCATAAACTGATAAATGCCGGTAAATAACTCCTTGCATGAATTAAATCGATTCGATATCGAATTACATAAAACAATGCTTGAAAAAAACCAAACAAAAGTATTTGAAAAGAATCATTGAAAAGCTTTGGCAACCATGGTCTAAATTTCAAAAAATGAATAGATCTGCCAAATTTTTCAATCAGATGATTATATTCCTTATCCAATTTTTCATTAACCTCTAGTTCAAGAGACATAAAATATATGTTGTTTCCACGCCCCGCAAAGTGACTAAGATGTGGCAATCCCTGTGAACTGAGAATTGGGTTCGTTAAACTGCTATCACTAATGAATAAGAGATTCATAAATGCATAAATGGAATAAACTTCCTAAAGGCGAAAATGATCCTCTAATCGTGAATAGATTTCTTCCAAACGACTGACTTGGGTTAAAATATTATAATTCATTTCGATATGTCGTCTTCCGCAAAGCCCCATTTCTTTTCTTTTTGCTGGATCTTGAATTAATACTTGCAGCATCTGACGCAGCTGAGACACATCCCTTTCAGGAGCCAATAATCCCGATTGCCGGGATAATACAACTTCAGGAATGTCAGCATGCGTTGTCGAAATAATAGGCAACCCTACTGCGGATGCTTCAGTGATAGAAACAGGTGAACCTCCTTCGTTATCACCATCTTGCGCGGTTACGCTCGGATGAAGAAAAATATCTGCATTACGGTATTCCTCAATTATTTCATTATGTGGTTTCTTTCCTAAAAATTTTACGATATCATTTATTCTATATTGTTTAGCAAGGTTATGAATATGTTGAATTTCACTCGTGGAATCACCACTTCCAATTATGCGAAATTCAATGTTTGGAAATTCATCCTTGATTGCTGCGATTGCCTGCAAAGAATACTCAATTCCTTTTTTTTCACGAAATGATGCTATTTGAAGAATAATAATATTATCACGCTGTTGATATTCCTTTTGGGGATACCGTTCAATATTCACTCCCAAATGTTGAACAACTATTTTTTCTTCAGAACATCCTATATCCACCAATTGTTTTTTTAAATAATTCCCTTCAGCAAGAAAAAAAGTACCGTAATCAAATAATCGTAGATAACGTTTTTTCCATTTTGGTATTCGTCCTAATTTTGATACATCTTGACCATAAAAAGTCGTAATTAACGGGATTTTTGCAGACTCAAAACTATGTAACCACCTTGCACCTTCATACCCCATATGTGCATGAGCAAACAAGGGTTGATATTTGTTGATATAACTAGAAAAAAACATACCAAAATTACTTGTAGCTTTTCGATATGTGAGGTTCACAATGCGTTTATATAACGGGAACTCCTCTGCGCTTACAATGATCGGCACCGGAAATTGATCAATATTTTCTTTCTTTTGCGTAAAGACAATTGGGTTATATTTTTTCATTCCGATCAATTGGGAATATATCCAAGATCCCGTATGAAAAAGATATGGTGTGACCAATTGTATCACATTTTTTTTTATCATCGTATTAATAATATCTAATATTCAAACTGATTTCTTGTCAGTAAATTCACTGATAACTACCGCAATTAATGAAAATAATACCAATGTGTATCCATTATTTGGAGCAATACTCCCGGATAAATGACTCAATTCTCCATCGGTGATTAAACCATAAGTTATGAAACCAATCAAGGATACAATTATATAAAAGTATTTGGAATTATTTTCCTTATTTTCCTTAAATAGTTTTTTTGATTTTTTGATTGTAGCAAAAAAAATCACTAGGAAAAGAAACAAGCAGGGAATACCATAATCGACTCCTATGGACAATAATAAGTGATGGGGTGTTCCAAGAAATAGGTTGGGAATAGTTCCGTATATTTCCCACATATGTTGAAACCCACCTGCACCAACCCCGAATGGATAATGGAATATTATCAATAAACCAGCTTTCCATGCTTCTAATCTGTAGTTTGCGCTATTATCTACAACGGTAACAGTTGCTTCGGTTCCGCTGCCAGCAAAAAATCGCAATACATATAAGGCTAGAAGATCGCTAAATACTAATCCTAAAATTATGGCTCCAAATACAATCCAGTATATCACCTTGCGATTTTGTTTGTAAAAAAACAGCAGAAACAACTGAAAACCCAGCACTAAAAAAGTCCCTCTGTTAAAGCATATAATCGACAGAAAAGTTAGTATTAGGAAACTACATAATGCCATTTTTCGATACTGAGAAAATTCTTTATCAGCCAGAGCGTAAATCGTCAGTGGAAAGAGCAAAGTCGAATGAATACCAAAAAGATTTGTATTATGATAACCAAAGCCTATACCCATACGGGATGTATAGATAGCTATTAGATTTGTTCCGATAGAATTTAGTTCAAAAATTGCAACAATTACTGACGCAAACGATGTACACAAAAGTGCAGTTATAACTTGCTTTGAGGTGATTTGTTCCGAGTTTAATAAATATCGAAGCACGAAATAAAGTATTATTGTTTCGATAACTCCTGTATAGAATAAAAGCCACCGTTTTACGTGATTCACTTCAAAAGTATATCCAATCATTAAAGGAATTATGCTTAAAACAAAAAATAGCAAGAATGCTTTATCAACATTTGAATAATTAAATTTAATTTTGTTTTTGGTAAGTAATCCGTTACCAATGAGTGAGATCAAAAGAACTAATTGCACCATCATATGAGGTGTAATTCTAAAATCACCCAATTCAATATTGTAAAAACTGAAATGTTGAATTAAAGGTATACTTGCGATATACAACAAAAACATCATATTGATGTTTGAGTATGCTAAATACACTATATAAGGTAAAAAACAAATTACGGGGACAATAAAAAAAGCATATTTAGGAAGCACGTTAAAAATTACAATAGATAAACTTATATACGCAACCAAAGTCATATAAAGGAATATCTTGAAATTGTCTGTACCAATATTGAAATATTTTCCTTGTACCATTAAAAATTCCATCCAAATAATTTGGAAAATAGGAAATATCTCTTCTGAGCTACAGTGTAATATTTGCAGGTATATATAGTCAACACTGGATAAAAAACTCTCTTTTATTTGTTTATCTTCATTTATATGAAATTAATAATTATGAAGATTTTGTAATGACAACATTATGTAGTTGCTTTAATTGAAAACGATTGAATATAAAGGATAAACAAAAATATATTACGAACATCACTACAGTAACTGTAATTAATTTATCACGATTATTTAAAAATACTATTGCTGTTCCCTGCTTTAAATATAAAGCAATAAAATAAGCCGCTACCACCGTAACTACTATCCTACTGAATTGAGAAAAAAATCTGAAAACATTTTGTTCAATTAATTTTAACGGGATTGAAAACCCATGGTAAGTCCAAAGTATTGTTGCTATAACATATCCGAGTGCTACGCCTTTTAATCCCCAGGGCAAACCCAAATAAAATGATGTTACGGCAATGATACCTGTGAAAATCGACCATAGAAAAAGAATATCCGTTCGCCCTTTTGCTTGAAACAACGATCCAGTAGTCGTATCAATTGATTGAAAAAGACCTACCGGAGAAAGAATAAAGAGGATTGGTGCTACTGGCAGCCAACGCTCCCCAAAGATCACTGATACGAATTCATTGTTAACTAACATTAACCATGCAAAAAAAGGGAAGGAGAAAAATGCAATTGAAAGAACAATTTTTGAATATGTTTCTCTCATTTTCATATTATCATTGTTGATAGATGAAAGGAGAGGAAACATAACTCGCGAAATAACTGCTGTTAAATTCTGTAAAGGCACAATCATCACCTTGTAAGCAAGACTATAGAAACCCAAATCTGTGGCACCTAAAAATCTCCCTATGATAAAACTGTCAGCATTTCGTAAAAAATAGTTTACAATGGTGAATCCCGTAAGATTTGAGCTGAAAGAATGTATTGTTTTAATATCGCTCCATTGAAAATATATCATCGGCGTCCAATGCGACGGCTGTAACCACAAAAAGACGCATAATACGATTGATGCGCTGGTTGTCTGTAGAACAAGACTCCATACACCAAAACCATTATATGCAGAATAAATCCCGACAATTGCACCAATCAATACTGCAATAATTTCATATCTGGCTAATTTTTTGAAACTCATCTCCTTCTCAAGCAACGCCTGTTGTATTGAAATTAGTGTACCCGAAAAAAAAGTGATGATAAAAAACCGAATAATGTTTCCAAGTCTCTCTTCGTTGAAAATGTGAGCAAGAATATTAGAAGTAAAAAATATTATTACTGAAATAACAATTCCTATAAAAACATTCAACCAAAAAATGCTTGAAAGCAGTTGTTGGGATATATTCTGTTTTTGAATTATGGCCGCTGAAGTACCAACATCTTTAAAGACATTGAGAAATCCAATGATTACTATCGCCATTCCCATTAATCCAAAATCCATCGGTTGGAGAATCCGAGCTAAGATCAGAGTCGTTCCGATTTGAATCGCCTGGCGGATCAATTGAGAAGTGCCGGACCATTTTAATCCGGACATTGCATTTCCACGGACATTCATACTATCGGGTGCACTTTCTTTCTTCCTATCATCACAGAAATTGTTTCACCTAAATCAGAATATTGGTGAACTTTTTTGAGAGAAACCTCCGGAAATAGTGAACAGTAGAATTCAAATGATCGAAACATCCAATAGGATTGTGATAATTTTTCAGATGTGTTTTCAATAATTACAAGCAATCCGTCGTCATTCAACACCCTAAGTATTTCATTAATAGTATTTGGTAATAATACCTCGGGAATACCCCCCAGCACTAAACAACACCATACAATGTCTACACTATTATTGGGAAGCGGGATTTTACCTTTCTTCAATAAGTAGTATTCCACATCCGTGGTTGGAATGGCTAAATCTAATAATTCATGGATAGGATCGACACCAATTGCCTTGCCATGAATAAGAGTTGCTAAATCCTGAGTGAATCGTCCTGGACCACACCCAAAGTCTAGGCATACTCTTTCATTTCCACTAAGGTTAGTTTTTAAATATGGGAAGATTTCAATTTTTTGTGAGGAAGTAATCGATTCATATTTTTCAACACTGTGTGCACTATTCAAAACAGATTGTTTCCCAAATATCATTGCGCGTGTTTTCCAATAAACGAACATTCGCAATTTAATCGGTAGGATTCTTGCAGCCAATTGAAAAAACTTATTTGTCAATATGTTATACAACAAGGAAGAAATGATTTAGTCCTGCTTCCACCGTAAAATATTCCTTGAAATATAGTCTATTTTGGTATTCGTTTTCCATTGACTATTTTCTTGAAGTAAAACATAGAAAAACGTAAGTATCATAACACCAAAAGTGATAATAGCAGCGAACAATGATCTTGGCGGATATGATTTTTTTTCAGGAGTCCGAGGTGTATCGATCACTTGCAATATTGGTATATCTTTCTGTTCGTCAAATTTTGATTGCTCGTAAAGCGGGGTGAGGAATTCAAGGATCTTGGATTGAATTTCTACATCGCGGTAATGTCGAATATAGTTCTTTGCTGCTTGGGGCAAGGAATTAAGTGCTAAAATTACATTCTTTCGATTACTCCCTTGCTTCATTTCCTGAAGTTTTTTTTCATATTCCTTCACCTGAACACGAACATTATCGACTACTGGAGAGTCTTTAGAATAAGTATTTTCAAGAATTGAGAGCTCTATCTGTGCTTTGGTCAATTCAGTTTCAATTGTTGTATAAGCCCCCACAATCATTTTTGTTTGTTCTTTCACTTCCAACATGCCTGAATTTTGTTGATAAACCTGCATAGAATCTTCTGCAGATTTCAGATTGCTTTTCACTTCATTATATCGCTGTTCTAAAAATATCCGATTATTCTTAGATTTTGATATATTCATTTGGATTATCGTCTTATTCAAATAACCCAAAATATGATTAGTTATATCCACTGCTTGTTGTGGTGATGAACCTTGGACAGTGATTTCAAATGCATTCTCATCCGTCACTTTTGTTTTAATAGTTTCTCGTAAACGCTTAACAGCTTTCTCCATACTTGGCTGATTGTATTCTTTTTGAAGACCAAATACATTTATAATATCTTCTAGCATGGTTCGACTGCGGATGACCGTAACGTACAAATCCATCTCCCCTGCTGTAGAAGAACTTTTTAGCCCACCGATGGGAAGATTTCCAAGACTTTTCATTAAAGAAGAAATACCACCTATTTGTTTATCTTCACTTGAAACAATTATCGCCTTCGCTTCATATTCAGCATCAATTAAAAAATATATCCCGATGTATGAAACCAAAAAAGATCCTATCAAAACCTTCAAAAATAATTTTTTCCATTTCACTATTAGAATGAAATAATCTAAAATATCAATTTTGTTTTGTTCAGACATAAAAACCTGATTAATTTATATATATTATTTTTTATTATTATGAAGAATATTTTTAACTGCACCTATCACGTCTTCAACATCCTGATCTGTTAATTTTGCGGATATGGGAAGTGAAACCGTCCGCTCCCCGATAAATTCCGTGTTTGGAAAATCACCCTTCTTATATCCAAAACGTTCTTTATAATATGGATGAAGATGCAATGCCGTATAATGAACTCCTGTACCAATATTCTCGCGATGCAATAAATTCATAAACTCATCTCTCGTAATCTTTACTTTTGAAAGATCAAGTAAGATTGTGTAAAGATGAAATGCGTGGCGTGTGTTTGGCTCTACTGCTGCTGGCAGAAACAATGGAAGTTCAGCAAAAGCCTCATTGTATCTATCCCATATTTCTTTACGACAAATAGAATATCGTTCGATTTTCTCTAATTGGTGAATACCTAATGCAGCCTGCATATCCATCATATTGTATTTGAATCCGGGATAAATGATCTCGTAATGTTTATACCCAGTGTCCGAAAATCTTTTCCAAGCATCTTTCGTCATTCCATGGAGACCATAAATTTTAATTTTTTCTGCAAGTTCACCATCATCCGTTGTTACCATACCTCCTTCACCAGTAGCCAAATTTTTTGTCGAATAGAAACTATACGTTGTCAAGTTTCCGTAATTACTAACCTTTTTCCCATGGTAATCTGTTTCGATGGCATGCGCTGCATCATTTATGATTTTTAATTTATATTTGTTAGCCAATGCGATAATTTCATCCATTTGACATGCTCGTCCGGCAAAATGAACCGGGATAATTGCTTTTGTACGAGTTGTTATCTTCTCCTCAATTTGTTTAACATCAATCGTCATTGTATCACGATTAACGTCAATGAATACCGGAATACCTCCCGTATGTATTATTGAATTTGCTGTAGCTGCAAATGTCATTGGGGTAGTAATCACTTCATCCCCTGGTCCTATGTCAGAGGCAATCATAGAAAGATGCAATGCAGCAGTACAAGAATGAACCGCGACCGCATGTTTTGCACCAACATACTCTTTAAATTGATTTTCAAATTGTGCAACTTTGGGACCGGTCCCTAGCCAACATTTTCTTAACGAATCAACTACTTCGTTAATTTCATCTTCCTCGATTTTTGGACTTCCGAATATCAAAAATTCCGAACGCATATGATTTTGTCTTAAGTATAAAAAATCTTATCTCGCTACCAAAATAACTAATGAAACCACCGTTGCAATTATCCCAAAGACCTGACTATACACTGTTAAATAATAACTGAATGGACGATATGGTTCTTTCGGAATCCAAACATAATCCCCCTCTTCGATAACAGTTTTATTTGGATCGAGCCATTGCCGTGTTGCTGCCTTTATCACTTTTATATCACTTCTTGCATCAACGGTAACTCCGCCTGCAAGTGATATGTAGTAATCGATATTTTTATTTGGAGTGAATAAAATATGTCCTGGATTCACTACTTGTCCAAAAACATAGACTGTCTTTTTCTTTGATGAAATATGTATCTCATCGCCATCACGCAACAAAACATCTTTTGAAGAATTATTTTTTTCGATCAACTCAGTAAAATCCGATACTACAAGTTCTCTATTGATACGAATATCGGTTTCTAAATAATAGTAAGCACTATCTTCAGGAGTAATTCCTCCACGCCCGCTTTCCAACCTTTCAATCTCAATATCAGCAGAATTGACTGAACGCCGATATAGCTGCGAGTTTTTCAATGAAGCATACTTTGTTACACCACCTGCTAATCGAATTATTTCGGAAAGGAACGTCGAATCTTTTGAAATGGGATAGGTGCCGGGATAGATCACTTCCCCCGTAACACTAACATTGGTTGAGCGCTGTTGAATATATTGTTCATAAACCACAATTTGATCTCCACGTTTTAGGGAAATATCAGTATAGCTTCTGTCGATAATCTTACGAAGATCAATTTTGATGTATTCTGGTGTAGTTTCATTAATATATCGAGTGATCACTACTTTGCTGCTATCAGCTATCTTTGAAAGACCGCGAGCAATTGCAAGCATTCCGACAAGGCTATCACCATCCGCAAATTCAAATAGACCTTGCTTGTTTACCGCTCCATACACCGCAATAAAATTGCTTTTAATTGCCTTTTGTGGAATAATAATAACATCTCCATCGCGCAATAGGGGATTGTATTCCGTTTTCTTTGTTGCATAGTACTTTTCAATATCTACATTATAACGGCTGCCGTCTTTGTGTTCAAGAACAATATTACGCTGAGCAATGGTCGTATCAATATTCTCACGATCATCTTTTCTAAAATTTACTACCATATCAACACGCTGTGTTGCCTGTATATACCGTTTTCCTTCTTCTTTTATCGCACCTTTTACAGTGACAACAAAGGTTCGCGGAGAGAAAAGAGTAAACGAAGCGTTCCCAGACAAATACTTCTTTTTGATCTCATTCATCACCAATTTTTTTGCATCATCTAAAGTCAATCCGCTTATTGCAACTTCATTGACAGTAGGAATGATCACGCTTCCTTCAGGAGTAACCGGGACTTGAAAATTCAAAGGAACCGCAGCCCAAATACTTACTGCAAATATATCTCCGGGACCAACGATGTATTCTTTTGGATCAACCGGTCCATCCATAATCACCGAAAGTGAAGAACTAATCATTTGCTGCTGTTGCTGTTGTGATTTCTGCGATAAAGATTTAGATTCCTCATCCCGCTCACGAAGTTGTGAAAATGAAACTATTGTAAGACAAATTAATAAAGGAATGATTAAAACAATTCTTTTGAAGTTCATTGTTGGTTATTTCCGTTCAGAATATTGTGATTCATAATATTTTTTATATTCACCGCTGATAATTCTCTCCCACCACTGTTTATTCTGCAAATACCACTGCACGGTCTTTTTAATCCCATTCTCAAACTGATATGCGGGAACCCACCCAAGTTCATTCTTTATTTTTGCGGCATCGATTGCATACCGCTTATCGTGACCGGGACGGTCTTTTACGTACGTAATAAGTGATTGCGGTTTACCGATTTCTTTTAATACTAATTTTACGATATCAATATTCTTCCATTCGTTGTGTCCGCCGATGTTATAAACATCTCCGACCTTACCATTATGAAGAACCACATCAAGTGCCGAACAATGATCCACTACATACAACCAATCTCGCACATTTGATCCATCTCCATACACAGGAATTGCTTTATCATTCAATGCATTAGCAATCAGTAATGGAATCAATTTTTCAGGAAACTGGTAAGGACCGTAATTATTTGAGCATCGTGTTACAACTCCCGGAAATCCGAACGTATGTTGATATGCTAACACCAACATATCAGACGATGCTTTACTAGCAGAATATGGGCTGTTTGGATGGAGCGGTGTTTCTTCCGTAAAATATCCTGTCGCTCCAAGCGAACCATATACTTCATCTGTAGAAACATGAAGAAATCGTTCTATTCCAATTTCACGGGAAACATCAAGCAACACTTGCGTTCCAACAACATTTGTATGTACAAACACCGCCGGACCGGAAATACTTCTATCAACATGTGATTCTGCGGCAAAGTGAACCACAGTATCTATTGAGTAATCACGAAAAACTTTAGTGACTTGTTCTTTATTACCAATATCTCCTTTAACAAAGGTATAATTTCGATTTTTTTCGATAGCCGAGAGATTTTCAAGGTTCCCAGCATATGTTAGATTGTCAAAATTGACGATGCTATAATTGGAATGTTTGTTCAACATAAAATGAACAAAATTACTACCAATAAAACCGGCTCCGCCAGTTACAAGAATATTTTTCATACAGTAAAATGTCGTTTAATAATCTAAGAATTTAACAAAAACTGTCAGTATTTCCAACGGATATTGAGACTAACAGAGTTTAAGGTAATGTAAAAGACAGTCCATTTATGAACAAACTGTTTTGTTGTTGCAGTATCAAATAGGCAGGTATATAATCCTTAATTGTTGGATGGTAATTTACATCTTTTCAGGACAAGAAACACTCAAAATTTTACAACCATTGGCAATAACGATTTTTGTCATCAAACAAACGGTTAATCGAGCTTGCATTAACGCCTTATCATCGTTGATAACACGATGTTCATGGTAAAACCGATGGAATGTCTCTGCAACTTCCCGTAAATAGGTGGTGAGTCTATGAGGCTCGAATGAAACAGCACAGTTTTGAACAAGTTCAGGAAATTCCAGTAATTTTTTGAGAAGATCGATCTCTTCTTTTTCCTTTAGCAGTGAATAATCGGTATTCTCATTCATTACTAAAGGGAGATCGACCGCAAATTTCTCTTCAGCTGCATGACGCAAAATGCTGGCGATGCGAGCGTGGGCATATTGCAGATAATAGACCGGATTCTTATCTGATTGTTCTTTTGCAAGCGCAATATCAAATTCTAAGTGTGTTCCTACGCTTCGCATTACAAAGAAATATGCAACCGCATCAACACCAACTTCATCGATAAGATCATCAAGCGTGTATGTTTTTGCATTACGCTTTGACATCTTTACGATCTCTTCGCCATTCACAAATGATACCATCTGATGAATGATGACCTTCACAGCGTCCGTATCATACCCAAGCGCTTTCACACCATTGAGAACATCAGGAATTGTTGCAATATGATCGGCACCGAAGATATCGACAATTAATTCAAATCCGCGCCGAAATTTTTCACGATGATATGCAATATCAGGAAGTCGATATGTTGGTTCTCCTGTACTTTTAACGATCACTCGGTCTTTATCGGCACCAAACGAAGTAGCGCGAAACCAAACCGCACCTTCACTGTCATAAACAAGATCTTTCTTACGAAACTCTTCAACAACTTCTTTTATCTTACCGGTAGAATACAATGTATCTTCATTATAAAAGACGTCATGCTTAACGTTCAGTCGGGCAAGTGTTTTTTTAATTTTTTTGAAACACCACTCTTCACCATATTTTTGAAAATATGACTTATCGTCACCAACATTTTTAAGTGAATCACCTTTTTTCGCAATGATCTCTTTCGCTATATCAACAATATACTCGCCTTTGTATCCTTCTTCAAGAAAAGGAAGGTCTTCTCCAAGTTCCTGGCAGTAACGGATATAAATGCTTTCCGCCAGCGTCCTCATTTGATTTCCGGCATTGTTAAAATAATATTCACGTGTTACAATATGTCCGGTCCATTCAAGTAAATTTCCGATCACCTGACCAAGCAACACTTGTCTGCCATGTCCTGCATGAAGTAAACCCGTCGGATTTGCGCTGACCCATTCGAGATTCGTTCTTTTGTTGTTTGCAAAATTCGATTTCCCGAACGAATCATGTTCAAGAAGAATTCGTTTTGCATTTTCAACAACATAGTTTGCAGCAAATCGAAAATTGATGAATCCGGGTCCGGCAATTTCAACAGACGAAAGGAATAAATCATTCACAGGTAATTTTTCAACAATTGACTGCGCAACTATACGAGGATTCTTCCCTACAGATTTTGCGAGCATCATCGCAACATTAGTTGTAAGATCGCCGTGAGCTTCTACTTTTGGTTTGTCAAAAAGTACTTCAACTGAAGGATATTGCAACTCTGCAATGATCGAGGTGAGTTGTTGATATAATAGAGCTTTCATTATTTCGCAGTCTTTTTTCGGGTAGTTTTCTTTTTTACTTCTTTGGATGACATAGCTTTTGTACGAGTGCGGACAGTTTTCTCTTTTAGATCCGGCTCATCGCTAACATACTCCATTTTTGCATCGCCCCATAATTTTTCAAGATTATAGAATTCTCGCATTTCCTTATGAAATACATGTGCTACCACATCAATATAATCTAGTAAGACCCAACGACCTTCACTATAACCTTCTTTGCGAATGGATGTTTCACCTTTTTCCAATGATTCATTTTTTATCTCGTCAGCAACCGCGCGTGCCTGTGTATCAGAATCGACTGAACAGACAACGAAATAATCTGTCATTGTTGTTAATTTTCGCAGGTCCAAAATTGTTATATCGTATGCTTTTTTGCTGAGTGCAGCATTTGCTATAAGTTTAGCAAGATTCTTTGAGGTCACAATACTCCTTTAATTCCATGGTTTTAATGATTTATAATCTTTTCCAATGACAATTGATGCAGATACTAACTGATCGTTGCTGAACTGCTGTATAACGTTCTTTTTATCAATCCCAAGCGACAATGCCAACTCTTGTGCTTCGTTCATTTTTCCGCTTCTGTCGATGATAATTGACTGTTCTACATCGAATGTTTTATAATTTCCCATCTCAACAACATCATATCCCAATTTTCGAGAATATTTTGTCATAGTTGTTCCCACTCCGTTGATTCCACATCCATTCAACACATTGATCTGTAAAGGAACATGAGTAGTATCGTTCACATTTTTTGTCGAAGGAACAACGGAAGATCCATTACGAAAAATAATTCCATACAGCTGCATTCCATTAAAGAATACAAGTAGAACAATTGCGACATTCAATAACAGTTGTTTTTTTGATTGCAGTTTCATTGTGCACAAAAAAATAACCGAGAAAGTCTCTGCGACTGCTCGGTTATTAATATGATAAAAATGTTAACACTTAAAATACGTTTTAATCCTCGTAACCATCAAGTCCGGTAAACATCCCGCCAAAAGAACGGTTGTAGCCATAACCAAAATACGAATACGGCAATTCACGGTACTGCAGTCGAATCACGGTATTTTCCCATGGGCGATAGTTGATCTCTGCGCGGCTTAAATATGCTTTGCTGAATTGATTCTGCAAACGATAATCGAATGTACTGTACGGTGAATTCTGTAAACTCAGATCAACACGGGCATCAAGATTTGGAGCAAATTGATAGACCATTGTATTGGTATACCGCTGCAATGCAAGACCATTACCGCCGAACGATGAATAACTTGCAGAATATATATGGCGCATCTGAAAATTATTTGGATTGAACAGATTAAACCAATCACTCGCAGACTGCGTTTGGATAAACGAATCTGAAATCCTCGGCTGTTCGCTGGCTTTGGGTTTGAATTGTGCAAAGCCAATCGATACACTGAAGAATACGATCAGAACAAATATCTTTTTCATAGCATCACCATTTTTTCTCTTATCCAAATTATGAAAAACTACCTGCTTTGTCAATATAGACAAATATTGACTGCTATTTGTTCCGCGTATTAAGCACATCTTCAGCTTCTTGAAGTTGATCTAACGTGTTGATTCCCCGTATTTCGTTGAAATCATCAGCAGAAACAGCGGAAATGATAAAATGATGATTCCAAAAATATCCGAAAACGTCGGTAAGATAATATTCATTTTGAGCATTATGAGGATTGATGTGCTGCAAAGCGTCAAAAAGAAATTTAGCATCAAAAATATATATTCCGGAATTGATTTCTTTCACTAATTTTTGATTTTCGGAAGCATCTTTATGCTCAATAATTCCCGTAACAATCCAGCTGCTATTTCGAAGAATTCTTCCATATCCGGAAGCGTCATCAAGAATTGCAGTAAGTATTGTTCCCACAGCATTTGATTCACGATGATGATCTATCAGTTTTGCAATTGTTTCTTTGCGTAACAGAGGAACATCGCCTGATAGCACAAGCACATCACCAACATAATTTCGGAGCAATGGTTCAGTCTGCATTACTGCATGCCCGGTTCCCAACTGCGGATCTTGAACAACCGTTTCTACTTTGCGAGCAACACTAGTCAGGAATTCAATAACTGCTTCACGCTGAAATCCAACAATGGGAATAATCCTTTCAGAACTGAGTGATTGCGCCAATTCCACAACATGCTGGATCATCGGTTTTTTATTCACCGGGAACATGACTTTCGCTTTGGATGAATCTTTCATCCGTGTTCCTTTTCCGGCAGCCATAATTACCGTAGAAAATTTTGAATGCATAATAATTCCTAAACTGTAATAATTGTATTATCAATCAATCGGGTTGTCCCAAATCGGACCGCAAGAGGGATCAATATTGTATCACCAGATTTGATCGATGTTCTTTTCTCTAGATTCTCTGTCCCAACAATTTCAATATAATCAATCGTTGTCGGATTTTTGGATTGTATCAACTTCATCATCTCATTGATGATCGTTTCTGAATTACGTTCCCCTTGATGGATGAGTCTTTCTGCTAATCGCAACGATTGATTCAATGCAACAGCATTTTTTCTCTCATCGGGACTTAGATACACATTACGTGAACTCATTGCAAGCCCGTCTGATTCTCG
The DNA here is from genome assembly GCA_030679145.1 of Bacteroidota bacterium. GTDB lineage: Bacteria > Bacteroidota > Ignavibacteria > UBA10030 > UBA8401 > UBA8401. Next base: position 16,327 of record JAUXTU010000056.1, on the reverse strand, counting down.
TAAAGTCGGAACAATTGAAATTTCCGTGTGCAGATTTAATTCAGTAACCATTTTTCTGATCACAACACATTGTTGAGCATCTTTTTGTCCAAAATATGCAACCTGTGGTTGAACGATATTCAGTAATTTTAGAACAACGGTTGTTACGCCCTTAAAATGTGTTGGACGAAATTTCCCTTCTAACACAGTGGAAATATTTTCAACAACAGCATAGGTCGAAAATCCTGCTGGGTACATTTCTTCAACTGACGGTATAAAAAGAATATCACAGCCGGAGAGTTTGGCAAGTTCGCTGTCGCGTTCAATGTTTCGCGGGTAGCGGGCAAAATCTTCTTTTGGACCGAATTGTGTTGGATTGACAAAGATCGAAACTACAACGATATCATTTTCAGCTTTTGCTTTTTTAATAAGTGAAAGATGACCATCGTGCAAATATCCCATTGTAGGAACAAGCGCAATAGATTTTTTCTTTTCGCGATAATCGTTAAGTGTTGATCGAAGTTCGAGGATTTGAGAGTATGTAGTCAAAAAAAATAATCCGGGATAAATTCGTTGTCAAATAATCGTTTTACCAAATCCCGACTGCATAAGATCAACCGCAAATTCCGCAGATTGATTCCTGTTGTCTAGGATCGGATTTGTTTCAACAATTTCTAATGAATGCATTCGGTTATGTTCGGAAAGAGTCTCCATGATCAAATGCGCTTCTCGATAATCAAGACCACCTTTCACGGGAGTTCCAACACCCGGACATTCTTTCGGATCCATTGCATCAAGATCAAAACTTACATGAATAAAATCCACATCTTTTAATTTTTTGATCGCCTTTGTAATGATTACTGCCATCCCATGCTTGTCAATATCTTCCATAGTAAAAATCGGAATATTATTTTTCCGGATGGCTGCTTTTTCACCATTATCAAGATCTCGGATTGCGATCATCACAACATTTTTTGGATCAACCTTTTGATAATCACCACCGATCGAAGTCAACTCCACCGCTCCTAAACCGATGGAAGCCGCCAGCGGCATTCCATGAATATTTCCGGATGGAGATGTTTGATCGGTATTCATATCGCCGTGCGCATCAACCCAAATAACGCCAAACTTTTTGTTCTTCTTATTACAGTAGTTTGCAATACCAGCTATTGTCCCGATAGCAATGGAATGATCTCCTCCCAAAATGACCGGGAATCCGCCGCTATCGAGAATTTTTTCAGTTTTATTTGCAAGAAGTGTGCAGGCACGGACAATTTCGGAAAGATATTTCAATTTTGGATTTTTAACTTTTTGCTGTTCGGGAATTTTTGTTGAGATATCCCCTTCTTCGATGACCGTGTGCCCTAACGATTGAAGCTTTTCCGATACACCAGCGATACGTATGGCTGAAGGACCCATATCAACACCGCGTCGACCGGCACCAAGATCCATCGGAACACCGAGAATATGTATATTCATAAAATTTTTAATTCATCATTTCAAATAGATTTGAAACCGTTGCCTTAAGATCTTTTCTCAGAACAACCAGATCAACAAACCCTTTATCCAATAAAAATTCGGCGCGCTGGAACCCTTCCGGCAAATCTTTTCCAATAGTTTGCTTAATCACCCGCGGACCTGCAAACCCAATAAGAGCATTTGGTTCTGCGATATTGATATCACCCAACATTGCAAAACTTGCTGTTACACCACCGGTGGTCGGATCAGTCATAATTGAAATAAACGGTAATTCGGCTTTAGAAAGTTGAGCAAGTTTCGCACTGGTTTTGGCCATCTGCATTAGGGAATATGCCGCTTCCATCATTCGTGCTCCACCACTTGCAGAAATAATAATAAACGGAGCCTTTAATTTAATCGCTTTATCAATTCCACGCGCTATCTTTTCACCAACAACACTTCCCATACTTCCACCAATAAAAGCAAATTCCATACATGCAATAACAACTTCTCGTTTATTAATTTTCCCGGTTCCCCATCGTAGTGCATCGTTCAATCCAGATTTTTTAATCGTATCTTTGATACGGTCCTTATATTTTTTTGTATCGACAAAGTTCAGCGGATCTTTGGATGTCATTTTTGCATCAAATTCTTTGAATGTTCCTTCATCATACAGAATTGCAAAATATTCTTTGCTGCCGATACGAAAATGTTGTGAGCATTTTGTGCAGACCCATAAGTTCTGTTCAAGCGCTCCGCGATGCAAAATCTCACCGCAGGAAGAACACTTCGTCCACATGCCTTCCGGCATATCTTTTTTCTGATTATCAGATGAGATGTTCTCTGTAGATCGTCTAAACCAAGACATACATTACCTTCCAATTGGTAGAACAAAATATCTATCCTAAACTTGAATTTCAATGAAGAATTTCAGAAACCGCTAATTATCTTAGGCATCTATATTTTTTTTGGCAGCGTTGCCACAAAATCTCGTAAATACAACGGTTCAAGATACAAAAAATCGGACAATTCAAACTCTTTTTTCTTTCTCTCTGCAAGAAATCCTATAGAAGAAGCATTAATAGATGGTTGATCAATAATTGAATTCCGAGATTTTCCTTCGATCATGATTTCTTCTTTTAACTTAATTGCATACTCACTTTGAAGGATAATATCATTTTGCGTTATCAAGAAGAATGCAAAAAATGCCTCTTCTCTTTTTGCTTCGATCAGTGAACAAAAATTCTCGTTCTCTTTTGTTAAACGACTTCGTCGATACGACTCAGCAATTCCATCAAGTGTTGGAACAGCGATGATCGGAATATCTAAAGCCAATGCCAATCCTTTTGCTGTACTAATACCAATCCGCAAACCGGTAAATGAACCGGGACCAATAGAAACGGCAATCGCTTCTAATTGATTATTCTTTACCTGAGCTGATTTCAATACTTCGTCAACTAAAAGCAGCAAACGTTCAGAATGGATATTTTTTTCTTTTAATGAACGTTCGCCCAACAGCACTCCATTATGAACAAGTGCTGTACTACAAACTTCTGTCGCCGTTTCAATCGCTAAAATCATAATATTGTTATTGAAATAATCCGATCATTCTCGTTGTCACCGAGCAAAAAATGAACATCAAATCGTTTTAGCGGGAGCTTTTCTTGTATCATATCCGCCCATTCAAGAACACAAACACCGGTGCCGTAGATGTATTCTTCAAAACCGATCTCGTCCAGTTCAGACAATGTTCTCAAACGATAAAAATCGAAATGATATAATGGAATTCTACCTCCAATATGCTCATTGACAATTGTGAATGTAGGACTCGTCACATTTTCAGTCAGTCCTAATCCGTTTGAAATTCCTTTTGCAAATCGCGTTTTGCCGCTGCCAAGATCTCCAAATAACGCAACGACACTGCCGGGAATTAATTGCTGTGCAAATACTTTTCCGGCTTCAATGGTTTCATTTTCGTTATGAGTAACGATTCGATTCATTACACTTTAGGTTCCATCGTTATCACCGGTAAAATCATCTCTTCCATCGAAATTCCGCCATGCTGAAAACTATCTCGGTATTGGTTCAGATATTTATGATAATCTGTTGGATAGACAAAATAATAATCTTCTTTTGCAACAATATAGTTCGTTGTAACACCGCGCTGCGGTAATTTGAAATCTTTTGGGTTTTTCAAAAAAATCGATTGTTTTTCATCAGATTTGAGATTGCGTCCAAACTTATAGCGAAGGTTTGTTGATGCTTCTTTGTCTCCAATTACTTTTGACCCGCGCATACAACGAACACTTCCGTGATCGGTTGTAACGATGATCTTAACATCTTTGCGGGTTGCAAGCGCTTGGAACATTCCCAAGAGTGAAGAATGTTTGAACCAAGAATTTGTCAATGAACGATACGCAGACTCATCGGGTGCAATTTCTTTTAAGATCGGATCGTCTGAGCGTCCGTGAGCGAGCATATCCACAAAATTCACGACGATCGCTGTTAATTTATTTTGTGTGTACGAGATGATGTTTGATTGGATCTGCCGTCCAAATTCGGGATCGATGATCTTCACATATTTCGGCTCAGACTTCATCGAAACTCTTTTCCGTTCCAATAATTTTGAAAGAAGCTCTTTCTCGTATTTGTTATGGCTGGATTCACTGTCATCTTCTCCCTGCCATAAATCCGGAAAACGCTGTTCGAGTTCAAGCGGAAACAATCCGCTAAAAATAGCATTGCGAGAATACGGTGTTGCTGTCGGCAAAATTGAATAATAATACTCCTTCTCAATAGAATATAATTCCCGCAAATATTCTTCCATCACCAGCCACTGGTCCAATCGCATACAATCAATCACGAAAAGAAAAACGGATTTCTTGTCATCTAAATTGGGAATGACATACTTCTCTATTATTTCGGTCGAAAGCACTGGACGATTATCTTTTTTATTGATCCAGTTTTGGTAATTTTTCTCAACATATTTTGAAAATTCGGCGTTACTTTCTTTGCGTTGATCTGCCAGCATTTTTTGCAGATCCAGTTCGGGATGTTTATCGAGTTCCATTTCCCAATTGGTCATCTTCAAATAGAGATCAATCCATTCAGTATAATCCATCGGATTTAGCAGCATTCTTGATATGGAAGAAAACTCCATCGTATAATCACGGGAAACTTGTTCGCTTTGCAGCTTTTTTCCTTCTAAGAATTTTTTACAGACAAGCAGTATTTGGCTTGGATTCACAGGCTTTGTCAGGTAATCGGAGATTTTACTTCCAATTGCTTCTTCCATCAACGATTCAGCTTCATTCTTCGTTATCATAACAACCGGAAGCGAAGGAGAAATTTCTTTGATGACCGCAAGAGTTTCAAGTCCGCCTTTTCCGGGCATCATTTCGTCAAGGAATGCAAGATCAAATTTTTTTGACTTTACAATTTCAATCGCATCTTCACCGTTTGCCGCGGTGTCAACGGAATATCCTTTGTCCTGCAGCAGCCTGATATGAGCACGCAGCAACTCAATTTCATCGTCAACCCAGAGAATATTTCCTTTTGAATGATCCATTGTTTCTACACACTTTCTGCTTAATTGAATCTATTGAATTGCAATATGCACATCAACGCCACCTTCATTGGTGGTCGATCCGGGAATTCGTGAGCCACCTTCATCAGGTGCAATTTTTGTGTACCGATAGAATAATGATGCTGTAACACGCGCACTAAGAACGTATCGAACCCGCGGTTCCATCTGCGTTCGGGTCGAACCCTCGCCGGGAGTTCCTTTGGTGTTGAATGTTTTTCCTTTCGCATCAAAGGTCGTTCGAGAATTCTTTGCCAGTGAGTATGTGAAACTAATGTCAATGTCGTTTTGAAGACTAAGACCGAAGAGGGGAATTTCGAATCCGGATTTTGCAAAACTTCCGGTGATCGACATATCATTTCCGACACTTTCAACAATATTTTTGGTCGATGGCGAAAGATCGTAAGTCACATTTGAACCGTAACGGACGTTGGCACTCATTGTTCCTTTTAACACTTCTTTAAACGAGACGCTCAATCCAGCAAGCGGAGCAAATGCGTAAGAAATCCTTTGCGACTGGGTTACATCACCGCCGCCGACGCTGCCAATAAAAGTGCGAGTATAATTCGATTGATACGCATGATCAAGACTGACCCGCGTGGCAAAATTTTTGAACAATGACATTTGCTCTAAACCGTCCCATCTGAACGAATAGTTCACCCGAGGGAAAAATTCTCCAAATAATTTTTTCAGGATCGGTAACGATTCGAATCCTTCTTCAAATGCTTTTGCAAGTTTTTGATCTTGATTCGGCGCATTATCCGCCGGGACAGATGCTGTATATAATTTTCCAACCTGTTCTATACCATTTTTGAACATTGAAAAAATAAATACCGGCGGAAGCGTGAAGAACGAACGATCAATTGAACCGCCCGTCGCAATGGATCTGCTTGTGGCTCGTCCTGTTAGAGAATCAATATTCAATCGTGACGTTCGAGAATAATTCCAACCAAGATTCCAATTTAGGTCAAGCCGGGCACCTGTCCATAGATCTCTGCTAGTTCGAAACGTAAGCTTATTCCCTTGCGTAAATCCATCAGTTAGTTGCGCACCTCGTGCTCGTATTTCTTTATCAGCATCGGTAATAAATCCTACAAAAGGAAATTGCGGTTTTAAAAAAACATCAGTGATACTTGCGCCGGGGCTTGAAACCAAACCAAGTTGATATGCCCGCGTCGGACCGTATTCAGGTTCCGATTGTTGAACGAACGGAACCCGTCCAAAAAAATTGGTAAAACCTGGACGACCCGGAACACCTCCATTACTCGAACTATTATTTTGAGTAAAATTAACATTGATCTTATCGTAATCTAGAAACGGTGTTTTAATAAGAATACGCGCAAATCCAATCAACCCATCACCCGATGCTTTTTTTACAACAGACGCAGTATCTACAGGAGGTAAAGGAAGTGGTTGTTCGGTAGGAGGTGTATCCTGCTGCGGCGAATCTTCATCGTCACGGTCACGAACGCCACGCGATGACCCTGGGAGCGGAACCACCGATTCAGTATTTGCACTTTGAGCAGGGAACCATGTTTCAACAAATGCTTTTAAACTCACGTCAGAGGTAAATGTAATACTATTTCCCCATCCTGTAGATATACCGAGTGTTCCCTGTTGAAGCGAATTTTGCCATCGATATCCGACATTGTAGCGTGCAGTAAGCGTAACATATTTATTGATATCAAATATCGCAGGAACTCGAGGGCGCGTATTGACCGTGAACGACTGGTTATACGAATTATCAAATCCAAAGTTGATGAATTGATCTTGTAAAAAGATCTGATTCATAATTTGCTGGAAATCTCTTTGCCGACCGTACCGATCAAGCTCAAGATGAACCATTGAACTTGAAACATCAAGTGAATAATCACCGGAAATATTTAACAATCCGTTCTCTGTTAATTTCCACGCAAATGAGAAATTTCGTGAAGAAGAAAGACCGCGTATCGGATCGCTGTCTTTTGTTTGACTTCGCAGCCGTTCATTAGATCGTGATCGGGCAATCGTAAATCCTGTATTAATATTGGAAATTGGAATATAAAACAGCTGCAGTTGTCTGAATTCTTCAAGCAAGAAAAGATTCTCAAAAAATCCGAACGGCTGAATGAAATTTTCCGGCGAGAATGAATATGCGTAACCGACACGGGCATTCCATTGCCATGATGTCCTGGAAGCAGTGGTTGGATTTCTCATTGATGATGTCGTATAACTGAATCCATAGCCGATACGATTGAATATATCCCTGAAGAACCAATTGTTAGATGGCACATTTAATTTAAATGTTGGAACGGCATACGTATCAGTGGTAGAAAGTGTCTGTGCTTCCGATAATATCTTTTCTTTTTCCTGATCACCTTTCGCAGTTGACTGCGTAGAGTCTATGATGATAGCACGTTGTTGATCTGCTGCTTTCGTAACCAGTACGTCGGAGCTTGGTTTGTAGAGCGGCGTACTAACTTGTTCGCTGTGAGAATAACTGAATGGTAATTGAGTTCCCGACCATTCAGTTGGAAGAAAACGCTCAAACGCAATTGCTGTAGAAACATTCCAGCTTTTATTCGTTACACGACTGCCAAATCTGTTTTCAAGGCTGTGAAAAAATGGATCGACCTGGCTATAGGTAAACGCCACTGAACCAAGATCAGCTAATTTTACGCTGGTGCTTATACTGTATGCCCAACCCGGGGTATCATCCACGTCTGCTAGACGAAGTTCATTCACCCACACTTGTCCTGTAATTTTTTGTTCAGTACCAGCAATCACAGGATTTTCAACACCAACGGAAATAAATGTTATTCGCGTAAGCGTCGGATTTCCAAGCACTGCATATTCAGACCCTTCGGGATCAACATCAAAATGTCTTTTTTCGCGCACATTTTCATTTTTTCTTCCTTGTTTCAACGACGTAATATCTGCAAATCGGATTGCGATATCGTTCCGGGAGTCCCATCCTGGATATACCGGCGCTTTGTATTCATAATAGTTCAAACTATCCGAACCAAAACGAATATACATCTTTACCGATGGTTTGTCCGCTGTTGTTTTTAAATTCTCACTTCCATGGACGAACATTTTCATTTCGCGATAGCTGAACACATCGAGCGGGCGGTATGAATATTTTTTAATAGCCTCGCGACTTTCTCCGTCAGGAAGATCAAAGAAGTCTAGCGCGAGCGATTGCTCGTTTCCGTAGACTTGTTCATCAGGCTTTGTGCGATCACGCTCACGAAAGACGCCTGGTGGTGAACTGTATCCTTGCAAAGAATTGTCCTCAATATTAACGACAGAAACTTTGAATGTTGGATCGTTCTTCTTTGCTTCTTCCCATTGATTTCCGATAAGATTGAATTCGACGAACTGCATTTCAAATTCTTCCGGATGTCCGGTAAACCACATTCGCGCATATTGAATATTTGTCTGATCGGGTGCGCCAATTTTATCTTTAAATGCATTGATTGGAATACGATATTGATACCAACCTTTTGAACCTCCTCCTACTTTCAACGGATTATCAACGGTGTCCAATTTTAATTCATATTCATAATAATTGTTCGCCTGATCTACAATGCTGTTTCTGTTCAGATCTTCAGAATCCGGAAAACGACCAATTTCACTATTAGAGTTCCCTTCGGTAAGGTTGATCGCTTCGAAATTAAACTTATCAGTGTAATTATAATCATCACCCGAAGGATCATTCACAATTTCAGGAAAAAATATTTTGTTAGATTTCGATTCAACAAACGATGCATATCGATTTTGTTCTTCAGCATTCAACAGCCCATCAATACCGGTGTCTTCACCCGGATTAAGAATATCATTCTTAAATGTCCCCTTATCTTCTGTCTCCCAAGTTCCATTTGGAATAATATCTTCACTGATCGTTCCCAGATCAATAAATACTTTTCGTGTTGAATCAATAGAACCTTTAATCACCTTCACCCATATTTCAATAAATCCGACATTTTCCTGAATAAGATTTACCGCACTGATGGAGATCAATTTTTGAATACCTGCCCAGTTTTTCTTGGGTTCACGCAGCAATGTTGAATCAAGATCAGGAGAAAAATTATATGCACCGCGTTTTTGGGGTTTGTAATTCAGCCTCAATACTTGAATGACATCCTGCCCGCGGCCAACCTGTTTTATCGAGTTACCATCTGCATCAGTTCCATAAATGTCGTCAATGGGTATTCCGTTGGGCGGATTGAACCAATACGCTTTTGCCTTCGAGTACGTCTTTCTCAGATCCGGTATAAGCAACGATGAATCAATATTAAATTGATATTTCGGCGCACTAATGTCATGCCATTGTCCATACCCAACACCAATCGGGATTATTCGTTTCGCTCCTTCAAAATCATCGATATACGCAATGCCTTTACCATTATCATTGGCAATCGAACTCTTCTTTGTATTCGGATCGGGGTTCATATACGCAGCTTCACCGCGCAGTGTAAATTCCGATTTCGCTTTTGAATCGAGAAACGGAAGTGCATCGATCGCCTTTGTTAAGTATGGAACTTCGCCGCTTGTTTGACCGTCGAATCCATAGATCGTATTGTTGGAAGGTTCTTCATTCAGGCGAACTTTATCACTCAACACTTGTTGATCTAAATTCATAACAGTAAAACCGAACTTTGTTTTTTCCGAAACGTCCACTTCTCCGCGCAAACCCATCAATGTTTTTGATGCAAGCTGGAAAAGATCGTTCTGCTCGAATTTCACTTGAAGATTCTTACCGGGAACCAACGCTTCCTGTTTTCGAATGACAACCTGTCCGATAATATAATCCACCGTATAATCAATATTTGGTGTCAGAATTTGTCCGTCCAATAATACCTGCACGCTTCCTTCAACAACATTAAATCCAAGATTGATCGTGTTTGAACTGGACGCTGTGATCTTTCCCGTAATGACAAATTTATCCTTTAGGTTGTTGTTCTGCGCAGCAATGCTTGTTGTATCATACAGATCATCATAAATATATTTCAAATATAGTGTATCAGGTGGTGAAGGTTCAAATTCCAATAATCCCGCGCGTAATCCATCGGTAAATGGTCTAAGCGTTGGGAAAATTATCTCCCCTCGTTCTTGGTCAATTGTATATTGAGTAAAATCAAATTTATCATCAGGCGTATTACCGCTTTCGCCGTTTCTATCTAAACCAAATAATTTTATGATCTTCGTCTTTCCAATAACATCAACGGCATCGGTAGCAGAGGATTGATACCGCATCTCGAGGAAAAAACCATCTTTTTGTATTTTACGTCCTCCCAAGGGATAGATATTCTTCATCATCAAAGAAAATAATACTTTATCCTGAGGCAAAATATAGTTCAGCGGTTTTACCAACTTCAGAACAAGAACTGAATCAATTCCCTGCTCAGTTTTCGTGGATGTTCCATAGATACGATCGTCATCAGGTGAAACTGACCCATTCTCAGTTCTATAAGAAATTGCAATCGCTTGACCGTCTTGAACAGACCGGTTCATTGTCAATTGTCCTGTATAAGGATTAAGGACATAATCTTTGATCGGTTCTAATTTATCCCAATTTCCCGCGACCTGAAATTTAAGAGCATCAGTTGCAATACTAGGATCTCTTAAACTTCTGTAAAGCTCCAACTCATCAACACCAATGGATGGAAGATTAAAAAAAGCATTCGCACGTTTCATTGTTTCATTTGCAGCACCGGTGTGATACAGCCATACTTCGTATTCATTTGCTTTTATTATTAGGCGAGATTGGTCTGCATTTAAAGTCTGAGTTGTTATATACGGTCCAAACGAAGAAAAATATGCCGTATCAACAAAGAAGTGATCTTTAGAATATTCCCATGCACGTTTTGTAAATTCAATTTCCTGTGCACCGCCGGTAATACTCTTTTCTTGAATCTGTCCCTTTTTTTGTGAAGCAATTGCAGTAAGTTTTAACGGTCCAATTTGCAATGCAGTCTTAATACCAAATAATGCCGAACTGCTTGAGACGAAACTGGAATTGGTGGAAAGAGAAACGTTGCCCGCTTCCACACTTTGCACGATCTCATCTTCATAACCGGTATATTTTATTCGAAGTTGATTTTCATACTCAAACGTACGCTGCGTATTCCAATCGGCAAGAATATTCAGTTTATCGCCAATCGTTCCGCTTACATTGATCTGAACTTCTTGTGCAAAATCCGGTTCATTACGAGTGTTGCCATACGCGCTGGTTGTTTGCTGGTCCGTTGTTGTATTTCTAAATGCTGCACGAATATCTACGGCACCAGAAATTGTTAAATTGATACGCGGCGGTCCAAAGATGGAGAACACAGGATTCGCCGGTACAGGAATATCAATTTTTGTAAAAGCCCCAAGCAGATCACCCAGATCATCTTTTTTCTTACTCACCTTTGCTGATTCTTCTTTGAGAACAAGATCGGAAAAATTCTTTTCGATATCGGAAGCAGCACGCTGACGAACATACTCCTCGAGCGGAACTTTTACCGGAAATCTGACATCTTTTCCGTTCACCATCTGCCGGACAATGACAAATTCTCCCGTTGAATCGAGCTGTACACTTTGGAAAACAATTGCAGGAGGCTTCAAGTAGAATGGGTTTTGTGACGGAGGAAATGCCTGCGCTGCTTCAGAATCTTTACGGCGATAGGTCAATTGTTCAAGATAGGTAGAATCTTGTACTTTGTATTCTTTAACGATTGTAGAATCCGTTTTAACACCAGCCGTATCACTATCAATTGAATCTTGAGCAAAAAACCTATGTTCGATAACGGGTACGGCACTTCCATTCGCTTTGGCGGAAGAAACGACAAACGCGAATACAAACACAACGGCAAATACCGTTAGTCCGATAAAGAATGCTTTACGTACCGATGACAAGGTCAATGTATGGATATTGAGAAATGTGAATTGAAAAAACAACCAATGCGCCTACACGCTGTTATTAATACTGTATCAAATCTGCGATTGATCGTTCTCCTGTGTGAAGGTTTTAGCGAAGCTTACTGCTTTGGAACTGCTTAAAAGTAGAGAAATCCGAATTAACATTCAAGTTTTACTCCGTATCCCCTCGGTCCAGAATATTTTGAGGTATTGATTTTGTGGCTTTTGCACCAAGAGTCTTTAATTTCTCTATCGAACTGACAATATTACCCTTTCCTTCGCTTAATTTCGACATCGCATCTTTATATGAATCTTTTGCCAAATCCATTTTTTTTCCAACTTCTTTTAGATCATCAACAAATCCAACAAACTTATCATATAATGCACCGCTCTTTGATGCGATGTCAATTGCATTTTTTGTCTGCTTTTCCTGTTTCCAAATTGAAGAGATCGTCACGAGTGTAGCCAGCAGTGTTGACGGACTGACGATAACAATTTTTTTATCCCATGCATAATTGAATAGATCTTTATCCGTCTGCACCGCAATTCCGAATGATGCTTCGATCGGGACAAACATTAACACCAGTTCCGGTGAATTAAGTGATTCGGCAGTCTGATAATTTTTATCGCCTAGAAGTTTAAGATGCGAGCGCAATGAATTGACATGTTCTTTGGTAAATCGTTCACGGTCTTCATCGTTTTCAGCATTAACAAGTGATTCATACGCCGTCAATGAAACTTTTGAATCAATAATGATATTTTTATCGTCCGGTAAAAAAACTACAACATCCGGACGAATCGTTTCACCGTCAACATTCTTTGTAGAAACCTGAAGTTTATATTCGCGGTCTTTTTCTAAACCGGAGCGTTCAAGAATTTTTTCAAGGACAAATTCGCCCCAGTTGCCTTGGGTTTTTGTGTTTCCTTTTAAGGCTCTGGTGAGATTATTCGCATCTTCACTGATCTTTATATTTTGTTCCGCCAACCGTCGCACTTCCTCTTTGAGACTCATCGTATCACGTGTTTCTTTATCATAGGTCGTTTCCACCTGTTTTTTAAACTCTTCAATACGATCTTTCAACGGATTGAGAATTGAATCGAGGCTTTGCTTGTTATGCTCTGTAAACGAACGGGATTTTTCTTCAAGAATGGTGTTGGCTATATTCTTGAATTCCGTCGTCAGTTTGGAATTGATCTGCTCGATTTCTTTTTTCTGTTCTTCAATTCGTTCTCTCAGGTTTTTATTATCCGTCTGTGCCTCAGAAAGCTGCTTTGTTAATTGTAATCTATTCTCACGCTCAGATTCCAGCACCTGTTTTGACTCATTCAATGAACCCTGCAGCCGTGAGGTTGCTTCCTGATATTGACCGGATTCTACCTTCAATCGAGATATTTCAGATTGTTGAAAATCGAACTGCTCTTTTGAAAATAATTGCGGCTGGCTAAATCTTGCCTTTGCAACCAGCCAACCAATTGCACCGCCAATGAGGATACCGACAAAAAGAAAAAGAAAATCCATATTTAAAAAGAATTGGTGAAGAAAATATATACAACAACAGTAAGTATTGAATACATCAACACTCTTGCATAGAACATACTCCAATTTTTTATGCGATTCCACACATAAGAAACAGCAATTGTTGCTGCGATTAAAACAAGTGTCATTCCAATCACTTCCGGCACCGTTCGAGTTTTTCCAATAATAAATGCAAGACTCTTATTGTTCCAGAACATTCCATAAATGGCGAGTAGGTGTCCTGCATAGGCAGTCAATGATTCCGATCCGACAATACTCACCATTGACGGTTTGGATTGCGCTGTTTTTTCCCAATACCAAAGAGTAGAAAGTAGCATTAGAACGATCCCTAGGCGAATAAAGAAAAATCCGGGGCTTGAACGCCAGAAATCATGCGCAGGATATACTGTCAAAGGTACGATATCAGCAAAAAGTGAAACGACAATCAATATGATCCCCGCGATAAAAAATCGGCGGAATATTTTTTGTTCCTCAATTTTTACCTTCCACCAAACAAATAACTGTGAAGTAATTCCGCCGCACAGCACAAACCCCATCCATGGAAATAACGGAAATTGCGAACGATGTACTGCAGTGAAATAGTTCGCTATCGGCTCCGGAAAAATATGATCGATATTTCGGTCATACATCAATGGAGATCCAAATATCATTATTGCTGCAATGATAACAATGGCTGCAAAATATTTTTTCTGTATCCGCATCAATAAAACTAATGCAAGCAACGTCAGTAATGACACAGCAATTGTATGAAGAACATCTACCTTCCAAAATACAGCCCATTGCTGCCAACTTATCTCAAGTAGCTTTGAAAATGAAAAGAACGGAATGTGAAGTGCATACCCAACCACCAAGACTTGAAGGATTCTTCCTAATTGTTTCCAGAACGTTTCGTTGAATGAAAGATAATCGTTCCATTTTCGTTGTGCGATCAAAACAAATGAATATCCGGCAATGAATAAAAATGAAGGAGCAACTAGCCCGTTGATAAAATTAAGAACTTTAAACCACGCCTCTTCACGAAATGCGGGGATAAGAAATGCATTAAAGACGTGCACTTCAATCATTACAATAACTGCCCACCCGCGCAGTAGGTCAATATAAAGGAAACGAGATTTTGGTTGTGCCATTAGTACGGTCGCAGTAAAAAAAGAAGGAGGAAAAGTCCGACTGCCGCCCAACGGGTAATTAATGCCGCAATTCGGAAGTTCTTTTTATAATAATTCCATCCAAATACAAATATTGAAATGACCAGAAAAATTATAGCGAACACCAATGATGCTTCAACAACTGAAAGCGTTTGTCGAATTATTTGCTGTAATCCTTGGTTCATTACTGAACCATAAAGAATAATCAAGTGAAGAATATAAATAAACAGCGATTCCCGTCCCATTAACTGAGGAATAGCGGGTTTTATTTTGAATGAATGTTCCGCAAAGAAAACCCCGCTCGTAACGACTGTAACAAAACCCAGTCGCGCAAAAATTATTAGGGGATTCACTTTCCAAATATCGTGGTATGGATATAGCTGTGTTGGAATGCTTAAGAGAATGAACGAGCCGAAGAACATGATTAGACCGGCTACAAGTGTTCGTTCCATAAGATTCACAGCGTGATGATGCTCTTTTGCATTGATAAATAATGATGAGAAGATCACGCCGCACAAAATGTACGCTGACCAAGGAAAGATTGGAAACCACGAAAAGTTACTGGCGTTGATATAAGAAACAAACCACAAGGGAAATGTATCGACAAAATTACTGCTCCACATAATTGGAGAAAGAAAAATTATAACCACTGCAAATAAAATGGTAAACCATACAAACTTTTTTTCTTCTTTCAACAACAGTACTGCTGTTTGAAGAATGAGCATTGTTGCTGCGATACAATGCAAAGCATCCACCTGAAGCCACATTGCAATTTCAGCATGGGTTGCTTCCGTAATAATTTTTTGAAGTGAAAAGAACGGCAGATGAAGTGCGTAGCCGATCGCTATCAGGCCAACAAATTTTCCATACCGACGCGCGACATGTTTCGTTGGCGAAATATGTTCCTCCCATTTTTTGAATGTGGAGATACCAAACGCAACACCGGATGCAAACAGAAACATTGGAGCGATGAATCCGTGAAAAAAATCGTGAACAAAGAATAATCCATTGAATCGAAGATCGGTAGCCAGCAATGCATCGAACGTGTGTCCTTGAATCATGAACACTACTGCAAGAAAACGAAGCAAATCGATGAATAGATATCGTTGTTTGTTATGAGGCATGAGTGATCGTGAAGATTCGAAAAATTTGAAATTATGCTGAAATAATCTTTAGTTTTTTCCCGACAGACTCAAATGCATTCAATGCATGATCGATATTCTTTTTGCTTAAAGAAGCGGAAATCTGCACTCGTAGCCGTGCTTCCCCTTTCGGGACAACCGGAAACCATAATCCTTTTACATACACGCCCGCTTTCAATAATGCTTTGCTCATTTCCTGTGCAATGGACGCTTCTCCAAGCATCACCGGTACAATTGGATGATCACCCCCGATAATTTTGAATCCGAGTGCAACAATCTCTCTCCGAAAATATGCAGTATTGTCGTGAAGATGTTTAACGATTGATTTATCCTTTGTTAACAGGTCGAATGCAGCGATGCTTGCCATAACAATTGCCGGCGGGAGCGAGTTAGAGAACGTGTACGGACGGGATTTTTGGCGAAGATATTCGATCATTTTTTTTTCTCCCGCAACATAGCCGCCAAGCGCGCCGCCAATGGCTTTTCCCAGTGTTCCAGACAATACATTTACTTTCCCCAACACATTAAATTTATCGGGTGTTCCTCTTCCCGATTTTCCAACAACACCGATTGCATGACAATCATCCACAAACAGAAT
>JAUXTU010000052.1 GCA_030679145.1 Bacteroidota bacterium | reverse complement strand
CACATCTGAGTTGTTCGATGTTAACACCGATACAAATGCACGGGCAACAAAAGATTGTCGTTAAAAAATGGAATAAAAAAACCTCCCTTTTTGCAAAGGGAGGTTCATAAATAACGGTCAACCTATTTCAGGACGACTCATACAGATTCCCGCTTAAAACGTGCGGGAATAACGGTTGGTTTTGGGTTTTTGCGTAACATGAGTTAATAGCTGATGTTACGCAGAGAGTTATTTTTGCATTAAACTAACTTCCCTCAACAAACAAAAGGACGGAACATGGAGAAAAGCAAAACAATCGTTTTTATTCACGGACTTTTTCAAAACCCTGATAGTTGGACTGAATGGAAAAAGTATTTTGAAGCAAAAGGTTATAAGTGCTATGCACCTGCATACGCTTTTCATGAAGGTAACCCTTCTGATCTACGCAAAAATATTTATCCAAACTTGGGTAAGCTTACTTTTGGACAAGTTGTCGATGGTTTAGCAAATTTCATTAATACATTACCAGAAAATCCAGTTCTTATCGGTCATTCAATGGGCGGGCTAGCCGTACAAAAACTTATTGAACTGAACAAAGGCGTTGCCGGCATTTGTATTGATTCTGCACCGCCAATAGGTGTATTCAGTGTAAAATGGAGTTTCTTAAAAGCAAACCTTCCAACGATCAATCCACTGAAGGGAAATTCCGTTTGTATTCCTACTGTTGAATGGTTTCATTATGCGTTTTGCAATACAATGACGATGGAACAAACACAGATTGAATATGACAAATTTGTGGTTCCGGAGAGCAGAAATATTCCGCGAAGCGGAACACTGAAAGACGGAAAGATTGATTTTAAGAAACCGCACAATCCTCTATTAATTATTGCAGGAGAGAAAGACAATATCATTCCCTCTTCGCTCAACAAACAAAATTATTATGCATACAAAGATAAAAACAGCAAAATAGATTTTAAAGAGTTTGTCGATCGTACTCATTACATTTGCGGACAGAAAAACTGGGAAGAAGTTGCAGAATATATTTTCCGCTGGATACAAACTGCATAAGGCGGTACATACTTTAATAAATTATTTTCTCACCACTAAACGATTAACCATATGAAAAAAATTAACTTTCAAACTCTTGGCTATAGCATCAGCGTGATCGGTGTAGCGACGGTATTGATTTGGATCGGCATATTCAAGTTCACGCCGACTGAGGCAAAAGGAATTGAGCCGTTGGTAAGAAACAGTTTTTTGATGAGCTGGATGTATTCTGTCGTCAGTGTTGACGGCGTTTCAAAGATCATCGGAACTATTGAGATCATAACCGCAGTTTGTCTTCTCCTCCATTTTTTTTGGAAGAAAGCGGGAATCGTCGGCGGCATATTTTCAGCGCTGACTTTTCTTCTCACGTTGAGCTTTTTATTTACAACACCGGGTGTATTTTCTACGATCGATGGTGTGCTAATCACAGATTTCTTTATCATAAAAGATGTAATGGCATTTGGAATATCACTCATGGTACTTGGAAAATGTTTGCCAAGTTCAAAAAGATAGAAAGCAATCCTATGGAGCGAAGAACATTTGTTAAATTACTTGGAACTGGGGGCGTTGCTGTTCTCCTCCCGACTGAAATTCCCGGTTGCAACAATCGTCAACTTGAAGCACTTCGTCCATGGGAAACTCTTCCTGATATTCCTCAGAATTCCGATATCCGTCTCAAATTTGTTTCATACGCAATCCTTGCGCCGAATGCTCACAACAAGCAGCCGTGGATCGTTGATCTGCGCGGTGAAGGGATTGATCTGTATATTGATCCAAAACGACTGCTACCTCAAACTGATCCGCAAGCACGTCAGATCACAATTAGTCAAGGAACATTTCTCGAGACTCTTGTAATCGCAGCTTCACATTATGGAATAGAGGCAAATATTTCACTCTTCCCGAATGGAATAGACTTGTTAGAACAAATTGGAAAAAACCCCGTTGCACACATTTCGTTGTCTTCAAAAGAACAAAAGGATATTCAGGAAGATGAACTCTTCAATTTCATCTTGAAACGCCATACTAACCGCCGAGTTTATTCGGGACCACCGCTTACCGACGCTGAAATAACAACGCTCCGTGGATCATATACCAATAAGGATTATCCTCTTCACATGTTCATCGATCCGGCAATTCTTTCAGATGTTGCGGGAATGATGACCGAAGCAATGCGGATTGAAACATATAATCGCGCAATGCATGGTGAAACTGTTGAAATGCTGAGATTCAATGATGACGAAATTGAACAGCATCGTGACGGATTAAGTTTTCCAAATCTTGGTATCACCGGAATGAAATTGTTTTTTGCAAAACTCTTTACAAGTCGAAATTCAGCCTTCGATGAATCATTTCTTCAGCGAACAGTTGATTCCGTACGCGAAGGCGCATTCAGTTCTCAAGCGATGGGACTTATCACCAGCCGCGGGACAACACGAATTGATGAAATTTCAGTCGGTCGTTATTTCGCGCGGTTATTTCTGACAGCCGCTCAATTAGGTTTGTCGCTGCAGCCAATGAGTCAAATTATGGAGATCGCTTCAGTGAAACCTCACTTTGCTAAATCAGTAAACCTTCAGAACGAAGAACCGCAGATGCTTTTTCGACTCGGTCGTTCCAGCCCAACACCACACTCAGCCCGCCGTGCATTGAATGATATTGTAAATCAGTAACATCAAAAAATCCTGCTGCTTGGATTGCAACGAGAGTATATTTGAGTTGTTGTTCCATTGCATATATTCATTATGAAAACGCCGTTCTTGTTACATTTTCTTTACTACCGCCTGACCTGCAAATAAATTATATTTGATTTGTTTTTGCCTCCCTCACATCTTAACAATAAGGGTATGTCCATGAAAACATCTTTCCTCTTTCATTTACTTCTTGCAGTTATTGGGTCTGCATTTGTATTGGCTCAGAAAACCACATTGATTGAATACAACGGCAAAACTCCTGAAGGACTTATCGGTAACGGACGAAGTGTCGTCAAAGTCCGTTCAACCGGATTTGAATTCCACTCCGGCGGAGACGCCGGCGGTACGTTTCAAATAATTGTGGATTGTAAACCGTATGAACTAACGTCACCGAACGCACACTCAACATTTTTTCCGGGAGGCGTTCTCTACTCGTTGAGTGTTGCAGGAGTAAACGTAGAAATTCTTCACGGCGCAACCGAAGAGAATGCGTATGTTCTTGCCGTACGAGTTAAAGGAAAAAAGAAAAACATTCAATTTGAAATCCTACAGCATGGATCTCCCGCTCTTTCATCTTCCGGGAGAATCGTTTTTCACATGAAGAGAAATACCGGCGAAATAATTTTATTTGCCGGAACAACGGCACCAAAAGGAACATTCAGTAGTTTCCGAAAAGAATGGGAAGCGCCGTATCAAAAAGGATTTCTATTGCAAACTCCTTCGGCATTGGTCAGCCGTGCAGTTCCATTCAACCGTTATCTTCTCGATCTTGGATTTGATGGAAATCTGCACGTCTGTGAAATATTCCGCTGGCGCGATGTTTGGTCGCGAGATCTTGGTTCCGGACTTGTTCCCGGTGCAATGGCAAGCGGACAGTTTTCGAGGGCACGCACCACATTAGAATACGATCTTCGTCGTTATGCAACCCATAATCCGCTCGGATTGAAAGTGACTGAAGACCCTTCGCAGGGTGGTTCCGCCGAAGGGGCGGCATGGCTTACAAATGCAATTTGGAAATATTATCTTCTTACCGGAGATAAAGAATTTCTTTCCAATTCTGCAGGAATATTGCTTCCGTGGGTAAATGCGTGGATTGACCGTGACTATCGCAACGAAGGATTGTTGATTGATGTAACAGAATGGATGGATCACTCGCGGTTCTTTCTTTTTCCGGATGGTTCCCGCATTTTATATTCTAACGCTCTTTTTGTCGATCTTCTAAATACATTTTCAAAAATTGAACGAACACTTGATAATGAGAATAATGCACAGCGATTGCAAACTGTACGAGATCGATTCATTACTGGAATTAACAATGTACTGTGGAATGAAACTACCGGCGAATACGATAATCTTTCACTCTGGAGAAAACGAGATGAGCGTTCCTCTTCCGCAGAAAATGTGCTTGCAATTTTGAACGGCGTTGCACCGAAAGAGCGAATCGGAAGAATTCTGCAGACAATCCGTACGAACAATTGGCGCACTGCCGGATCGACAACAATTTTTCCCCCAATGACGCATGTTCCGATCAATATCGATCATAATTATAAAATGTGGCCATGGTGGAATGCGGTTGAAGCTCGCGCACGTTTACGCAATGGAGATATTGAAGGGGGCATTCATCTGCTTGAGTGTTGTTCAAAAACTTTGGAGGACGAACATTTCCCGGGATTGATGGAAGAACTCACATCGATAGATGGTGTGACCGAAGGAGGAAATGCATTTTTAAGCGCAGCCGGTTCATATCAAGATGCAATTGTTGAAGGACTGCTTGGCATTGATATTCTTGAACCTGGCTGCACTCGCATTCGTATATCACCCAATGTTCCGGCAGATTGGAAAAATTGGAATGCAACCGTCCCTCTTCCGGAAGGTGAAATTATTCTTACACAAAAGAATGGAAAACTTCATATCTGTATTACTGATCCGCGCGTGAAAATTGTCGAATCTCAGACCAATGTTTCTGTTGAAGGTGCAGAACGTGCTAATGTTTCGCCGCAAATATTTCCAAATCTTGTTTCACTTCCTGAAGTAAAATCAACTGAATTCCCTTCATTAAAGAATCGAAATGCTGCCGTATTTTTCGATAGCAGTTTCAATACAACGTTACCGAATGGACTTCCAAAGAACCATGTTTCGATCAATGAACTTCTTCATCTCGACACAACTAATATTGATGCGCTTATTATTGCCGGAAATGCTTTACCGCGAAAAACCAGTAACGGAATTGAAATCCAACCGACGCTCGATCGCTTTCTTAATCGTGGCGGTGCTATAGTTTTTTACGGCGCAACAATGCACGATCGCGGAACAATGGGCGAAACCGGCGGAGTAATTGATTGGTATGAATATCGGGGAGGTTTTCAGTTCAAAAATATTACCGGATGGAAATTTCAATCCTCGCAGACTTCTCCTACCGTAAAACGTGAACATGAACGGGGCTTGGTGAACGGGTGGTATAAAAAAGAAATTTCCGATTCCGGTTGGAATAAGATTACTGTACCCCAAGCATGGGAAAACTATCTCGGCACTCCGTACGATGGATGGGGTTGGTATAGAACCCATTTCACATTACCAGCAGACGGACGCGGAAAAACAGTATTGTTGAGTTTGGGAAGAATTGATGATGAAGATTGGACATACGTGAACGGTGTGTTAGCCGATACTCAAGGAGGATGGCAGACGCCTCGTCAATACTTCCTTAAGCCGGGAGATGCAGCCTATGAAACATTAAATTTCGGCGGTGATAATGTTATTGCCGTACAAGTATATGACGGAGGAGGAGGCGGCGGTCTGTATGCCGATTCCACAACATTAGGATTTGAAACAGACCAAATGGCATGGAGACCGATTGACCCGCACAACAATATGACTGTTGAAAAGCCAACACGCCATGGTGTTGTGTCATGGGGAAAAGGAGATTTCTTTAATTCGTGGGAAACATCGCGCGGAGCATTCGGATTCAAAGTTGAGGGCAACGGAGTTGAGTTTACAGGATTACTTTCCGGAATGTCGTCGCTTGCAGTAAATGTAGAAGAGGCATTTACTGATTTTGCAATTGCTAAGCCGTTAATGTTTCAGCCTCTGGCATTCACCACGACAAATAGAAAACTGTTGATTCCCGATAACGGCGAACGATATCCATGCATGGTGCGGATTATCAATACGCAAACAGGTGGAGAATTTTTTCTCATTCCCGCTTCTATTATAAAAACCTCCACTGGATTGGAAGTGTTGAAGAAATTGAAGATTGAATAATCAATTGTCAAAGAGAACACAGAGAGAAGTTTTTAAACGGGTAAAACTCAGTGTTCTCTGTGGCAAATTTGTATTTGTGGTTAATCTATAAATCGAAATCTATATGAAAATATTTCTTTTGCTCTTCATATTTCTCTTTCCCCCTTTTCTTTTTTGTGGAGAAAAAACCAATCGCCAGACAATTGTTGTAATCGCACCGCACCCCGATGATGCTGAAGCATCGTGCGGCGGGTTGATTGCCAATTCCGTTGCGGCAGGAGACAGTGTTATTATCCTTACAATGACCGGAGGTGAGCTTGGTATTTGGGGAAAATCGCAGGCAGAAGCACGCTCAATTCGAACAGTTGAAGCAAAAAATGCCGCCGCTGTTCTTGGCGCATCGGTTCAATTCTTCGGCGCAATAGACGCTTCGCTTGCTGTAGATTCCACAAACACGCGCAGGTTGACAGAAATTCTCCAACAAATTAATCCAACGATTGTAATTGCACCGTGGACGCTTGATGTTCATTCCGATCATCAAGCATCAGGGTTACTTGCGTGGCGCGTATATTTGGATAGACGCTTCACATTTAATCTCTATTTTTATGAAACCAGCAACAGTCCGCACACAAAATCATTTCAATTCTTTCCGACGGATTATGTTGATATAACAGAAGTAATAAAGAAAAAGCAAGAAGCACTCTATCAGCAAAAATCGCAAGGTCCCGCTGAGTGGTGGGGGATGTATGAGAAGATGGCAATTGTAAACGGATACGCCGCTGATGTTACTTACGCCGAAGCATACGTTAAAGCACGAACTTTTTCGGGTATGGGCGGTCGCTCCGGTATTACGGGGAAAACACTTGGAAGATAAAAATCCTTGATTTAAAACTAGAAGCGGTCTCAAAAATGAATTTTATTGTCATTCCGAACGAAGTGAGGAATCTCGATTTTATTATTGAAGGTAAAACCAAGATTTCTCGATGCTTCGCATCTCGAAATGACACTGATTAGGTATTTTTGAAACCGCTTCTAATAAAATGCATTCTATGACAGAGTTAAAAGATGAAAACGACCAATTATTATGATACATTCATTCAAATTGCAGATGACTCTTCTGCAAAAAGTGGTGAAATACCTCCGCAGAAAAGTGAAGATAAAACTGTGGCGAGTATTCAATTTGAAATGATAAGTGAAAATCCATACAAATATACGTCGGATGATATACTTTTCAGTGTCCACGAAATAAAGAATAAAATTAACAGCAAAGGTTTTAATACAGAGAGAGAAAATTTTTTTTCAAAAGGTCAGCCTTGTTTTCGTTCGTCGCCTCTGACAAAACGGTACGGCTGGGGTGTTCACAGTAATGCAGAAGGAAAAATTGCAATTCATGCCGTTGAATCAAGTGCATACAAAAAACTTTCTAAAGATAAAAAATTAGTACAACTGAAAGCCATGCGATCAAAACGTGTATGATGTGTTTGAATTTTAACATGATGGAATATATCTAAATGGTAGTGTGACATGAAATCTCTTATTAAAACCTGAACTTTTTGATGACTTTAGACAATATTTCTCTTCTTCGGCTTGCCAATCAGCAGATTGCAGAAACAACATTTAAAACGGTAAAAGCAATCGTTTCTTGGATGGGAGCGATGCAGGCTCAAGATTACAGCATGGCAAAATGGGCTGTCGGTGTCCGTTTACCCGATTCCACAGACAAAATAATTGAAACGGCTGTTGTTAACGGCGACATTCTCAGAACTCATGTCATGCGACCGACATGGCATTTTGTTTCCCCTGAAGATATTTATTGGATGCTTGAACTTGCTGCGCCAAATATTTTGTCGGCAATGCGATCACGGCATAAGCAGTTGGAATTAAACGAAGCTGTGCAGAAAAAAAGCAATGGCATCATTGAAAAATCACTGAACCGCGGAAAACATCTCACCCGTGACGAACTATTTGTCGAACTTGAAAAGAATAAGATCACTACCGGCAATCAGCGCGGTATTCACATTTTGATGCGGGCTGAATTGGACGGCATGGTCTGCAGCGGTGCAACACGAGGGAAACAACAAACATACGCTCTGCTTGCAGAAAGAGTACCAAGAAAAAAGACTCTCCGCAAAGAAGAGGCATTAGCTGAACTCGCCATGCGATATTTCAACAGCCATGGTCCCGCAACAGTACAGGATTTTATCTGGTGGTCCGGTTTATCTGTGGGTGATGCAAAAAAGGGACTCGAGTCAGTAAAATCTAATTTTATTTCTGAAGAAGTTGGCTTACAGACATACTGGTTTGCAGATAATGATATCTACTCAAAGAAAAAAGAATCACTGTATTTATTGCCGGCATACGATGAGTTCGTGATCAGTTATAAAGACCGGAGCGCTATACTCACCCCGGAAAGTCAGGCAAAAGCAATTTCTAACAATGGAATATTCTGGCCCGTTATTGTGGTC
Source organism: Bacteroidota bacterium (assembly GCA_030679145.1). GTDB lineage: Bacteria > Bacteroidota > Ignavibacteria > UBA10030 > UBA8401 > UBA8401. Next base: position 102,712 of record JAUXTU010000052.1, on the reverse strand, counting down.
AACGGAAAAATAGCAGGTATGTGGAAACGTACCGTAGAAAATAAAAGTGTGAAAATTGAAACGGAGTTTTTCAATTCACTCCAAAAAACAATCGCAGTGTACATCAAGAAAAAAGCAGTGCAGTTTGGGAAATTTATCGGGAAAGAAGTGGAAATTAAATAAAAAACTATGGTTACTGTTGATGCCGTTAGAAAAATTGCTCTTTCGTTTCCCGAAACAACAGAGCAGTCTCATTTCGAAAAACCATCATTCAGAGTGGGAAAAAAAATATTTGCAACACTTGATATCAAAAATAATCAAGCCTGCATTAAATTATCCGCGATCGATCAGAATGCGTTTTCTTCATTCGATAGTTCGATCATTTTCCCGGTACCAAACAAATGGGGTAAACAAGGCTGGACATTTATTAATCTAAAGAAAATCAGAAAAGATACATTGGTCGATGCATTGACGACAGCCTATTGTGAGGTTGCACCAAAAAAAATGGCTCTTCTCGTACGACCGGAAAAATAAAAGAGTTCACAACGAGTCAAAGAATAATTTCAATTTCCTCTCATCCAGTTTTCCGTTTGTTCTTACTCCGCTGCAAAGATCCAATCCATATGGTTGCACATATTCTACCGCTTCTTTCACATTCCCCGCATTCAATCCGCCGGCAAGAAATACCGGAACATTTACAGATTCAACAATCTTTCTACTCAATTTCCAATCATGTCTTCTTCCTGTCCCTCCAAGTTCTTTAATAGCAAGTTTCGGATTTCCGGAGTCAAGCAGGATCATATCAACAAACGGTGCAATGGATTCTGCTTCGTCAATGGAAGATTCATCAATAACGTGAATAACTTGAACAATAGAAATATTCGGAAGCTCTTTTCGCAATGTTGCATAGACATCAAAAGAAACCGAATCAACTAATTGTAACGTATTTGCTTTTGTCTTTCGCTGCTGAGCAATGATTGAATCTGCATCCTGTTTACTCGTTAATAAGAACGATGCAATTCCGTCGGGAATATGCGATACGATTTCTGCGATCAATTCTTCGGAGATGGGTCCCGGCCCGCTTGGCATTGCCGAAACAAGACCAAGTGCCGTCGCGCCGTATTTGATCGCAAGTTTTGCTTCGTCAACAGATGAGATACAACAGATTTTTACTTTAGGTTTTGGCATAAAACAATATTTCTTCAAAAAATGATTTTACCCCAGACTATCGTTTCTTAGACCCCTCCCTAACCCTCCCCTTACAGGGGGGGAGGGAAAATATCTTCTCCCCCTGAAAGGGGGAGACCGTGAGGGGGTTAAAAAAAATGATGTTATGATACCTGCCTGAACAACGGCAAGTCCATAATATCTTCTTTCCAGGACTTTTGCAATTCCTTTCTTGTATATCCAAACGGCTGTAGCAATGTTTCTGCCGCGTCAAAAATAAATTCCGAATACTTCTTTGCATCGTAGCCGTCATCCAGCGCATAGAGCGCAAGCGGTTTAGCTTTTTGTGGATCTTTCTTTCCCGATGCATCAGTGATGATGTATTCGATCGATTCTCCCGCCGCAAGCGTTACTCCCGCCTCAGCCAATGTTTGAGAAACAACGGCGTTGATACTCTTGTTGGCATATTCGTACGGATCTTTAGAAATGCGGCGACGTATCACCAATTCAAATGGCGATACATTCCCTTCATTCAATTGATCAATATATCGTTTCACCACTGCGATCACATCCGGCAGACGGAATTTTATCTCCGCAACGGAACGAGCAGAAGAAAGAACATCCAGCATCTCCTGCTGCATCTTCTTCACATACCGACAAGTATCGTGACGGCGCACCTCGAGCCCACGCACTTTCATCTCTCCATTCTCGTACGTGCCGACATACCGCGTTGCGGTTGTGATATCGTCATCCATCTTTGAAGTTGGGAATAATATCCATTGATAGATTCCTTCCAATGATATCTTTACACCAACTTCTCTTTCAATTTCTTTTGCAAGTGCTTCGTACTCTTCGCGCGTTGCATCTTTTTTCTTCAACCACACGCAATCAACAATCGCATGAATCAGCGTAAATCCTTTTGCTTCAGCAATTTCTTTTGCGCGGAGCAATCCTTCTCTCGCAAATGCATTCACCGCTTCGTGTGCTTCAATTCTTCCCATTCGCGATTTTTTGAATCCGAGATAACCAAAACATGTCACTAATATCCATTTTAGTCCAGCCTGCATTCGGTCATATTTTTTCTTCAACTCATCCGTTGCAGCAGTTCGTTTTAGTTCTTTGTACCGCGCTCGTTTTTCCAGAATTGGTGTAAGCGTTTCGGGAACAAATCCTGTATGCTTTTCGCATAATCGGTATCCAAGTTCAGGAACCAGATGCGATGAATCAGCACAACAGACACAATCGATTGTTTCGGAAGAGATATTATGATTTTTCATCAGCGTCGGATACATCGAAGCAAAATCCAATTCCGCAACTTGTTCGTGATATCCTTTGGGAGGCATAAAGTGCAGTCCGCCGCGATCGGATTTCAACAGTGTGCTCAATGTCTTGAACGATTCTTTAATGGGACGTTTATACGGAACAAGCACATTGTTCCGGTACGCCCACGAAATTTGCATTGATGAAAGTGCAGAACCAATCGATGTCCGCGCCTGATGCTGCACACCAATTTGCGACATCCGCGAAAGATCGTACAATCCTTCCAGATCCGCTTCACCGACAATGAAAGAATTTTCGCGGTCAATATGCCATCGTCCTGCAAGTTCAAACACGCCGTCGCGATGAACCATACTTCCGTAACTGAAATAGCTCTGTGCTTTCGTAGTGTAATAGCGGGCATCCGGATCGCGGTTCAAGTGAAGCGGGATACGATATTCTTCCGCAAGCGATGAAAGAAGCGGGAGCAGTGAAGAATCACCGTACTCCGTTAAAATAATATCCGGATCGTACTGTACAAGATAATAATTGATCTGCTCGATCAATTCGCGCGGATCGTTCTGCTGAAGCACACGTGTTGTATCGTCGATGCTTACCTCGATCTCCATCGAACGCTGGTACTTCGGCGAAAAGAGTTTCATCGACGGCGTTAATGTCATCACGGAAAGTTCGGGAATGGTATAGTCTATTGCATCAAAACGATCCAGTAATGACCAATGCTGCAGAATATCGTTCTCAATTTCGTATTCTCCGTACGCCAGAGGAAACAATTGTGTGATGTAATAGAACAATTGCATCACCTTAATATCCGCACCATAGAACTTATAAAAATTGAAATGTTTCGATAACGTATACACCGTTTTCTGAAACATCAACGGATTGTGAAGGGAAACTTCCAGTACCGGGATCATTACCCGTGAATAGAGGTCTCTTCTCTCCACACGGCGGAGTGATACTTCTGAAGGAAGTTCTTTTCTCATCAACTGGAGAAAATGCTCTTCATCCTTGGTGAGATTCAAATAAAATAAAGGGTGAAAATGGTAATGTGTCTTGTATTTTTTCCCGTTACCGTCAACAAGCCAGACGGTGATCCCTTTGTCCGTTGCGTACGAATCAAACAGCCAGCCGGTGATTTTCATATGCGCTCCCCGTAGTCACGTAATTTTTCCGTTAAAGTCTGGATCTGTTTTTGCTGCTCAACCAGCATTGAAAGCATAATACTTTCAAATGGCACTGGATGTGCCTGAATGGAAATCGCAGGAAGATTCATTTTTGCATACGTAAAGAGTTCGTCAAACGCGTTTTGGTCTTCTTTCCGTAACGCCCTGCGGAATTGTGACCAATTGCTCTCTTCGAACTGAATGAGCATTGTTGCGGTCGGTGTTGTTCTTCCCATGAGTAGTCTCCTCCAGAATAATGTGTTGATCAAAATTGTGCTGCTCCAAACGATACCGCACATCCGCCATTGCTGACAACTGAGCGAAAAAATATTCACGCCCCTTCAATTTGAAATGCGGTGTTGATGAAACAAGCAGTGTTGAGATTCCTTTCAACATCAGCGACCGAAGTGTTTCACGGACACGGCGAAGAATATCAACCACATCGGAAATCGGCACCTGCTCATCGTCGAACAGATCGATCAATCCGTACACAATAACGAACTGAGCGTTCACACCGCAGACAAACTGGAATAATCCGTCAGTAATGGAAATATCGAGCTGATAACATGTGTACGCCCGTGTTACGTACGTTCGGTCCAAGAATGAGTATGGATCGATATGCTTCATCCTCGCAATCCGTGCAAATAAGTACGGATCGACGCGGTTTGCTGCATCGATGATGACGACAGCCGGATTGCGCATCAAGATCTCAACGGCGATCAATGTTGCGAGAGAATAGACTTTCCGTTCACCGTATAACAATCCGACCTTTCCCGGCGGCGCGGTAAAATGACGATCGACAATCCTGTGCAGAGAATTTTTCTTGTCCATATAAACATAAAAGCCCGACTACAGAGCGGTTCTACCGTCTCTATAATCGGGCTTGATAATTTCAACAACCCAATTTTTAGAAGTTATCTTAAAAAATAAATTTGATTGTCATTCCGAACGACCTGCCCGCCATCGGTCAGGCGGGAGTGAGGAATCTCGTTTTTATTATTGAAAGCAAAACTGGATTTCTCGATGCTACGCATCTCGAAATGACAACAAGATGACTTCTATCTTATTTTTGCCGCAATTCCTTCAGGGGAAAATGTCGACGCGAGCGTCACCTTGATCCGTCCCGAGATTTTTCCTGCCTGATGTGGAATAGAAAATTCCACCGTTCCATAATGATCGTCGGGAAGCGTTCGTCCAAGTTCTTCAAGGATCTTTTTCACATAATTATTAATGCGGCGCTCTTGATCAACGGAATATGTCGATTTCGGCATAGTTCCTCCGGTTCAACGAATTAAATACTGTAATTATTTACACTGTAAAAATATACAGTCTTTTTATCCCGATGTCAAGTTAATTTTGTAGAGGGATAAATATCAAGAGGCGCATCATCAACTAATGTTCCCTGTTACTTCTCTTTCGTATACTTCAATCGCGAAAGCAAAATCAATCCAACAACAGCAGAAAGCGAAGAGGCAAAAAGAATTGCAATCTTACTGATGACCAATGGTTCATTTGTTTTAAATGCTAAACTGGCAATAAAGAGTGCCATCGTAAAACCAATTGCGCAAAGCCACGTTGTCCCATAGATCATCCCCCATGAAACATTGTGTGGAAGCGCGGCTATTTTTGTCTTTACGGCAATCCAAACAAAAGAAAATACACCAATCTGTTTTCCAATGATCAATCCCAGAGCAACACCAAGACCGACAGGTGAAGAAAGCGCATCAAATACGTTTCCTTCTATCTTCACACCTGCGTTGGCTAGTGCAAAAACCGGCATAATAAGAAAGGCAACATAAGGATGAAGTGCGTGCTCAAAACGATGAAGCGGAGATTGAACCTCTTCACTCAGCGATGCTACTTTATGGATCAATTCATTTTCACTTCGTATTGAGATGTTATTCTCAAGGTCATCAACTGCAAGTTTTGTTTCTTCAAGAAACCTTTTTTTATCAATCTTCGATTGAACAGGAATTGTCATTGCCAAAATCACTCCGGCTATTGTAGAGTGAACGCCTGATTTTAAGAAACAAAACCATAAACCTATTCCCAGCAGTACATACACTGCCGTAGATCGAACATTGAATCTATTTGCGAGTATCAGCAAGAGCACAAAACCCCCGCCAATTGCAAGCATGAGCAGAGAAAGTTCACTTGTATAGAACAATGCAATCACAAGTACAGCTCCCATATCATCAGTAATTGCAAGAGCAGCAAGAAAAATCTTCAAACCCGAAGGAACTTTATCGCCGAGCAATGCAAGAATACCAAGTGCAAATGCAATATCGGTAGCCATTGGTATTCCCCATCCCTGGGAGAGTTCGGAATCACCTGAATTAAATGCAAGATAAATCAACGCCGGTCCAATCATACCGCCGACCGCTGCAATAATTGGAAGCATCGCTTTTTTAAACGAAGATAGTTCGCCGACAAGGATCTCCCGTTTTATTTCTAATCCAACAAAGAAGAAAAAAATAACCATCAATCCATCGTTGATCCAATGCAGTAATGTTTTTGATAGTGTAACATTGCCAACACCTATGGAAAAGTGTTCCTCCCATAACGAGAAATAACTGTCTGACCATGGGGAGTTTGCCCAAAGGAGCGCAATTGCCGTACACACTAAAAGAACAATTCCGCCGGAAGTGCTGCTGTGAAAAAAATCGTTGAATGTTTCGGAAAATCCTGCAGCAATTTCTTTTTTACGAGTAATCATTAATATTTCCCGGAAAAATATTCGTTGTATTTACAATGAACTGAAATATGCTATATCAGATTATTTCATTTCATCATGCTTTTGTTTGCTTTTATCTTGCGGTGTCCTAATGACCTTCACAATAAAATATGCCGCCAATGAAATAATGACTGTCCAGACAACGGAAATAGTAATGAGTGCTTCAGTTTTCATAACGATCCTTTATCAAGTGTGTTGAAATATGATGAGCGATGTTTATTTTTCGGAGCATAGTAATCCATTAACTGTCTTTGAACATTCTAAAAAACACCGACTGTTTTTAGAATCAGTGCAACTATGGCCAGTGCAATGGCACCGAGCATTATGGCAGCAGGGAGTGGAAATCCTTCGTTCGTATTATGTTGTTGTGGTGTAGAAGCAGGTTCTTTTTTCATGATAGTTCTCCATTCTTTAAACTGACAATTGCGCATGGCGTCGACATTGAACACCAATGCATAAAAAAAATCGACGGAATATTCAATGCGAATATCCGTATCAATTAATAAGGGGTAGAAAGAACTATATGATCGGTGGATCCCGAGGTTTAGAGGGTAGGCTTTCTAGGTACGTATACTTGGATTGGAAATCTGTATAAACATAGATTCGTGGTGACTTTTGGCAGGATAAAATTTCGTCAAATAATCCAAGGTGTACAGAAATATCCGATTGCAAAGCCGGAGTTGTGTGTGTCTTAACAGACCAAACAGGAGTATCAGGTATTGAGCGTGATGTTTTTTCAGAAGCTAATTGATGGCGTTTGTCGCCAGAATTAAGCAACTCTTTCAAGACAATAACATTTCCCACAGTAGCTGCCAAAGTATAGCACACGACAAGAGAGAAATAGATAATATTTTCGAGAGTTTTCTTCACTGGAGGAATATACCTCAATCAAATTGCAAATACAATTCCTTTAGTATAACTTTGTGAATGCTGGTATAGAGACATTCGTTTGAATAATTTAAAATGATAAAAGATTGATTTAAAAAGAAAAGAGCCGTTCACATCTGCTATAAACGGCTCTTTATAAAAAGAATTACGCTGTTACTTTGTCACCGCAGAACTCATCGAACGCGGAAATAAGATCAGCGGCGATCTCGTCAGCAATGCGCCCTTCAATCTTGAAGCGTGGGATAAAATGAACAAGCTCATTATCTTTGTAGAGTGCAATTGCAGGTGACGACGGCGGAATGCCTAGCAACCAACGTTCACGCAAACGTGCAGTCGCTTCAACTTCTTGTCCTGCAAAAACGCTCACTTTGTTGTTCGGTCTATTCACGTGCTGCAATGCTTTACGAATTGCCGGACGTGCTTTCCCTGCAGCACAGCCGCAGACAGAATTGATGACCATAAGCAATGTCCCTTTATTATTGCTGATCGTATCATCTACTTCTTGCGATGTATAAAGCTCTTTAATTCCTAATTCGGTGAGCTCATCGCGGAACGGCTGGATCATTACTGGATCGAATGGCATAAACTTCCTTTTTAATATTTAATAATTGATGTTTGGATGTTACATCTATTAACGTCCAAATGGTCTTGTTTCGTTCCCGATTACTTTCGGCGTTTTATTGTTTTTTTTGCTTTCTTCTTTTTCAAAACTGCTTTTTTCTTTGCTATCTTTTTTGCCGGCTTTTTTAATGATTTCTTTACTGTTTTCTTATCCGTTTTTTTAGCCGATTTCTTTTTAGTTGATTTTTTTGCCAACAATCTTTTTGACTCTTCAGCAATAAGATTCAATGCACTTCCTGCTTTGAACCACCCGATCTGTCCCTCGTTGAATGTATGATTCAATTCAATGGAATCCCAAGTATTGTCGCTGTGTTTCAATTCCAATGTCAGCGGAACACCGGGAGTGAATGTTTCCAGACCCCGGATCGCACAAACATCATCTTCACGGATCAAATCATAGTCAGCAGGATTCTTGAATGTAAGTGCAAGCATTCCCTGTTTCTTTAGATTGGTTTCATGGATACGTGCAAAACTCTTTACGATGATTGCACGTCCGCCGAGAAAACGGGGTTCCATCGCCGCGTGTTCGCGTGACGAACCTTCACCGTAATTTTCATCACCGATGGTGATCCAACCGATCTCCTGTTTTTTGTAATCGCGTGCAACAGCAGAATATTCTTTCACTTCGCCGGTCAAAAGGTTCTTCCCTTTTCCCGCTTCACCGCTGTATGCATTCACTGCATTGATGAACATATTGTTGGAAATATTATCAAGATGTCCGCGGTATTTCAGCCATTTTCCGGCAGGTGAAATATGGTCGGTCGTGCATTTTCCTTTTACTTTTAAAAGCACACGAAGGTTTGCAATATCTTTTCCTTCCCACTTTTTAAATGCAGCAAGCAATTGCAGTCGGTCGCTTTTTGGGCTTACTGCTACTTTAACTTTTGATCCGTCTTTTGCCGGTGCAGCAAATCCATGCTCGTCCGGTTTGAATCCATTCTTCGGAAGCTCGTCCCCTTTCGGTGCATCAAGTTTTACACTTTCTCCTTTTCCATTTATGATCATATCGGTAAGCGGATTGAATGTTAATCTGCCAGCAATTGCAAATGCCGTAACGATCTCCGGTGAGGCAACAAACGCATGCGTTGCCAGATTTGCATCATTCCGTCCCGTGAAATTTCTGTTGTAGGAAGTGATGATGGAATTTTTGACTCCCATTGCAACATCATGACGTTTCCACTGACCAATACACGGTCCGCACGCATTAGCAAGGACAAGTCCGCCGACTTCTGTTAAAATCTTTAGTTGTCCATCTCGTTCAATGGTTGCGCGGATCTGCTCGCTTCCCGGCGTGATGGTGAATTCAGATTTTGTTTTCAATCCTTTTGAAAGCGCCTGTCGTGCAACTGATGTTGCACGTTCAATATCTTCATACGATGAATTCGTGCAACTTCCGATAAGCGCAACTTTCAATTCTTCGGGATATCCTTTTTCTTTCACCGCTTTGGCAAATTGTGAGATCGGCCATGCAAGATCCGGAGTGAATGGTCCGTTCACGTGTGGTTCAAGTTCATCTAAATTAATTTCGATCACGCGGTCATAATATTGACCGGGGTTTGCAAGCACTTCAGCATCAGGTCGAAGATGCTCCGCAATTCCTTCCGCAAGTTTTGCAATTTCATCCCTCTTTGTGGAACGAAGATAATCACCCATTCTCGAATCATACGGGAATACTGAAGTTGTTGCACCGATCTCCGCGCCCATATTACAGATCGTTCCTTTTCCTGTAGCGGAGATTGATTTTGTTCCTTCACCGAAATATTCAACGATCGCTCCGGTTCCCCCTTTCACCGTTAAAATTCCGGCAACTTTAAGAATAACATCTTTTGCAGAAGTCCACCCGTTCATTTTCCCTTTTAAATGAATTCCGATCACTTTTGGAAATTTCAATTCCCACGCCATTCCTGCCATTACGTCAACAGCGTCAGCTCCGCCGACACCAATCGCGACCATTCCAAGTCCGCCGGCATTCGGTGTATGTGAGTCTGTCCCAATCATCATTCCGCCGGGGAACGCATAATTTTCCAGCACGACTTGATGGATAATTCCAGCTCCGGCTTTCCAGAATCCAATACCATATTTGTTTGAAACGCTGGCAAGAAAATCATACACTTCTTTGTTATCGGTATTTGCCCGAAGCAAATCATTCACCGAACCAACTTCTGCCTGGATCAAATGATCGCAATGGACTGTTGATGGAACTGCAACAGTAATTCTTCCTGCTGACATAAATTGCAAGAGCGCCATTTGTGCAGTTGCATCCTGCATTGCCACACGATCCGGTGCAAAATCGATATAACTTTTGCCCCGTTCTGCTGCAGTTGTCGGTTTTTCAAAATAATGTGCATAAAGAATTTTCTCGGTCAATGTGAGCGATCTGCCAACCAAGGAGCGTCCGCGTGAGACTTTTTCGCCATAACCGGCATACAATTTTTTGATCATATCTAAGTCGAAAATCATATCAATTCTTCTTTCTGGTAGAGGATTATTTGTTCGTTATTTACTTGAAATATATGAAGAGTTCGCTTCCTCTGCAAGGAATTGTCCATTTGCAACGGGTTGCATTTTTCCGTATTTTGAATAAAAATTGAATAGAAATATGGCAGATTTACACACACAAACTGAAGAAGAAGTCATTGACGAGGTAAAGACACAGCAGCCTGCAAAAGCAATCTTGTTTAATGACGAAGTACATACATTTGAAGAAGTGATCAATCAAATCATGAAAGCGACCGGCTGCGACCTTCCAACTGCAGAACGAATGACGCTGGAAGTTCATCATACCGGAAAATCGTGTGTGTTTACCGGCGAATTAGTCAAATGCCTGCAAGTCACTGGTGTTTTAGAAGAAATTGAATTGATGACTCAGGTAGAATTGTAAATTGAGGAAACTCTTATGAAAGTAAAATTAATTGCTATTTGTCTCGTTGCTCTTTTTTCATTTACATCTGCTAACGATCTTATCAAATTTTACGATACCACCTCCGGCTCGTGGAATGATATGAAATCCCTTGCTGTAAAAGAGCAAAAATTGATCTTTATCGATGCGTACACCGATTGGTGCGTTTGGTGTAAAGTTATGGATAGGGAAACATTCTCGGATAAAGCCGTTGCCGATTTTATGAATGAAAAGTTCATCAACGTTCGGTACGAAATGGAAACCGGATTCGGCGCACTGATGTCCGGAAAATACCGTGTCAATGGTTTCCCTACATTTTTGATTTTTACAGCGAACGGCAGATTGGTCAATCGTATTGTCGGATATCATAAAGTGAAGGAATTTCTCGAAAAATTGAATATCGCACTTGATTCAACAAAGCATGACAATCTTGCAGGCGTTACAAATGAAATTGAAGCAGGATTTCCTGAATTCTACAAATTGTCATTCTTAAAAGGTGAACTTCGCAAACGACCTGATAGTGCAACCGTGAATAATTTTCTCTCTACATCAACAGATCTGCTGAACGAAGTTTCGTGGTCGATCATGTATCGTTTCTCCGGACTTCTCGAACCGAAGTACAAACAATTTATTTTCGACAACAGCGATAAGATCAAAACCTTATTTGGGAAATATGACATGGAATCAGTGACTGGCCAATTGGTATCCGGTGAATTGCGTTCCGCAATAGCGAAGAATGACAGCCTTGCATTGCTTTCCGTAATTGAAAAAGCGAAGAAATATTCTTCCCAACCAATCGTTGATATTGAAAGAAATTATCAAATACAATTCTATCAGGGAACAAAACAATGGATAAGGTTTGCCGAGATCATTGAGCTCAATAAATCCCTCTTTGATGAGAATGCATTCAATAGTTATAGCTGGACAATCTATGAACGCTGTGACGATAAAAAAGTTGTTGCCCAGGCAGTGAAATGGATGAGCGATGTTGTAATGAAAAGTCCAAAGTATATGTTCCTTGATACCTACGCAGCATTACTCTATAAAAATTCCGATCTAAAAAATGCAAGAAAATATGCAGAGAAAGCGATTGCGGCAGGGAAAAAAGAGAATGAAAAAGTTGAAGAAACAGAAGCATTGTTGAAAAAGATCAAAGCTGAATCAATAAAAAAGAAAACCAAAGGATAGATAATTTCTGATGAACTCACGAGAAGTACGACAATCATTTTTAGATTTTTTTAGATCAAAGCAGCATACCATTGTTCCCAGCGCGCCTGTTATTCCTCACGGCGATCCGACATTGCTTTTTACTAATGCGGGAATGAATCAGTTCAAAGAGATCTTCCTTGGAACCGGGAAAAGAGATTACACTCGCGCAGCCGATACACAGAAATGTATCCGTGTCAGCGGAAAACATAACGATCTTGAAGAGGTCGGACGCGATACCTATCACCACACATTGTTCGAGATGCTCGGCAACTGGTCGTTCGGAGATTATTATAAAAAAGAAGCCATTGCATGGGCGTGGGAATTATTGACCGAACAATGGAAAATGCCAAAAGAACGTTTGTGGGTCACTGTCTATAAAACTGATGAAGAAGCAGCAAAGATTTGGCAACAGTACATCGATCCTTCGCACATTCTTCGTTTCGGTGAGAAAGAAAATTTTTGGGAAATGGGTGATACGGGTCCGTGTGGTCCGTGCTCAGAGATTCACATCGACCTTACGCAGCGCGGCGACGCTCCTGCTGCATTAGTCAATGCCGGTTCACCGGAATTGATTGAGATCTGGAATCTCGTGTTCATTCAATACAATCGTAATGCCAACGGATCGCTCACGGAACTTCCTGCGAAACATGTTGATACCGGAATGGGATTTGAGCGCGTTTGCGCAGTAATGGAATCAATGAAGTCGAACTTCAAAAAATTTCCATCAAATTATGATAGCGATGTCTTTACCCCGCTCATTTCAAAAATATCAGAAATTTCAAAAATTGAATACAAGGCAAGCCATGCTGATACCGATGTTGCAATGCGGGTTATTGCAGATCATATCCGCGCATTAACCTTTGCGATCGGCGACGGCGCAACTCCTTCCAATGAAGGACGTGGGTATGTTCTTCGAAGAATCTTACGCCGTGCATCGCGATGGGGACGCAAACTTGAACTGCGCGAACCGTTTATGTACCAACTTGTGCAAACACTGGTTCACACAATGAGCGATGTATTTCCGGAGATCAAAGAACAACAAGCACACATTGAACGTGTTATTAAAAGCGAGGAAGAAAGTTTCAATCAAACACTCGACCGTGGGTTGGAAATTTTTGAACAGGCTGTTGTTGATATGAAACAATCCAAAATATTCCCCGGTGAAGTTGCGTTCAAATTGTACGATACATTCGGCTTCCCGCTCGATCTTACTCAACTGATGTGCGGCGAGCGCAATCTTGGTGTTGATCTTGCAACCTTCACACAATTGATGGAGCAGCAGCGTGAACGTTCGCGGGAATCGAAATTACACGGCAGTTCATCTTCCGATATTGAAAGCATTATTATTAAGAGTAAAGAAGTTGCCAAACAATTTAGCAACGAATTATTTGAAAAAGAATTTCAGTTTCTTGGTTACGATCTTACCGAGACACGCGCCGCCATTTTGAGCGCCGAAGGAAATTTGGTCATCCTGAATGCAACACCGTTCTATGCAGAATCAGGCGGACAGATGGGCGATACCGGAGAAATTATTATTGACGGGAAACCGTTTCCCGTTGTTGATACCCAAAAAAGCGGAAAAGTCCACGTACACATTTTGGGAGTGAATATTCCAAAATATTCTGCTCACTATGAAGCCCAGGCGAAAATTAATTGGAAACGCCGATATTCCATAATGCGTAACCACACAGCAACCCATTTGATGCATGCTGCTCTTCGACAGACGCTGGGGACGCACGTTCACCAGTCCGGCTCTCTCGTTGCACCTGAACATTTACGCTTCGATTTCGCACATTTCGCAAAAGTAAGCGAGAACGAACTTGCCGATATTGAAGCAATAGTGAATGAAAAGATCAAAGAAAATATTGTATTGCAGCACCATCGCAACATTCCATTTGATGATGCAAAAAAAATGGGTGCCATGATGTTCTTCGGGGATAAGTATGGAGATCGTGTGAACGTTGTCCAATTCGGAGAATTCAGTAAAGAATTCTGCGGTGGAATCCATGTAAAGAATACAGGTGAAATTGGGTATTTCAAAATACGAACCGAGGCAAGCAGCGCAAGCGGTGTCCGCCGCATTGAAGCATTGACCTTTGATTATGCCGTTGAATTCCTCAAATTACAGAACAAAACATATCGTGAACGTATTGAGTATGCATATGACTTGATTGACGAAATTCAAACAATGCATAATGAACTTGGCGCTTCCTCTCCTTTTACCAATGAAGAATCACTCGGACTTGATACCCAATTACGTAAATTTGAAGATATTCCCGAAATCCCGCAAAACATTGTTACAGATGAGTTGAAGAAAGAATTCTCTGATCAGCTTGTACGTTTCCAATCGCTGGAAAACTATATTCTTGAATTGAGTGATAAGAAAAAAATTATTGAAAAAGAAAAAACAAAAGCTGCGGTACAATCTGCGAGCGGCAACATTGATCATCTTGTTCAATCTGCACAAGCAATCAATGGTTTTAAATTGGTTGGAGCAAAGATCGCTGCAAATGATATGGAATCACTTAAATCTCTTGGCGATACACTTCGTACAAAACTTGGAAGCGGTGTCGGACTGCTTGCTTCTATCATTGATGAAAAAGTTGCACTCGTCTGTGTTGTCAGCGATGATTTGATCAAATCAAAGAATCTTCAAGCTGGAAAAATTGTTGGTATTGTTGCAAAACAATTGAACGGCGGCGGCGGCGGCAAACCTCATCTTGCGACAGCCGGTGGTAAAGACGTAGCTAAATTGGATGAAGTATTGAAAAATTTTGGTGATTCCGTGAAAGGAATGTTGAACTAATGTCTATCTATGAATCATTGCTTGCAACATCCAAATCCAAAGGAGCCGCTTATTTTGTTCTGATTGATCCTGATAAGGTCGCATCAGATAAACTTCCATCGTTTGTCGAACAAGCAACTGAAGCAGGAGTTGATGCGTTCCTTATTGGCGGAAGTTTGATCGTTGATGATTCATTTGAACAATGCATCAAGACCATAAAACAGCATACAAAAGTTCCTGCAGTGATTTTCCCCGGCGGGGTTATGCAGATATCTCCTTCTGCTGATGCAATTTTATTTTTATCGATCATTAGCGGAAGAAATCCGCAGCACCTTATCGGCGACCAAGTGCTTGCGGCTCCTATCGTAAAAAGGATCGGACTTGAAGCAATCTCCACAGCCTATATGCTGATCGAATCAGGAAAAACAACCTCAGCAGAATTCATGAGCAATACACAGCCTCTTCCCCGCCACAAACCGGATATTGCCGTAGCACATGCAATGGCGGCAGAGATATTAGGTTTCAAAATGATCTATCTTGAAGCCGGCAGCGGAGCTGAACAATCCGTACCCGAAGAAATGATTGGAGCAATAGCGAAACATTGTTCAGTGCCTCTCATTGTCGGCGGCGGATTACGAACTCCTGAAGATGCACGAAAAAAAGTTCAGGCAGGTGCAAAATTTATTGTTACGGGAACAATCCTTGAAAAAGAGAGCAGCACTAGTTTGATAAAAGAATTTGCCTCTGCAATTCATAAATCATAAACACAAAGACACAGAAAATAACATTTTCAATTTTGTACTATTAATTTTTAACTCTAATGGGACATTTACCACTTACACTTGTTTATCGTCAATCCTTTATTCAAGATTCGTTGAAAGCCAGCGCCGAAACGAAATTAAAGATTGCAGAACAGTGCAACGGAGATATTTCCAAAGCAATTGATATCATTATCAAAGCTTTCAATAACAAGAAAAAAGTCTTGTTGTGTGGAAATGGAGGCAGTGCAGCCGATGCACAGCATCTTGCAACAGAATTTGTTATTCGGCTTTCTCCAAACATTAAACGACCCGGACTTCCGGCAATCGCACTCACTACTGATACTTCCAATCTTACCGCAGGTGCAAATGACTTTGGATATGACAATGTATTTGCTCGGTCTATTGAAGCTCTTGGCAATGAAGGTGATGTATTGATCGGAATTTCTACAAGCGGAAATTCTGCAAGCGTGAACAATGCATTTACTAAAGCCCGTGAAATGAAGATGACATCGATTGGTTTTCTTGGAAAAGACGGTGGTAAAGCAAAAGAACTATGTGATCTTGCAATCGTTGTTCCATCCAACGATACACAGCGGATCCAAGAAGGACATATCACGATCGGACATATCATTTTTCAGGAAGTAGAACAGGAGATGTTTGGATAGAGCAGATGGGCAGATGTTAGATATCAGATATTAGACTAAAACATTACGGTCATCTGAGCAAGGTGAACGAAGCGAACCGCGTCGAAAGATGTACAATCGAAAGAATTATGGTTTTTACCTCGGAAACGATAGAACAGTTAATTGAAAAATTTGCATCCCTTCCAAGTATCGGACGTAAAACGGCACAGCGGCTTGCAATGCATGTTCTAAAAATGCCCCGCGAAGAAGTTGTGGCATTCTCAAAAATATTGATTGACGTGAAAGACAAAGTTCGATACTGCTCTGTTTGTTTCAATATCACCGAGAGTGACCCGTGTTCAATCTGCGCAAGTCAAAAACGTAATAGAAAGATCATCTGCGTTGTTGAAGAACCAAATGATGTTATTGCCGTTGAAAAAACACACGAATTCAATGGATTGTATCACGTGCTTGGCGGTGCGCTCTCTCCGCTTGATGGAATTGGTCCTGAGGATCTAAAAGTGAAAGAATTACTGATACGATTGAGTGAAGATGTTCAAGAAATAATTCTTGCTCTCAATCCTAATGTTGAAGGTGAAACAACAACACTGTATTTGGCAAAATTATTAAAACCGCTTTCCATTAAGATAACACGAATCGCACGCGGACTCCCGATCGGAAGCGATCTTGAATTTGCCGATGAAGCAACGCTAACACGTGCATTGGAGGGTCGAGTTGCTCTGTAGATCATATCACATTGCATTCGTCATCCTATCGTTTCTTTTCATTTCTTGTGATCTGTTTGATACGAGAGATCCAGAACAGCCTGATTCCGGAAATCAAACACTACCGATTGCTTTCACAAAAGAGATCCTATTCTCTAATTTCCGTGATGCCTTTCAGCAAAAGAATACCGATGAATATCGGAAATTATTTTCCGACACAGCTACCCACGCACAGAGATTTGCGTTTATGCCGTCAGCTTCTGCAGGAACACGATATTCTTTTTCCTCATGGGATAAATCCTTGGAAGACGACTATTTTCGCAACATTATTTCATCTGCAGGAATTTCTTCATCGTTTCGGTTTGATCTCATATCAATCCCGAAAGTGATCTCGTACCAATCTGATTCTGCAAAATACTCTCTGGAATATCTTTTATTTGTCCCGCATAATCGCGGAGGTGTTACACAACAATTTGTCGGCAACGGCGACATCTATGTTTCTCCGGATAAAAATGCAATCTGGAGGATCTATCGTTGGGTAGATTTCGAAACAAAAAAAGATTCCAGTTGGAGTGAACTTAAAGGGCAATTTGCGAAGTGAAAATTATTACTGCAATTTTTCTGTGTGCGATATGCTTAACAGGATGCGATAATCCTTTTGCCCCTAGATTGGATACTTCTCTTGCAAATTCATCATCGATTTTAGGCGACCAGCATCAGATCGAAGGCGTTTTTCAAAATTTTAAACAAGCATATGCTTTTCAGGATTCAACAATTTATGGACAAGTCCTTGCATCGAATTTTATTTTTGTCTATCGTGACTATGAAAAAATAACAGATGTCTTCTGGGGTCGTGATGAAGAGATAAGAACAACGTATGGCTTATTCCAAAATGTTCAACGACTTGACCTTGTGTGGAATTCGGTCATTGCATCGTCCGTTGAGCCGGATAGTTTGAAGGCTACGATCACACGTAATTTTAATCTAACAGTAACATTCAGTGCAAACGACATTGTCCGTGTAGACGGATATGCGATCTGGACTCTTGAACGGCCGCAAACAAGCGAAATTTGGAAGATCACACGCTGGCGGGATGAATCGAATTTTTAGCAACATAATTGGTTAAAATATTTAATGAAGAAATTAACGATCGCTTTTCAGGGTGAATATGGTGCATTTAGTGAACAAGCCGCAGTCGCTTACTTTGGAAAAGACTGCGTCCCCATTCCAAAAGAGAATTTCAAAGATGTCTTTGAGGATGTAGCTCGAAAACAAACTGCATTTGGAATTATTCCGATCGAAAATTCAGTGTTCGGAAGTGTTCATCAAAATTTCGATCTTTTGCAGGAATTCTCACTTCATATTACCGGAGAATTGAAACTCCGCATTAAAATGAATCTAATGGCGTTACCCGGAACGGTATTAAAGGATATCCGCCACGTCTATTCACATCCGCAGGGTCTTGGACAAAGCGACAAATTCTTGAGAACGCTGAAGAATGTTACACTGCATCCATTCTATGATACTGCCGGTGCAGCAAAAATGATATCATCGGAACAACGAAAAGATTCTGCTGCAATAGCAAGCGAACAAGCCGCTGCTCATTATGAACTTACCATTCTCAAAAAAAGTATTGAAAACGATCATCGAAATTTTACACGCTTTCTTGTTCTGTCCACAACAGCTGTTCAGCCGAAACGCAAAGCAAAGACATCGCTGATCTTTGCCACAAAGCATGTTCCTGGATCTCTCGTTCATTGTCTTTCTGCATTTGCAGAACGGGATATCAATCTGCTGAAGATCGAATCTCGCCCGTTTGTCGGGAAGCCGTGGGAATATTTATTCTTTGTTGATATTGAATCACATCAAAAGAACAGCAATTGCGCTTCAGCGTTGAGTGAACTCAAAAAACATACTTCGTATTTAAAGATCCTCGGTTCGTACGAGGTCGGCAAGGTAGTGAAATAATATGGCTACATTCTATTCATTCAAAGAAGGCGTTTCGGGTTTCAAGCGGGCGCGTCTTTCCTCCATCATCACCATCTTTACGATGACGATCTCGTTGATGCTTCTTGGCTTGTTCGCCATCATCTATCGGAACACCAACTCCATCATCCAATCGTTTCGAGACAAGGTTGAGATGGAAGTGTTCCTTTCAGCGGAACTCGATTCTGCTCAAACCGCACAGGTAAAAACAAATGCATTATCAATATCCGGAGTAGTAAGCGCCGCCTATATTTCAAAAGATGATGCTGCTCGAATATTCAAAAAAGAATTCGGTGAGGACATCAATACCGTTCTTGATTTCAATCCTCTTCCGGCATCGCTGAAACTTCGTCTTTCCACGGAATATAAAAATTCTGATAGCGCTCGAATTGTTCATGCTGCATTATCAGCAATTGAAGGTGTTGATGACGTTGTCTATCGAAAGACATTATTGGAAATTTTGGATCGGCGAGTAAAGATCTTTATTGGCGCAAGTGCGGCAATTGGTGCAACATTGCTTATAGCAGCGATCTTCTTGGTCTCCAATACCATTCGCCTGACGATCTACGCAAAACGGAAGATGATCACAACAATGAAATTGGTCGGCGCAACTCGCGGATTTATCCGTATGCCGTTTCTTATTGAAGGAATGCTGCACGGATTACTTGGAGGAGCACTTTCAGCAGGCTTGATTTGGAGCATTATTTATCTTGCAAAAACATTCATCTCCGCCGAACTTGCTGATTTTTTTGCTGTAGAGATATATTACTATATCGCAATGGTTGTCACCGGTATTCTACTGGGATTACTCGGCAGCGGCTGGTCAGTGAAGAGATTCATTTCGGAAAATATTGTCCTCCAATAACCAGCATTCCTGAAAAATATACTATCGCTGATTTAGTCGGACTATTTTGTCTTGACTCTCGCCTTGATTAAAGCCAAATTGTTTTCATCAATAATACGACCCAGTTTAGATGACGACAACTGAAAATAACTGCGGTAACAACAATGAACCCTAGGTTAAGAGAATAATTATAGACACTCAATGCGGAATCATTTCATTTCGTTCCATTCATTTCGCACTGAGTTGTTACAACAGGCTTAATGCTAAACCAATCACAATCCGAAAGGAGTAATCTCATATGCTATTCCTTCTTGAAACACTTGCCGAGAACTTGGTTGCTGTCATCATCGTTTTCCTGGTTCTTTTTGCTTTAACTGTGTACTTGTTTGCGCGGGATAAATTTTTTTCGGTGTTGTATGGGTTCTTCCGGATCATTATTTCTTTTTTCTACAGCCCTTTCATCTATATGAAGAAAGCGGTGCTGGCGTTGGCGGAATATGGTATAAAAGGTGAAGTAGAATTTATGCAAACCAGGCAGTATCTTCTTAACAAGTTGATGATTTCACTGCAAGCCTTTCTCGTGGTGATTTCAATTGTTGTGCTTGCAAGCAGTGTGGTATCCGGGTGGAATCAGATGCTCCCTCCGAAGGATCTCAGTGAGAGGATACTCAGTTTGGAAACAGAACTGGGAAAGGAAAAACCGGAATTACCTCAATTAGAACAGAATGTAAAACGAATGGAAGATGCGTGGATCAGCCAACATGACTCACTCGTCAAGGCATACAATATAGAGCGCACAGGAAAAAGAGAAACCATTTCGGCTGAAAATGCCGATCTTGCCAATCGCATTTCACAGATAGACAGTATAATTCATCAGAGTTTCATTGAATTGAAAAACTACCACTCTCAGAATGAACATTACAGCAGCGCTTCGCAGTTTGAAAGCATCAAGATTGAGATCGAGGATTTCGTAAATAGGCTGGGCTTGTCAGAAGAAACAACAGGACTCATGCTCAAATACAATGACAATTGGTACGCCCTGATGCTTTCAACGTTGGAGATCAGCGATTTATCAGAAAGCCAACTGCGGTTTGTAATTCAACCGACATACAATAACCTCAGGAATAGGCTGGACTACCTCACTCAGACGATTCCGACGAAGCAGGAAGAGCTTACCCGATTACAGGTAGAGGTCAAATACGAGATCAAAAACTTTTTCCTGGAGATTTTGTATGGCATTCTCCAATTCATTCTGCTGGTATGGGTAATGGGTCTTCTCATCGAATCTCTCTGGCTGGCTATCCACATCGGAGCGAATGTGCAAAAGATTCACGACAATCTTGCCAATAAATGATAAAAGTTGTACCGCCTGACAAAAAGGCTTACGACAAGCCCTTTATTGAAAAAAAATATTGTCGTCGCTCCATTGTGCTCATGTTTGACTTTTTTGAAAAACAGAAAAACCCGAACAGTGTTCGGGTTTTTCTGTTTCAGCGAATACAAATTACAATTGTGCTGTAATATACTCCCTGTTCAACCGAGCAATGTGTACTACAGAAATTCCTTTCGGACATTCTGCTTCGCACGCATAGGTATTCGAACAGCTTCCAAATTTTTCTTCATCCATTTGTGCAACCATACGTTGAACACGTGTTTCCCGTTCTGCCTGTCCCTGGGGTAACAATGCCAACTGCGAGACCTTTGCACTCACAAATAACATTGCAGACGAATTTGGGCATGCGGCAACGCACGCTCCGCAGCCAATACATGCCGCCGCATCAAACGCTTCGTCGGCAACCGGTTTGGGTACAAGGATCGAATTTCCGTCCGGAATTCCGCCTGTCTTTGCTGATGTATATCCACCTGAGCGCATGATACGTTCAAAGGAAGTTCTGTCAACCATAAGGTCTTTTAATACCGGAAATGACTTTGCTCTCCACGGTTCTATGACGATCTCGTCATCATCTGCAAAACTTCGCATATGTAATTGACATGTTGCAATTCCGCGACCCGGTCCGTGTGCACGACCGTTGATCATCATTCCGCAGCTTCCGCAAATTCCTTCACGACAGTCATGATCGAATACGATCGGCGTTTCACCTTTTTTCACAAGATCGATATTCACAATGTCCAGCATTTCAAGGAACGACATGTCCGGAGAGATATTCTTCGCACTGTATTCTATAAAACGTCCTTCATCATTTTTATCTTTTTGTCGCCAGACTTTTAGCGTCAAGTTCATATTCAATTGCTCCTTATTTGTAACTCCGTTGAGACGGGTGAACTTCTTCAAAATCCAATTTTTCTTTGTTCAATTTTGGACTGCCCGGTTTGCCCGAAAATTCCCACGCGGCAACGTATGAGAATTTTTTATCATTTCGTTTTGCCTCTCCTTCTTCCGTTTGGAATTCTTCGCGGAAATGTCCGCCGCAAGATTCTTCGCGGTGAAGAGCATCGATTGCTATCAATTCACCAAGCTCCATAAAGTCCGCAACACGCTGAGCTTTTTCCAATTCAGTATTGATATCATGAGCATTACCGGTGATCTTTACCTCTTTCCAAAATTTTGAACGTATTTCCGGAAGAAGTTTCAATGCCTTCTGTAATCCCTGTTTTGTGCGACCCATGCCGACATAATCCCACATCACTTTCCCAAACTCTCGATGGAACTCATCAACCGTTTTATTTCCATCAATGCTCAGCAATTTATTGATCGTTGATGTAACGGAATTTTCCGCATCGGTGAATTCTTTTTGTTCCTCTTTCACTGGCGAAAATTTATTGCTTGCGAGGTAATTACTAATGGTGTATGGAGCGATAAAATAACCGTCAGCCAAACCTTGCATCAATGCGCTGGCACCAAGTCTGTTTGCACCATGATCTGAAAAGTTCGCTTCTCCAAGAATAAACAATCCGGAAATAGAACTCATCAAATTATAATCAACCCATAATCCGCCCATCGTATAATGAACGGCAGGATAAATTCTCATTGGCACTTGATACGGATCTTCTCCGGTTATCTGTTTATACATGTCAAGAAGATTTCCATATTTTTCGAATATCGCATCTTTTCCTAATCGCTTGATCGCATCCGCAAAGTCAAGATAGACAGCCATCTTTGAAGAACCGACTCCGTAACCATTGTCACACATTTCTTTTGCGCGTCGCGATGCAACATCGCGGGGAACAAGATTCCCAAACGAAGGATATAATCGTTCTAAATAGTAATCCCGTTCATTCTCTGGAATTTGATTTGCTTGACGTGAATCTCCTTTTTGTTTTGGCACCCACACCCGTCCATCATTACGCAAACTTTCGCTCATCAATGTTAATTTCGACTGATGTTCTCCTGAAACAGGAATACACGTCGGATGAATTTGTGTAAAGCACGGGTTTGCAAAAAGAGCTCCTCGTTTATGTGCACGCCAGACTGCCGTTGCATTGCTTGCTTTCGCATTGGTTGAAAGGAAGAATACATTCGCATATCCGCCGGTTGCAAGCACTACCGCATCTGCTGCATATGACTCAATTTTCCCGTTGATCAAATTTCGAGCAATTATTCCACGCGCTTTTCCTTCAACCATCACAAGATCCAACATTTCACGACGTTCATAGAATTTTACACTGCCGGCATCGATCTGACGGTTGAGTGCAGCGTATGCACCAAGCAGTAATTGCTGCCCTGTTTGACCTCGCGCATAGAATGTTCGTGCAACCTGTGCTCCGCCAAATGAACGATTATCAAGATATCCTGCATAATCTCTAGCAAACGGAACACCTTGCGCAACGCATTGGTCTATGATCGATCCGCTGACTTCTGCAAGACGATACACATTCGCTTCACGCGCTCTGTAATCTCCTCCTTTGATGGTATCATAAAATAAACGATATACGCTGTCACCATCATTGGAATAATTCTTTGGAGCATTGATTCCACCCTGTGCAGCAATACTATGCGCACGACGCGGAGATTCATGATAACAAAATGAATGAACATTGTACCCAAGTTCGCCAAGCGTTGCGGCAACCGATGCACCTGCAAGCCCTGTTCCCACAACGATGATCTTGTATTTTCGTCGATTGGCTGGGTTCACCAATTTCATATTGAACTTGTGATTCGACCACTTTTTATCAAGTGGTCCTTTGGGGATGTTTGATTTGATCGTCATAATTTTTTCACGTAGGCGTTATTGTGCAAGCGCAACAGCGTTTCCCTTGTATAGATAAATGAAGATGGTAATAAATGCAAAGCCAGCCGGAATAACAAACCAGAATAATACGGCAATAAAATCGATCAGTGATTGGTATTTTTTCGTTCGCAATCCCAATGTTTGGAATGCAGATTGAAATCCGTGGCGTAGATGGAAACCTACAACCACTAACGACCCAAGATAGAATACAACATACCACAACTGCTGGAATGTGGAATACACTAACGATGCAATATCATGTTCTCCAAGAATCCGGGCGTGGAACCAAAATGTTCTCATGTGCACGATAAGAAACCAGAGAAAAAGCGCAGCCGAAAGTTTCATCATTCGTGATTGCAATGTTGTATTTTCACTCAATTGATATGAGTCATATTTTTTATCCCGCGCTCCTCTATTTTCCAGCCAAAGACGGATACCATTGAAAATATGAAGAAGAATGATACCCAATAGACCGATTTCCATTGTTCGTACAATCGGATTCCCCCCCATGAACTTGGCATAAGCATTAAAGGCTTCACCGCTGTCATTCTTGAGGAGTAATAGATTTCCGGCAAGATGTTCTACCAGAAAAATTGAGAGTAACATTCCGGTCAGACTCATGAGAATTTTTTTGCCGACGGAAGAATTGATAAACTTGAAGAAAGGATTCATAAGGATGAAAGGTTAATCGTTGAAATTACCGGAATAAAGTATAAAAGAAATGCCGAAAAATCAATGAAACTGTTATATTTAAAATAACAACGGCTGAGCATACTTCAACTCAGCCGTGTTTGTCTTGTTTCAACTTCAATTATTTTTTTGTCATCACGAATACGCCATTCCAATCATCCGGCGGCGGTACATCAACAAACATTGTCGCCCGCTGGATATATAGGTTAGAGACAATATCATCTCTACGAATGGAAAGCGCATGTTGAAACTGATCAATTGCACTCTTCCACGCTCGTTTCTTATATGCTTCAAGTCCGTTATGATATGATTCCAAAAATTTCTTTGTCGCATCGGTTTGAACTTCATCCGCAAGCGCGATCAGTTCATAAATACGGACCGGTTCTGTTTTTCCCATAACAACAACAAGATCCATTTCCCTACATAACACTCTATCTTTTACTTTGTAATACGTATTATCGCTCATCAGTAAACGAGTGCCGTATTCCTTATTCACGCCCTCAAGACGTGAAGCAAGATTCACTGCATCACCGATCGCCGTATAATTCAATCGGGTTTCCGCACCCATATTGCCAACAACCGCCCGTCCGGAATTGATTCCAATCCGTTGATTTACGACAGGGCGTCCAAAATGAATCCACTTTGTGTGCAAAGCAAGCAGTTTTCTTTGCATATTAATTGCAGCAGCACAAGCGTTATATGCTTGATCCGAATCCGAAAGCGGTGCACCCCAGAATGACATGATTGCATCACCAATGTATTTATCAATCGTACCATGATTTTCAATAATAATATTAGACATTTCCGTTAGATACGAATTCAACATTCCAACGGTATTTTGAGGACCCATTTGTTCTGCCATCCTCGTAAAGCCCTCGATATCGGCAAATAGTGTCGTCAGATCTCTCTCTTCACCACCTAGTTTTACCAGTGAAGGATTATCAATAATTTGTTTCACTACTGCTTTGTCAACGTACTTCTCAAACATTCCTTTGATCTGTGCTTTTTGTCTTCCTTCGGTCGCTGCATTATATGACATTGCAGATGCATAACAGAAGAAGAGAGCAAACAACGGTTCAACAAAAGAATAGACAACCCCGGTATTTTCAAACGTCGAATACGCAAAGAACAAATATCCGGCAATGATCAACACTCCGACCGGGAAACTCCAACGAAGTTTCAGTAAAATAGCGATAACAGAGACAAGCAGCGCCATAACAATGACCATCAGCAACTGATTGTTCATTGGTGCAGGTGAAATATATTTTCCCATCATGATCTGGTCGTACACATTCGCGTGTACAAAACAGTTCGGCGAAATATCCGACAACGGTGTTGGGTTATGATCGCCGATAGAACGAGCTGTTGGTCCAATGATGACAATGGCATCTTTGAACATTGCTAAAGTTGCTGCATCTTTTTTTACAAACGCATCCAATACTTCCTGAAAAGAAATTTGTTTGTAGACATCATTCCCTCCGGCATAATCAACTTGTAAATATCCATGGAAATCCAGCGGTATTTCAAATTGACCTGCATGAACGGTCAATCCTCCTTCTTCATTTTCTGTAACAGTAACGCTATCCAAATTAACTTGCGCAGCCGCAAATGCAAGCGCCGCACCAAATGTAGGATAATAATCTCCCCCGTATTCTACAAAGAATGGAACTGATCGAATGATACCGTCAATCGAATCCTGACGAATAAGAATGTGCCCAACACCGGCCGCTAAATTTGCAAGCGAGTCGTAAGGGCGTTCATCAATGTATGTTGCACGCGGAAAATTAAATTGAGCACCGTTGGTCGGAATGGAATGCTGCCGCAATACTTTTATTGCTTCCGGATCAATAGGACGCCGTTCACCCTGATCGTCATCCGAAGGAACAAACGGACCTATCGCATGATAAACATTTGGAGCATAGTTGTGAAAAAATAAGAATTGATCATTTTCGAATTGTGAAATACTATCCTGTCGTGTTGTCGGAAAAAGATCGTCGACTCCTATTGCAACTGCACCGCTTTGAGCAAGAATTGCAAGCAACGTTCCGTATTTATCTCTCGGTAACGGATAGTCCATCTCCTTTAACGAATATTCATCGATGGTAACGATAACAACATTCTTTGTATGTGTACGTTCACCTCGTGCCCGAAGAAGCGCATCATACGCTTTATGTTCCAATGATTGAAAGAACTCGAGTTGAAATATCAGACTGGTGATACCGACTGAAAGAATTGCAAAGAGGATTCCGAACAGTGTTTTGATCAATTTTTTATTCATAAAACTCCGAAATTTTTTAATTGAATTGTTGATCCTTTAAAACAAGTTACCCTCCAATTCGGAGGGTAACTTGCAAAAAAATATTCATTTTATCCAACTATATTTTCCAATAGAGGAAATCTTTGATATTGGCTAATGCAGTCGGATCAATGCCTCGGCGGCCGCCAAAGAGGAACTTATTCTCGCCTCGACGCACTTGTCTGCTCGCTGTTCGGGCTTCTTTACGAACTTGAAGATCCTGTAAAGCACTGAACAACAGACTTTGCAATTCTCCTTTATCAACGAAAGCACCTTTCTCTGCTGCGCGGGTTTGCCCCATTTCAGCTACAATATTATCTATTCCGAGTTCAGCATATGCCTGTTCCTGTGAAGGAAATTTAGATACAGCATCGGCAAACGATTCCACTGTTCCCGCATGATCGCCACCAAGATATTTCAGCAGTCCAACGTTCAAGTTAATACCGCCGTCATTGGCATCTGCGCTCATTGCAGCCGCATAACTGTTGGATGCATTCAAAGAGTCACCTTTGAGCAGATAAACATTGCCAAGATTGTTCTGAGTCGAAGCGGATTTATATGACTTCAAAACACCGATAGCATCATCATACTTTCCAGCGTTTGCCAAAATTACTGCCGCTTCGTTCGATGATTTTTCGTTGTTTTGTGTTTTAAGATATGCAACCTTTTGGCTAATCATATCAGCATTTGATGTTGAAAGACTTTGTGCATCGGCGACAAGATATTTTTCTATATCCGCTGCTGCTGGTGTTGCGGCAATCTTTTCGTCTCCTGCCAGGTTGCTTGGCGGCGACAGCTCCCATGATTTGCGGACATCTATAACTTCAAGTTTTCCTTTTGCCTCAACCGTTTTATAATAACCATCCGCACCCATGCTCCATGATTCGGAGAATGATTTATTGATGATTGTCGTTTCGAGCGGAATCCAAACCGTATTTTCTCGGATGACATAATCACGTTCATTCAAGCTCACGCGGGATGCATTCTTTTTATTCACACCGGTATCAAACATGATAAAGATATGGTCTGCTGTTCCAATCAACATTGTGCGGATACCAAGATTCTCTAAACACGCAGCGAGAAGAATCGAACTATCGTCACAATCTCCCGCTTTCTTCGCAAGAGTTTGACGTGGGAATTGGATCTCATCAAGAACATCACCTTCCGCAACAACCCACGGATCGGATACGTAGTTAATGGAGAACGCACGAACTGCATCCCAAATTTTCATTGCATTCTGCATGTTACGCGATGCGTTTGGATAGAGTGACTGATCGAACTTTACACTTCCGACAACATTACGCGAAAAATTTTCAACTGCTGCATCTTTGTATGTTACAAATGCTCCAACATGATTCGGTTTATTCCAGCTGATAGAATTTTTGCTGTATATAGTAACAGGTTTTGTAATGCTTCGAACTTTTTCTTCGCCGCCTTGATTGTATGATATTTCAGTTTTGATCTGGGCAACAGTATTTTCACTGACCGCCTGCAACTTATCTTTATCCAATGTTGCCGAAACATCAAATGTTTTTTTCTCGCCTGCTTTAAGCAGCGGAATCATTTGCTCTGAAGCAAAGGACATGTAATTTGGAATGAATATTTTTGCTTTGATATTTTTAACATCTGTTTTTCCGGTATTCTCCAATGAAACCGCACCAATCGGATTCTTGGAATAATACACAAATTGTGCAGGGAAAATATTCTCAACCTTAAATTCGGTGATCTCAAGTGAGCTTGAGATGATCATGCTCGCTTTTTTGATGCCGCTTGTCTTTGTCGATACGTCCAAACGATTCCCGGAAACACCTATCACTGCAAATTCCTGCATACCGGAAAATGCTTTACGTAATTCGTCAAGCGTTCCTTTGAGCACAACATCATAGACTGCGGAACCGTTATCCATATACCGCAGTTTCATTTTTTCGATCATCGAGATCTTTGAAGGAAGTTCCGATTCGATCTTCACCAATGTAGCATCGTTGACACCCTGTAAGATCAATTCAACAATGATCGGCTTGTCTTTCATTTCCTTCATCTTCACATCAAGTTTCGCGATCAACTCTGCGGCAACAATTTCACCAACTTCTTCCAGCGATTTTGATGCTGCCTGTGCTTTTCCTTGAGAAGATTTTTTTGATGACCCGCTGGAAACGGCAAGAATTTCTCCTGTATCAGTGATGATCAATTTTACTTCACCATCAGCAGTAAACTCATTGGTTTTAATTCCATAGACTTCTTTTTCACCGCCAAAATTGGCCTGCGCACCACCGGCAATGATCAATTCAGCACCATAGCGTCGGCCCAATTCTTTTGCCTTAGTCGCATCGGCAGTTGCAGCGTCACGCCCCCGAACTTCGGAGAATTGCCGTGAATCAACAATACGATATCCTTTTTCTAGAAGAACTTTCTCGATCTTACCTGCAACTTTTCGTGCCGTTGCATCAACATTATCGATTTTTTCGTCAATGATCACCATAACACGCGGCATATCTGCATTTTGTGCTATTACCGTTGTAGGTTGTATCAACGCTCCCAGCAAAGAAAACATACAAAGTAACGAAAGAATGCGTTTCATTTTTTTCTCCTAATGATTGATAAATTATTTCAATTTCGAGATTAGTGATGCCATTTCATCCATCTTTTGCTTTGCCGGTTCATAACCGTCTGATTCGTCAAACGCTTTTTGATACATCGATTTTGCATTTTCATAAGAAGATCTTGCTTCAGTATTTTTTCCCATTTTCTCCATTTTTTTCCCTTGATCTTCAAGGTTCAACGCTTTTGCATACGTAACGTAGCCGTTAAAATTTCCGTCCTTTGATGCTTCCAATCGATCCTCATCCTCCGATGACAATTTAACATCAAGATCGGATGCGATTTTTTTCACCAACGATTGCAGCATCGTCAGAAATTCATCCAACTCGCCGGTCTCTTCTTCCGCTTTTAAGGTCTCACCGGTCTCTGTCCGAACAAGACGTACATCGATGCGAAGTTTGTCATTGAACAGATTTGAGAAGCCTCCGAACAACATCACTTTTGCACCGAGCAGTTTTCCCATTTCCTGTGTGGTTGATTTATCAACCATATCGGTTTCGCTCAAGTTGAGCTCTTCTATGATCGATTGAATTCGTTGACGTTCAACAACCTTGATCCCTTTAATCTTTGACATTTCCGTGATCATCATATCCGCCAACCCTTTTTTCAACGGATCTAATTTGTCTTTGTCAACAATACTGTTATTTTCAAAGTACAGTACAGCAACTGTTTTTGGATCACTAGCGTAAGTTTGCTGAACAAAAACAATGCTGTTCAACAATCCAATACACAGCGCAAGCATTCCAAAAAGTGTATATTTTTGTTTCATACTGATTTCCTTCCAGTATAATGAATTGATAAGTGAGATTTTTTCAAAATGATATTTTTACACCAACGAGCGCGTCTATGCCGCTGACGTCGTATTGATTTCCTTCATACACAAAAGAACCGGTCGAATAACGAAAACTGACGGTCGGATAAAAAATATCCGAGATTAAAAATCCTGCATCTCCGCCAAATGACACAATTCCGGCTTTTCCCGTTTCTACAACGGATCCGGTGATCGTTGTTTGATCCGGGCTGTATAATTTATATTCTCCAACAATAGTTCCATTCAACCATTCATTTACGGGAGTTGAAAAAGAATATTGAGTCTCAATTTGCGTCGAGGATTGATATTCTGTTGAACCAGTTCCTAATGTTTTATTTGGCAAATGATACCGTAACCGTGTTTGCAATAAATGATTAAATTTACCCGTCTTTAATGAATATGAGACCAATCCTATTGCTCTTGGTCCCGAATGATATCTTGCAAGTTCATTTATTTTATCTTCGAAAAAATATGTGGCAGTTAGATCCATAGAAATCCTGGCAGCCTTTGAATATGTTATGAAATTGAATGCAAGATTCGCGGAAACCTCATCGCCCGGATCATATTTTGGAATCGGGTTGACATTAATCGGTTCATAGGTACCTTTATAATAATATGATGCACCAATTCCTAAAACCAATCTGCGGGTTATCGTTCCTGCATAAACCAAACTAAAATTTCCGCTGGTACCCTGTCCAAAAGTCGGTACTTTATAATTAAATGCTGTTTGCGAAGCCAACGACACCATTCGGGTCTCGATTGTATCAAGTTTCGTTTTCCCTGTCGGAAGATTAAGTCCTGCTGTCAGCCAAATTTTATCTCCTGGAAGTACATACGAAAGTGACAATCTTGTATCGACAATACCATTGATTGAAGAATCAACTTTTGCTGTGGTAGAAGTATTCATTCCCGAAGTACCTACAGTAAGTAACATTCTATTTGCTATGGGTAGTGAAACCGAGATCGGAAATGATTGTTGAGAAATAGTCCCTAATCCTGCTATGTTCCAATGTTGTACAACTCCACCCAATGTTACGCCGCCTGCTCCACGGAATATTGATTTATCATTCACCGGATCTGCTATTTGAGCCGGTAGTTTATCAAAGAACATTAACCATAACATGAGAATTATGGTTGGAATATGAAGAGGGCGGAATTTGAAAGTTGTATTAATCATCACATTGTTTCTGTTTATTTGATGAAAGTCATCTTTTTGATAGAAGTGAATTCGTTAGCCCTTAATCTATAATAATACATACCACTTGCAGAATTCTTATTATCATCACTTTTCCCATCCCACTGTATCGAATATGTTCCAATTGGCTGAAATTCATTGACCAAGGTCTTTATTCGTTGTCCTAAAATATTGAAAATTTCAAGGTTGACATTCCCGCTGTGAGAGGTTGAATACTGTATTGTTGTTGTCGGGTTAAACGGATTTGGATAATTCTGATAAAGAGCATATTCAATTGGAATAATTGGTATTCCATTGGTGTTTTGTCCAACAAATTGATCATTCCCTACAATAAGCCGAAACGATCTTGTACTTTCATTCTTATCAAATTGTAATGAATATGTATTCATTTGCAAGATATCATACACACGTTCTTGCTTATTATCAAGTAAATAGATTTTAAACTCAGGGTCAGGATTACCGATTTTTGTAAACGAAAGATCAATAGAGGTATTCTTTGAGCTGGAAACAACATCAAAATCCCAGAAATTGCCGGTAGAATTTATTGATCGGTAATCTGCAGCGAGTTTTCCTTCGGAATTTCTGAAGGAAAGCGATATATAGTTTGTTGGTGTCGAAGGTGGTTCAGAAAAATCATTCATATCAAGCCCATCAGCTGAACTCTGCAACATTCCAGCAAAATTTCTGTTGTCGCTATATCGTTTTGATTGAGCGCCGATTTGAATTTTCCATTCATTTTGATTCAACACCTGCCCTGCACTAACATTTTTTGAGAATGAAGTAGATGAAGATGTTGTCGTGGTTGAAAATTGTATCGCAGAAATCCGGATTATTTTTGGAAGTTTGCCGTTATTCTTAACCCAGTATCCTTTGAACTTTTCCATTGTTTGCGTTACGGAATCATAATCTCCTTTAATGAAAGACCATATTACGGTTTCTACACTATCGTCTTCTCGGAAAGAATTTTTCCAACTTACATCATACGGAAATGGATTCCCGATCATATTATATCCCGGATTCAGAACAATCTCAAAATCATCTTCCGTCCCTTGCACCGTTGTTGTGCCAAAATCGATATTCATTTTCTCTTTGGTAATGATCCAATATCCTTCACCACGTTTTATAGTTCTGAATTTTTCCGGAAATTCAGCATATCCGTTTCGTTCGTTATACTTTCCAAACATCCGCCATAGATATTTATTTGGTTTTCCAAGATCTTTAAACAATGCTTCAACCGATGAATCAGCAAAAGAATACGGAATACTAATCAATTGATACTCTTCTTGCGGTGTTGGTTCAAGTAGCTGCGCTGCAAGATTATCAACTATTCCAAAAATATTAAAAGCAAATTGCAAATTCCTTCCGCTGAATATTCCGACTGAAAGAGTCGTATCATCCGTATACCCATTCCACCAAATATCATAATCTGCAACGGCAACAATTTTTCCCTTACCAATTTTCGATGTTCCAGCGATCCATGCGCTGGGTATCAAGGGTGGAATCGTATCTTCAATTTGCACCGAATATAACGTGGGAGATTGTACGACGAGCAATGGTGAAACATACCGTAACGAAGTATCAATCGACAAACTACCGGAAGCAAAAGCAATTACCGAATCAACCTTATAGGTAAGAAAATTCGCAGTAGCAGATTTCCCAATGACCACTCCGGCTGTTGTAGCGTTACTATATACAGAGTCAAAAAGAAGGTTGGAATTAAATTTTATACCTGTCGGCGTTTTATATTTTGTGATCCACCCAGTATCCTGTAAGAATGTATTGAATGATAAATCACTTTGAGATCCAAAATCTCCAACTAAAATAACTGAACCGCCATTCACAACATAGCGTTGCAACGAGTCAATAAGCTCCTTTGGTGGAGCACCATTAGGCTGAACAAAAATCAACGCATTGTAGTTTGAGTACGAACCAACCTTCTGATAATGCACTTGTATGTCTGCTCGCTCTAAACTTAATGTAAATAATTTATAATAGTTTGTAAGAGTTGAACCGTTGTATGATGTAAAACCGATCGTTGTATCCAATAAAACTTTCCGCGATGTAAAGTTCTTAACAACACCAACCCCTTTTAAACGGAATACTATTGTCGGAAAACGAATATCGGTAGAAGTAAATCGTACATAAGCAATTTTTTCTCCCACAACTTTAGGAGCAAATCGGACTTTGATGAATATTGTTGCGCCACTGCCGATTATTGTACTCTTTTCACTTAAATAATCGAAGAAAAGTGAATCACCAAATTTTTCTACAAAATTGAGTGCAATTGGTTTCAATCCCTCTTTATTATCTACGGCAATTGAAAGAATCGAATCTTTTCCCACTGTTACTGAACCGAAATCTATAACAATGACAGAGCGATCAAATGCAGCCTTCGTATAACCATGTCCGCGCAGTACAAATGCCACATTAGGAAACAGTGGATCGCTTGTCGTAAATTTCAACAAAGCAGTCTTCTTTCCCGCAGAATCCGCCTTGAACATTACAGGTAACGCAATAAAATCGCCCGCCGGAATTTCAAACTGTTTTGGTCCGTAATAATAGAAAGAAATCGTATCGCTTAATCCTGAATACTGAACGTAGAGTTTTTTCAATCCTGTTGTATTCCGTAAAAAGATTTTCTGTAAAGAATCTCTTCCTACAAGCATGCTTCCAAAATCATATTCCGTTGTATCAATCGCGAGTTTTGGATATTCGGTAAATTCAAATTTATGTGCGCCGGTTTCGCTGCCAATGTAAATTACATTCGAATTCGTCTCATGTGGTGTCATCAATAAATATCTGGTTGACGATTGCGAATTGCTAAATAATTTCCATTGTGATCCCGCATCATCACTGCCAAATATTCCTAATGGACCAGAAACTATAATCCTTTTATCATCATATTTATCATACATTGACTGGTAACCAGAGACAGATAATGAATCCCAATTTACACCGCCATCAATTGTTTTGAATATTTTGTACGGCTCACCATTTTCAGCATCAAAAACAGTAGCAATAAGAATTTCTTTGTTATTTTGAGGATTGATAGTTGGGCCGAGAGTTGAAATCGGTTGTGCTTGACCGGAAAGCGCTGAAACTGCTGTTGGTCCCAAATTACCAGTAAGATCGTAATCCCATGTTTGACCAAGGTTGGTTGATTTATGCAAACCATATCCGCCATAATATATTGTTAAACTATCAACCGGATCAAATTCAAAATGTTCTCGCGCCCCGATAGTATCAACCGTTAACGGAACTTGAAGTGAATCCCACGATGTCGCGCCATTTGTTGAAAGATATAATCCTGTTGCTTTTGTGTAAACCAATATTAAGTTCGGATTTTTTGTGGAGATTCTAACAGTCATTTCATTGAAACGGCTGCTAAACTTTGCGGAATCTTTCAGAAATTTTTTACAAAGAAATACTGAATCCCATGTTAGTCCAAAATTTGAACTTCGGTATAATGCATACACTGATCCTGCATAGATAATATTATTTTTTTGAGAGGCGCGTACAGTTGAAACAAATGGATTGGAAATTCCTGCATTTGTGGGTTTCCAAGTTACACCGTCATCCGTTGAGCGGTATACCCCCGCTCCGTATATCCCCGCAAATAATGTTTTTGATCCGTTCAATGTCAACGAAGCAAGATTTCGGATAATGGTATGCTTGATTCCGTTATTTTTTGGTAGCCACGTTGTTCCCAAATCTTCACTGACAAATATTCCTGCAGTAGTTCCTATATAAATTTTTTTATTAATCTGAGATCCTGAAACAAATATTGAAAGTATATCAGATATTTCACTGAACACTCTTTTTATCGGCGGCTCACCAAACAACGGTAAAGGAAAAATTGTTCCTCGATTAGAATTGATCCGGAATAAACCATTCTGAGCTTTTTGCGCTTGAGGTGCTCTATCATATTCAGAAGAATTTGAGGCAACGAAAAAACTAAACAAATGCTGACTGCTTATGGGATCAAACTTATCATAAACCAATGCGCTGCCAGTTACTACTCCTGATATGGGATTATTTGTGTACGTAATCGCTTTCCAGCTAGAATCACCCTGATCTGTTTGCATACCGTAGATTCCATTTGCTGTTCCAATAATCGAACGAAAATGTGTCTTGCCAATTCCCGTCGTATCAATTTCCAACACATAAATTCTCCGTTTATCCAAAGATGGTAATCCTTTTGAAAGTGGTTTCCATGTCGCACCTCCATTAGGTGTAAAGAAAATTCCGACAGTATCGGAAAAACCTGTAGAAGCCAATACTCGAATATTAACTGAATCAGAAGGATGAACCACAATTTTATAAACAGGCCGATTGTCAAAATAAAAATTATCTTTAAGCGGAAACCATGTCTTACCGCCGTCATTTGAACGAAGGACACCATTCTCATCGGAACCAAATACAACATTGGAATTAGCCGGTGTATACGCCACGCTTAATTTTGGCGATAATAAATTTAGGGATGGCGCTGTCCAATTTGCTCCCATATCGTTGCTGTAGAATAGACCAATTGTTGTTGCCATCAAAATTGTATTAGAAGATTGCGGATGAAATGCGATGTCGTTGATGGTGACCAAATTACCATTCAAATTTGGACCAATAACTCTTCCCCAATTTTCTCCACCGTCAGTTGAACGATACAATCCATTTTCCCGCACAACGGCGAAAATAACTTTGTCATCCAGAGATCCCTTTAACAGTGAAACAATTCCTCCGTTAGGACCCAATGCGGTAAGTTTTGTTTGTTGAGCAAAAGTGATAGAGCACAACAACAGTATTAAGAATTTTATCTTGAACATAAAATCAATTCTGAGGCGGCGCTTTGGGTTCAGGTAAAACTGATATAACATTCGTTGGAGGAGTGTTTTGCGAATTTGCGCCCGGAATTACAGTATCATTAATATTGTTGATTACATTGTTGATCATATCACCAACGATATTTCCACCTATGCCTGGATCTGAAAGCGGTGGCGGGGGTGGCGGGGGAAGCGCTATATTATTTGAAGTTGTACGAGTTGAGGTATTTTTATTGCTTGTTTGCTGCTGATTACCATTATTTTTTTCAGTCGATTGCTGTTGTTCTCCGCTCGTCGAAGTTTCACCTACGATCTGCTCACTTTTTTTTGCAGATGATGCGTTTGTCTTTGCCTGAGAAAAACTTGGATCAGAAACAGCTGCTTGTGAGTAAGCCTCATACGCTTGCGTAAACTGTCCTTTGTCTTCAAAATCTAAACCGCGTGAATATTGAAGGAAAGCGAAAAAATCTTCCGTTGGAATTTCTAGAATTGCCTTACGCTCTTCATCGGAAAGTTTTATTTTCATTTCATCGATGATCTTAAAAACAAGATCTTTTTCAAGCCTGAAGAAATCCTTGATATCTCCGGAAATGTTCGTTGACACATCAATTTCACCTGTTCTTGCCTTTGTTACAAATGCATCGATATTCAATTTTTCGTTGGTTAGATTAAAAAAAGAACCTTTTACAAGTCTATTTGCACCAAGCAGTTTTCCTAATCGCGGTGCTGTCTTTTGATCGACGATATCTGTTTCACCAAGATTCATTTCTTGCACCAGCTCTTGAAGACGAACGCGCTCTACAACTTTCAACGATTTTACCTTCGAAAGATCAGTGATCACCATTTCAGACAGACCTTTTTGCAGAGGATTGAGCTCGGCTCTTTGCCCTTTATTTTCAAAGTATAGTATGGCGATCGTGTTAGCGGGAATTTTTGCAACATCAAGCTGCTGTTCCATCGCCAAGGCTTTTTGTGCCTCTGCTTCCATCTGCTGGCGATATAATAATTTTATTCTCGCCTCAACCGTTTCTCTATATTCACCTAAGAATGTAAGTTCATTATACAACCGATAGTACTGGATCGCTTTATCAAAATTTTTCGTTGCTTCATAAGTCGCCGCAAGATAATATGCTGCCTGATCATCTTCGTTGTCCAATGTTAAAACTTGCTGAAATAATTTTTCAGCTTCATTATACTGTTTCTTATTATAGTGTGCAATCGCCAACAATTTAACATATTGCGGATCATTCGGTGAATTGACAAGAGCGCGCCGCATCCGAGCAATCGCCTCATCATTTCTACCTTGTTCGATAAGATCGGTGGTTATTTCCGAAAGACTTGGTCCACATGAAGTTAACCATAACGATAGAACAGCTATGATGAAAATTAAACTACGTTTGGTAGAAATCATATATACCTCAGAGTTCAAATTCTAACACAAAAAATGGTCATCAGAAATTACTATTAACTATATTTGATACAAAAGGAGAATTTCAGAGAGGAAGCTGTATGGCGAATCACAGAAAACCAGTTATTGTGATACAGAAACAGTCTTAAAAATTAATCTATTCTTCCTCTCCACCCATTAATTTTTCCGCCTCTTTCTGTGCCCAAGCTGCCAATTGACCTCGTTCAGCATCAGTAAAATTTGCTTCCGGATGCAAAGGAACGTATTTCGGAAGCGGCATTGAATGATCATTTACAGCCTGATAAATACCCGATAGTTTTGACGCTTTTTTACTCAACTTATACTTTCCCCACTCAGACATGTTAAAATGCTTACGTCCTTCCGTAACATCATGCGAAACAAGCCATGACGCAGGAGCTATATATGCATAAAATGGCCAAACAGTTCTATTGGAATGACAATCCTTACAACCTCGGTCTAATAGTGCGTTGATATCTGCAGGAATATTCAACTCAGTTTGCATTGTTTTACTTTGGTCAACTTCCGGATTTGTTCGGTTGGGTTGCACGAATTGGATGAGGACAAAAACAACTCCACCTACAACAAATGTAATCTTGGCGATTTTTTTCACATTCATAGCATTCCTTTATATTTATGAAGAATTTCTAAAAGGAATATGGAAAAACCTGAAGAAAGAAGCAAACACCGTAATCACACTTGATTGGTTCTCTATTCATGCTTATTTTATTAAAAATCATATTACGAAAGAAAATTTATGTCATTAATGGTCAGCATTTCCGGAATCCGCGGAATTGTCGGAGAATCACTCACACCTGAAACAATAATCAAATATTCCGCAGCGTTCGCTGAATATTGTAACTATGGAACTATCATTGTTGGACGAGACGGAAGGATCACTGGTTCTTCCATCTCAGATATTGTTGTTTCTACGTTGCTTCAAAGTGGTTGCAATGTTATCTCCCTTGGAATTTGCCCTACCCCGACAGTTGGACTTGCAATTGAAAAACTTCACGCAGCCGGTGGAATCGTGATCACCGCCAGTCACAATCCGATGATTTGGAATGGACTAAAGTTCATGGGATCCTCGGGAATGTTTCTGAACAGCGAAGAGAACAAAAAATTCTGGTCAATTGCAGATCGTGGAAAATTTTCTTATAAACCGTGGAATAAACAAGGAAAATTAACGAGAGATCCGGAATTCATCAATGAGCACATCAAAGCTATTTTAACACTTCCTAGCATCAACAGAACACAGATTGCAAAACGGAAATTCAAAATTGTTCTGGATTGTGTGAATACCGCAGGCGGAGTAATCGTCCCAACATTATTACGCAGACTCGGCTGCGAAGTGATTGAAATGAACTGCGAAGTAAATGGAGTGTTTTCACATACTCCTGAACCAATCCCCGAAAACTTGACCGAACTTTGCGAACGGGTGCAGAAGGAAAAAGCTGATCTTGGAATCGCAGTTGATCCTGATGTTGACCGTTTGGTACTAATCACTGAAGAAGGCAAACCATTTGTAGAAGAATACACGATCGTTTCGTCAACGAAATTTATTCTGGAAGCAGAAAAACAACTGGGTAGAACAAATCATTCAGTCGTCGTTAACCTCTCAACTACCAGAGCGGTGGAAGATGTTGCTGCAGAATACAGAGCAACCGTCCATCGAACTGCGGTTGGTGAGATCAATGTCGCATCAGCAATGAAACAACTAAATTCCGTCATCGGTGGCGAAGGTAGCGGCGGCGTAATTTTGCCGGAAGTTCATCTGGGACGTGATGCAATTGTTGGGATCGGATTATTCCTTCAACTGCTCACGAATTTTGGGGGAAAAGCGTCTGCACTAAAAGCGAGTTTGCCGCAATATGAGATCGTGAAAAATAAGATCGAACTCGGTTCATTAAAACCGGATGAAATTCTTCAACGATTATATGAAAAATATTCGAAATCCGAAAAAACAAATTTTGACGACGGACTGAAGATCGATTTCCCAACATCGTGGGTTCATTTACGAAAATCAAATACGGAACCAATCATTAGAATTATTGCCGAAGCAAAAACAAAAGATGAAGCAACAGCTCTTGTAAACCGCTTTCAACAAGAAATTTTCGGATAATTGAATGAGCGGTGTCATCAGTATTCAGGACTTACTGCATTTAAAATCCCTTCCAAAGATCAGTGATCGAAAGATCATCAATCTTGTCAATCATTTTAATTCGACAACAGAAATTTTTTCAGCAGAACCGCGCTCTTTAATAAAGATCGCCGGTATCAAAGAAACAGATGCTTCGTTGATCCGCCACACTGAACGAAATCAACAATTTATTGAAGAGCAATTTTCACTGCTTAATAAAGTGAACGGTACTATTGTTTCCTATTGGGATGACAACTATCCACTCCTTCTAAAGAATATTTACGATCCTCCCGTTCTATTATTCGTCCGTGGAAAATTTCAATTCAGTGATAATTATTCCATTGCAATCGTCGGCACCAGACACCCAACTTCCTACGGTAAGCAAATGACGGAAGTTTTTGCCAAAGAATTGTCGCAACGCGGAATAACCGTTGTCAGTGGATTAGCGAGAGGCGTTGATACAATAGCACATAAAACAAATCTTCATGTTCACGGAAGGACGATTGCAGTGCTTGGGGGTAGTATTGACAAAATCTATCCAAAAGAGAATGAAAAATTAGTTGATCTCATTGAATCTAATCATCAGGGTGCCATTATTTCTGAACTACTGATGAGCACTCCGTCGCATCCGGGATTTTTTCCACGGCGCAATCGTATTATCAGCGGAATGACACTTGGAACGATCATTATCGAATCCGATGTGGATGGCGGAGCAATGATCACAGCCACAACAGCGATCGATCAAAATCGGGAATTGTTTTGCCTTCCAGGAAACATTACGGAGAAGAAAAGTTTTGGCACAAACAAACTTCTTAAGAACGGACAGGCAAAACTTGTTCAAACTATTGACGATGTTTTGGAAGAACTACAACTTTCTCTTCAGCCTATTCTCAAATCAAAACCACATACAATCGAACCGCCCCAGCTTAATGCATTCGAACAAAAAATTGTTGATATCCTGAACCATGAACCGCTTCATATTGATACTATTTCAGAGCAATCGCAGCTTTCTTCTTCCGATGTTCTTGTTAATCTTTTAAGTCTTGAATTTAAAGGAATTGTGAGACAAATGGCGGGAAAGATGTTTTTAAGAATATAAAAAAGAATTTTTACTTCGCTTCTTTCAGCGGAATGCTTTCACCTTCCTCAAAATATTCTTATCTTCATCTACAAATGTTTACAATTGCTGAAATAGAAGTTCACCAGTCGATCGCGGAAACGAAGTTTTCGTGTGATCTCAACGCATGTAAAGGGGCATGTTGCACATTCCCCGGCGGTCGCGGCGCTCCATTGCAAGATGAGGAGATCCAAGAAATTCAAAATGCATTCCCTATCATTAAAGATTTTTTACCGCAACTGCATCGTTCTGTCATAGATGAATTTGGGTTGGTTGATGGTGATACAGGAAATTATGCTACGCAATGTGTCGAAGGAAAAGCATGTGTCTTCGTATATTATGATAACAATATTGCCAAATGTGCATTTGAACGCGCATTTTACGAAAAGAAAATTTCTTGGCAAAAACCATTATCGTGTCACCTCTTTCCAATCCGGATCGGACGAACCGAACGGAATGGGAAAGAGATTCATTTTGAATTTTTTGGTGAATGTACACCCGCCTTAAACAAAGGCAAAACAGAGAATATTGCGTTGAATCATTTCGTTTCCACACCGCTAGAACGCGCGTTTGGAAAAGAATGGACAGAACAATTGAACAAAAGAATTGAGACGGTAGTATAATTATGCTGCATCTTTCACAACAACAAAGGTTACTCCAAAAACTCACTCCGCAGCAGATCCAATATCTGAAACTGCTGCAGCTTCCTTCGCTTGCGTTAGAGCAGCTTATTAAAACAGAATTGGAAATAAATCCATTATTGGAAGAAGGCGTGGACGGCGAAGTAGAGGCTGAAACACTCAGTGATACCGATCCTGTTGCTGATACGGAAGCAGAAGAAACCATCACCAAGAAAAAAGAAGATGAATTCACGTTTGAGGATTATTTGAACGATGAGGAGATGTTCAGAGGAAAACGTGAAGTTCAAAACAATGATGATGAAGATAGAGAAGAGATTCCTATCGCTTCCATCACACCCTTGGCAGAAAAACTTTCAGAACAATTGCAGCTTGCCGATGTGACAGATATTGGAATGATCGTTGCAGAAGAGATCATCGGGAACATTGATGAAGACGGTTATCTCCGACGCGATCTCGAATCAATCGTGAACGATATCAATCTTGCACACAAACTGCATTTAAAAGTTGATCAAGTTGAAGAGGTGCTGGCGATTATTCAACGTCTTGAACCGGTCGGAATTGCTTCTCGCTCCCTGCAGGAATGCCTTATTGTACAATTGGAGTTTGCAAAGGGCGAACCTGCAATGCTCGAACTTGCAAAAAAATTATTACGGGATCATTTTGACGAATTCACAAAGAAACATTATGAGCAGATCGCGAAACTGCTCAATATTTCGATTGATGATGTTAAGAAAGTATTAGAATTGATCTCGCATCTAAATCCTAAACCAGGTGAAGGAACAATCGACTCTGCCCAGAATTATCTTACGCCGGACTTCATTGTAACAAAGGACGAGAGTAACTTTATCATCCAATTGAATGATAAAAATGTACCCCCGCTCCGTATCAACCGCGGCTACAAAGACCTGATGTCCAAACGCAATAAGGATGTCGGCACGGATACGAAACAATTCCTTCGCTCAAAATTCGATGCGGCAAAATGGTTCATCGCATCCATTTATCAGCGTCGCGAAACCATGTTGAAAGTAATGCACGAAATTGTAGACCGTCAAAAAGATTTCTTTGAAACAGGCGAGGGACTAAAACCGTTGATCTATAAAGACATTGCAGAAACAATTCGAATGGACATTTCCACTATTAGCAGAGTTGTGAACGGTAAATATGTCCAGACCGATTTTGGGGTGTACGAATTACGATATTTTTTCAGTGAAGGAATCAGCACGCAAAGCGGTGAAGATGTTTCCAACAAAGAAGTAAAACTTCGAATCAAAGAGATACTTGCCACTGAAGAGAAATCAAAACCATTTAGCGATGAAGAAATTGCCGCCATTCTAAAAGAAAAAGGATTCAATATTGCACGCCGCACTGTAGCAAAATACCGGGAATCAATGATGATACCTGTCGCCCGTTTACGCCGCGCTATTTAAAAACAGAAATCCCCAACATCCTTTTAAGATATCGGGGATTTTCTAATCTATCAATGCACTAATCTTAAAATCGTAGTCGCATTCCCATTGTAAATGAACCAGTTCTAAACGTCTCCGGATTGGTTAACAGTGCGATACTTTGTGTTGCAAAATCAAGGTCAAAAGTGTTTGCGAAATGTAATCCAAAACCAGCAGACCAGGCAAATCGCTCACGACCACCAATAGTGATACCAGTTCGAAGCGGCAACCAACCTGCAAGTGGATCAAGTTCTGTTCCGATTGAGAATTGTGGTAACTTTGTATTACCGCCAATTTCATTCAAACCAAAATGTCCGTCAACAGCAACTAGCCAGCGAAACGGAATGACATCAAACATATCATCCATTTGAATTGCCGCACCGACATTCACAGCCGTTGGGAGAGCAAATTCAAATCCTGTAGTGTCAACTGTCTTTCCTTTGAAAGCTTCTTTCAATTTATTCTGGTTTGCGGTGTCACCAACTGATTCTAATCGAAGCGAAGCATTTCCAATTATTGCTTTTGTATTTTTATCCCAACTAATTTTCCCAATATCGGTAACGCTGACGGCAAACTGAATATCTTCCAGCAATCTCATTGAAACACCAACATCAAAACCAAGACCAGTGCCGGCTGGTTGTGTTGGATTTTTTTCATCAACAACAGCTGCCCATTGCAGAAAATCAAAATTTGCAACCGTTGCACCATTTGATTGAGAACCGTCTGGATTATTGATTACTTCTGGTACTATCGATGCATTGTAATGATCGGTGGCAATAAATGCAAGACCATTTAAATATTTCACACCTATACCAACCGCAATATCACTGGTGAACGGAAGTTCAAGAGGGAGCAAATACCCTACAGAGAAGTTCACTTCAAAAACAGATTGTCCATTTATGGCCGTATTATCGAAATTATATGATTTCCCAGCCGGATATCCTCGCAGAGGAAATTCAAGATATGCCTTATCGAGATCAAGGTTCAATGCTGTTTGCACCGACGGAACTATCGCCAATCCAAAATCGCCGAATTGAA
The DNA here is from genome assembly GCA_030679145.1 of Bacteroidota bacterium. GTDB lineage: Bacteria > Bacteroidota > Ignavibacteria > UBA10030 > UBA8401 > UBA8401. The sequence continues at coordinate 58,652 of JAUXTU010000052.1, read as the reverse complement.
GTGAAACACCAATCGGAGCTGTTTCCAATCGTAGTTGAGTATTGGCTATTCCAGACGGGAATAGTTCAAGAATTTTATCTTTATCTTCATCCGTTAAAAATTTTGGTACGCGATTTCCTGCACCATCATCAACACCCGTAAAAAAATCATTATATATCTGAAGATTGATCATATCGCTTCCAATAGAAAATCCTATCGGCACAATGTTGATCGTCACGGTAGCATCTCTGTCGTTTAACGCGAGATTTGCTGGATTGACGCCGACGGCATCGAGACCGCGAGAGAACGCAGTAAAGGCGCGTCCCATTCCAACAAGTCGGGGTGAATATTTATCTCCTCCGGCAAATAATGTAGTCGTAAAAACCACATCAAATGCAAGAAGAATTACAACTGTTGCAACGAAACAATTTATCTGAATCTTTTTCATTGTCATTTGTCCTTTCTTCATGATGTGGTGATTATTTTAATTTATCTTGATCGACTAAGAAAATGATATTCGCCTTAACGGTCATCTCGAGCTTATCCGTTAAATTGAATACCTTGGCACTGTTTCCGTTGCCGGATGTTTTCATTTTCAGATCCACTGCACTGAATGCTGCTTCATTCAATTTTTTTGCATCATCCGGCGTCAGATTAAGGAATGTAAATGAACGCTGACCGGTGCGATTAGTTGTTGTGTCTGCTAAAATTCGAAGTGGTGGATAATTCACCGTATCAGTCAAGCTTTGAGGAATAGTCAACACCGGTGCAGAAATTGTATCCGGTAATTTTTTATCCGGTAAAATTCCTTTCAGCAATTTTAACTGCAATTCCACATCAAGCGGGAATGTATTTGTGATGTCGAGATAAATTTTCCCATTTTTAATAAGATTAACGAGAGCTGTATCAGGCAACGTTTCCGAAAATTCCGTTGGCGGATTCTTCAATAGCCCATCTTTTATTCCAATTGCAACAGGGATAGCGTAATCTAAATTCACAAATACGCTGTCTTTTTGAGTTATCCCCCCTACCCCAATTGTTGCATTAGAATTATTCTCATAGAGATCGAGCGGGCTGATGATAACATTGCCACGCACCAAGAATTTAGAAGGTAATTCTCCCAGACTTGCCAAGAAACTGTTCATCAATTTATTGACCGAAGCAGTATCAATTGGAATGATTGAAATTCCTGATTGGATGCGTTTTGTTATATGAACAGAATCTGCGTAGCCGCCGGATTTATTCACTGGGACTATATATAAATTCACATCCGTTGGGAATAATTTCCCTCTCAAATCAACTATCGTTGAAAGATTAATTGCACTCTTAATTCCTTTCAGTGTGAGATTGTTTCCAATATCTCCGATCCCAACATCAAAAGATTGATTCACCAATAAAGTTTCCGGCGGAATTTTCCCTTGTATTTCAGAAAGGACAAAACCTAACGTGCTATCAGGTTTAACTTCGGCAACAACCAGATCCGTTTTATTGACCAATATATATCCGCTGCTTGCTTTCAGTGTTTTTATTTCTAAACCAAAATGCAATTTCTGTGTAACACTTGTATCGCCGCTGGGCGTTATATCACGGGATACAAATGAAACATTTTTCATTTGTATCTTCTCTGACAAAGTTACCCCCGGATCTATTGTAACAATGGTGTCCTGATCGGCACCGGCAAGACTAAATACTTTTCCACCTTTCAAATTGTCTTTCAACTCCGAAATTCTAAACTTAACGCTCAATTTGAGAGCCGTTCTATTTTCAATTCGGACTTCCATTTCACCACTCTCAAACTTTGCAAGTTTTACTTTGATCTTTTCATCAAGAAGAACTCCGGAATCATTAACAGCAAGCACACTGGTTGGATTAAAATTGATGGTATTCACTAACGCGGACTGCAAAAATCCATTTGTCAACGAAAGTGTCGATGTAAGTATATCATTGTTTAAGATGGTTTTGCCCAAATAATTAGATACGTTTACAGTTCCTTTCAACTTTAGAATTGCATCCATTCTTTTGTTTGCTAATTGAACAAGGTTTGAGGATACCGGCGCTGATTTTCCCGTAATCTTACCCGGAAATACAAATGTTCCGACCACTTGTGTTGTATCATTTTTGTTAACCAGAACAAGAGAATTGCCTACAAATTGAATGTCAAAAGGAAAACTATTGTTTATCGTCAGCGACATTTGTCCGTTTTCGAAAACAATATATTTAAATTCTGTTGAATCACCGAATACTTCATTCAATGGTAATACTAAAGGGGAAGGTTCAGGAACCATAGATTGTATTTGGGCATTTGTAACACTCAATTCTGATATTATGTTATGACTGGCATTCAATTGTTTTCCCGTTGCGCCAACGGTAGACATTGAACCTTTCAACTTCAAAATCCCATCCATTGTAACACCTGCCAATAATACCGGATTTGAAATAGCAAATGTACCCGCATCGATTTGACCTGAAAAAACAAATGCTGCCACAGTCTGATTTGTATCATTTATAGTATTGAAATTGACCAATCGGAGTTGATTGTTTGCGAACTTAATTGCAAATGGAAAATTATTGGTGATCTTTAAACTCATTGTTCCATTAGCAAAGACTAAATAAGTATATTGTGTTGTATCACCAAAATTTTGATCAATTTGAATTGCAGGAAGATCTGTGACAAATGGAACTCCCACCGGCAATCCCAATTGCGAAGGTGACAATGTGTCTATTTGAGGATCGATCGAAGGATTAAGATCGGAAGATTTGATTCCCAATTGATTTGCTGTTATACTGGCGGGCGGTTGATTTCCTATATCTACGGGGACAACACCAATCTCTTGTTGAATCGTATTCCCTTTTGGAGAGGGCATAGTAAAGACATCTTTCGATATCCCTTGTTTGGAACCGATGGCATTTTCAGTCGGTTTATAAAGCACAACACCGGTTGTTGTATCAAATTTAGGATCTTTATTTACTACATCGCTGAAAAAAAATGTTTTCTTGACCAGGGTCAAATTCAGCGGGGTTTCCCACATTGGTGCTTTGAAATCGGCCGGTTGTTCAAAACAATTATATGAAAACGGAAGGGTTGCAAAAAGAACAACGAACAATTTCAACCAATGGCGTTTGGAATGCAGTAGAGAGGTTTGCATGAATATTCCCCTTGATAATTAAATGAAATTCTTGAAGGCAAGATACAATGCAGTATTATGAAATACAACAAACTACATATCCCTTACTTCACTAATATTGTGAAGAATAGAATTACGAAATTGTGGTAACGCTCACAGCCTAATGCACTTTCTCTTCTTTTACAGGAATTTGAAAACCAAAAGGATTGGCGGTCTCTTCTCCGAAAATCTTTATCTCACCAAATTTTTCTTCATACTTTTGGATATTATCACGAATTGCATTCATCAATAATTTTGTATGCTGGGGTGTCATAATAATTCTTGCTTGAACGCGTGCTTTCGGAACACCAGGTAGAATTCGCGTAAAATCGATGACAAATTCTGCCGGCGAATGGGTGATAATAGCAAGATTCGAATACGTCCCTTCTGCTTCTTTCTCTCCCAATTCAATGTTAATCTGTTGTCCTTGCGGCGGCTGTGGATTGCTCATAATATTCTTTCATAAAAAAACAAAATCCGAAGCTAATGTTCACGATCTGTGATCATCAGTTTCGGACATAAACATTATCTCTTAATTTTTTTCCTGTCTGATATCATCAGCTTTTTTATATGCGGCATTTGCTTTTTCAACATTGCCTAAATTTGCATATACCTGTCCAAGTAATTCCAATATTTGAACATCATTCGGTTTTGTTTCAATCACTTTTTCCAAAAATGGAATAGCTAGTTTGAATTTTTCCTGATACGATTTATCTTCATCCTTCTTTTCTTTCTTTAAACGTTCTTGCTCAGCAACACCCCAGTTAACGTATGTTGCAGCAAGATTATACGTGGCTGAACTAAATTCAGGATCAATTACCAGCACCGATTTAAATTCGTTCACAGATTCTTCGTACTTATTATCTTTTAGCAAGAATACACCAAGGTTATAATGGTCAAATTTGCTGTCGGGATATTTTCTTACGCGTTCATCTAATAACACTCGTGCTTCTGCATTTCGCTCAGCACCGATATATGAATTCATCAAACTCTCAGAAATTTCCGCATCTTCAGGGTATGAAGCACTTCCTTTCTTCAGGACTTCAATCGCTTTATCATACTCCACAAGTGATAACTTATGGCTTGATGAATCAATTGGTGCAACATACGGGGTTGTATATTTTACCGACGTAACCAATTCTCCTTCAATCACAACAGTTAAATTATACTTATTATATTTCCAATTTTCTTTTACAACAACTGCCTGCTTTCCCTTACCCTTGGTCTCTTTATCAATATTGCTTGGATCGCCAATAAAATATTTCACATCAACAGCTTTAATTTTTTCTCTTATCTGACCAAGATTTTTCATTTCATCGATTGCAGCCCTGTTCTGTTCTGTAAATTTTGATTTTAATTCACTTGCCCGTGTCAAATAGATACCGCTTAAAATTTTTACTGCAAACAGCGAATTTGCTTTATCTAAAGCAATTGTCAACGGCGGAATGGCATTGTCAAAATCACCTTTACGATAGTACGCCAAACCAAGATTTTGATGATTGATCGTGCTTTCAGGTAATACATATGATGCTAATTTATACGTTTCAATTGCAGCATTAAAACCGGTTGAATCTTCAGCCTTGTTCAATTCTTCAACACCCTGATTGAACAAGCGCGCCCACGTTGCCAGCGTTTGTCCCTCAACTTCTTTTTTGAATTTTGAACCGACTTCTTTTGCTTTAACAAATGCATCTTTCATTCCTGTATAATTCTTCAATTCAAATCTAATCTGCCCAAGTAAATACCATGCTTCTTCGTTTTTCGGATTCTTTGCAACTTCTTTCATTAATTGAACTTCAGCATTGGTAAATTCTTTTCTGTTGATATACAGTTTTGCGCTTGTCATCTCAGCAGATGAGCATTGGAAACCCATCAATGCCAGTGATGCCGCACTGATAACAAGCATTCCATAAATGATAAATTTTTTCATACGTTCCTCATTGAGTTTTGTAGATAATTGACTTTTTTGGGTTGAGAAATATAAAGATTTTTCCCTTTAAATTCTCCACTTCTTTTTCTAATTTCATTACAGAAAGAACGATAATAACCACAAATTTCTCAAACCATTTTACAACACCATGAGCACAATATTTACAAAGGTCATAAACCGCGAAATCCCTGCGGAAATTCTGTATGAGACGGACAACGTCATCTCAATTATTGATATTATGCCAATCCATTACGGACACGCGTTGGTAATTCCAAAAAAAGAATATAAGAACTTTTTGGAAGTTCCTGAATCAGAACTTGGGGAATTGATAACGGTGACACAAAAAGTGGCAAAATCATTAGTGAAGACGTTCAATCTTGAAGGATTCAATTTTTTTGCCAATAACGGCGAGGTAGCGGGGCAATCTGTTTTTCATTTTCATATTCATATCACTCCGCGATATTCAAATGATAATATTTCATTCAATCTTAGTCTTAAGAAATATGCAGACGGACAAATGAAAGATGTTGCGGATAAAATTCGAGCAAACATAGTATAGATTCAATATTAATTGCAATTCATCATCCCGCAACTTTGCTCGGGATGATAACTACTCACTCTGGTCACACTGTCCCGAAGGGATTCCTTTGGAAAGCGAAGTTAAAACGTGACTATTAAATAAGCATCAAGGAATCATTATGGCAGAAAAAATTACAACACAAAATGGAAAACTTATCGTTCCGGACAATCCAATTATTCCATTTATTGAAGGAGACGGAACAGGTCCGGATATTTGGCGCGCATCAGTGCGCGTTCTTGATGCCGCAGTTGCAAAAGCATACGGAGGAAAAAAAAAGATCGAATGGAAAGAAGTTCTTGCAGGGCAAAAATCATTCGACAAATTGAAAACATGGCTGCCTGATGAAACAATCGATGCTTTCAAACAATATCTCGTCGGTATCAAAGGACCATTAACAACTCCGGTTGGCGGGGGAATTCGTTCATTGAATGTCGCTCTTCGTCAGATGCTCGATCTTTATGTTTGTCTGCGTCCGGTTCAATATTTCACCGGTGTTCCATCTCCGGTAAAACGTCCAGAAAAAGTGGAGATGGTGATCTTCCGTGAAAATACAGAAGACATCTATGCGGGAATTGAATATCCGGGCGGCTCACCTGAAGCTCAAAAAGTATTGGATCTTCTTGCAAAAGAATTTCCAAAAGATTTTAATAAGGTCCGTTTTGGTACAAAAGAAAAAACAGAATCATTCTGGAAATCGGTTGGCACTCCAAATTTCCCCGCGGATATTAACGTTGGTATTGGGATCAAGGCGGTAAGTTATTCCGGAACAGTGCGACTTGTTCATAGTGCAATCAGTTATGCAATTAAGAACAAACGAAAAAGCGTCACGATCGTTCATAAAGGAAATATCATGAAGTTCACCGAAGGTGCATTCCGTGATTGGGGATATCAAACCGCAAAAGAATTTTTCGGAGCTGTGGAGATTGACGACGGACCATGGTGCAAAATACCCGAAGGAAAACCGGGCGCAGGAATCGTAATCAAAGATGCAATTGCTGATATTACATTGCAGCAAGTCCTTACACGACCGGAAGATTTTGATGTCATTGCTACATTGAATTTGAACGGCGACTATCTTTCTGACGCGCTCGCTGCACAGGTCGGCGGAATTGGAATTGCTCCGGGCGGAAACATCAATTACATTACAGGACATGCGATTTTTGAAGCAACACACGGAACGGCTCCAAAATATGCAAATCTGGATAAGGTCAATCCGGGATCAGTTGTGTTGAGCGGTGAAATGATGTTTCGTTACCTTGGTTGGGCTGAAGCAGCTGACCTCATCATTAAAGGATTGAACGGAGCAATCGGTGCAAAAATGGTAACATATGATTTTGCCCGACAAATGGAAGGAGCAACAGAAGTAAAATGCTCTGAATTTGGAAATGCAATAATTGCAAAGATGTAGTGTTGACTGGATAGACTTTCCAAATTTCTATGGTTTGGAAAGTCCCAATCAGAAATTCGGGAACAAGGAATTAAAATCATAAATCTATTAATTTCCTGTTCCCGTTTGTTTTCTAATAGGATTATGATAGCGCCCAGATGAGAGTAAGCGCTATCTATCTATGAATTTTTGGGTTTGTCCGACTTATACAAATATGCCATTGCCGCTCCACAGACAATAGACTGTATTACTCCTACAACCATAAAAGTTCCTTGCACAGTAATTGGCGAATCTGCATGAACTATACGTGCTACAAAGTTTGGGACAAACATGAGCAGTCCCATCCCAAAACCATAGCGAAGACCGTGACCAATGCTTGATTTGTCTTCATAGGTCGTTTTCGTAAAGATGTATGTGAAAAGACCCGCCAGAATGAGCCTCGAGAGATATGTAGCGATTCGGTCGGTCAGAGTTACTTGATCCTGTGGAATTGGCGATACCCAAGGTTCAACCCCGAGTCTGATCATAACAAATGTGAAGATCGTTATGATTACGAAGACCGCAAGTGATGCCATTGTCCACTGCATCAAATTGAGTTTTGTGTTCATTGCTACCTCCTTTGTGTTGTTGTTGGATGAGTTCTCGTCTGCACATATTTCTCATGGAACACTATTCAGATAAACAATACCTGTGTAATGTATGTCCAATTTTTTAATCGAGGTTTTGTGGATTTCCGTTTATGGTATATACCTTATATGTCCAAGCTACGTAAATATTTTGATATCTGATATAGAAATTTATTTTCAATCAAATGTAGAATGATTTCTAATGAAAGGGATGTGATCAGCCCCCTCCTTGCTATTTCACATTATTCAATCGTTCTTTTAATTGTATTGCTGCAATCGCATATCCGCCGTCATTCGAATCGACAAGGTGAACATGCGCCTGATTATAATTAAAAAGCAGACACGTTAATAAAGCACTCGAAGCAGCATGAATTCCATATACCAATTCTTTTGAGCGATATTTTTCCTCCAGATACAACGTAAGTTGTTCTCGCTGCTCAACTGAACCGGAAAGAACCTGACGAAGTTTGTCATCAAATTTTTTGAAATCGGTATTTTCAATCACCGATTTCTTATATGCTCCCCAATCGGTCAATTCTGTTTTGATTTGTTGAGACATCATAAATTTACCGAGCAAAACACCATACCGTATCTTAAACCAATACCAAATTCTATAGAGTTTACCTTTTGAATAGGATCGTATATTTGATTCACCCGCAAGCTGCTCTTCACTCAACGACATTGTGAGAAGTTTCTCCTGCAATGGATGGCATTTAGCATCATTTCCGTAAATTATGCCGATCTTCCCGATAATTTCACGATATGTTTCATTCTTTTCTTTATCGGATTTACCAAGCGCTTGAACTATTAACGTAACGATTTCACCTTGTGTGCTTGGAACATTTTGCCAACGGCATTCCAATCCTGTAAAATCAGCTGATGGTTTGCTCTCGCCGGGATCGAGCGCAAATTGGAATTCGGTTTTCGGATCTTTCAAACAATCTTCCGCAAATTGCAAACCGCCGCCGCTGAATGCTGCCTGATCAAATGATTTCGATAATCGACAGGGAGCAACTAACACATTGTATCCTTGTTCGCGAACAAAACGAATGGGAACAACTCCAACACGAAGTTCTATGCCGTACAAATCTTTTGCCATTAATTTTGTAGCGAGAAGAGATTGCTTTGCTTCATCAACCATTGATTCGGGAATGCAGACACATGCGCCATCTCCGCCGAAGATAAATGGAAGGGAAAAAGATTTCTTAAGATTGAGCAACGCCATGATCGTTGATGCACCGATCAGGTTCACTTCTTTATAGCGTCCTGTTCGAATCAACTCCGTGGAATTTTTAACGTCAGAAACGGCGATATGCCAATCTTCAGGCATTTCTGTATAGATCTTCGGATCGGAGATATCAACAAAATTATCAATTGGCGTTAACTTTTCGTAAAAAAAATCATTGCTCATTACAACGTCAGCCCTTCATTAATTTCAATCCATCAATTTCCTTTAGCCTTGTCAGAATTTCCTGTTGGTGTTTTAAGAAAGGAATCGTATCACTTCCGCTCATAGATGCATTTTTCATATTAATTCGATTATCGGCAAGCTCTGTTTCCAATCGCTTCTTCTTCAATGTTTTAATCGCTCCGAAAGCTGATTCATATAATCGTGTTTCGCTTACCTTGCCACCAATCTTATTCCACCGTTCACCAAGCTGATATCGATTGAATGTAATATTGGCGACCATCGTCTTTTCCTGATCGTCAGTTAACATTGTAATAAGATGATTGACATCTACTTCTCCTGTTTCATCGAAAACACTCAATATAAGTTCTGAGATTTTTCTTGAAATCGGATGTGAAAAATCTTCCGGATGTACATTGCCAAAAATGAAAGGGATCATTTCTTTAGGATCTTCAAATACAGCAGAGAGTATTTCTTTTTCTTCCAACGGAATTTCGCTAACAAGAACTTTCCGTTTATTCGTTGCCCGTTCCTCTTCGGGAATTTCCGTTTTTGCGGTCTCTACGAATTTATGCGGTACCCTTCGTGTAAATTTTTCAAGTTCACTGTACAGCATTGATTCATACAGATTATATTTTTCCGCAACTTCTTTAATAAAGAATGAACGTTTCAATTGATCGCCAATTTTTGCTATGGACTGAACGAGTCCTCGCACTGCCTCTGCTTTTCCTTCCGGTGAATCAAAATTTCCTGCACGTTGAAATTCATTTGCTTTGTAATCAATGAATGTCACAGATCGTTTCAACAATTCTTCAAATGCCTTGCCGCCGTTCTTTCGAACATAAGAATCTGGATCTTCGTTTTCGGGAAGCTGCACAATTCGCACATCAAGACCTCCTTCAAGAATAAGATCTACTCCGCGCATCATTGCATTCGCACCGGCAGAATCGGCATCATATACAAGCGTAATATTTTTTGTATAACGCGAGATCAGTTGAATTTGTTCTGTCGTGAGCGCCGTTCCGCTGGATGCAACAATATTTTTTGTTCCTGCCTGATATACAGAAATAAGGTCTGCGTATCCTTCCACTAATACGACAAAATCCCGTTCGCGGATTGCATCCTTTGCTTGTGAAAGTCCGTAAAGCACTTTACTTTTGTGATAGATCGGGGTTTCCGAAGAATTGATATATTTTCCAAGATTGTCATCTTCGTATATCTTCCGCGCACCAAACGCAATTACCCTTCCATTTGTATTGAAAATCGGGAACATTACTCGGCCGCGAAATGTATCATAATTTCCACCATCTTCACGACGACGAACAAGCCCAACTTTCTCTAATTGTTCCGGATCGATCCCTTCTTCCTGCGCTTTCTTTAGCAATGAATCCCATCCGCGCAAAGAATATCCGAGCCCGAACGTGGTCATTGTTTGGTTGGTAAAACTTCTCTCGCGAAAATAGTTCAACGCAAATTCACCTTCAGTTGTTTTGGTAAGATTTGCAAAGAATGCACGCGCTGCAAACGACATCACATTATACATTTTCTCGGTTTCGTTTGCAGCTTCATATGCTTCTTCTGTTCGGGTGATTGAAATACCGGCGCGCTCAGCAAGAATTTCCAATGCTTCAATGTATGAGGACTTCTCATATTCCATCACAAATTTTATAACATCGCCCCCGCGATGGCAGCCGAAACAATAGAACATCTGTTTATTTGGACTGACACTGAACGAGGGTGTCTTTTCCTGATGAAATGGACACAAACCAAGATAGTCTTTGCCTCGTTTTTTCAGTTGAAGTCTCGTGGAGATCACATCAACAATATCCGATGCGGCTCGGATCTCATCTATTTTTTCTTGAGGGATTTTCACGTCAGGAAGATAACGAGATTTTACCGCAATGTGAAATATGCAAATGAAAGTATTAACCATATTCTTTATTGTGATGTACGTTTTTTTTTCATATGTTTTTACAGACGGGTTGATTTATTTTAAGATTTATCAACAAGATGATGATTGCAATTTGCATCAACACCAAACATATAAAATCAAGGAGTTACTATGATTTACCGTTCACTATCTACGCTTACAATCTTTTCATTGTTCTGGATTGTGGGGAACACTTCCGCCTCTGCCCAAACATTGCCAAAAAATTTACATAATCATGAAATATCTCTTGACACCGCAAAAAAATATATTCAAAACTTAAAAAAAGATGCTATGCAGATGAAGACGCAAGGGGGAATGTTTTATCGTGAAGTATTTGACAAAATGTTGTTACAAAAAGGAGTTGTCGCACTGCGTTTTTATTACGCCAAAATGGATGATGGAACACCCACACTGGTAGCCGTTGGCGTTGACAGTCTGGGTAAAGATATGACAACCGGAACATTGGCAGAAAAAATAGCCCCATGCCCTCCGTACTGCGATCAATCGTCAGCTTTGCAGAAATAGAGAATAATGCAAGCTCCTATCCTATTATACGTTGCTGAGGCATCATGTTTTTTACCCGCAGGCGCGGGATTATTTCAATGGAAGAAACTCAATTCTCCATTAAAGATATTAACACTATTCTTTTGTTTTAGCGTTCTTCATGTGATAGCCGAAGAGACATTGCGAAGGATGTCTATTAACAACTTATTTCTGCAGAACATCCACCAAGTGGTAGAGGTAGAAAGTTTTTTATATTTTTTTTGGACATGGAGCAAACAAAGAATATTAAAAGACGGTATCCAGTATGCAGCAATGATCTATCTTGTTGTCTGGACTTTGAATAAAGTATATTTTGAGCAGCCGGAACAATTCAACGAATCGATGTCAACAATTGCTAATTTTTTTCTTATTGTTGTATCCATCTTTGTGCTGCTGGAATTGAGCAAAACCGCAACCGTATCATTACTGTCACATACGATCTTTTGGATAGGGTCAGGAACAATTCTTTATTTCTCAGGAACGATCATCATTTTTTCATTAAGCAACACCATTTTACAAATAGGTTTTTTGTATTTCGATATTTTTTGGCATTTTAATTGGTCGTTAGTAATAATCGTTAACCTTATGTTTGCAAGGAGTTTTTGGTGCAAGATATTTTGAATAACACAGCATTAATGATCACGTTAACAACTACGATTATCGCGTTGTTCGCCGTGGGGTATATTGCACTGATATTTGGGGCTAACAGAAAGATTATTGATGAACAGCAGAAAACAATCGAAGAAATAAAAAGAAGCGAACAACGATACAAGGCACTGTTTGAAAACTCGTTGGCAGGAATGATGAAATTTAATTTTTCATCATGGGTTATTGTCGATACAAATCAAGCAATGCTGGATAAGTTCAACGCGAATTCAATTTACGATCTGCAAAAAAAGTTTACCGAACTGCCGCGCGAAATGTTACGTCCAATTGAAATTTCGTTGACAAAAACCGGGATGATTGACTCGCATGAGATCACTTTTTCACTAGAAACTGGAATTATTCGGCGTTTCTTCTTTTCAGCTCGCCGGGAAGGTTCAGAACAATTGGCGCATGCTGTTGTGGTATTGATGAACTCTGAAAAAAAAATCGGATAATGGTACTCTTATCATTCTTTATCTGTAATTCCAAGACGATACATTGTAATCGCGTTTTTTATTCCTAAATAAAGACCGGCTGCTACAATTATCATTCCGGTCCAAAACAAAATTTCTCCGATTGCAAAACTCCAATCAATAATTCCCCATCTGCTCAAAAGATTTTTCCAATCGTGATGCGCTTTACTTAATCCTCCGATGAGAGGCAGGAGCAAAACTTCAGCATCCTTAACGTAAATACTTACATCAACGACACTGACTCCGGTAAAGAACAGCGCAACACTTGAAAGTGATGATTCTTCACGTTTCGCAATAATAAACCAAACAACCGGCGCAAGGATTTGATTAAGTGATCCGCCCAGAATACCGATTGTTCTTCCAAACACGCCAAAGAACAAATGTCCCGCTTCATGAATATACAAGAGCATCAGATGAATAAACCACAGTATTCCGGAAAGATTAAAATATCGTGTCGGAGAGTAAAGATTCTGTGGAAGGAGAATGAATATGTAAATTAATATTCCGTAACCACACAATATTATGATCAGTTTCGATTTCGTCATACAGTGTAACTATGGTTAAAGCATACAGTTCGTTCAAAACGAACGGCGTGCTTAAGAGAATAGGTTATAATAAAACAAAAGTCCCGCATATGCGGGACTTTTTAGGTTATGAAACAGATGTTTCCACTTTTTCTTTTTTATATGTCTTTTTACGTTGAACACTTTTTCGCTTACGCAGATATTTTTTCTCAATCTGTTGAGAATCAGTCGGCATTTTTTTCTCAGCTTCCTCAACATCGGGATACTCATAGATCTCGTATTTGTAATTCCGCATGATGATGTTGTTTCCATTACGCCCAAGAACATATTGCGGAAGGATTGGAATTTTTCCGCCGCCGCCGGGTGCATCAATAACATATGCAGGAATTGCAAGACCAGAAGTATGCCCGCGCAATTTATCCATAATTTCCAAACCGACACTCACCGGTGTTCTGAAATGATTTGCACCTTTGGTAATATCAGCTTGGTAGAGATAGTACGGACGAACACGCATTGCCAATAATTTTCGCATCAATTCCAACATCACATCCGGATCATCATTCACGCCTTTCATTAAGACAGCTTGATTTCCAACAGGAATACCGGCATCAGCAAGCATTTCGCAGGCACGCTTCGCTTCAGGGGTAACTTCCCAAGGATGATTGAAATGTGTATTTACATAAATAGGATGATACTTCTTCAACATATTCACCAGATCCGGTGTAATGCGCTGCGGAAGAACACACGGCATTTTTGTTCCGAGACGAATAATCTCAACATGAGGAATTGCACGCAGACCAGAGACAACTTTTTCCAACATCACATCGGTAAGCATCAATGGATCACCACCGGACAAAATAACATCTCGGATCTCAGGATGCGCTGCAATATAGTCCAAACCGCTTTGGATATATTTCATGCTGATCTTGCCTGAATCTCCCACTTTACGTTTGCGTGTGCAGAAACGGCAATACATGGAACATTGACTTGTGGTTAAAAATAACACTCTATCCGGATAGCGGTGTGTGATGCTTGGAACTGGACTGTGTGCCTCTTCATTCAAGGGATCGTCCGAAAAACCATCCTCTTCCAATTCTTTTGCATCGGGAATGCATTGCAGCCAAATCGGATCGCCCGGGTAACGAATCAATGAAAGATAATAAGGATTGATCCGAATGTGAAATAGCGTATTTAATTTTTCCGCTAATTCTTTGTCGAAACCGAAACGATCAACAAGATCTTTTCCGCTGTCAACACTAGCTCTTAGCATTTCCTGCCAGAGTTCCATAAAAAGTGCCTTCTGTTGTGAATAAAATATTATTTATTTCTAACTCTGTTTAGACATCTAAAAAATCTTATCTCAACGTCATTCCGAGGAGCAGAGCGACGAGGAATCTTGTTCTTCATTCAAGACCAAAAATGAGATTCTTCGCTTCGCTCAGAATGACAATCAACAAACAATTTTTCAGATGTTTCCTATAAATATTTTCCGTAGATGATAAGATCATCTCCCGGTTTATAATATTCTTTGATATGCGCAAGTTTCTGAAATTTCTTTCGTTCATAAAACTCACGCGTCTTATCATATTTTGCTGTCGAAGATGTTTCGGCGATCAGTAATCGACCGCCGCGCTGCCGCAATGCATCTTCAGTGAAATTTAAAAGAACAGTTCCAATCCCTTTGCTTTGTGTTGAAGGATCGACCGCGATCCAGTACAGATCATACGTTGCGGTTGTTGCCGGTGTCGGACCAATACAAATATATCCGCACACCTTTTCTTCACTGTCAATATACGAATAAATTTCATAATCTTGCTGGTTCGGGTCGTTCAAAAATATTTCCAACAGCTCAACAGCAATATCGATCTCTTCTTTGTTGAACACTTCTGTCGCAATAACGATAGATCGAATTGTTTCAAAATCTTGACGCTCAGTTTTTCGGACGATCATTCAATTATCATTCAGACGAACAGAATCGTCGCACTAAAATTATTTTGCTTGCAGATGGCGTTCAACTGCGAAACCAACGATCTTACCGATCGCTTCCGGATATGAGTAGCCCGCGGCTTTTGCCGATCGATGGTATCCTGCATCATCCGAAAGATCTGGATTCGGATTCACTTCCAGAACATATGGCTTCATTGTTTTCGATAAACGAATGTCAACTCGTGCATAATCACGACATTCCATAAGATTGTATGCCCGCAAAGCAATATCCTTTACTTCTTTTTCAATTTCAGACGGAAGAATCGATGGACACATACCTTTTGTTCCTTCATATTCTTTAGTTCCATCCATCCACTTTGCATCATATGTTACAATCTTCGGATATCCGCTTGGAAGTCCCGAAAAATCAATTTCTGAAATCGGCAGCACCATCGGAGGATTGTTGCCGATAATGGCAACATTCAATTCACGTCCTTCAATGTATTCTTCAACCAACGCCGGTGCTTCAAATTTATTAACAATAAATGATATCCGTTTTTGTAAATCTTCAAAAGTAGTAACGATGGAATTATTGTCAATACCAACACTTGCATCTTCTGCGCTCGGTTTTACAATAATCGGAAATGAAAGTTTCAACGTATCAGCAGACAGATCGTTCGCGTTCTCCACAAGCATGAACTTTGCAGTCGGTATTCCGTTTTGTTGCAATATTTCTTTTGTCCGCGCTTTATTCAGGCAAGTTCCAAGAGTTAATGGACCTGAACCGGTATAAGCAATTCCTAATAGCTCGTACACTCCCGCAACATGCATTTCGTGGATCGCGTAGTCACCTAAACTCTCAACCATATTAAAAATAACATCCGGCTGCATTGCTTTCAAATAAGCGAGAAATCTGTCAAGATCATCCGACATGTTGAAAATAGAAGTTTCATAACCAAGTGCGCGCAACGCAGATTGAATATCTTCTTTCTCTTCAATCACACCAACTTCAGAAAGATCAATTTTCCCATCCGTCTTTGCAGCAGAAACCCACACACCGCTGTGCTGATGACTGACGCCGGCATCGAATGCAAATTGACGACCGGTATCCGTTTCAATGGTAGGTTCGTTATAGATAATTGCTACGTGAACAGTTTTTGTCATTATAATAGATTGTATCGTTTTAATCCTGCATCCAAAACGGTATTCAGCATTTGGTTGTAATTAAGTCCTGCCATTCTTGCCGCTTTAGGAAAACACGAATTATCCTCAATTTTTGGCAAGATTCCAGGTAATGGATTGATCTCTATAATATTTGGTCTGCCATTTTGGTCCAACCGTACATCTATTCTAGACCAATCCCGACACCGCAGTACGTTATAGGTATTTCGGCAAAGAGTTTCGATAGCCGTTTTAAGACTGTTATCAAGCTTTGCAGGACATTCAAAAATTTCGAGCGGATTTGATGATTGATCCCAAATCCATTTAGCTTCATAGGAATAGATCGGATTCACTCCACTTGGCAGCGAATCAAATTTTATTTCCACTATCGGAAGAACATTCAATTCATTTCCATTCCCGAGCATCGCAACAGTAAATTCTCTTCCGGGAAGAAATTCTTCGATCAACGCAGGCTGACCGTACTCTTCGACAACCGATTTCACCTGTTTCACCAATTCTTCCTGAGAATGGACAAGCGACGAATTGAAAATTCCTTTGCTTGAACCTTCGAACAGCGGTTTTACCATTGCCGGAACAGGAAAACTGAGTGATTGAAGTTCGGAAAGTGATGAGATGACAGCGAATTTCGGATTTGCGACGTTATAGTATGAAAGAATTTCTTTTGCGCGGGATTTATCGAGACAAACACTCAGAGTTAATGGATCAGAACCGGTATACGGGATGTTCAACATCTCGAGCATTGCCGGAATCTGTGCTTCGCGTGATGCGCCGAAACGACCTTCAGCAATATTAAACACGATATCCGGTTGATCAGATCTTAAAGTGTTGAAAGCATTATCGTCAGCTTCAATAAGGGAGACAGAGTGTCGAAGAGAAAGGGCATCTCGTACGGCATGGATAGTTTCGATCGTATCCCATTCCGCAAAAGCATCCGCGCTCGGAGCAACTTGTATGTTTGTGTGAGTCGTGTGTTGATTCTGACTCGAAGGTTGAGCGACGCTCGCTGCGTCAACTGCCTCTTCCTTTTTCACGTTGTAGACTAATGCTACGTCCATTCAGAGGAGTACCAAAAAAATACTTTGGATACCTTTCTCTATTTGTGAGAATTTATTTTTATCATCGTTCGCTCGCTTCATAATTTTTCTACCGTGATGACTTTATTCCTGTCTGTATGTCAAAGAGCGGTTAAGGAACCGCTTTTTCGTTCTATATTCACTACTAATATACGGAATTATACAAAGTTGTCAAGTGGTAAGAGACTTTTTCAGGAAAATTTTTAGAATTCAAATCTGAGGAGAGTTCGAGAGTAGCGGAACTATTTTTTAAAAAAAATGTAGCAATTGTTTTTAAAAATATTTTTCAGAGATTACCCTACTCGTACTAACGACAATAAATCTTTAAAGACAAACTCAAATTCTTTTCGAATATTTTTATGTTCGCTTCGTACTAAATGCGGATCGCGCTCAACAATATCGAACGCTTCTTTGCGTGCAAGTGTAAGGAGATCGGCGTCGCTGATGATATTTGCCAACCGGAATCCGGGAAGTCCGCTTTGGCGTGTGCCAAAATAATCTCCGGCACCGCGCAGCTCAAGATCAACTTCAGCAATCACAAATCCGTCATTCGTATTCACCATTGTTTCCAATCGTTTTTTTGTCACGTCTACTTCGTGGTGAGCTTTTGCTCTGTTTGTTGCTAACTGCAATGTTCGCTTGGTAAAGTTTTCATCCGTAATTAAAATACAATAACTTTGCTCCGCGCCGCGCCCTACTCTTCCACGTAATTGATGAAGCTGTGATAATCCGAACCGTTCTGCGTTCTCGATGATCATGATCGTTGCATTCGGAACATCAATGCCGACTTCGATCACTGTCGTTGCAACAAGGATCTGGATCTCGTTCTTTTTGAAACGCTGCATTAACTCATCTTTTTCTTCGGATGAAAGTCTTCCATGCAAAAGACCGACGGTGTATTCCGGAAAGATCTTACTGCTGAGATACTCAAATTCCTTCACCGCCGCTTTCAGATCGATCTTTTCCGATTCTTCGATCAACGGATAAACGACATACGCTTGTCGTCCTTTCTTCACTTCTTCGCGGACAAAATTGAATATCTTGGTTTTATCTTTATCAAATCGAACAGCGGTGCGGATCTCTTTTCGTCCTTTGGGCAGTTCATCGATCACCGAAACATCCAGATCACCATACACAGTCAATGAAAGTGTGCGCGGAATTGGTGTTGCTGTCATGACCAGCACATCAGGATTTTGCCTCCCTTTTTCCCGCAATAATGCACGCTGCGAAACGCCGAACCGATGCTGCTCGTCGATCACTACAAAACCGAGATTTGCAAAATGCACATGTTCCTGTATCAACGCGTGCGTGCCAATAACAATATTTGCCGTTCCTCTTCGCACATCTTCCAGCACATCATCGCGCAGTTTTTTCTTCTGTCCACCGACAAGCAGGCGAATATTCACCGGAATATCTTTCAGAAAATTCTTGATGCTTTGCCAATGCTGCTCAGCAAGAATTTCAGTCGGTGCCATTAGCGCACATTGGTATCCATTTTCGATTGCGGTCAGCATTGCAAAGAGTGCTACGATTGTTTTTCCGCTTCCCACATCTCCTTGTAATAACCGATTCATCGGCACCGGTTGCATCATGTCGTTATGAATTTCTTTAATAACCCGCTTTTGTGCATCAGTTAGTTCGAACGCAAGAGATTCCTTCAATTTTACAGTCTTTGATCGCAAAATTTTGAATTGAATTCCCTTCAATTCACCTTTTAATTCCCGTTTGCGGAACGCCATCAATAGCTCGAAATAAAATAGTTCGTCAAATTTCAATCTACGCAACGCGTGATCCCGTTCCGTATACGATTTCGGGAAATGAATCATCTTAATAGACGAATAGATATCGAGGAGCGTATTGCGCTGCAGAATTTCCCGCGGAAGATGTTCCGTCAAAGAGTTGATATTATTATTGATCGCGTTACGAAGGATTCTCCTGAATCCGCGATTATCCAATCCGGCATTACGAAGTTCTTCACCAGAAGAATATTTTGGAATGATTGCGCCGGTATGAAGAAGCGAATTCCAATCCGTTTCATCTTCTTCATCTTTAGTTTTCAATCTGTCAAATTCAGGATGGATGAACTGAACTCGATTATATTTATCCAATTCAGGAACAGAAGAAATGGCAAGTATCTCACCCACTTCAAACGCTTTTTGAAACCATTCAACAGCGCCGTAAAAAACACAAGCAAGATATCCGGTCTCATCTTTGATGGTAAGAAAAAACATCTTCTTTCGATTGCGGGTGTACTTTAATTCCGTGCGAAAGACCGAACCGATGACCGTAACTTCGTTCCCTGCTTCGACTAGTTTCGGAAGTTCTTTGATCTTTGTTATGCGTGAGCGGTCAAGGTAATCGTACGGAAAGTAGTAGAGAAGTTTTTGAAGAGAATCAACACCGATCGTTCGCAGCACGGCAGCACGAACCGGACCGACACCTTTGACGTATTGAATTTCAGTTGAAGATTGTCCGTTCATCGTCGACCGGAAGAAGTTGAGTTCCAACCTGATGGTAGCCGATACGCGATCCGTTGATTCGGAAGTGAGACTACAATGGAATCTTCAGATACGCGTTCCACAATTGCGTCTTTCATGTCCGATTCATTTATTGAATCATCATATAATGTCAGTTGAATTCCCTTATCAGTTCGTTCAAACAATGTTTCAATCTCTCGTTGTTGTCCCGTGCGTTGCTGTGATCGTCCGATCGGAAGATCTTTCATTGAGCGTTGTTGAAGAATAATATTGTTCTCTTTTACTTTTTTATTTAGCGTAATCGTTTCAAGCGATTGTGAGTTCGTCTTTGGGCGGCGTTGTTCAGAAAACTTTGTATCTTTTTCTTTTTGAATTTTTGAAGCACTTATCTCATTATCCTGAACAGATTCATTCACAATAACAATTTGCCCAATCAGCCAAATTGCCGATGGTGTGCTTTCTGATTTGGAACCTTCACCTACCAAATCATCGGATTTTCCTGCCGCACCTGATAATGATTGTTTCTGGTCAACGGATGATACGGCAGGTGCTGATTGAGCGAGATCGCCCTGTTCAGCTATCTCCATCTTTTGTTGTGAAGAAGATTGTTCCAATCGTTGATCGGATTCTTTATGTTCATCCTCCGGTTTGCCTGCTTCACTCTTTCGTTCTTCATCCGATGATTCGGAACTAATAGCTGCAGAATCTTCCGATTGTTTAAAAACAATCTCCTGCTGGTGAAATTTTTTCGGAGCAACAAGATCGCTGAACCAAATTTGGTACGCACCAAGCCCGATGGCAATAATAACTACTGCTGCCGCAAGACCGACATATTGATAGTTGAAAAACTGCGTGGCTCTTTCGCGCCGAAGTTTCTTACGTAGCCGCGCTTTCAAAATATCACGTCCATAATGACGAATACCGGCTGCAATCTCCAATTCTTCCTGAAGTTTTGCCTTGCACGGTTCGCAATCCGCAATTTCCGCATCTAAGCGTTTCTTCTCTTCAGCTGATATCTTATTGAGAATGTACTTCTCAACAAGTTCTGGATCGTCTGTCCAATATTTTTTAGTATCATCATTCATATTTTTATTTCAAATCAGTCCCAACATAAATCCTGAATCCTTCAAAATCTTTTCAAGCATCTTCTTGCACGTATATTTTTTGGATTTTACTGTTGCTGCATTCGCAAATCCCATTTGTGCCGCAATATCTTCTTGTGATTTTTCTTCCCAATAGTATAGCAACAAAAGAGTTTTGCATGGATCACCAAGTTTTTCCAGCGCTGATGCAACCGTTTGGGAACGCTCTGATTCAACCATCAACTCCAACTGTGAAGCATCCCCGGATTCCAAAAAATCACTTTCCATTTTTGTCGGAGTCTCACGTTGTCTTCGTACGCGTTTTCTTGACCAGACATTCTTTGCAATCGCAAAAAGAAACGTGCTTAATTTTGCCGTGTATTCAAATCTGCCGCTCCGAACTCTCTCCCATAAAATGATCACTGAATCTTGAATTACATCTTCAGCATCGTCGTTACTTCCATTGTTCTTCAATACTAACGACACGATCGCCTTTCGGTTCTGCTGATAGATCATCACCAATGCATCGTCATCCCCTTTTTTCATCAAATCAAGGATCTTCGCGTCGTCGTTCAGAAAAAAGATTGGGGGCTTCATTTACCTTTCAACAGTTAATGACATACACAGACAAGAGGTGAACGCAATAAAGTACAAATTCAATTCCACAAATACCAAAGGAGGAGTTATGAAACAAAGAATCGCTGCAATTTTCACCGTGATAATGCTGATGTGGTCTAATTCAACTGCTATGACCCTTCATGCACCCTCTCCTGTTTTTACATTGAACGGAAAATTAAATTGTCCGGTCATTTCTGAGCGAGGAGGAACCGCATATCTTCAGTTGACTCTCACCACACCCAATATTATCGGTGAAAAACAACGAAAACCGATGAATCTTTCTATCGTGATCGACAGAAGCGGCTCAATGGGCGATCAACAAAAAATGGAATTTGTTAAAAAAGCATTCGCATCACTCGTTGATCAGTTGCAGCCAAGCGACATTCTTTCCATTGTGGTGTATGATGATATAGTTGATGTTATTCGCCGCGCGAAAAAAGTCGGCAATAATAAACAATCTATCAAACGATTGATCGATGAAGTGTATCCGCGCAACTCCACGAATCTTGGCGGAGGTTTGGTTGAAGGATTACGCCAATCAGAAAAATATGCAGGAAAAGAATTCATCAATCGCGTGGTATTGCTGTCAGACGGATTAGCAAATGTCGGTATAACCGATCCGATTGAATTGAACCGCATTGCAAAACAATATAGGAACAAATCTATTTCCGTTACCGCAATGGGAGTCGGATTAGATTACAACGAGAATCTGATGATGGGACTTTCGGAAAGCGGCGGCGGTAATTATTATTTCATAGAACATCCGCATTCGCTCGCCGCGATTATTCGTCAGGAATTTGAATTGGCCTCATCGGTGATTGCACAAAACGGAGCGATCTATCTTACTCTTGGCGATAATGTTCATGTGCAGGATGTCGTCGGCTGCGAATTTAAGAATGAGAATGCACGATACATTATTCCAATCGGCGACCTGTATGCAAATGAGACAAGAGAATTTACCGTTGAACTTTCGGTCCCTGCTGGAACGGGAAACAGGATTGTAGCATCAGGTGAATTGCGATATGAAAGTGCAACGATCATCGCTTCCTATCCGACATTTTCCGCAAAAGTTACGTACACAAAAGATTTTGCTGAGATTGAAAAGAATCGCGACATTTCAACGCAAGCAAAAGCGGATATAGCAGTTTCAACGCGTAAAGTTGAACAGGCAATGCAAGCGATGGATAACGGTGATCAGGCAGCGGCAGAAATGCGTTTGAATGAAGCAAAAGATCTGATGAGCACTTCACCCGCAGCATCGGCGGCAGGAGCAAGCGGTGAATCAGTTCGTTCACAATTAGGAAAGATTGAATCATATCAAAAGACTGCAAAGGAAGACGATTCTCGCAAGGCAAAAAAATCGATTCAATATGAGAATTATAAAACCAGGAAGAACAAGTAACCTAACCACCACCCTTTAATCCCCTCCTCAAATGAGGAGGGGAAATAATATTCGGAGGCAGTTATGAAAACTACAATGAATATCGGTACACTCGAATTGCGGAATCTCTATCATCGATACATGACTGAAGGATTGATGATCGCCGGATTATTTCATATCGCAGTCATCGGGGGTATTCAATTTCTTATGCAATCGTCCAATGCAGATAGTGTAATTGACAATTCCTGGAAAAAAAGAGTAAGAGAAATTTATATTCAACCAACAATTTGGAATAGACCGGTGATACCAAATGTTTCTGTTGCGCAAACTGTTAAAGCCGCCATCGGTATCCCTGTCCCAGTTCCTGAAACTGAAATTAATCCCGAAACAACAATTCCTACACAAACGGAGATGAATGCTTCGAGAGAAACAGAAAATGGTATCGAAGGAGGAACCGGAACGGTTATTTCTGGTGGAACAACTATTATCGACGAAGAAACTGCACCGGAAATCTTCATCGCAGGAATTGAAAAATACCCTGTACCTGTTTACAACCCTGCTCCGTCATATCCCGAGATTGCTCGACGCGCAGGAGTTGAAGGAACGGTCTTCATTAAAATGTGGGTGACAAAAGAAGGGAAAGTAAAACAAGCGGAGATCGTGAAATCTACATCAAACATCTTTGATCAAAATGCGATTGATGCGGCAATATTGTGGAAGTTTACGCCGGCAATTATGAATAACGCGCCGGTGAGCGTTTGGGTAACTGTGCCGTTTAAGTTTCGATTGAATTCATTGTAATATTTTTCCCAAAAAGCACAAACTACAAAATATTTAGTTACTGACAGACTATCATTGATCAATAGTATTTGATAAACAAACGATACTCTTATAAATATTTCCTCATTATACTTTGTTTGCGTTTTAGAGATTCTTGAATTATATGCTCAGCCACTGTAATCTGTTTTTCAACCGTCTCTAATTCTTGAACTAAACGTTTTTGGACATTTAGAGCCGGAGTAGGGATTCTGAAATTCTTTATACTTTTTGTGTTAATTTCTTTATAAGTCATTCCAGAAGACAGTTTTTCAATTTCTTTAACAGAGTTTTTTAGAACATAGTATAAATATTCATAATGCAATAAATCAGGATTACAAATAAAATTTTTATAACCTTGATTCGTGCATGTTTCAACTTTTGTAATTGTCACTTCACCGATAGTTGCTCGACTAGAAAATATAACAGTGTTAATAGGCAACAATTGAGCGCTACTATTATCCAGTCCTTCCTTGGTAATCTTCCTTTGGGTTGAGAAAAGATATTTACTTTTTGTATCTACTAAAGTTGCCCAAAATATAGAACCATTAGTCCAAAACAATGGATTATTTGTATCGGGTGTACCTCCATTTTTTATTTCTGTTAAATCATCAAGTTTTTTCATCTCGTAATTATTAGCGAACCATGCTTTAACCTTTTCTTCATTTTTTCTCCTCAAAAGCTTAATATTTTTATATGCTTTTTCACATTCTAAATCAATTACTTTGCATTCTTTTACTATCGTTTTTTGAACTGAAATTGGTGGGATTGATATTCTCGTCGATTTTACACGTTCAATATTTAGATTTTTAACTACACCACCAGCGGCACTTTCGATAAATTGTCGTTGAGTATCTTCAAAAGACAATATTTCATATAAATAATTTTTATCAAGATCATATCTAAAATCTGTCATTAGTAACCAGCCGTCATGAATACATCCCGATATTTTTAATATATAAGGTCTACCAAAACTCATTGAATTCGAAAGAATAAAATCACCAACTTTAACTAAACGAGATTTTTTAGCACCCTCTATAGTAATTTTTTCTCCAGTTTGAGTAATATATTTATCATTAACATTAACGTCGCCTATCTTTATCCAATTTATGCCATCCTTTTCCTTTGTAATATATTTATCTATAGGACGTGGCGATGCTCCTCTAACAATTTTGCACACATTTTCCATGTTTACCAGTTCCCATTTAGTTTTAATAATTATATTTTTTTTGGGATTTACCGAAATAGTTTTTGTAAAATCTTTTCGTGAAAAATCTAGTAAATCTACAAGGGGAACGAGATCAATAAATGGTTTTAGGCTTTCAGGAAATTCATTACTGATCCCTGCGTTTAGATAATTTTGTTGAACAAAATAATTTATTTTGTTCACATTATTTCTGTTTTGAGGATCAAATAATGGTGTAATTATTTGATCTACTGTGTTTCCGTTGTTGTATTTAATTCCTTCACTGCCTTTCGCCGCACTCCATTCGTAACCCAAATAGTTTTTTTGTTCTTTCGTATCAGACGGACTTTTAACAATTAACACATTTTGGGGATTTGTATAGGCAAGTATAAAATGATATAATTTATCTTTTTCAATTTTTTGCAAAAAAATGTTAAACCTGTTACCTATCTCAGATTTTTTTTCTTTGGAAGTTAATTCTTTAAAATATTTTTTTGTTTTCAAATTTTTAGTTTCTGCACTAGCATCAAATTCTTTAACGTATTCTTTAAATATATCTTGTTTCAATAACTTATCAGATGGATATCCATTCATTAATGTTAGATATGTATCAAAAGATACTTCGATATGGTCACAATATTTTTTAATTAAGTATAAATCTTGATAAACTTCAGATTCTTTATCTTTATTTATACCCTCAAACCAATCATTCACACGATCCAAATAATGCTTTGCTGGTTCTGGTTTCTGTGCTTTTCTTCTAATAAATAACACAATTGTACTCGTTCCTGTTTTGCCAAATGTTCCACTGCCAAGTTCAACAAGTGCTACAATATCAAAGTATTGTATTAATATCTCTCGTGTTGCGATATGTGTACCATCTGAATTATTTAAGACAGATGATGGGATAATAATTCCTGCTACGCCATTAGGTGCAAGTAATTGCTTTGCTCGTTCAAGGAAAAAACATTGTATATTTCTGTTATTTGCTATATCAGAAACAGTCTCAGTTAAAATGTATTTACTCCGTTCTTCTTCGGAGAGAGTATCCAAAAAACCCTCAACGGAAAATGGTGGATTGGCAACTAATATATCAAAACTGCTTTCTTTTATTTTTCCATGTGCTCCAAGAGCATCATGATGTAGAATCTCGATTCCCTCATGCCCATACATAAACGATGATAATTTAGCAACTTTAGATAAGCGATATTCTTTTTCTATTCCGTAAATATTTTTGTAGAACTCCGATAATTCTGATTGTCTGTAGAGTTTAACAAAAGGTGTAATTTGAGAAGCTAGTTCCGTTAAAAAATGTCCTGCTCCGCATGCATAATCAATTGCTTTAGGTTGCTCGGATTGTGATTTAATTATAGTCTCTATTGGAAGAGACATTAATATAAATTTACATATGGGTAGCGGTGTAAAAAATTGCCCTTCAGACTGTTTAATCCCATTATCCAGGAAAAATTCAAACATATCTCCCAGAAATTGATTGTGATCGGTAGTTTTGAGCTGTAAATCTTGCCACATCTGAACAATTTCTAAAAGTACTTTAGCATTTTGATAAAATAATCGCTCATTATGAACGTCAATAAAACTAAAGTCACTATTCGTAAAAAATTTTAACTTCCGAAAATATTCTTTTATTTGCTGTTTTGTTGCATTGCGCTTTTGTTTTACAGTCCAGAATGCTTCATCAATTTCTTTATTGCTTATATAAACAATTTCCTGCGCTAAAAATTTATCCATCCCAATTTTATAAAGTTCTTGAAGCCGATCTATTAGATCATAATAATTATCGTATGCAATGCCCTTCCAATAAAATTTTAAATCTTTCGGGTTTTGAGATTCGTCAACTATTTTGCACAAAAATAAATTTACCAAAACATCAAAAGCATTTTCTCTGCCTGAGACATTATGTTTACGTAAAATTGTCCGAAATTCATGATATTTACCTTCTTTGTTTTTAACATCAACTGGTAAAAGATCCTCTATCGTATATTTATCTTTACCTATTTGATAAGGCTGAATATTAAGTTCAAATATCCCTTTGGTTGTAAATTCTAACTTATATGTATCTTTCCAAGCTAAAAATCGATCTTTGACATTCTTTGCTTTATCAAAAGACTTAAGAGATTTATTGTCTTCTAATATTTTTGCGTTGTCTTTGTGGGATATGATGAAAGAGGTAAAACTATAATCTACTGCACTCGTGAAATCTGAGGTATAAAGACAGAGAAATTCCGTATCCGGAATTTGTTGGACATAACTAAACAATTGATCACCATCGACTAGTGTATCTTTCCAAGCGTCCTTAAACTCTTTTCCTTCTGTTTTACATTCTATTAGCAATAATGGTTTTTTAGAATTATCTCGGATTAATATATCAGCCCTTCCTCCGCTTGCGCCATGACCTATCTTCCATTTTGGTTCAAGTTCTAAATGCTCTGGCTTATATCCTTTCTCTAAAAGTCGATGTACACATTCAAAAACAACAAAATTTTCATTTGCTGAAAAATTACACGTTTGATGTTCATTAACTATTAAGCCTTTTCCTTCTGGATAGATTAATAATTCCCTACCAAAGTCTACTTTTAATTCAGAATCTGAATTGATAAAATATTTAGAGAATATATTTCCAGTATTCTCGAAATTTAACGATGTTAATAATTCTCGCAGATTACCAATAGTAATCATTTACAGTTGCTCCGTTTAGTCAAGAGCCCCGGTGTGTCTTAATTGGCTTTTCTTTTAGCCAAAAAGTCTTTCCCAAAAAAAAAGGGTGCGACATTCATCTCACCCTTCCAGTCGGGACACTACTCCCTAAGCAAAAGATGAAACGAAGCGCACCCCGTGTAGGGGCGCACCTTCGTTTCTGTGTCTTTGCTATTGTAAATGTAGTGTTTTACTGGAAGACAGCAGCCGAAGCTACGCTATATAAAAATTGTTATTTATTTTTTATATCCCGAAACAAGTTCGGGATGACGTTTTTATTACTCCTTAATTAAATGGATTCCCGTTTTCCGCCAAAAGGCGAAGCATGACGGACAAGTCGCGGGAATGACGCGTATTGTTAGTACGAAATTTTTCCTCACTAACAAAAATTCTTGTGAAATGTAATCAAAAAATCCGTGTAAAAGCAACGCATCCAAAATAAAAATGCGCATCTCGATAAGTTGGGACGCGCATTACATTAACAGCAACAACTCATTATTCCCTATTCCACAAAAAGATTGCTTCGGTCGTCCCGATACATCGGGACTCTCTCGCAATGACCGCCATTTTTGAGATGGTTTCTAGTGTTCACCTTTAATTGTTCTGGACATCAGATCTTCGGTTGCGCTGTGAGGTTCTTTTCCCTCGAACATAATGTTATATACTTCAGAGAAGATCGCCATTTCAGTGTGATGCTTTTTTGCAAGATCAACCGCTGATTTACATGTTGCAACACCTTCGGCAACCATCACCATTTCACCGAGAATTGCGTCAAGCTTTCGCCCTCGTCCGAGCTGCTCGCCAACATGACGGTTACGACTGTGCTTGCTCATGCACGTAACAATAAGATCGCCGATCCCTGAAAGTCCGGAAAATGTTCTTGGCAGTGCCCCCATTTTATCCCCCAGCCGAGTCATCTCCGCAATTCCACGCGTCATAATAGCAGCTTTTGTATTATCGCCGAATCCTGCACCGTCAACTACACCTGCACCGATTGCAATCACATTCTTCAACGCTCCGCCAAGTTCAACGCCGCGGATATCATCGGAAACATACACGCGAAAATACGGTGTAGCGAACGTATGCGCTAATATCTTTGCCGTACGCGTACTGAATGATGAAGCAACGACGGCAGTCGGAATTTTTTTCACCACTTCTTCTGCATGACTTGGTCCGGAAAGAATGGCGATGTTGGATTTTTTTTCATGTTCAAAAATATCAAGCATCACTTCAGACATCGTCATCAATGTTTTATTCTCGATCCCTTTGGCAACATTAACAATGATCGTTTTTTTAAGATCAAGATGAGCTATATCCTTTAGAACATTTCTGAGGAACTGCGATGGAACGGCGGTAACGATCAAATCTTTTTTTGATGCTGCTTCTTCAATATCATGGGTGATCTTTAGATGTGCAGGAAGAATTGTTCCGGGGAGATAATCTTTATTGGTTCGGGCATCGCGCATTTCTTCGGTTTGATCTGCTCGATAGCTCCATAATGTAACGTCACGAAAATTTTCACAGAGAACGATTGCCAGCGTTGTTCCCCAGCTTCCGGCTCCAAGAACTGAAATGCGCATGATGAGACCTTTAGACGTGGGCAGATTAAATCTACCGGTGCGAACCTTTGAAGTGGGTCAATTTATTTTCAGTTCCCGCCAGCAGCCGCTTGATATTTTCACGGTGAGTGTAGGTAATGAGCAATGAAACACCAATAGCAAAATAGACCAATGTGTGATATCCGGGAATATCAACATGGAAAATATTCTCGCGTACGAACATCGAAACGGGAAACGCCATTGCAGCAATAATTGAACCGAGCGAAACATATCGCGATAATAAAAACACAACTGTAAATACACCGATAATAACGGCAAACTCAACTGGCGCCAGACCAAGAATCATTCCCGCACCGGTAGCAACGCCTTTACCTCCTTTAAAACCGGCAAACAATGTCCAAATATGACCAAGTACCGCAACAATTCCGCAAATGATCTGAACGACAGTAAAATCTTGGAACGGAGTTGCATTATTGAATGGAAGAGGATTCGGGTCCCAGAAAATTTGAGGAACGTAGTATGTTGCAATAACTCCCTTAAACAGATCAAACAAAATCACAGCGATGCCGATCTTCCAGCCGAGCATTCGTAATACATTCGTGCCGCCGGCATTACCGGAACCGAATTTACGAATGTCACCCGCATTTGCAATCTTTACTGCAATAATGCTTGTTGGGATAGAACCAATCACATAACTGATCAGTAAGACAACAATGAGGTTTTCCATTTATTTACTCCCCTGTTACGAAAAGAGAACGGTATACTGTAACCGCAAAATAATGAAATCGAACGATTAGATGCAAGGAGAATGATAAATATTTAACTCAAAACCTTAGATGCCATCTAAATTATTCGACTCTAAAAGTCTTAAATCAATAATGATGTCTGATATCTTATTACTTTTCAAAAATCAACTATTTATGGAACAAAGCGTTTCAACAATAACTCTGCTAATAACAAATCATCCGGCGTTGTGATCTTGATATTCTCGTAACTTCCTTCAACAATAATCGGCAGAATGCCTATCTGCTCTGCTAAAAAAGAGTCATCCGTAGCAGTGATGTTCATTTTTTCTGCGTTGGCATATGCATCAATTAATATCTGCCGTTGAAATGTCTGCGGTGTCTGAACACTCCATAATGATGAACGATTCAATGTTTTTTCAACCCGTCCGTCGGTCGATGCCTGTTTCATGGTATCTTTTGCACGAACTGCAACAATGGATGCGCCAAAATATTTCGCTGTTTCAATTGATTGGCTGATCTCTTTTTTATGAACGAACGGACGAACCGCATCGTGAACCATAACAATCTCTGCTTTAGGATCAATATATTGCAACGCATTGGCAATTGAATCCTGCCGTCGTTGACCACCCTCGACCGGTCCTCTCAATTTGGAGAACGAATATTTTCGTTTGATCTCTTCAATGAACGGAAATGATGACTTTTGGGTAGCAACGATGATTTCATTCACTTCTTCACATTGCTCAAACCGTTCCAATGTATGAACGAGAATCGGCTTATCGCTCATTAACAGAAATTGCTTGCCAATGGTTGCACCCATCCGCTCACCAAATCCAGCCGCAGGAATGATAACACTGGTCACCATATTACTCTTTCACTGCTTTCGGTTTACCGAAATACTCGATCACAAAATTAAATCGTGGGAATAATTTCGGAAGACGCATCACGCTCATCATCATCACACCGATCGATAGCCGATCGATCCACGAGGATGTTGGCCAGCCAAGATGAATAGTAATTCTCTTGTGCGGAAGTTCATAATCGAGTGCATACAATATTTCAGTGATGCCATGATAAATGGACTGACTTTGACTGGCGAATCGGAAATGATTCTTGGCCACTTTTTCGGGAATTCCTGCGCGCGGGTGGTACAGACTTATAAACGCAGAAGATGTATCATCAACGCTTGGAGCATTCTCATTCGGACGGCGGAAATAGACATGAAGATTTTCCGCTTCGGATTCCACGAGATAGAAGATCATATTCAACGGCTGATCGGTCTGCGCAATTTCTTTTATCTCCGGGGCACGTTTCTTGGCTACCCGGATTCCAATAAATAAAAATATTGCTGTGACGGAACTCCACATCAACGTTCCATACGGCTTATGGTATCCAAGATAGATAAAACAAGAGAACATGATTGCAAATAATACAATTGTTCCCGTGCGGTGTGTATTGAACGCAAGAACATCTTTTGTCCCTTTTGAATACCGGTAGATGAGCAAACTTCCAAGATTGATGGAAAAACTCGCCAACAATCCAATAGCATACATTTCCGCCAGCAGCATTTGGTTGCCGCCCGTAATAAAGACAATGAACGTATAGAATGCTGCATTCCCAATGTGAACACGATAGAGCGACTGACGATTATTTGTTTTAAGAATCCAATGGAACCCATATCGATGCGCTACCCGTTCCATCAATTCACTGGATGCAACATATGCCGTGTTCACTGCCATCATCAATAATATACTCGCAAGAAACCCGACGATATATCCAAACGGAATTCCGCCAACCATTCGTGCAAACTGCGTGATCAGGTCAGTTTCATGTTGAGCATGATTGATGTCAGATGAAAGAACAACGGCGGCAATCAATGGAGTGAAAATGCCGGTCGTTACTGCAAGAAAAATATACGCACGTTTTACATCTTTCCACGATTTTACGAGACCTGCAGTTTGAACAACCGATTCAATACCGGAATATGCCAAAATACAACTCGACACACCGATGATCACAAAGAAATATGCATTAAACCAATTTCCCTCATTCATTCCGGATGCAATATTCGAGAAACTTTGTCCGATCGTTCCCCAACTGCCGACGTGCATGTGAAACATTCCGGCAGAGACAAGATTGATCAGAATAATTGTTGCAACAATAAAAATTCCGAACGTGAATTTAGCATTCTCTTTTATTCCAAGAATATTCAATCCTGCAACAAACCAGATAATCCCGGCTTGCATCGCAAATTTTCCTGCAGCGGAAACTTCAAAGAATGACAGACCATTTTCAACCGCACTGACAGTGGAAAGACTCGCTGTCAGCACATAATCCACAATAATGGAAGCGATCGCAATGAATGATACCGTCGGACCAAGCACTAAATACGAAAATGAATAAACACCCCCACCCTTTATCCCATGAAATTCCAATATCTCCGCAATCTCAGTCATCCTCATCGACAAGAATCGTATGAGAATTGAAGTCAGAATGATAAATGCAATTGCATTCGTTCCGATGATCCGAAAAGCTTCACTCGGTGCATAAAAGATCGACGTCAATTCATCCATCAAGGTAATGATCGCAACCGATAGCCAAGTGAGCCACCATTTCCCTTTTGAAAAGTACGACAGCAGATGCTTACGCGTAATTAAATAGCCGAATGTACCGGCTAAAATAATATTGATCGCCGCCGTAATAAAGAATTGCGCAGTAAGAAATTGTTCCATTGTTTTTGTTATAGAATAAGCATCGCGTCGCCGTAACTATAGAACCGATAACCCTTTTTAATAGCATGTTTATATGCCCGCATAGTTAATTCATGTCCTGCAAACGCAGCAACCATCATCAACAATGTCGATTCCGGCATATGGAAATTCGTAATCATTCGGTCTGCGATCTTAAAATCATACGGTGGAAAAATGAATTTATCCGTCCAGCCTTTTAATGGTTTCAGATGACCATCCGTTGTTACGCTGGATTCCACTGCGCGCATTGCGCTTGTCCCAACAACACAGACCTTTTTTCGAGCATCGATCGATTTATTAACGATCTTCACCGTTGGATCTTCAACCTGAAAAAATTCTGAATCCATTTTGTGTTTTGTAAGGTCCTCAACTTCTACCGCACGGAATGTTCCAAGACCGATGTGAAGAATAACCGGGGCAAAGCTGACTCCCTTCTTCTCCATTTTTTTCTGTAATTGTTTTGAAAAATGAAGTCCGGCAGTCGGAGCGGCAACTGCACCAACTTTTTCCGCAAAGATTGTTTGATACGTATCTTTGTCTTTTGGAGTCGGTTCTCGTTTAATATATTGTGGAAGCGGTGTCAGCCCGATCTTATCGATCACTTTGAAAAAATCTCCCGTGTAATTAAATCGAACCGTTCTGCCGCGCGACGTGGTATTGTCGATCACTTCACACCAAAGATTCCCGTTATCAAAATAAATTTTATTGCCAATCCGTACTTTTCGTGCCGGATCAACGATCACATCCCAGATATTATCTTCAACATTCAATTGACGAAGAAGAAACACTTCGATCTTTGCGTTCGTTTTTTCTTTTTTTCCAATAAGACGCGCTTGAAAGACTTTTGTCTCATTCACGACCATCGTATCACCCTTGTCAAAATATTCAGCTACGTCATAAAAATGGCGGTCTTCAAACGTTTCATCGGCTCTGTTGATCACTAACAGGCGTGAATGATCACGCGGATTTGCCGGATGTTTTGCGATAAGATTACGCGGAACCGGATATTTATA
Source organism: Bacteroidota bacterium (assembly GCA_030679145.1). GTDB lineage: Bacteria > Bacteroidota > Ignavibacteria > UBA10030 > UBA8401 > UBA8401. The sequence continues at coordinate 24,942 of JAUXTU010000052.1, read as the reverse complement.
ATCGGAAAGTTTCATAACACACTGTTCCTTTCAGGGACTTTGCCCTCTGTGGTAAAAATTACACGCATGCCTGCTGGTTCCAAATATTCTGCCTATGGTGAAAGGCAGGCATCGCTGCGTGGGTATTAATTTATTGATTTATTTTTTTGCTGCCCTAAAGAATGCTTTACAAATATTTCTTGTAAAAGGATTTTCTACGTCAATCATTCGTTCCGGATGCCATTGCACCAAGAGTAAAAATGATTTGTTAGTCTTATTTTTCCATTCCAGCGATTCAATGACTCCGTCCGGAGAACGACCGGAAACCATCAGATCATCTGCAACATTCAACGCCGATTGATGATGATATGAATTGATTTCTCCCAACTCAGCACCAACAACCGAATACATAAGTGACTCTTTTGTCACAGCAATTGAATGACGACGCTCATTTTCATTTTTCTTTGTTGTGTGATCTGCAAATCCTGCTGATTGTAAATCGGCGGTCAATGAGCCGCCGAGAAAAACATTTGTTACTTGCAATCCGCGGCAAATTCCTAAAATTGGTTTCTTTTCAGTTATTGCCTGCTCAAGCAATTGGAATTCAAAATCATCCCTTCTTTTATCGCTTGGTTGAACAAGTTCAATCGGTAATGCTTTCGAAAGCTGCGGATCTATATCTTCCCCTCCCGTTAGGACTAAACCATCAAATCCTTTCAGTGAAGCAAATCCATTTGTATACCCAATAACTGTTAGTTCAGCATCCGGTGCAAACAATTGAAGCCAATCCAGATATTTCTTCCGTTTTCCTTCGTTCCCATTGTCACTTACTGCAATTTTCATTAATGCAATCCGTCCAGTATAAATTTCTTCCATGCTTCATTCTGATGCATAACAACTTCCATCGACAACATAACAATTGGAAGTTGTTTCAATACCATTTCAAATTCTTTCAACCGAACAGCATCTTTCTCTGTTGTAATGATGAAGTCTGCATTATTCATTTTGAACGAATTCATAACTTGTTCAATGTCATCACGAGTAAACTTATGGTGATCGGGAAAATTAAAATATTTATTAACACGTACACCACACTGTTCAAGACTCTGTTGAAAACTCTCCGGTTTTGCAATTCCACAAAGACCAATTGCTGTATGTCCCTTTAGCATTGTCAATGATTGCTTAACACCGCCAAACAAATGACGTATGCCAGATGGCTGGAATGAACTTGAGAATTTATGTGCAATTGAATCAAGTTCCGTATTTTTCAATAACGGTAATGCTTCATTGATATCGTTTGCTTTTGTTACAACAATTGCATCTGAACGTTTAAAGCTGGAAATCAATTCTCGTCGATAACCCGCAGGGAGCAATGATGTCTTAAACGGCGAATGTTGTGAATCGATCAATACGATATTTTTTAAACGTTTGATGTACCGATGCTGGAATCCATCATCAAGAACAATCACCGTTGCACCAAATTCTTTAATCGCTTTTTGTGCACCACGGATACGATCTTCATCTACGATCACAATTGCTTTTCGTAATTGTTCGGCAAGAAGCAGCGGCTCATCTCCGCCCAAATCAGCATCAGTCAAAATATTTTTGCCATCGCTTACGATAATAGTTCCATTTGAATTTCGTCCATACCCTCGACTGATAATTGCAACATGTCTTCCATTCTCAATAAGAATAGACGCTATACTTTTCACGATCGGTGTTTTTCCCGTCCCGCCGGTTGTAATATTACCAACTGAAATCACCGGAACACCGACATCAATTGAGTGAAATATTCCTATATCAAAGAACCAGTTTCGAAGCATCGCTGCTAAACCATACAACGGTACGAAGGGCAGAAATAACCGGCTCGGTTTCACTTCGATCCACCTAGTGTAACGGATAGCTCTGATGCTTCTTCTGTCAGTTTCGTCATTACATTCTGCATTGTTCGTTTGAACTCATCAAGCAATTCATTGTTCAACTCTTTCGGAACAATAATCGGCTCGCTATACTTTGCTACAACTGTTGAGAACGGCCGTGGAACTTCAAACTTATCCCAGCTTCGTAATTGTTTCTTCTTTAGCGTCGCAATTCCTACCAAAATTAACGGAACCCCTGTTCGCTGCGCAACTCGAACAGCCCCCATCTTCATTTCGTGCCGGGGTCCGCGCGGTCCGTCAGGTGTAATTGCAAGTGAGTTTCCATTTTCAACTTCATCTACCATCAATTGCATTGCTTCTTTTCCGCCAGTATGACTTGAACCGCGGATCATTGTATAATTCCATCGTTCAAGGATTGTGGAAAGAAATTCACCATCATTACTCTGGCTTACTAGCGCTGATATTTTCCAGTTTGTTTGGGGTCGATGCAAGAACCAACCGACAAACATTGAATCATGCCAAAATGTTACAATAACATTTTTTCCGTTTCGGCTTAACTCATCAAACTGATCTGCGTTGACTCGTACAATCTTCAACGTCTTACACCACAATAGAGCTACCCTCCAAAGGACAATGCGCAGCGCAATCAAGATCAATCGTTTTTTCATACATCAAATAGCAAGAATTGTTTCCGTAACATTTACAGATGCCCCGACCCCGCCAAGTTTTTGCCGAACAATATTCAATTCGTTTTTTATCTCCGAATAATGTTCGGGTGAGTTCAATATTGAGCGTGCTTCACTAACCAATTTCTCCACCGTTGCATCACCTTGGATCATCTCAGGAACGATCGTTTTTCCTGCAACAATATTGACCAATGCTATATTTTTTATCTTCACAACCAATCGCGCAATCCAATATGTTATCGCCGATGTTTTATAGACAACAATCATCGGCGTTCCGACACATGCAGTTTCAAGTGTCGCCGTACCGGATGTTACAAAAGCAAATTCAGCATATTTCATCACTTCATGTGTAGAATGCTGAATGAACTTCACATTCATATTCGGAGGCAGATTATTTTTATACAGTTCCATCGAAAGATTCGGAGCAACTGCAACAACAACTTCTTTTTCATTTCCGGCAATTTCAACCGCTGAACGAACCATTACAGAGAATAAATCCTCAATCTCTTGCTTTCTGCTTCCGGGAATAACAGCAATGAATTTCTTTGTGTTATCCAGATCGTATCGCCGGCAGAAGTTCTCTTTACTCATCATTTCCTGCATCTCTTCTACCAAGGGATGACCGACAAACTGCACAGGGATATTCTCTTTTTCGTAGATCGGAACTTCAAACGGAAAGACCACCAGCATTTTATCAATTAATCCACGCATTTTTAATACGCGCCCTTTTTTCCATGCCCACACTTGAGGACTGATGTAATACACCACTTTGATCCCGTACTTCTTTACTATCCTCGCAAATCGCAAATTAAAACCGGGGTAATCAATCAACACAACTACATCAGGTTTCTTTAGGATCAATAATTGTTCAAGCGTTTTTTCTACAGCTCGGATCAGCGGCAGATGTTTCACCACTTCAACAAAACCCATGAACGACATCTCACGCACATGGAATGTGAGCAACATTCCTTCTTTCTCCATCTTATCTCCGCCGATGCCGTAGATATCCATTGAAGGATTTTTTTTCTTCAACTCACGAACAACGCCCGCTCCATGCAAATCGCCGGACGCTTCACCCGCCACGATCATCACTCGCTGTTTCATCTTACCTCACAAAAAATCGTAACACGATCAATGCAATCACCGCAGAAAATGCCTGCAATGTTCTTGTCTCTGATTGAAGACCGCGTGAAAAGTTTGGCTCGCGATGGAATGAATGTTCTCCGGAATATTTCGTTACTCGAGGAATGAACCGCGGAACATTCTTACAATATGTTGCATATTCATCACCAAACGCCCTCTTCAGGTGATCCTCTTCCTGCGAAACAATCAACTGATATTGAATGACAAACCAGACGAATGCTGTCAAAGCTAAATACGGAACCAGTGCATTTGACATAATTCCGCAGCCCACATACATCAAAATATTCCCGACGTACAAAGGATTTCGAACATAACCGAATGGACCATCCGTAATAAGATTTGTTGCGCCAACTGCACCAGTCGTTCGGGTTTCACTTCCTGCAATTGAAACGCCCCAAAATCGAATCGCCTCGCCGATCAACGCGACGCCAAATCCGCAAATCAAAGAAATCAAAGTAGGTTCTGCAAATGCCACCATCACCAAAAGGAATGGAATCGGAGTATAACTTCGCAATTCAAAAATTTTCAATCGAATATCCATTATTACTCCATCATAAAAACATCTTTGCGTGCAAGTTCTGCAGTGCGTCGTTTACGCGGTTTTTTTGTTTCTATCATCATCCGAAAATTTTTCAACACATCAGAAAAATTCTCAAACCGGTGAAACGTAATATTGTGTGTTTCACAAAAACTGACCAATGAATCTTTGGCAAACACGATATCGGCAAACTGAGCCGGACAGCGGTCTGAAATCCCGTCACCGATATAGACGATAACATTATCATCGCTTGATTTTGTCAGAAGATGGTTCCGTTTACAATTCGCACATCGTTTGCACTCAGCATCCGTATAAGGAAAAATCGGTTCAACTGTTCCATCATCATTGAACTGCAGCCGATTGGAAAACCGCGGCAGCCAGTCCAATCCTTCCCTTTTCAATACCGGATCGATATATGCATCGTATCCATCACTCAGTACATTAATCGAAATATTTTTCTCTGAGCAGAATTCTACAAACGTTTTAAAATGGAGGTCGACTGATTGTGAATATGCGAATGTTACAAAATCGTCTTTGGTTACTGAAGGAATAGAAGCAAAACCTTTCTTCCAACAATCACGTGCATCAATTTCTCCATTACGATATTGTTCAAAGCTTTCCGTGCAGACATCAATATCCCCGAATCGGTTGAACATTGCGTCACCGATATCATTGACGGCTATCGTTCCGTCAAAATCTGTAAAGACGATATATGAAAGATTCTCACTCATTCTTTCACACCACATTGGGAAAATGAAATATTAATTTGTAGCAACTTTGCTCTCATTGAAACGGACCGAAACTAATTTTGAAACACCCTGTTCTTCCATCGTCACACCGTACATTGCATTGGCTGCTTCCATCGTCCGTTTATTGTGCGTAACAATAATAAACTGCGTATTATCGCTAAATTTTCTGATGATACGAGAGAACCGGTCAATATTCGAATCATCAAGCGGCGCATCAACTTCATCCAAAATACAGAAGGGCGACGGTTTCACAAGATAAATTGCGAACAGCAATGCGATCGCCGTCAATGTCTTCTCACCGCCGGAAAGAAGATCAATCGAAGTCGGACGTTTACCGCGAGGCTTAGCAGTAATTTCAATCCGCGCTTCTAATGGATCAACACCATCTTCCAATTGAAGGTCACATTCATCTCCCTCATCAAACAATCCTTTGAATGTTGAAATGAAATATTCTCGAACTTTATCAAAGGTTGTGATGAATTCTCGCTGAGCAGTGTTATTGATCTCTTCGATCGTCTGCATCAATGTCTTTTCCGCTTCGATCAGGTCATCGCGCTGAACAGTGATGAATTCCAATCGTTCTTTTTCCGTTTTATATTCATCAAATGCTGCAAAGTTCACAGCGCCAAGTGAGCGGATCTTATCTTTCATATACCGGATTTCTTCTCGTGCAGATTCAATATCGAAGTTATTTTCCGCCGTAAATTCCTTCAACTCAACAGTATATTCGAACTCTTCTTTCCCGCGGTCAACAATATTCTGTGCTTTCATTGTCAGTTCGGAAATTTTCATTTCCAATTCATGTGAACGGGACATTGAACTGTCGTGTAACCGTCGCGCATCCTTCAATTTTAATTCAATATCGTGCGATTGAGTCCGCTTGGAATTAAAGTCAGATTGTGCCACGCGCTTTCGTTCAATAATTTCTTTTAATTCCTGATCAAGCGTCTCAAGAACATGTGCATTAAAAAGAAGTTCTTCCTCTAATCGTTCGATCTCACGACGTGCATTTTCAATATCAGTGTCTCGCTGTGCAAATGTATTCTTCAGATTCGCGATCGTTGCGTTAGTGTACTCCAATTCACGGGCAAAATTTTTCTCTTCATTCACCAATCGCATCATTTCAAGTTGTGCATTGGTTGCTACCTTGGAAAATTCATTCCACATCACTTCCATTGTTTCCAATTCACTTGCAGTAGCTCCGGATTGTTGTTCAGCCGATGATTTTTTGTTTTCTAATCCCTCAATCGTCGGCTGAAGATTTTTCAGTTCTGCATTATGAGCATTTGCTTCTTCACGCAAGCGTCTGTTTTCAGCGTCATTCCTCTCAACATTCTCTGCCATCCGCTTCTTTTCATATTCAATCTGAGCGATGCGCATTTCAACTGAAGACATCTGTTGTTCGATCTTCTTCGCAATATCGAACAGTGATTTTACATCGATTGCGGCGATCTGTTTTTCTTTTCCAGCAATCTCTTTCCGATTTGAATCGGTTTGCAACAAAAATGTTTCAATCTCTTTATGAAGCTCTTCTATCTGATTTTTTTTACCGATAAATCCACCATCTTCTGCACGAATACTGCCGCCGCGAAGAATACCTGAACCGGTGACGAGTTCACCATCCAACGTAACGCATTTCAAAGAGAAATATTTTCGCACCAACGCTTTGGCAGTTTGAACATCTTCAACGATCATTGTCCCGGCAAATAGAAAGTCTCGAAGAGATGAATATTTTGGATCACACTGCACACTGTCGCTTGCCCACGAAATAACTCCGCCTTCAATAATGTCTAACTTATCATCCGGTAAGGATGGGATCGATTCAAGACAAACAAACGTTGCCCGGCCTTTATTGCTTGTCTTCAACAATTCAACACCGCGGTGGGCATCGTCGATCGTTTGAACGACCATATAATTTGCCACATCACCAAGTGCCGCTTCGATCGCAATACGGTATTTTGCATCGGTAGAAAATGCATCCGCAACGGTCGTTTGCAGCGTGTTCTTCCATTCATCATTCGTTATAAGAAATTTGGCACCTTCAGAAAAACCTTCATGACTTTCAATAAGACCTTGAAGAAAATCCAATCGGGATTTACGGCGTTCAAGGAGCGCACGGATTTCAAATTCAGTATTGCGAAGAGTCTCCACTTCCTTGAGAAGACCTGTTCTTTTTGATTCTTTATCCAACGCTCGAATCTCTGCTTCGGCAAATTGTTTCCGAAAATCTTTATCCTGCTTTGTCAGTTCGGCTACCGTAGCGGAATTTTTTGAAATCTCCGCTGTATAGATCGCATTCTCTTCTCCGGAATAATCCAATCGCCCATTGATATTCTCTAACCGCGCTTTTGTTCGTTCGTATTCATTCCGTTTGGACGAAATCTCATGAAGCAGGGCGATCACTTCGTCCTGTTTCGATTTTACTTCTGTTTTTTTCTTTTCAAGTTCTATGGTAAATTTGTCAAGTTCTTCTTTTTTCTCATTGTATTGTTCGGTAGAAGAATGGACATTTGCATGAGTTTGATCGATTGAAACGGCCAATTCCCCAGCACGCGCCTCCAATTCGGGAAGTTGGTGAGAAAGTTCTTCTTTTTCTTTCGTAAAATGGTCAATTGATTCTGTCAGCGAATTGGTTCGTTCGTTCGCTTTTACACGTGCCTGCTGCGAAAGATTTATTTTTTGCTGATGCTCGTTCAGTTCTAATTGTACTTCATTCAACCGTTCTTCTAATGAGGTCAGTTCTTCCCGCAGATCATCCAGCAGTGTCTCTTCGGAAGATAGTTCGTCACTGATCTTTTTCTTATCATCAACAGCGGAAGTCAGTTTTTCCCTTAACGGATCAATTGAAAGGATGATATCGGAATATTCGCGTTCGAGAAGGATAATTTCTTTTGTCCGCAAGTCCTGCGAAATGATATTGAACTGTTCCGCTTTGTGCGCTTGTCGTTCAAGAGAGTTGACTGCTTTCTGCACTTCTTTCACAATATCCTGCACGCGAATCAGATCTTGCTGCACGTGATCAAGCTTTGTGAACGTCTCTTTTCTGCGAACCTTATATTTTGTCACTCCGGCAGCTTCTTCAAATAATCGGCGGCGTTCATCTGCTTTGTCACTCAAGATCGTCTCGACCATCTTCAATTCGATAACGGAATACGCATCCGAGCCCATTCCGGTATCCATAAAAAGATCTTTGATATCTTTTAATCGGCAAAGAGTTTTGTTCAGATAATATTCCGACTCACCGGAACGATACACACGGCGAGTGATGACAACTTCTTTATATTCTGAAGGAAGAATTCCTTTTGTGTTCTCAATTGTCAATGAAACATCCGCCATCCCCAGCGGTTTGCGGTTTTTCGTTCCGTTGAAAATAACATCTTCCATCTTATCACTTCGCAAGCGACTCGGTTTTTGTTCGCCTAACGCCCAGCGGATAGCATCAACAACATTTGTCTTCCCGCAGCCATTCGGACCGACAATTGCTGTAAGACCAGCATCAAAGGAAAGATTCACTTTATTTGCAAACGATTTAAAACCAACTATTTCTAATTTAGAAAGATACATTCGTTAGCGGTTAAAATTAATTGACAAAGGGAAGAATGTGCGTTGCGAAATATTCTGCATATAACGAAAGCGAATACATATAATCTAAATAGGCGTAAAAGCCTCCGCTGATGACGAGTACTACTGTCACACCGATCATGTACATTTTTGGCGTATAGATATGATAAATAACAGAAATACCTTTTAATGTCCGGAAATACACCCATACGGACATTAAAACAACCAGTCCTAATATCCAGGGGACATACACTTCACTTTCTAGTACTCGGTATAAGATCATTCCGACCGGAATAAAGAAGAGCCAGGGAAGTGCGGTCCAGACCACAATTGAATATGAATGAAACAGTCGAATTTTTACTCGCGCCATCAACGCTAAAATTTTGACCAGAACTGTTAAACCTAAGAACCATCCTATAATAATGGTTGAAAAATATCCTACACCGATCATCGGATTCCATGACATTTCGATCACAATTTTTTTGAAATCATCCGAGAGGAGATACGATAATATGTAATCCAAAGCAACACTGGTTTTAAAATGATGCAAAATACTGGAAAATATCACAGAAAATGTAATCGCAATAATGAATGCAGTTACGGTTGTATGAAAAAGCGGAAGTGTGAATTGGTCCCGGATATCCGCAAAAAAATTATATGAATTGAAAATTGCTCGCCTTGTACTTTCGCGAAACCTGCGATTTCCATTAACCAACCAAGCTGCAATGATCAACAATGAAAGCCCGATGACAACATAGACATACGGAGATGCCGGGACATAATTTCCGATTGGCAGAGCAGAAATCTTTTGATCGTGATAAATGGAATGAACAACATCATATGCCGATTTCTTTTCGCGGTCTAATTCTACAATTCCCACAGTATGAACCAAAGGAGTTGTAGGTTTGATATGCATGATCGGGCGATCACTTTTAAAATCATTAAACGCAAAGATCATCGAACCGGCAAGATTCATGTCTTTAATGACAGCATATCGCTGCTGAATATATCGCGCTTGCGATTCCTGAGAATTAGGATCGCTGTATCCGTTCCGATTCCCATCTTCTATCGCTTTACCGTAACCGGAAACAATGAGCGGCTTCTTTGGATTTGATTCTTTGAATGCAGCAATTTGTAAACGGAATTTCTTGATGTCAACATTGGAGAAACTGATCGCACAGATATCTGCAGATGATACATCATCATCTTCAGCGCCCCGCGTTATAAAATAGGTCAATCGATCATCGATGGATTTTGCAGTATGATGTAACTGCGAAACAATATTCTTCTCGGTATCTCCAGTAAAACCTGATCCCTCTCCTAATCCCCATGCAATTACTGATGGATTGTGCCGATCACGTTCGATCATATCTTTCAGGTAATTATTGACGAGTGAGCGGTAATTTTCATCATCGAGAATTTTTGCGGGAATTTCAAAATTCGGAATTTCTTCAAGCACCAATAGACCGTATCGATCGCACAGCTGGATAAAGAAAGGATGCGGCGGATGGAATCCGACACGGACGGTGTTTGCGCCAAGATTTTTAATCAAAGCAACATCACGTTCCATCTCTTCGTATGTCAACGCACTTCCGTGAAATTCCGAATCCTCTATCCATACAACGCCTCGTAAATTTATGGGTGCGCCATTGAACAGAAGATTATTCTTATCTTTAGTGAACGTACGAATTCCGGTGGTTACACTGACCGCATCCAACAAAGAATCTTTTTTTCCTTCAACTGCAAGAAGAGAAACTTTTATCGAATAGAGTTCCGGCGAATCCGGTGACCATAATTTTGCGCTGGAAATTGAAATGGAGATTTGCGCTATCGCCGAACTATTTGGCTGCGGAACAACAGAAACAACCGTTGGTTTTCCAACAACAATTCCATTCGCTGCTTCAACAGTTTCTACAGAGAGTTGAAATGTTTTGTTGGATAACTGTGCAAATGCTTGCAGATCTTTTGCAGATACTGTTGTCGTTACGATTAGTTTAGTGGATTTCGGTTCGATCGCTTCAACAACCACACCGACTTTTTCTATACGTAATTTTGGCGCAGCAACGATAAAGATATCTCGGACAATTCCATTGTAATTTTTCCAGCCGCTTACTTGAGGCCGCAATGGAAATGTTGATCTATGGTTCAACAAATTATCGACAACAACACGAATGACATTTTCCGAACCGATCTGAATAATGTTATCCGGAACAGAAAGCTCAAATGACGTATATCCCCCCTCATGTCGTCCCACAAACGTTTCATTGATAAAGACTTCGGCCTGGTAGTTGATTCCGTAACAGACAATAGTAAATGCATTATTCTGTAAGGAAAGTTCATCAACGGAAAATTTTTTCCGGTAAACTATCTTTCCTTCATAATTAGCAGCTGCTGGAATTTTTACTTGTTTCCACGATATACCATTATCGAGCGAATAATTCCATTCACCTGAAAGATCTATTATAGAACGTGCTGACGAATTATAGGATAATACATTTGGATGCGACGGCGTGCCATTTTCGAGAAACAACTGCTGGGAAAATAGAGTGGTTGCGACAAGGACTGAAACTAACAGATAAATTGATGATCGAAAGAGCAATTTGTTCAACTATTGATCCGAAGTTGTTGAATTTTCGTTGTTTTAAGGGATTTTTCTTTATAAAACAATCTAAATATAACACACGAACCAGCTGAAACCAAGTGATATTTTTGAGTAGTATGGAGACAACAAGACCTCAAATCTACAAAAAAACATAGTTTTGAGGCCTGAAGATTAGAGTTTACTATGCAGCATTAATGATAGCTAAAAATGAATCCGCTTTTAAACACGCCCCACCAACAAGTGCACCATCAATATTTGGCTGAGAAAGTAATTCCTTTGCATTATCCGGTTTTACGCTGCCGCCGTATTGAATAATTACTTTTTCAGCAATTGAGGAAGAGTATATTTGAGTAATCAAACTACGAATCATCAGATGAACTTCTTCTGCCTGTTCTTTGCTCGCAGTTTTTCCTGTCCCAATTGCCCAAACCGGTTCGTATGCAATAATGGATTTCTCAACATCAGCACCAGAAAATCCGGCAAGAACACCTTTTACCTGAGTTGCTAAAACCTGACCGGTAATATTTTTTTCACGCTCTTCAAGCGTCTCGCCAACACAAATAATTGGAATAAGTCCGCCGGCTAACACTTTCTTTGCTTTTTGATTGATGACCTCATTGGTTTCAGCATGATATTGCCGTCGTTCGGAATGACCAACAATAACATATTCGCATCCAACCGATTTCAACATCGACAAAGATATTTCTCCTGTATATGCACCGCTGTCGTGCAACGAAACATCCTGCGCACCGAGCTTGATCGATGTTCCTTTGATCAATTGCTGCGCCGTCATTAATGAAGTATATGGCGGACAGACAATTGCGATTGTTGACGATGAGGATTTAATTGCAGATTTGATTCCGTTGATAAGTTCTGTTGTTTGGGAAATGTCGTTATTCATTTTCCAGTTTCCGGCGATTATTTTTTTACGCATGGTTCCATTCCATTCTTTTCTCGCAAAGCCGCAAAGGAATATTACCTAATACTTTGCGCCTTCGTGTCTTTGCGTGAGATTATGATTTAAGTTTTTTTACCAATAGTTCGTTAATTACTTTGGGATTTCCCTTTCCCTTCATCACTTTCATCGTTTCACCGACGAAGAATCCCATTAATTTAGCTTCGCCACCGCGATACCGCGATATTTCATTTGGAAATTTTGACAAGATCGAATCAATCTCTTTTTCAATTGTTCCCGTATCCGAAATCTGTACCAATCCTTTTCGTTCGATGATCGTTTGGGGATGTTCTTTTGTTTTTAACATCTCCGCAAAAACATCTTTCGCAATTTTTCCGCTGATTGTACCATCCGCAATTGCATTCACCATCCCAGAAAGATGCGCCGGAGAAACCGGAAAATCAGTGATTGAAAGTTTTTCATCATTCACAACACGCAGGACATCGGTCATTACCCAATTGCTTACAAATTTGTAATTTTCTTCATTCTTTTTTGAAAGTCCGTTCAACGAGGATTCAAAATAATCTGCAAGTTCTTTTTCCTGAGTAAGAACTTCTGCATCGTACGGAGGAAGTTTAAAAGCTTCAATGAATCTTTTCCTGCGAATAACAGGAAGCTCAGGAAGATGTTTCTCAACAGAAGCGATCCATTCTTTATTGACGATCACCGGAACAAGATCGGGATCAGGGAAATACCGATAATCGTGCGCTTCTTCTTTGCTTCGCATCGGCGCAGCAATATTCTTATCCGCATTCCATAACAGAGTTTGCTGAATAACTGCTCCGCCCTCCTCTATCAAATCAATTTGACGTTTGATCTCATATTCAATCGCCCGTTCTACATTGCGGAACGAATTCATATTTTTCAATTCGGCTTTGGTTCCGAGCTTTGTTTCACCTTTCAACCGCACAGAAACATTCGCATCGCACCGCAGGCTTCCCTCTTCCATATTGCCGTCACAGATCCCCAAATATTTCACTGTCTGCCAGATTGAAATAAGATATTTGCTTGCCTCTTCTGCGGAACGCATATCCGGTTCACTGACGATCTCCAACAATGGAGTCCCGCAGCGATTCACATCAACGAGTGTTTCGTTCCCAGCATCATGAATAGATTTTCCTGCATCTTCTTCCATATGAATTCGTGTTACGCCGATCCGCTTTGAACTTCCATTGCCCAATTCAATATCAGCATATCCATACTGACAGATCGGTTCTTCATATTGGGAGATCTGATATCCTTTTGGAAGATCGGGATAGAAATAATTCTTGCGGGCAAATATTGATTTTGTAGTGATAGAACAGTTCGTTGCTAATCCCATTCGAATTGCGTATTCCACTACTTGCTTGTTCAGCACCGGCAAAACTCCCGGCATTCCTAAACAGACAGGGCAGACATTCGAGTTCGGTTGGCTGCCGAATTTATTCGAACAGCCACAGAAGATTTTCGTGTTCGTGGAAAGCTGCGCGTGAACTTCAAGACCGATAACGGCTTCGTATTTTTCGTATATAGACATTAATAATCAGTTATAAACTTCTTTGCGATGACGAACACGAATAACATCAATGATAAGCGTGTCAGTATAAACAGAATAAATTATACGATAATCTCCAACTCGAATCCGTCAAAGATTTTTCTCACCTTTTAGTGTTTTACTCCCATTGGGAGATGGATCAAAGGAAAGTTTTCAATTGCAGAAAGAATTTTTTCAACAGAATTACTCGGCAAACTTTCCAAGTCTTGGCGCCCTGAGCGTGCAAAAAACAATGGCAAATTTAGCCATGAATTTTTCCCAATTTTTCCAACTTAGCTTTCACAGAAGAATATGATTCACGAGGTTCATTTATTCTCATTTTTGCAGTCAACGAATCATAAAAATCTTCACACACATTGCCGTAAACTTTTAGATCAACGACAACCGCTTTCCTCTTTCCTCGTGCATCAACAATGTATTCGATCCCTTTCATGTTCTTCTCGATTACGTTTTTACGCAATCTCTATACCGTACGTTTTAATTTCTTTTATAACACCAAAAACATTTTTTTCATTAAATTCTTTTTCAGAAACAACAATTGGTTCAATTCTTGCATCAATGGCAGCGATCTTTGGTGTAATCTTAAATGCTGCTAAAAATTCGTTCTCAACATTTGCAGCAACAATACAAACATCAATATCGCTGTTCTCTGAATACGTTCCTTTTGCATACGAACCGAAAAGGAATATTTTTTTAATATCAATTTCATTTCCAATTCGTGCACGCATCGCTTTAATAATATCAATTATCGTATTTGGGATTTGAACCATTCTCTCATCTCATTTCCTTTTTGCAAGTATTGCTCTGCAAATTGTTTGTCGCATACGTTGTAAAAATTTCTTTTGTAATCATCATATCGTGCCGAAATATTGAATGAGGTTATTTCTGCCAGTAGATCTAATTGATGTTGCTGCCATTGAATTCCTACAATCTTTGTAGCAAGGTATTGTAGGTTATGCCCATACGGTGCTTCAACATTATTTTTTCTGACAAAGACCGCTTTCAACACCTTTTCAATAGATAGATGAAGAAAGAACATTGACTGAACATATTTCTTATTCAGAAATAATTTTTCAGCTGTATCAAAATCATCATCAGATGATTCAAGCCAATAATGTTCAATCTCTTGTAGATTCATATTTTTTACGCCGCCAATGCTTTTGTTACTTTTTCTGCTGCATCTTTCAAATTTTCAGCAACAAGGAATTTCATCCCAGAATTTTTCAGAATATCCGCAGCAATATCAGCATTGGTTCCTGCAAGACGTATTACGATTGGAATCTTCACATCAACAACTTTTGCCGCTTCAACAACACCGTTTGCAACACGGTCGCAGCGAACAATTCCGCCGAAGATATTGATAAGAATAGCTTTCACATTTTTATCAGCAAGAATGATCTTGAATCCGTTGGCTACTGTTACTGCATTTGCTCCGCCGCCAACATCCAAAAAGTTTGCCGGTTCGCCGCCTGCAAGTTTGATAATATCCATTGTTCCCATTGCAAGACCTGCGCCGTTCACCATGCAGCCAACGTTTCCGTCAAGTTTGATGTAGTTCAAATTGGATTTTGATGCTTCAACTTCAAGTGGATCTTCTTCATCAATATCTCGTAATTCTGCAAACTCTGGATGTCGATATAAAGCGTTATCGTCAAAATTCACTTTTGCATCGAGTGCTATGACATTTCCTTCTTTGGTAATAACCAAAGGATTGATCTCAAACAATGATGCATCAGTTGCTTCGTACGCACGATATAATGCGAGAAGAAATTTTACTCCATTCTTGAAAGCATCTCCGCTAAGTCCGAGAGCGAACGCAAGTTTGCGCGCCTGAAACTGCTGGAATCCGACTGCCGGATCGATCGTTTCTTTTACGATTCTTTCGGGATGTTCTTCAGCAACTTTTTCGATTTCCATTCCCCCTTCGGTTGAAACCATCACCACATTTTTTGATTGTGCACGGTCAAGCGTGATGCCAACATACATTTCTTTATCGATGTTAGCCCCTTCTTCAATCAACAACCGTTTTACCAAACGTCCTTCCGGACCGGTTTGGTGTGTAATCAATGTCATTCCTAAAATTTGCTTAGCATACTGTTTCACATCATCCAGACTCTTTGCAACTTTTACTCCACCCCCTTTACCGCGTCCGCCGGCGTGAATTTGCGCTTTCACAACCCATACAGATCCGCCGAGACGTTTTGCAGCATTAACAGCATCATCAACGGAAAAAGCAACTTCCCCTTTTGGAACAGGAACGTTGAATTTTCTCAGAATATCTTTCCCCTGGTACTCATGAATTTTCATTGGAACTCCTTGTTATTTTTTCATACGTCATTCCGACGTATGTCGGAATCTATACCTAATGAAAGATGCTGACATACGTCAGCATGACGATTATAATTATTTTACTTTATGCGAAATTAATTTTGCCTGCGTGAATAATAACAGATAATCTCTTCCGCCTGCTTTGGAATCTGTTCCGCTCATATTGAATCCACCGAATGGATGAACGCCGACAAATGCGCCTGTGATCTTCCTGTTAATATAGAAATTCCCCACATGGAATTCATTCTTTGCACGTTCCTGTTTCTTTTTATTCTTCGTCCACACGCCGCCCGTGAGACCGAATTCCGTATTGTTCGCAATCTCAAGCGCGTGATCGAAATTCTTTGCTTTAATGATTGCCACTACCGGACCGAAAATTTCCTCCTGTGATATCGTTGCTTTTGCATCAACATCTGCAATAACCGTCGGCTGGATGAAATATCCATCAGTCCCAACTCGTTTTCCACCGGCTACAATTCGCCCACCTTCTTTAACGCCTGTTTCGATATAGTTCAATATCTTTTCCATTGAACCTTTATTCACCACCGGACCCATATAGTTTGAGAAATCTTCCGGAGCGCCAACTTTTAATTTTTTGGTTCGCTCGACAACCTTCTCAACAAATTTATCATACACTGATTCTACAACAATTGCGCGTGATGCCGCAGAACATTTTTGTCCTTGAAAACCGAATGCTGATGCTACCGTTGCCTGCGCTGCCGAATCAAGATCTGATTCATTATCAATAAGGATAGAATCTTTTCCCCCCATTTCAGCAACGACACGCTTCAGCCAAATTTGCCCCGTTTGAACTTTCGCAGCGAGTTCATTGATATGAACGCCAACTTCTTTTGAACCGGTGAACGAAACGAATCGCGTTTTCGGATGTGCAACCATTGTATCACCTACTGCTCCACCGGGTCCTGTAATATAATTGATGACACCTTTCGGTAAACCGACCTCCTCCATCAATGCAAAGAACTTGTACCCAATCGTCGGAGAATCGCTGGATGGTTTTAAAACAACCGCATTTCCTGCTACAACAGCTGCAGAGGTCATACCAACAAGAATAGCGAGAGCAAAATTCCATGGTGGAACACACACGCCGACACCAAGAGGAATATAACGCAGCTCATTTTTTTCACCGACAACTTTAATCAACGGTTGAGGCGCGGCAAGTCGAAGCATTTCTCGTCCATAAAATTCCAGAAAGTCGATCGCTTCTGCAGTATCCGCATCCGCTTCTGCCCACGATTTGCCAACTTCGTATGTGAGCATTGAACAAAATTCAAACTTCCGTTTTCGCATTAACGCAGCTGCTTTGAAGAGGTAATCAGCACGTTTTTTTGCAGGAACATTTTTCCATATCTCAAATGTTTTTGACGCTTCTTCAATTGCTTTGTTTGCAAGATCTACGTTTGCTTTTTGATGAACACCAATCACTTCTGCAGGTTTACTTGGATTGTACGAATACAATTTTTCCGTTGTTGTTATTCGCTCTCCACTGATCACGATTGGATATTCTTTACCAAGTTCCGCGCGGACTTTAGCAAGTGCTTTTTCCATTGCTTTTTTGTTTGCCGGTTTTGAAAAGTCAGTAAGAGGTTCGTTCTTGAATTTAGTAGGCATATAAACTCCACAGTGTATTATAGACCTTCCAGGTTTTTAAAAACCTGGAAGGTCTTGTTAGTAATTTTGTGGGAAAAGATACGATTTTTTCAGTGGGGAAAAAACTGGTTTTTTAAGAAAGAAAGTTCAGTTCAGTGAAAAATTGCCTCAAAAGTATTTAATCATTGTCATTTCGATCCCGACGTTGTTCGTCGGGAGAGAAATCTTGTTTTTGGATTCAATAATAAAAACGAGATTCCTCACTTGTCCCTTTGGGACGTCGTTCGGAATGACACCATAATTAGTTTTTGAGTTCATCTGATCTATTTCAATGCTTTAAAAATCGCATCATGAACTGCGGGGCGAACACGTAATATCTTTAAATTACTTCTCGTCGGATAGACTCTGTTCGTTAAAAAAATGACAATGATATTTTTTGTCGGATCAACAACGACTGATGTTCCCGTAAATCCGGTATGCATAAATGTGATTGGCGAAGCATACTGACCGGTAAACGATCTTCCTTCGGCGCGTGTGTCCCATCCAATCCCACGACTGCTGTTGATTGACTGCCGTTTAATAAAAGCAGCAATTGTTGCAGAATCGAGATATCTCTTTCCATTATAGATTCCATAATTCAATTCCATTTGCAGGATCTTTGAGAGATCGGATGCGGTTGAAAATAAACCGGCGTGCCCCGAAATTCCGCCAAGTGTCGCAGCATTCTCATCATGAACTCTTCCACGCACAGCCGTATATGTTTTCTTCCAGAATGAATCGATTTCTGTCGGCACAACACGTTTCCATAGTTCAACCGGTGGATTATACATTGTATTTTTCATTCCCAGCGGTTTGAAGAATACCGAATCAACATAATTTGCAAGCGTCGTCTTGGTCACCCTCTCGATAATTTTTCCAATTGTGATCAATCCAAGATCACTATACAATGTAGAATCTCCTGTAGTATAGATCAGCGGCGCAACGAAGATCGAATCTAAAACACATTGCGATGTGTCGCAGAATTCATAATATTTTCTCCACGCCTGTAACCCGCTGTTGTGAACAAGAAGATTATAGATCGTTACATTCTCTTTGCCGTTCTGTCCAAATGCGGGGAAATATTTAACGACTTTATCTTGTAATGATATTTTTTTCTCTTCTACTAATCTCATCACTGCGCTTGTCGTTGATATCACTTTGGTTACCGAAGCAAGATCGAAGATCGCATCGGTTGTCATTTTCTCTGATGATGAATCATACATGAATCTTCCGTATGATTTTTCATGAGCAACAATTCCATTTCTGGCAACAAGAAGCACTGCTCCCGGAAACGCAGAATCTGCGATCGCTTTTTCAATTATGGAATCAACAAGCACTAATGAATCTGCATCGAAACCAGCCTCTCCCGGCTCACCATTTCGTAATATCAAAGCTTGGTATTCTACACCTTGTCCAAATTGATATCTACCCGGAATGGTTATTGGCAGTTTTCCGCGCGCAGGTTGTTCTCCAAAGATCACTTCTGCAGCCGCTTCAATCGAAGCTTTGCTCGGACTAAACGTAGCTACATATGCATTGACAGGTGGAAAATCCATTGCAACATACGGATTTCCGGTTGATATCGTAACGATTGGTTTTTGCAATGCAGCGATTGCCGTCATCAAGTCAGATGCTTTTTTGGGTAACCGTCCGGACATTGCTTCCGATCGAATATAGAACATGAACTGACAGATGATCAGATCGGCGAATTTTGCTTTTTTCAAAACATCTTCATATTCCATTTGATTGCTGCGAGGATCGATACGCACCAATTCTATTCTTTTGCGGTTGAAGAGTTCTTCATGTAATTCTTTTGCATCCTCCGGTTCTTCCGTGTCTGAAAAAACAATATCAAGAATTTTTTTACCATTAAGATTCCGGAGCGGTAATATTCCATCTTCATTTCCCAGCACCGTAATTGATTTTCTTGCGATCTCTTTTGCTAATTCTTTGTGCGAATTATTTGCAACTACTTTCGAAACAGCATCAACATCAACATACCGGTTTGTGTCAAGTCCACACCATTGTTTGTACTCCAATATTTTTTTCACCGAACGATTGATGCGCTGCTCGGTAATTTCTCCGCGTTGTACCGCTTCGATCAAGGAATCTATTGCTTCATCAGTATTGGGAGACATTACCAACATATCTGCACCTGCTTTTACTGCACGCTTGGCTGCTTCACCGGGTGAAAATAGTTTCGTCACACCCTTCATCGCTAACGCATCGGTAATAATAAGTCCATCGAATTTCAATTCATCTTTAAGCAATTTTGTAACAATATTCTCTGAAGCCGTTGAAGGAAGAGAATTAGTATCATCAAATGTTACGGCATGAATATGCGAAATCATCACACTCATCACACCATTATTGATCGCATCCTTAAAAGGAACAAGTTCAACGCTGTCAAATCTCTCACGTGAAATATTGATGGACGGAATATCCAAATGTGTATCAATATCAGTATCCCCATGTCCCGGAAAATGTTTTACAGTGGCAATCACATTTTCTTCCTGCGTTCCTCTAATAAATGCTCGAGCAAAATCACTTACTAATTTTGGATCTTCTCCGAATGAACGGGTATTAATGACGGGATTCTTAGGATTATTATTTATATCCACTGTCGGCGAATAATTTTGATAAATTCCTAACGCCCTCGCTTCACGTGCGGTTGCTTTTCCCATTTTGTAGGCAAGATTCGTATCGCGCGTTGCTCCAAGCGACATTGCACGGGGAAATGTCGTCGCTTCCTGAATACGCATACCCGCTCCCCATTCAAAATCTGCCGTCATTAGTAGTGGAATTTTTGAAATCTGTTGCAGTTTGTTCGCATTTACCGGAAAGCCATAAGCACTTCCGTTTGAAAAATAGAATCCACCGACTCCTACGTTTTGTGCGTAGCGGAGATTCTCCTGCCATTGCTTTTCATCGTTTGCAAAAAATCCCGCTTTTGTCCAAATAATGAATAGTTGTGCAACTTTTTCACGAAGGGACATTTGCTGAAGAACCGAATCTGCCCAAGCATGAGTTTGATTTAACGATGCCGATGAATCGGCAACAAGAGTATTCGATCTGCTTTTAGAGCCATTGATGCTGGTAGATTGTTCTGTAGAGGAACAACTCAACAAGACAAAACTTAAACAAAATATTAAAAGCCATCTTAAAAATCCCAAATCATTGTCATTGCGAGACGTTTTTTGTCGAAGCAATCTCGTTTTTATTCTGAACCTTTGGAGATTGCTTTGGTCGCTTCCGCCAAAAAGATGGCGGACAAGTCGCTCCCTCGCAATGACCGCTATTTTTGAGATAGCTTCTTGTGAAAACTTCATGTTGATATACAACCTATATTTTTGTTATTTGTTTTCAGAACTTACAAAACTAACCAACTAAATACTTTTCACACAATCTGAGAGTTTGGAAACGAGATGACAACGCGTAATTTTTATTTTAAACTTCGTAATACACTTTCCCACTTATCTTCAAACTGTTTTATTTCGAGCACCGTGAGTGCAGCATGCAGAGATTCTGGATTTTTTGGACGAACACCATTGTGAGCATCTAACCAGTATTTATGCCTAGATATAATTATTTTTTGTAATTTCAACCAATTCAACAAAAAAAATCGATCCCGTTTTTCACGATTATGTGATAATATCACAAACACAACGATCAATCTATTTATAGGCGCTCTATTTGGTTCTCCAATTATTTGTCGATTCCCATCAAAGGTAATTTTGCAAAAACTAGAAATATTGAAATGCCAGGATTCAGAATTAGAAGTTTTAACTTGAACACTAACGTGTCTTCCTTTTCCATCTGAAGCAATAATATCATAATCTGGAACATTTCCAGTAAATGTTGTCGCTATTAGATCCATTCTCGCTAATTCGGCAGCAACAAGGTATTCACCAGCTTGACCAGTAAGTTTATTTTTACGACCTGATTTATGTACCATATTATTTACAGTTACCTAACTAGAAATTGTACTGCTGAAAGTCGGATAATATGCGCTAATAAATATTACCCGACTTTATTTCTTCATTCCCATCACCACCGCGCCGTACGCAGGGGAAGCCATTGGGGAAATGATCTCCATATTCGGATGATTATATGCGAGATATTGTTTAAGCAATCGAGAGATCAGCGTATCATTGGCGATCAATCCGCCGATGAGTGAGACATGAATTTTTGTTTTCACTTTTTTAGCAGAATGTGGAATTATCTTTAATCCGGCAACACGGATATGTTCTGCAAGATCAATCACTGCGGTTTCAACAATCGTGAAACAAATTGAGTCTTTTTTTTCTGCCGCTTTTAAAACTAATGGTGCTACTGATGCGATATCAAAATTATTTTTATAGACAGCATCAATAATTGCGGTTTGATCGGTCAATCCAAATTCTTTTGCGATCATCGATGTCAGTTTTGTTTTCTCACCTCGTCCGTCAATATGGCGCGTTACGGCTGTAAGTCCCAACCTGCCGATAAAATATCCGCTCCCTTCATCACCCAGCATTCTCCCCCATCCGCCAACGCGATGCACTTTCCCTTTAGAATCTTTACCGAACGCGATCGATCCTGTTCCCGCAATAAGAATGATCCCTGCGTCACCTTTGAATGCTCCTTCTAAGGCAATGCGCGCATCACTTTCGATGATGATGTTCTTCAGTTTAGCATTCTTCGACTCAGCAAATTTCTTCAATCCCTCTGCCATTCGTTTCTGATCACCAATTCGTCCCGCACCGGTCAAACCGCAGGCAACAGCCGCAACATTTTTTATCTCACAATTGACGGACTCACAACAAATTTCGATCAATGAGAAAATAGTCTCTGCCGCTTTTTCAACTCCCATGATCTGAAAGTTCGATGGTCCCGCAAAATGCATTTTGAGAATTTTACCATTTGCGTCAGCAATGATAGCGTGCGTTTTTGTTCCGCCGCCGTCCATTCCGATAATATATTTTTTT
This sequence comes from Bacteroidota bacterium, assembly GCA_030679145.1. Lineage (GTDB taxonomy): Bacteria > Bacteroidota > Ignavibacteria > UBA10030 > UBA8401 > UBA8401. The sequence continues at coordinate 2,373 of JAUXTU010000052.1, read as the reverse complement.
GATTTCATAATGTTTATTGTTAAATAAAAAATCGTAACTACTCAGTATAGTTTTTTATGCCACAGATTGCTCAGATTATCACAGAAATATTTTCATAACTTTAATCTGTGAATCTGTGGCAACGATTTTTCTCAATGTTTTAGCAGAAAAGCGAGATTCTTCGCCCCGCCAAACAACGGCGGGACTCAGAATGACATTGACTGAAATAATTTAAAAGCTTCTATGCTTTTTTCTTTCCAAACTCTTCCGGTATCTTTACCAACGCTGCAATAATAAATCCCGGGATCGTTGATGCCATCACCCATAAAAAGAAATGCTGATAACCGATCTGATCTTGAAGCCATCCGCTGAACATTCCGGGAAGCATCATTCCCAACGCCATAAATCCTGTACAAATAGCATAATGTGCTGTTTTATGCTCACCTTCAGAGGTCATAATCATAAAGAGCATATACGCTGTGAATCCAAATCCATACCCGAATTGTTCAATGGCAACAGCCGCACTGATGAAATAAAAATTTTCTGGTTGAACTTGAGAAAGATAAATGAACATCGCATCCGGAAAATGAATTGCGCAGACCATGATCCAGAGCCAGAACTTCAATCCCCGTTTTGCTATGACAACTCCACCAAGAAGTCCGCCAAGCGTCAGTGCAATAACGCCGACCGTTCCGTACACAATGCCGACTTCCTGCGTTGTCAGCCCTAGTCCTCCTTCAATTCGAGGGTCCAAAAGAAATGGTGTCACTAATTTTACCAACTGGGCTTCGGCAAAGCGATACAAAAGAAGGAATGCGAGAATGATTCCGATATTTTTTTTCTTGAAGAATGAACCAAACGTACTGGTAAATTCTTTCAATACATTATGACTTGCATCGGACACTGTTGGTTTATCAGAAACCGGGTACGGCAGAACGAATTTATGATAGATCGCCAGAGAAAGAAACATGCCGGCGAGAACAAAGAACGTGATCGACCACGCCATCGCTAATGAACCTGCGTGCATTTCCAAATATCCGGCAAGATAGACTAACGCTCCCTGCCCCATGATCATTGCTATTCGGTAGAAAGTGCTGCGCACACCAACAAATGCCGCCTGTTGATGCTGCTCAAGCGCAAGCATATAAAATCCATCTGCGGCAATGTCATGCGTTGCAGAACTGAATGCCATCAGCCAAAAGACGGCAAGTGTTATCTGAAAAAAACTTGGAAGAGGAATGGTGAATGCAACTCCGGCAAGCGCCGCACCGATCAACAATTGCAATGTAACGATCCAGAACCGTTTTGTACGGAACATATCAACAAACGGCGACCACAACGGTTTGATCACCCACGGCAGATACAACCAACTTGTATATAAAGCAATGTCGGTGTTCGAAATTCCCATCTTCTTATACATAATGACGGAAATACTCATCACAACAACGTACGGGATTCCTTGTCCGAAATACAACGTTGGGATCCACGACCATAGTTTTCTTGATGTCATATTTTTTCTTTCTATAAACCGCAAAAGCACAAAGGGCGCAAAGAATTATTTTGTTAAAATTATTCTTTGAAGACCCTGCGTAAGAACAACCGTGTTGAAATTTATTAAAAGAGCTATCTGACAACCTGTCGTTTTCAGATATGAAATAACTTGTGCTTTATGTATCGGTAAAAGTGCTTCAACTGTTTTAAGCTCTACTACAACTTTATTCTCTACAAATAAATCTAATCTCCCCTCTCCAATTTCTTTTCCTTTATAACTAACAGCTATTTTATGCTGACGTACAAATGCAATATTTCTTTTTTCAAGTTCAATACATAAAGCAGATTCATAGATAGATTCCAAATAACCTGGACCCAGAACTTTATGAACCTCAATCGCAGCACCGATCACTTTATGAACAAGCAGTTCAGTTTCTTGCTCTAGTTCTTTCATAAAATTCTTTGCGGACTTCGCGTCTTCGCGGTTAAATACTAATATAATTTCTTCAACTCAGCATTCGTAAAATAATGCTGCACAATTTCTTCAGCCTGAAACCCCTTAACAGCCATCACCGCTGCGCCGATCTGACAAAATCCAACACCATGTCCCCATCCTGCACCGCGCAGTGTAAATGTATCATTTTCTTTGGTAACAACGAACGCAGAACTATACAGATGAGATTTTGATAGCCATCTTCGGATTTCCAATTCTTTTCCCACGATTAAACTCTTTTTTGTTCCTTCAATTTTCAATCTCGTAATTCTTCCCGAAGAACCTCTCTTTACCGGTGTTAATGAAAGAATTGTTCCGAAATCAAATCCCGATTTTTTATTGACCAATTCTGAGAGCTCTTCTGTCGTATACTGTACCTTCCAACGGAAAAAATCTGTCGTTTCCTGATC
>JAUXTU010000045.1 GCA_030679145.1 Bacteroidota bacterium | reverse complement strand
AGGAGATAGTTATCTTTAGATTTCAAAGTCTAATTCAAACCTTGAAAATTTTTCACCTAAAAAAGCGTTTGTATATATTTTAGGGGGTAAAATTGAAATATTCCATTCTGCGGAGTTAGTTTTTTCAATTGTATTTGTTACAGACGAATCGAATTTATATGCTAAATGTTCTTCAGTCCAATCAAAATTTTCCATCCTAATAAAAAGTTTATGTTCATCTTGCGGATACTGTGAAACATCTAATGGGTTAATAAATGTAGCTCGAAAATGAGCAGATAAATAACTGAATCCAGCAGTGTCAACTTCGATATTTTCATAAATTTTTTCAATTTCTTTTCTATCTAAAAATTCATAATTCGATGGAGAGTGCTCCCCTTTCCATTTCATCCAGAGATAAAAATCACAATCAAAAGATTGATTTTTGGAGTCTATATTGTAAATCCGATTAACATGAAAATTCACATATACAATAGTTGCTGAACTTTTTAAGCTATCTGAATCTGATATTAGGAAATTAGAAAAAAGAATCAATGGTGGAATAATTCGATAAAATTTCTTAAAAAAAGACATATTAAACTCCATATATTTTACAATATGAAACATAAGCTATAAATCTTTTTCGTTACCCTCGCCATAATTCTTTATTACTTCATCTTTAATTTCAAGCAGATATTTTAATGCAGGGTCACGTTCGTTGGGAATATGACCATCCAAAATTGCTTCTTCAATTTTAGATTTTAATACACCGACAAGTTTCCCTGCGGGGAGCGAACAAATTTCCATGATCTCATTACCTCGAATAGGCGGTTGAAATGCCCGAAGACGATCTTTCTCTTCAACCTCTTTCATTCGTTGAGAGACAAGATCATAATTCTCAGAATACTGCTTTACCAATTTCGGATTTTTTGATGTGATATCTGCTCTGCACAATGTCATTAGATCATCGATCTCTTCGCCCGCTTCAAATAAAATTCTTCGAACGGCGGAATCGGTGACATTCTCATCAACCAATTGCATTGGTCGTTGATGAAGACGAACGATTTTTTCAACATAGGGAACAGAATCAAACGGCAATTTTAATTTGCGATAGATATGTTTGACCATTCGAGCACCAATTTCTTCATGTCCGTGAAATGTCCATCCAATTCCTTCGATGAATTTTTTAGTCTTCGGTTTTGCAATATCATGAAGAAGTGCTGCCATTCGTAAATTTACATTCTCTGTCATCGAGCTGATATTATCAACCACTTGGCATGTATGTAAAAAAACATCTTTATGATGATGATCTTGCCGTTGCTCTACCCCTGAAAGTTCGGCAGCTTCTGGAAAAACGATCTGCATGATCCCGGTATCGAACATCAATCTCAGTCCAACGGACGGCTTTGGGCTTGCCATGATCTTCATGAATTCTTCTGTAATCCGCTCCTGAGAAATGATCGACAGTCGTTCCTTCATTGAAGGAATTGCTGCAAGAGTATTTTCTTCTATCGTGAACCCCTTTTGCGATGAAAAACGTATTGCACGCATAATTCGCAGCGGATCATCGTCAAATGTTGTTGCAGGATCAAGCGGAGTTCTAATGATCTGTTGTTTAAGGTCGTTTTGTCCATTGAACGGATCTTTCAACTCGCCCCATGTTTCACCATTTATAGAAATTGCCAAGGCATTGATTGTAAAATCGCGTCGGGAGAGATCCTCCTCCAATGTTCCAATTTCAACCAAGGGGTTTCGTGATTCACGATTGTAACTCTCTTTTCGCGCTCCGACGAATTCGATCTTTCCTTGTTCAGTCGGCAACATTGCTGTTCCGAACTTATCATAGATAACGATCTTTTTCTTTTTCAATGAATTGGCTACCGCCTGCGCAAATTCCACTCCATTTCCAACCACAACAATGTCAATATCAGTTACTTCTTTGCCAAGAAGTTTATCGCGAACATATCCGCCAACGACATACGCTTCGATAGAACGCTCATCAGCAATCGCACCGATCTTCTTTAGAATTTTATTTGTTATTTCAAGTTTCATATTCAGTGACAACAACTATGTCTTAAACGGAAAATTTCTGTACTTGAATCTTATTCATAATCTGTTGAGCAACATCAAGTGCGTGACGACCATCTTCTCCTGAAACAACCGGACGAGTATTCGTCTGTACTGCTTGAACGAATGATTCAAGTTCATATTTCAATGCATTGATCTTTTTAATTTCCGGCTGTTCATAAATGATACTTCGCTTCTTTTTTCCTTCACCAATTTGTCCGAGCAGCATAGTTGACCAGATACTACCTTCCCCTTCATTTCCTAAACGGAAAACATCGGCACTTCCTTGTTGAAAATCAATCGCGATGTATGCATTATTTTGGAACATTCTCATCTTGCGCATTTTCGTTCGAGAAATTCTGCTGGATGTAACATTGGCAACGCAGCCATTCTCAAATTGCAAACGTGCGTTAGCAATATCCGGCGTGTCTGAAACGACAGCAACACCATTTGCATCGATCTGTTTCACCGGTGAATTGACTAAACTCAAAATGATATCGATATCATGGATCATCAAATCGAGAACAACAGCAACATCGGTCCCGCGAGGATTGAATTGAGCCAGACGATGCGATTCGATGAACATCGGGGCAAGTTTGTATGATTCGAGTGAGATAATGGCCGGATTGAAACGCTCAATATGGCCTACCTGAATCAGTACTTTCTTTTCTTTTGCCAACGCAATCAAATCATCCGCTTCCTGAAGCGTGGATGTGATTGGTTTTTCGATCAGAACATGTTTTCCTGCACCAATAATTTTTTTTGCAACTTCGTAGTGTGTTGTTGTGACTGTCGCTATACTAACTGCATCAACATCCTGAAGCATTTCTTCAATTGAAGTAAATGCCTTCACCTTAAATTTCGCAGCAACTTCTTTTCGTTTCTCTTCATTAACGTCGAAAACGCCGATAAAATTCGCTGTTTCAATTTCAGCATACATCTTTGAATGAAGAGAACCGAGATGCCCTACTCCAACAACGCCGATATTTAATTTTGTTTTCATTATTTTTTCATTTTTTTTCGTTGAAAACAGGCCCGAAATAATTTCCGGAATTAGGAGGATATACTGATGTTGAGCTTTTTCCTGACTGACTTGTTCCCGGGCTTTTCCCGCGGACATATCCGATCACACGATCAAATCCACCAAACTGACGATCATGGTAATAGACTAAAGCAGTATATCGATTTACCGTTCTCCAATCATTCCCCTCCAGTGTGATCCAATCCTGATTGATCACTTTTCCGTCGGAGCCGATATCACCCAGCACATATTGATAGTCATACACACCGCGGCGAAGCCATATGGACATTTTAAATAATTGTGTTACGTCATCTTGTTTCATTTCAAATCCCGGCAACACTAACCAATCCGAAAATCCGCCGACGAGGAATATTTTTTTCTGCGGGTGATCTGCTAAACGAAGTCGCATTTCTACTTCAAGATAATCAGAATTTGCTCCCGTAAATGGTTTTAATTTTGAAGCTCCATTGGCATCCGGTTTCCCTTGCCATTGATACCGTGAAACATCAGGATTATTTTTCAGGATCACTGGTTTATTATTTGGGTAAAAAGAGATCGAAGAAAGATCCAACTTTCGATATTCATTTCCAGATGGAATATCTCTTTTCCAAAACGTTTTGTTCACCTTATAGAAATTCTCTACAAAAGTTTCAGCACTATTATCATCCACATCTATTCTATGTCGATGTTCAAAATCCCAATTCTCAATAATGTCGACCGTTCTGACATTGGATTGATCAATGGCACCGTTTGAGCCGAGATTTTCTTCGGGAATGGTGAACGAAACAGAGATGAAATTCATTTGGTTGAGCGGTGAATCATATTCCGGATGATATTTATTTTCCACAGTCATTGATGTCGTAATCTGTGCCTCAGCAACAATGAATTTTCCTGTTGCAAGGACTTTGTCCTCTTCGTCTAGATTTACGATGGAATAAACATAATTTCCTGAATATATAAATTGTACAAAATCCTTTTTGTTAGGAAATGCGTTTTTATAGTGATACGAGTAGTGATACACTCCGTTCGGTGCAACGGAATAATTCAACGTGAACGATCGGATCTTCGCCGGATCATTAACAAAAAGATTTTCATCGACCTTCCAGTCCTTTGATGCATGTTTGAAGATGACCTGCACATTTGGAGGCTGCGAGATCGTAACATCAAATTCAATTGTAATGTATTCTGATTGCGAAATAATCGGAGGACGATACTCATCGTCATTCGCATAGGTGCGCAGACCGAAGATTTCCACTTGCGCAGATAACACAGCCGGAAACAGTATCATTCCGAGTGCAGCGAAGAATCTGATGTTAAAATTCTTGTTGAATAACGAGATTGCTTGAAATAGCATTGATTTAATAGTTACAAAGAAGAACTTCAACATACTACGCATAGATACCCCTTAGCCAATCAAAGAATTCTTTAACATCGTGAAAGAGATAATCGGGTGATAATTTTACTACATCATGTTTACCGTATGAATCCCACACAACTGAAGCGATATCAACTCCTGTTTCGCGCGACGCCTTGAAATCTGCAACAGCATCACCCACCATCAATACATCCGTTGGTTTGAGAGAGAATTTTTCAAGGATCTTTTTAATTCCATTTCCCGACGGTTTGAATTCATCAACATCATCACCGGTCACAGTCATTTGAAAATACTGATTAATATTGAATTGGTCGAGAGTAATATCCGTCGTTCGTCTTCCTTTTCCTGTAAAAAGCGCGATAATGATTTTGTTCAACTTCAAAAACTCTAACATCTCTCTGATCCCGGGATACAACAATGCCAAATTATTATGTTCTTGATGATAAAATCTATAATAATCAATCATTGCAGGTTCAATGTGCTGTGAACCGATCATATTCTCCACTGCTTCTTTTTCCGGCGGGCCAAAAAATGCAATGACTTCCTCAGGGGTCAAACGTTTATTGATATATTTTTCGGCTACATGATTGAACGAATCGTAGATCAGTTGATTCGTCTGCGTCAATGTTCCATCCATATCAAAGATAATGCATCTGTATTTTTTCATAAAATAAAAAAAGCGTCACCATGCATATTGCATACAGATGACGCTTTGAATGTTATCGTTTAACAAGACTGGTTTTGTTAGACCCTTTTGTTTTTGTCACCCTGTGTACAAACAGATTCTTCCGCTTCACTTTGTTCAGCGTCAGAATGACACATCTTTATTTAAGCGATTGTCACTTCTTTTGAAAGATAGACATCCTGAATCGCATTCAAAATTGCAACGCCATCTTTCATCGGCTTTTGGAATGCTTTTCGTCCTGAGATCAATCCCATTCCGCCTGCGCGTTTGTTGATCACTGCTGTCTTTACTGCATCTGCAAGATCATTCGCACCGGAAGCTCCGCCTGAGTTGATCAAACCTTGTCGTCCCATATAACAATTAGCAACTTGATAGCGTGTAAGATCGATCGGATGATCGCTTGTCAGTTTCTCATAGACAAGTTTGTCGAT
>JAUXTU010000044.1 GCA_030679145.1 Bacteroidota bacterium | reverse complement strand
TCTATATTTTGCTGGACATACTATATGATACAATAGTAATGCTTTATTATGCCGTTTGTTGATATGTTCTGTCATACCATAACATTATACTTTTTTTGACCCCGACGCAAGCGTCGAGGAATTCTTTCGATTAAAAAAATTGCATATCCCATCACCCATGTGTGTCGATCGTTTCGCGAATTTTTTCCAATAGTTCGTTGGGCATATACGGCTTTTGAATGAAATTATTTAAACCAGCATTATCCATCTCTGCCTTCGTCTCCGGATCGAAAAAGCCGCTTGCGATAATTATTTTTGCTTTCGAGTTAATCTCTCGAATTTTTTTGAAGACCTCACGACCGTCCAACAAGGGAAGACCCATATCAGAGAGAACAAGCGATATTTGTTCTTGATGGCTCTTATACATTTCTACTCCCTCCACACCGTCTACTGCTATCAATATAGTATAACCCATTGAAACAAGGATTGCATTCACCAATTCCCTAAGCAGTTCCTCATCTTCGATGATCAAAATAGTTTCTGTTCCACCAGGTACTTCCTTGCGATCATTTTTAATCTCCATCAATCCTTCAAGAGAGCGCTCGGCTATCGGGAGATATATAATAAAACTCGTTCCCTTTCCCGGCACGCTCCGGACATCGATGAAGCCGCTATGATGTTCAACAATCCCAAATACCGTTGAAAGACCTAAGCCGGTTCCTTTTCCGGGACCTTTTGTTGTAAAGAATGGCTCAAAGATTCTCAGGCGGGTTGCTTCATCCATACCGATTCCGGTATCGGCAACTTCGATCTTGACATACAGCCGAGCAGTGATTTTTTTGAATTGCAATTTTATAGCTTCACCTTCGATACTGCTGGATGAAATTGAAAGGGTTCCGCCTTTCGGCATTGCGTCTCGTGCATTCACACAAAGATTCAACAACACTTGATGTATCTGACTGGCATCGGCAACGATCGCGGGTAAATCCTGTTGGAGAGAAGCGGAGATGACGATGTTTTTTTGGATTGTCTCCCGCAGAAGTTTATTAATTTCCTGAACCATATCGTTGATATCAACGGATTCAAAGATCACTTCTGATTTCCGTGCAAATGTGAGAAGCTGTTTCACCAACGAAGAGCCCCTATGTGTTGCATTGGTAATTGCTTCAATGCTTTGTGAAAGTTTCTTTGGATTTTCTTTAAGAAACTGCAAGAGAGTGGTATGGCCCAAAATGATGCCGAGAATGTTGTTGAAATCGTGGGCAATGCCGCTGGCAAGTGTTCCGATGCTTTCAAGTTTTTGGGCTTGATTGAGCTGTGATTCTAAATTTTTTTCTTTTTCCTCCGATTGTTTACGCAGAGTGATATCTCGATGGATGCCCATAAATCCAACGATTTTGTTTTGTTCGTCCAGTATGGGATTATTGGAAACTTCAACGGAAATAAGATGACCATCCTTTGTTTTATTAATGATCTCGGCACTGAACGCCTTCTTCGATAAAAGCGTATCCCAAAATTGTTTATAATCTGAAGGAGTGAGCTTGCCCGATTTCAAGATTCGAGGTGTTTGTCCACAAGCTTCATTTGAAGTATAACCGTAGATGTGTTCAAATGCCGGGTTGATAAATTGAATTATTCCGAGAATATCTGTCACAAAGAATGCATCAGTGGAATGCTTGATACCCAGCCGAAGTCTGATCAATTCCTTCTCTGCCTTCTTACGCTCGGTGATGTCATTAAAGACTGTGAGCACTGTCGGTTTACCGTCGTAAGGAAATGAAATAGCAGATACCTCAACGTCAATCACTGTTCCGTCCAGCCGAACAAATTTTTCTTCCATTAAAGGGATGGGAACATCGTCTCTTAAAGACTGATGGATGCGGTTTAATGCCAGTTTTTGGTAGTCAGGATGTACAAATTCTATAACAGACTTTCCGATTAGATCAGCTGTGCTCGCCGCCCCAATTATTGCAGCACTTGTCCGGTTGGCAAAGACAACACGCCCTTGGCTGTGGACAATTACGCCATCGGGCAAGGATTCTACCAGCAGACGGTAATGTTGTTCACTTTCATACAATGCTTTTTCCATTTGCTTGCGCTCGGTTATATCCTGCTTCAGATTCTCCAAGGCATGATTTAATTCATTGGTTTTCTTGGCTACCTCGGACTTCAGCTTTTTCCTATAATTACTCATTAAGTCGTTATAGGCTTTACCCTTTAGCAGGGACCGAACCCGGGCTAAAAGCTCCGTCTTATCAAATGGGGATGAAAGAAATTCATCACAACCTGCTTCAATTCCTTTTATCCGATCTTCTGTTTCTGACTGTACAGTAATTATAATTATCGGAAGCTGACGTATTTTCTTATCTTGCCTGATCCTGCGAATAACTTCTAATCCTCCCAAACCAGGCATAATGATGTCGAGCAGAATCAGATCGATTTGATTTGCAGAAAGTTTTTCAAGCGCTTCTTCGCCACTATCCGCTTTGATAATTTCATAACCCTCCGGAATAAGATATGCTTCAAGAAGTTCAATGTTTTGTATCTGATCATCGACAACTAAAATTACCGGTTTTGTTTTCATCATCCACCTCTTTTGTATTGTGTTGCAATCGAGCACCTTTCTAATCAGTTCCTCGTCTTCGATTAACGAATAGTTTCTGTTTCACCAGGTGCTTCCTTAAGATCATTTTTGACCGTCACCAATTCTTCAAAATCACGGTCCGATATAGGAAGATATATAGTAAAACTCGTCCCTTTTCCCGGGGCGCTCCGGACATCGATGAAACCTTTGTGATGTTCAACGATACCAAACACTATTGAAAGACCTAAACCGGTTCCTTTTCCGGCACCTTTGGTTGTGAAAAATGGTTCAAAGATTCTCTGGCGGGTTTTTTCATCCATACCGATTCCAGTATCGGCAACTTCGATCTTGACATACTGCCAAGTATTATTTTTTTCAAATTGCAAGTTTATCGACTTACTTTCGATGGTGCTGGATGAGATTGAAAGCGTTCCGCCATTTGGCATTGCGTCTCGTGCATTCACACAAAGATTCAACAACACTTGATGAATTTGAGTGACATCGGCATTGATCGCCGGTAAATCCAGTTGGAGAGAGGTGGAGATGACAATGGTTTTGTTGATCGTATCAAGCAGAAGTTTATTGATTTCCTTGATGATGTCGTTAATATAAACAGTTTCAAACAGTGCATCTGATTTCCGTGCAAACGTGAGAAGCTGTTTCACCAACGAAATACCCCGTTGCGACGCCTTGGTAATTGCCTCAATGCTTTGTGAAAGCTTCTGTGGATCTTCCTTAAAAAGATGTAGGAGAGTTGAATGTCCCAAAATGATGCTGAGAATGCTGTTAAAATCGTGGGCAATGCCGCTGGCAAGTGTTCCAATACTTTCAAGTTTTTGGGCTTGATTGAGTTGTGATTCTAAGTTTTTTTCTTTTTCCTCCGATTGTTTACGCAAAGTGATATCTCTATGGATTCCCATGAATCCAATAATGTTGTCTTGTTCGTCGAGTATGGGGTTATTGGAAATTTCAACAAAAATAAGACGACCATCTTTCGTTTTATTAACGATCTCGGAGGTGAACGCCTTCTTCGACAATAGCCTATTCCATAATTGTGTGTAATATGAAAGACTATTTTTATCTGATTTCAGGATTCGGGGTGTTTGTCCAACGGCTTCATGAGAATTATAACCGTAGATTTGTTCAAATGCAGGATTGATAAACTGTATCACACCAAGATGATCAGTCACGAAGATTGCATCGGTGGACCGCTCAATACCAAATCGAAGTCTGAGCAGTTCCTGTTCTGCCTGTTTGCGTTTGGCGATATCCTGCTTCAGGTTCTCCAAGGCATGATTTAATTCATCGGTCTTCTTGGTTACTTCTGACTCCAGCTCTTTTCGGTAATTACTCATCAAGTCATTATAGGCTTTGACCATTAGCAATGACCGGACTCGGGCTAAAAGCTCCATCTTATCGACAGGCTTTGAAATAAAATCATCACAACCAGCTTCAATTCCCTTAACCCGGTCTTCTGTTCCCTGCAGTGCTGTGACTAAGATTATTGGAATCAACCGAGTTTTATCATCTTGCCTGAGCCTACGAGTAACTTCAAAACCATCCATGCCGATCAAAATTACATCCAGCAGAATCAAATCGATTGAATTTCCGGAAAGTTTTTCTAGCGCTTCTTCACCGTTTTCCGCTTTGATAATTTCATAACCCTGCGGGAGAAGATATGCTTCGAGAAGTTCAGCGTTTTGGAGCTGGTCATCGACAACTAAAATTACCGCTTTGGTTTTCAACTTCTACCTCTTCTAAAATGTATTGTTGTGTCAGGAGTTTCCTCTCGATATTATTGCAAACTGCTTTTCGATGATATATCATTTTCCATCGTGGGCAATCACTCGCTCGAGTCAATAGTTCAGGGGTTGCCGATATTTTTATCTCTGATCCGCTTCATGCCATCCGGATGCACTTTCTCGCTGCAAGCGGGGCAGATGCCGTGTGAAAATTGCGCAGTAGAATGTTCCGAGATATAGCCCTCTAATTGTTGCCAATACCCTTTGTCATCCCTGATTTTTTTACACCACGCACAAATAGGGAGAAGCCCGCTCAAGGTTTTAATATTATCCAATGCATGCTGAAGATCTTTGATTAATTTCTCACGTTCTTTTGCTCCTTCCGCGAGCGCCTCTTCTGTCCGCTTTCGTTCTGTAATATCTTCAATAGCTAACAGGATGATCAGTTCTTTGCCCAAAGCTCGTTGAGTCTGTCGGGCATTCAAAAGCATTGTGCGCCTGCCGATAGTGGTAAAATCGTGTTCAACTTCAAAATCATCAAATGTAGTTTTTTGGGGAAGAATTGTTTCCAACAATTCCCGCAGCTTGGGGATATTCCACTGTTTATTTCCCAGGTCATAAATATGCTGCCCCACGGTCTCCTCAGGTTTTACCTTAAAGATGTCATAAAAGGAACGACTGACCGTGACTACTTTTAAATCTTTGTCTAAAATGATTAACGGTTCACGTACGGTATTGATAATACTCTCGGCGTATTCGCGGGCGTCGTTTACTTTGTCATGCAGAGATTTAGTTTTTAGCAGTGACTCTACCTTGGCTAAAAGTTCCATCTTATCAACAGGCTTTGAAATAAAATCATCACAACCAGCTTCAATTCCTTTGACCCGGTCTTCTGTTTCATGCAATGCAGTGATTAAAATTATCGGTATCAACCGAGTTTTATCATCTTGCCTAAGTTTGCGGGTAACTTCAAAACCATCCATTGTGGGCATCACTACGTCCATCAGTATCAGATCGATTGGATGTGCGGAAAGTTTCTCCAGCGCTTCTTCACCGTTTGCTGCATTAATAATTTCATAACCCTGCGGAACAAGATATACTTCGAGAAGTTCAATGTTTTGAATTTTGTCATCAACAACTAAGATTACCGGTTTCCCTTTTATTTTCTTAATAATAAATTGATTAATTTCGTTCACAAACGTGCGCGAATTTATCGGCTTGCCTATGAATCCGCTGTTCGGTATGGAATTTATCTCTTCCTTTCCTTCTGCCATTACGGAAGCAGTCACAAAGACTATGGGAATATCGCGTGTCTCTTTGTCTAGACGCAATACTTTGGCTGCCTCGGAACCACGCATATCCGGAAGCCGCATATCCATAACGATGATATCAGGTTTTTCTCTCCTGGCGATTTCAATTCCACTGGAAGCATTTTCAGCTCCAAAAACTTCAAAGCCGGCAACCTCCAAAAGATCTTTTTCCAACATTAGATTATTTCCATTGTCGTCGACAACCAATGCTTTCTTTCTCATCTTACACCACCTTCTTGGATATAATAGGCAAAGTAAACCGGACCGAGGTACCTTTATAGAGTCCTACAGATTCTACAAAAAGTTTCCCGCCATGCAGTTCAACCAGTTTTTTAGAGAGGGGCAAACCGAGTCCGGTTCCCTCAGTTACACGAGAATAAGGAGTATCGACACGGAAAAATCCTTCAAATATTTTTTCCATGTTTTCAGTTGCGATACCAACTCCCGTATCCCAGACCACTATTTCTATCTCAGAGTCGGCTTTCATTGCCTTCATACCAATTCTTCCACCCTCGTTGGTGAATTTTACTGCGTTTGAAAGCAAGTTGTACAGTATCTCTTTTACCTTAAGCTCGTCTGCTTCGATATTCGGCAGATCTTCGGCAATTTCAAGTGCCATGTGCAGTTTTTTTTTGCTGACCATATCAGCCAACAACAATGAAATTTCATTTAATAAATTTTTCATGTGTACGGTTGATAATACAAGCTTCATCTTTCCGGCTTCAACTTTTGCCATATCAAGTATCTGATTTATCAGTAAGAGAAGGTGCTTGCCGCTGGTTAAAACATTATTGACGTATTTCTTCTGCTTCTCATTAAGGGGTCCGAACGTCTCGTCGAATAAAACTTCGGAGAAACCGTTAATGGAGTTGAGCGGAGTCCTTAGCTCATGCGACATGTTTGACAAGAATTCAGATTTTACTTTAGCGGTACGGTTTAATTCTGCGGCTAATTCCTTTAACTCTTCATGTGCTTTTTCAAGACCATTTTCAATTTTCTTACGCTCGGTGATATCTTCAATTGCCAGCAGAATGATCCGTTCTTTACCCAACACTCTTTGAATCTGCCGCGCATTCAAAAGCATGATGCGTCTGCCAATGGTAGAAAAATCGTGTTCAACTTCATAGTTATCAAAGGTTGCTTTTTGTGGAAGGATTGTTTCCAGCAGTTCCCGCAGCTTGGGAATATCCCACTGTTTATTCCCCAGATCATAAATGAGTTGACCCACAGTCTCTTCAGGTTTTACTTTAAAGATTTCATAGAAGGAACGACTGACTGTGACGACTCTTAAATCTTGATCCAAAGCTATTAAGGATTCACGTACGGTGTTGATGATGCTCTCGGCGTATTCGCGGGCTGCATCTTCGGATATTTTTGTTACTTCAAGTTCTTTACGAGTTTTTTCCAACCCTTTTTCAATCTCTCTGCGTTCGGAAATGTCCCGGATATTGCACTGAATAACTTTTTTGCCATTAACAAGATAGACATTGCTTACAAACTCCACCTCTCTACTTTGTCCCTCTTTGGTCTTTAACGGCAAATCCTCGTATCGAATATATTCTTTGAGCTGCAATTCTTCGAACGCAGCTTTACTGTTTTTGACATCAACGAATGCACCAATCTCCCACAATCGTTTTCCGATCAACTCTTCCGATGCATAGCCCAGCATTTCCCTGAGGAAAGGGTTCGCATCGGTGATTGCACCGGATTCAGCATCGAGTATTAAAATACCATTCTGAGACGTTTCAAAGAGTCGTCGGTAGCGGATCTCGGAATCACGTACGTCATTCATCGTTTGGGAATGTGTTGCTCCATGTTTATTAATCAGCACTTCGATTTTAGAAACTTTCTGATTGGCAGGTTTTAATTCTGTACTCAATACATGTTGTTTTTTCATATTGAAAAACCTCCGCTCGAGAACATTTTTTCGACACACTATTTCACATTTCAATTTTACAAAATAGAACTTCATTGACCTGCGTTATCAAAATTGAATTTGCATACGACAAAATTCATCAAAAGAAATATCGTGCTCCGACACCGGCGTCGAGTCCAAAGCCGCTAGAAGAAGTTAGCTGGAACATTGGAACGAGTTCCAGAAATATATCAATCGGCGTTTCACGCGGCAGCCATGCAATACCGAGTACACCTCGAACTGCAACAGAGGCTTCATAACCGGCACCACTATTAATGCGACCACCAATGCCATAGAATAGTGAAAATTGTTCTGACGAACGGATAGCATCAAATGAATGCCATAAATAATCCATATGTACGTGAACTCGGTTTGTTCCATTATAATAGTAATATCTCCCCATTCGATCTCCTCCCACCGACCAACCTAGACCGAAATCAAATGCATTGTGGTTCGATGTCCACAACTTTGCACTGATTCCCGCAGGTTCACCGATGATCACGCCAAGTCCAAAGCGACGCGCTTGAGCCTCAGACCCTTGAAATGCGAAAAACAAACAACAAGCGATAACTGCATAACGATAATGTTTCATTTGTAAACTCCTTATTTATATTGTTGTAACAATTCTTGAATTTGTTGCTGTGTTTATCAAGCAATCTATCCTTTAACGGTACTACAAGCCGAACAGGATGCTTACTGTAAATAGTGCTGAATTAATACTCCGCTCACTACCAATAAAATGTTTGTCATCTCCAGCAGCGTACTGGGGATCGATACCATCATTCAACGTGAGATAGGAATCAATACGTTGGTTTATTCCAGGATTAACATCATTCCATTCTTTGCCGGAGACATTCATGAAGTTGTATGAACAATTAAAGTCGAGCGATAATAAAGGACCGATGCTCACTTCCGTTCCAACAGAAAATCCGACACCAAGCCTTGTAGCTTCTTTCACACTATATGTTGCGCTTGGAACTTTCGATACACCTCGGAATGTTGTTTCTCCTCCGAATCTATTCAATGCTATGTTTGCACCGATATACGGAACAATTGGTAATACCGGTATGCTGAAATGAAATTCGGGTCCAACTTTCAACACCATTATCGTTTGTGAAATATCGACCGATCCTTGTCCTGGTTCAGAATTTCCTGTATTTTGTAACGACGAGTAATCAATTTCGCCAACAAGATTCAATCCGGATAACCCGAACTTCGCCTTTCCCTGAATGTTAATGCCGCTGCCGAATCCATAGTTTGAACCAATATAATATCCAAGCGTAGAACCACTGAAATCTGAAACCGGACTTATTACACCAATACCACCGCCAAGTTTCATGTTCACTTGTGATCTCACTGGTATGATCATCAATGTCATGAATGCAATAAGTGCTCCAGATAATCGAAGCGAATAATTAATCTGTTTCATAATATCTCCTAAAAAATTTTACGTTCGTAAACTAAAAGCCCACTGATAAAAAAGCGTTTCGGTCCAAAAACCGAAACGCTTCATTTTTTTTTACTAATACTGTTCTATTTTACCAGCATCATTTTTTTCAATTGTACTGCACCACCAAACTCCAGTCGTGAGAAATACAATCCTGTAGCCAATCCTGAAGCGTTGAATTGCACTGCATTGTATTTTCCCGCTTGCGCTTCACCGTTAAACAATGTCGCAACTTCCTGTCCGATCGCATTGAATACTTTCAATGTTGCTCGTCCATTGGATGGAACAGTGAATTCAATATTCGTTGTTGGATTGAACGGATTTGGATAATTCTGTAAAAGAGTGAACTCCCTTGGCTGTTCAAGCGTCTGATCAATTCCTGTTGTAACTTCTGTTGTTGTTAACGATACCTTGGAACTTTGTCCGCTGGGGCTTCCGGTTGATGTTCCTTGAAATCCGGCTGCATACAATATTACTGGACCACTCCCGGCGGCAGGAGCATTCCATTGAAATACGACCACGTCGACCAGATGCGTTGGAGCATAAACACCTCCATCATCGCCTGTATACAAGATACTGTTAGAACCACCAACAAATGAGCCGGCAACGGTTGTCGTTGATCCCAGCCGCGTTGTGGCATTAATGTTCACAATTTTGTTGCCGCCATTATGTGTGATAGTAATGGTATAAGTCTGTCCTGGTTTGTATGAAGTTGGGAAGCCACTCACTTGTATGGTTCCGATCGATCCGCCATGACATGATGATGCGCAGCTACTCTTTCCGGGTGCGCCAGAGTATCCGCCTGTAAAGGTATTGTGAGCAGTAGTTAAAGTTACTAAAACCAGTATCAAAGTAATGACTCGAATCATTTTTTCCATGTTTTTTCCTTTTGGTTATTCAACTCAAACTTCGAATTTTTTCCGAAAATTTTTATGTTGTGTTTTGTAATTATCTTTTTAGCATTTGTGGATGGTGTCCGGTCTCCCATACACCATCCATTACAACTATTTTACCAGCATCATTTTTTTCAACTGCACTTTCCCACCAAACTCCAATCGTGAGAAATACAATCCTGTTGCAAATCCTGAAGCATTGAACTGTACTGTATTGTATTTTCCCGCTTCCGCTTCGCCGTTAAACAATGTTGCAACTTCCTGTCCGATCGCATTGAATACTTTCAATGTTGCTCGTCCATTGGATGGAACGGTGAATTCAATATTTGTTGTTGGATTGAACGGATTCGGATAGTTCTGCAAAAGTGTGAACCCTTGTGGTACATTTTCAGACCGAACAGAAGTCGGTACCGCAACTTTACCAATGGTATTGCTTTGCAATGTAATATCAGCCGTTCGTGCTAATGCTCTGCCTTCCAACGATGCGCCTGTAGCAAACGTAATTGTTGTATACGCCATAATGGTTCCCTTCATTACAGCAGTTGTTCCAAACGTTGCTGCGCTGCCCATTTGCCAAAAAATATTGGAAGCTTTTGCACCGCCGCTAAGAAATACTTGGCGTCCTGATGTCATATCGAAACTGGAAGCTATTTGAAAAATCCAAACGGCTGAAGTATCACCTTGTGCATCAAGCGTAAGATCGCCTGATGATATTTCAAGTGAACCGGTAGATTTATACAAACCAGAATAAAGAGTAAGTCCGCCAAGATTTCCGGACACACCGATAGGATCTACTGTTCGTCCTGCTGCATCGTTAAATGCAGTCGTTAAATCAACCATTGCCTGAGTTAACATAGAAGGGAAAACCACCGAACCCGAAGGACCTGTAGCGTCAACCGCGTAGATCGTTCCGACCACGTTGGATATTCCAAATCCGGTCATGTAAGAACCGGCAAGAGGACTCACTCCAACATCTCCGATAATACTTGTAGGACCGATATTGGTGATTCCAGCATATGACAGAATTGCAAATCGATCAGTCATACCAAGAGTTACCGGCAAAAGAGGTGTTGTCGGTGTAACGTTCCATGTTGTAAAACTTCGTACTGTTGAGTACGCACTCGAACCGACACCATTTTTCGCACTGTCTTTTACACTTACACGCCAGTAATATTTTGTTGCATTCTTTAAGCCTGTAATTTTATGCAAGGTACCTGTGAGGGTCGAGTCGTTATACACTGTTGAACTAAAAACGTTGCTCGTATCAATTTGCAAATGATACACACTGTCTCCAGCAGCAGCAAACCATTTCAATTCAATTGTTGTTGATTGATTCGTTGCCAAGTCAGCTGGCAATTCTAACACTGGTGGTTGCGTAATAGATATGAGATTCAATGTTGTAAAACTTCGTACTGTTGAGTAAGCACTCGTTCCAACACCATTCTTTGCACTATCTTTTACACTCACACGCCAGTAATATTTTGTTCCATTCTTTAAACCTGCTGTTTTATGCAGGATACCTGTAAGAGTTGAATCGTTATAAACCGTTGTACCAAAAATGTTGCTCGTATCAATTTGTAAATGATACACGCTGTCTCCAGCCGCAGCAAACCATTTCAATTCAACAGATGTTGACTGATTTGTTGCTAAATCAGCAGGTGATTCTAACAATGGTGCTTGCAAGGTAACTATTGTCGGATTGGTGACTGCATTGGATGCTAATGTAACTGCAGCAATACGCGCTAGCAATCTACCTTCAACTGTTGCACCGGTATTCAAAGAGATGGATTGATCTGCTAAGATGGTTCCTTTGAAGACCGAAGTTGTTCCAAGAGTTGCTGACGTACCAACCTGCCAAAAAATGTTTGAAGCTTTTGCGCCACCGGCGAGAATAACTTTGATACCGGTGCCCACATTGAGACCAGCTGCGATCTGGAATATCCAGACATCAGTTGCACTGCCAGTAAGGGTAACGTCAGATCCCGTAATTGATGCATCGCTTGTGAATTTATATAAGCCAGAGACAAGCGTCATTCCGCCGATATTGCCAACTCCCGGATTTAAAAATGTACCAGTCGGTATTGGTGTACGACCTGTAGCATCGTTGTACGCAATGGTTAAATCACCCTGCGCAGTAGTTAGCTTCGTAGCATCAATTACCGAACCTACAGGACCGGTAGCATCGACCGTATATATTATTCCTGTTACTTCAGTTTGTCCAAATCCAGTTACACTGCTACCAGCGGCAGGACTTAAGCCGATATCACCAATGACAGCAGAGGTTGGAACGTTTGAGATTAATGAACCAGCCAAAATTGAAAAATTGGAGATCGAACCTAGATTTACTGGTTCTAGCGACTGAGATATGGCGGTGACAGACATCATCAAAGCTGCTGACACCATTGCTCCGACAAAACGAGTCCATCGGCTTAATTTATTTGTTGTGTTAATGTTCATAAGACTTTCTTTATGGTTATTGAAAATGAATAAGATATTGTTTAGGTAAAATGTCCCCGCTTTTGAGAGCGGGGTTTTAAATAAGAACTACTTTATAAGAGTAAATTTTTTTGTCGAAAGAAATGACCCGGCTTCCAAACGGTAAAAGTACACACCGCTTGAAAGATTAAGTGTTCCCATATTGCTATTGAACGGTACAGTGTAACTACCTGCTTCTTGAGGACCCTTCACCAGTGTTGCAACTTCATCACCAAGCAAATTGTAGACCTTGAGAGAAACCTGAACAGCTTTCTCAAGATTATATTGAATCTTTGTGGATGGGTTGAACGGATTCGGGTAATTTTGGAAGAGCTCAAATTGCTGAGGTGTTACGACACCATTTGCTACAGCGGTCGCAGTTGCCGGTCTTGTAACGGCATTAGATGCTAATGTAACTGCAGCAATACTTGCAAGCAATCTGCCTTCAACTGCTGCGCCTGTATTCAGTGAGATTGATTGATCAGCCATAATTGTTCCTTTGAAAACTGAAGTCGTACCAAGGGTGGCTGACGTGCCAACCTGCCAAAAAATGTTGGCTGCTTTTGCACCACCGGCAAGAATAACTTTAATACCGTTGCCTACATTAAGATCAGCGGCTATCTGGAAAATCCAAACATCCGTTGCACTACCTGTGAGAGTAACGTCAGATCCTGTTATCGAAGCACTACTTGTGAATTTATACAAACCTGGAACAAGTGTTAATCCGCCAATATTTCCTGAACCTGGATTTAAAAAATTTCCAGTTGGTACCGGTGTTCGTCCTGCGGCATCATTATATGCTATGGTTAAATCTCCCTTTGCCGCAGTCAGTAGCGTAGGTGCCATTGTGGAACCGGCAGGACCGGAAACATCAACTGTGTAGATTGTTCCGGTTACTTCGGTTAAACCGAATCCGGTTATGTTACTGCCGGCTGCGGGACTTAGTCCGATATCACCGGTAATTGCAGATAGCGGAATGTTTGAGACTAATGAGCCGGCCAGAATAACATAATTGGCGGTCGATCCTAAGTTTACCGCTGTCTGTGTTTGAGACATTACAGTGGCAGACATGATCAAAGCAACTGACAGGATCGCTCCAAAGAAGCGTGTCAATCGTGTTAAAATATTTGTTGTGTGTTTCGTATAGGTGTTCATAAAACCCTCCGTGGTGTAAGTGAAAATGAATAATTGTTTTTTGTTTGAATCGTCCCGCTCTTAAGAGCACGGTCTAACTGTTCTGTAATGATTTGAAATTTTAGTTCGATTATTTGTTCAAACTTTTCTACACCCAGTTTATGAGCTCATCATCTTCTTTGCGAGCCGACATTTTGTATGGACGTTGCTCTTTCAGAAAACGAGAATACAACATCCATAGCGTTGCCATTGTGCAGCCGTAATACAGAAATAATTTTGCAGTTTTCATTGTGGTTTTCATTCTATTGTTGTTTTGAAAAAAGTTTTTTTAATTCAATATTTCTAATTTGCATTTTACAATTTCTTCGTTATGAATTATTGTACCCGTAAAAGATTATGTCCCACACTCAGTTTTTTTGCTCTAAAAGTTTTTCGTCTGCGAGCAACACCCTGCAAGACAGCTACAATAACAATCCCCAGAAGAATGTGAATGACACCGAAGATCCACAGCATAAACAGGGCTAGAGCTATAATGTCGAGTGTCCTCATGATCTTTTCTTTTTTTTGATGTAACAACTAACTTCCAAACTCATTTTTTGCAAAAATCAATTCTTCCAATTCATACTTACTTCATCAGAATAAATTTCTTCGTCGAGACAAATGACCCCGCTTCCAAACGATAGAAATACACACCGCTCGAAAGACTGCGTACTCCATTGTTGGCATTGAACGACACATTGTAACTGCCGGCTTCCTGATTGGCATTGACGAGTGTTGCAACTTCAACCCCAAGTGAATTGTAAACCTTGAGTGAAACCTGAGAAGCATTCTGAAGACTATATTGAATCTGTGTAGATGGATTAAATGGATTTGGATAATTCTGTACGAGACCAAATTCTTTCACTGCTTGTCCAATTGTTACTTCGACAGATTTTGAATATTCGAATTTTCCATCGCGATCAATCTGTTTCAATCGATAGAAATATTTTCCTGATGAAAGATTGTTGTCGCTGAATGAATATTTTTTTGGTGCATTGGTTGTGCCATTGCCTTCAATAAAACCTGTTTTCGACCAGTTTTTATCTGAGCTCTGAGCACTGACCGTTGACCGCTGTATCTCAAAACCAAAATTATTTACTTCTGTAGCGGTTGACCAGTGAAGATCTGCATTTATTCGATTTGCTGTTGCTGTAAACGCTACAAGTTCCACCGGCAGTACTGCATTTGCGTCTAATGTAACCGCTGACTGCGCCAATGCTCTGCCATCCAGCGTTGCGCCGTTTTGTATCACAATCGCTGTTTGACACAATATGATTCCCTTCATGTTAGCCGTGGTTCCAAGTGTAACTTGACCAGCAACCTGCCAGAAGATATTGGAAGCCTGTGCACCGCCGCTGAGAGTAACAATAGCACCGTTTGCAACGTTTAGGGTTCCATCTATCTGGAAGATCCAAACATCGCTTGCACTGCCCGAGATTGTTACACCGGCAGCATCAACTTGAACTCCAGTAGTCCATTTGTAAAGACCATGAGTAAGGGTCTTCGAAGTAATATTTCCGGCGCCTAGTTCAACAGTATCGGGTAAGGTTCGTCCGGCTGCGTTAGTATATGCGGTTTCCATGTTGGCCACTGCCGTAGTCAGATTAGTCGGAGTTGGTTCTACATAATTTGAGGCATAGACATTTCCAACAACGATAGATGATGTCGAAAATGTACCTGACCCATCCATGATTAATCCAAATCCAGTCATATCTGTCGAAGCACCTGGACTAATTCCAATATCACCGGTAATTGTGGTAACCCCCGTGGTTGTGATTGATGTTTTTGCTAGAATTCTGAAATTGCCAGCTGTTCCAAGAACTACGGAAGCCGGGTTGGAATATTGAGACATGGAAGCAACAGGCACCATGAGAACAACCGTCAGCATCGCTACAAGGAAGCGTGTCGATCGGCTTAGCATATTTGTTGTGTAGATGTTCATAAAATTTTTCCTATAATTGGTGAAAATGAGTAAGATGTTTTTTTGAAATTCCCCGCTCTTGAGAGCGGGGGTTTCAAGGTTCAGTTTTTTATTGCGATCGTAGCTCAACTATAGTACAGTTAAGGAATTACAACAGTGTTACCCGCTAATGTAACCGCTGTTTGTGCCATTGCTCTGCCATTCAACGTTGCGCCGGTATTCATGGCAATTGCTGTTTTACACAATATGATTCCCTTCATAGCAACCGTTGTTCCAATAGTCGTTTGACCAGCAACTTGCCAGAAAATGTTGGAAGCATGTGCCCCGCCGCTAAGAGTTATAATGGCACCGTTTGCCACCGTTAAATCTTGACTTATCTGAAAAATCCAAACATCATTTGCGGATCCAGAAAGAGTAACACCGGCAGCAGATATAAGAACACCAGTACCCCACTTGTAAAGACCAGGAGCAAGAGTCATTGATGTAATATTTCCAGCACCCAATTCAATATGATCAGGAGACGTTCGTCCAGCAGCGTCGGTATAAGCAATTTC
Source organism: Bacteroidota bacterium (assembly GCA_030679145.1). Classification (GTDB taxonomy): domain Bacteria; phylum Bacteroidota; class Ignavibacteria; order UBA10030; family UBA8401; genus UBA8401. Next base: position 4,834 of record JAUXTU010000044.1, on the reverse strand, counting down.
CATGTCACTTACAGCAGTAGTCATCTTTGAAGGAGTCGGTGGAGTATAATCGGAAGCATATATTTTCCCGGGTACTACTAATGCGGATGTTGAAAACGTATTGGTTGCATCCATGATTAATCCAAATCCGGTTACATATGAAGCTGCGGCTGGACTAAGTCCAATATCTCCAGAAATTGAAGTAACTCCCGTGGCAGAAACTCCCGACTTTGCAATAATTGCAAAGCTAGAAGCTGAGTGAAGGTTAACAGCTGAATGATCTGTTATTGGTCCGGCTACCACTGTATCATCTTTTTTACAACCAGCAATAAAAAGGAATGCCGGTAATACTACGCTTAATCCCGCTTTTCGTGAGATACTGATGAATTTCGTCCATCGGCTTAAAACGGTTGTTGAATTTGAGGATAGATTTTTCATAACGTTCTTTCTGTAATTAATAATTGATTAATGGTTATGTCACGAAGTAACTCGCAAACACTTTTTTTTTATTTGCTTCTTTTTTTCGATGTTTTTTTGACAAATTTTATTTTTTTGCTCGATGACTTTTGTAATCTATTAGGCTTGTTAACGGATTTTTTCATACGCTTAACGATTTTTTTGAATTCATCAACTTGTCGCTTAGCTTCCCCTTTAGCAATACCATATTTGTCTTGCAGCGTTCTTACAAGCTGTTCAGTCTTTCCGGCAATATTTGCAAACTCGTTGTTCATTATCTTTCTCCATTCAAACACTGCTTTCTCTTTTCGTTGATTCCACTGTTCTTTAATTCGACCCCTATTCATTGTGCAAATTCCTTTCAAATCAACTCTTCAATCTATTAAGGAATAAAAATCTCTCTTGAATGATGGATGAGTATACCGATGACTGCGTTGAAAAGTAATCGCCCAAAGGGACGGAAAAGGGGTTAATCCTTTAGGATGGTTCACAGCACTAATTACCACAGAACAATGAAACGACCGAATGATCAATTTCATTACATCCTCTGTGAAAGTTGTGTGATTGCTTTCGTACTTTTCCTTAAATCCCGTTTACCTAAATATTCTCGTATAGAATTATCACATTCTTTGGAAAATCGTCCAAAGGATAACAGAAAAAATAAAACTGCAGCATAAGCAATAACTCCAATAATAATTTCCATGATTCACTCCTTTTGATTGTGCACATCTTTATTGTTATATAAGTTCAACCGAACTGTGAATGAGTATACCGATGAATGTGTTGGGGTGTAATCGCCCGAAAGGATGGAAAAAGAGTTAATCCTTTGTAGTTACTGAAAATGAATAAAAAACCCCGTCCCGATAGTATCGGGACGGGGTTTCGATGTTCAGCCAATTATTTAGAATTCAATCCAATTAGTTTACGGCTTCACAATACTATTTGCATCTAATGTAACGTTGGCAGTTCGTGCTAAAGCTCTGCCTTCCAATGATGCGCCTGTAGCAAACGTAGATGATGCATACGCCAGAATGGTTCCCTTCATTACTGCAGTTGTTCCAAATGTTGCAGAACTACCGACCTGCCAAAAAATGTTGGAAGCCTTCGCGCCGCCGATTAAGAAAACTTGGCGACCTGATGTCATATTGAAACTGGATGCTATTTGAAAAATCCAAACTGCATTCGCATCACCTCGAGCATCGAGTGTAAGATCGCCTGACGATATTTCAAGCGTACTGTTGGATTTATATAGTCCCGGAGGAAGTGTTTGTCCACCAAGATTTCCGGCAAGAAGCACTATATCTGCTGATGTTCGTCCTGCGGCATCGTTATATGCTGCTGTTAAATCAAGCATTGCCTGAGTCAACATCGTAGCGTCTGTTGCGTAACCTACAGGACCGGCAGCGTCAACTGTGTAGGTCGTTCCGGCTGAGGATACTGTCTCAAATCCGGTCAGTGAAGCACCGGTGATAGGACTCGCTCCAATATTTCCGGTAATACTTGTGCTACCGGTATTGGTGATTCCAGCATATGACAGAATTGCAAATCCGTCGGACAAACCAAGATTTACCGGCGTTTGAACAGCAAGGTTCGATACTGCATCCAATGAGACAACTGATTTATTAACCGTTCTTGCTTCTGAAACTGGTCCGCTTATATCTTGTTGGCTCGATGGTGAATTCGATTCGCACGCTGCGAAAAGAAACATTGCAAGCGAAATCGACATAATAACAGCTGGTCGTATCGCTGATCGGGTAATTGTTTGAACATTTGCGTTTTTCATAAATCTCCTAAATGAATAGTAACACTAAAAAATGTATTCCCTTTAATAGGGCGTGCGTTGCAGTATCAGCAGAAGTTCTCTTCGATCTGATGAAGGAATGAAATCCTCTCCTGAACCGTGAATTAGTATACCGATGACTGCCTCCAGATGTAATCGCCCAAAAGGACAATAAAAGAGCTAATCCTTAAGTGTCGTTAATAGTACCAAGTAATGGAGTAGTTGAGAGTCGCTAAATGTCATCCATCAGGTTGAAAGCTATTGCTGCTTATAGCCAGAGATAGTGATCGAAGGTCGACGGAATACCCAGCATCACTATCTTTTCACAATGTTAATTATTTGAAATGGCACTAGAAACTCAGTCGGGAACCTTATAGAGAGAATAGACTTCTCGAATGTGTTTCTCTTTGAGGAATATGACGTGCTGCTTGTGAGTGGATCGGTGAGATATGGACCGAAAGGTACCTATAAACGGATGATAAATATTAAAAAAATGTCTTGGTAATATAAGTCTCTTATCTCGCTACAAAGGAATCCCCTTGGGACATCCCTATATTCTTCTCAATCTTGTATTACAAAAAATATGGATAATGATTTTTTAAGAGAGGACTAAATACTGAATCAGAAATAGTTTTTGAAATTTTCCCCAGATGTTACTGCTTCTTGGTTTATGCTTTATCATTTCAATTATTCAAGGAGGTAGATTTTTATACGTCCTTCAGTGCGCTATCGGTTCTTTGAGATCTAACCCAGCCAATATTCGCTCTCTATTTGAAAGATCTCCAATAATATTCCTCTTCGGCAGCGGTAATTTACGTACTAATGTCGGAACGGCAAGGATTTGGTCATCATGAGCAATCTGTGGATGCTTCAAAAGATCGATCACTTTTATTTTGTATTTGTTCTTCAAATGTTCCTTACAAATTAATTTGAGATTGTTGAAAGCAGTAACTGAATTTGGATTCTGCCCGGTAACATACAACCGTAAGATCCAATCATCGCTTCTTGCTTTAACTTGTTTTTTTTGTTGTTGGTTGGTTTTCGATTTTTTATGTTTGATTTTCATAGTAATTTTCTTAAATATTTTTTTCTTCTTGTTTGTGCCGGTTCTGTTTATAGATACATCATCTCTTCGACTCTTACCCATTGTTATCTTGTCTTGAGTGAAGCGTTCATTCCTTGCTTTTTCAATCCCGATAACTTTCAGTGATTCTGATTCTTCAACTTGAAATTTGAATCGAAGAACAACAATCTGAAATTCCATTGTTTCACGATTACGTTCTAATCCAAATTGTAGTATCGGTAAAGGATCTTTTCGGTTAATAAATGAAATCTTCTCCTGAACCGTGAATTAGTATACCGATGGCTGCCTTCAGAAGTAATCGCCCGAAAGAATGGAAAAGGAATTAATCCTTTAGTTCAATAATGAGATTTAACACTTTGTGGAAAATAAAACAGAGCTGTCCGGTTTTATTTTTTATTTTTGGTTATACTTTCATGTTTCTGCTTTATTGAGGTTCTAATTTTGTAAAAGATTCCCTTCTCACTTCATTGCCATCTATGCCTCTGTAAACAAGTTCATCGGTATCAAAGTCGTATTCTGGTATATCAGGATTGTTCCACCTTATCAGGAAATAGTGGTAAAAAGGCGTGTACAGGCTGCTGGGATTTTGGTTGTGCTCAAACACATATTCGGGCATGGCCTGCGCATCGATACCTGAGTGATAATGCTTCTCCCAGAGGTAGTCGCCAAGGATAGACAGCTTTAGAAAAGGCGCAGATCCATAGAGTTTGAGTTTAATATTTTTCTGAACAGCCTTAAGCCCTTTGAGAAAATCTATACTCTTCATTGCCTGTTCTCCAAATTTCTCAACAGTGAAGTCAGGATCGAGAATACTGCTTGCGCGTATTCTTGCTCCCTCGCTGTATGGATTAAGAAGCATTATTTTTGCCTCACGGCAATTCTGTATAACGTTATGCAAGTCTCCTTTTGGGTCTACAAAAGTACTGAGGCCTGAAGAGCCTATTATCATGATATCCCTTGCGAAACCTTGCTCTTCCTTCAATTTCTTGATTCGTCTCTGTGCAAAAGATCCCCTGGTGGTGAAAAAATATGCTATACCAGCACTTCTTGCTATGTTGGAAAACTTTCTGTCTCTCCAGCTTTTACCTATATAGTTGAAGAAGATGATTAGCAACATAGCTACCACTATTTCTACAGATACAAGAAAAACCTTTTCGTCTTCTATAAGAGACCGGTAAACCAAAAAAATTCTGGCAACAAAACTTGCAGTAAAGGGCAGAGACAATGCTATAGCAGCACTCAGAGCAACTATGATAATGTGGTATAAAATACGAATTGGAACCTTTATTGAATCTTTTAAAAATCTCTTTTTAATCAAAGTAACTCCTATTGCTTGTAATGAACGGCTAATAGTGATTAGAAGTGGTCTCAAAAATACTCAATCAATGTCATTTCGGGCATAATAGTCATTTAGTGTTGCTATTTTTGCCAGGTACAAAATAAAAATACCATTTAAAATAAGCATCGCGATGATGTAGAGCGAGTCCGCGATGGTGACGATAATGTTCTTTGAGACGACTAAAATAACTTTCAAG
>JAUXTU010000042.1 GCA_030679145.1 Bacteroidota bacterium | reverse complement strand
TGCATTTGAGGTAAGGAATTGGTCGAGATAATCATTTCTTGTTAAAGCTTTTTTGAAAACTTCACTACTGGCGAAACTAAAATTAATAGCTAAATTTGTTGTAGGGTTAAATTTTTGATTATGTAAAAGATTTATTTTATAATCAGATTGTTCAAAATAACCTGGATCTTTTGATTCATTTTCGACAGTCTTTTGATAATACCCAGATAAGGAACCGTAATAATCATAACGATCTAAATATCTAAACTCCGGGTTAACCTTCCATGTTCCCCCGGTAAGCCAGGTACCTTTTACGGATAAATCCATATAATCATTCATCGCAAAATAATAACCGAAATGTTCAAGCCCGGTTCCACGTGAACCCATGTCAACAAATGCTGGAGCGATGATCCCCGAGCGTCTGCCTCCCTGACTTGGAAATACACCGAATGGAAGTGCAAAAATTGGAACATCGGCGATGTATAAATATATTGGGCGGGCAACAATCTTATCGCGAACGGTAACGCGCATTTCCGGGCTGTAAAAATAAAAATGCGGATGCCCGAATTCGCATGTGGAATAATATCCGCTGGAGATAAAGAGCATATCCTTGTCAACTTTTTTTATCTGCTGGCCTTGGTAATAGCCTTGATCTTCTTCGGTATTCGCTAATGTCACTCTTCCTTTTTGGGATTTGAAATTATATGAAATTTTCCATCCTTCATATTTATCTGTTCCCTCTACCATAACAGGATTTCCTGTGTACCGTTCTTTCAATGAATCAGTCTGTTTTGCTTTTATGGAATCAAGCACTCCATACGATTCAAGTTCATTCGTATTCCAATTCACATCAATCCGTTCTGATTTTAAGCTAAGGTCTTTGAATTTTACATCACCTTTTCCATACATCATCATTCGTTTATTTGCAAACGTAAATATGATGGAATCATTTGCGGTATACGTTACAACTGCATCAATACCGCCGGAATTTTGAATAGAATCAGCTTTTGCGAGAGTGGAATCAGATTTGATCGTTAACGAATCCGATTTGGAGGTTAGAGTATCTTTTGATTGCGAAGGAGAAACCTCAACTATCAAGATTCTCAAGATCATCAAGATTGCAAAATTGGTCAAACATCGTACAAATTTTGCATTATAGGAAAATTGTTTCATCTATATGTTCTTGAAAATATTGGAATCTTGAAATTTTGAAATTACGTTTAGAGAACCATCCCGGCAGCACCGAGCATTCCCGCATCATTACCCAATTGAGCACGAAGAATTTTTATACCGGATTTTAGCGGCTTCTGAACATGAGCAACGGTTGATGCACGAACAGCGTCGTATACAAAATCACCAACTGCTGAAACACCACCGCCGATAATTGTGACGCGAAAATCGAGTGTATTCATCACACCGCCAAGCATAACACCAAGAAGCGTTCCTGCTTCAACAAGAATCTCTTTTGCCAATTGATCTCCTGCTTCCGCTGCTTTCGATATAAAGATCGGTTCAATCTTTGAAAGATCACCGCCGACAAGTTCAACAATTTTTGAATCCGAGTTTACCTGTAATTTTTCAATGGTTCTATTGGAAAGATATTTCTGCCCGATATATGCTTCTACACAACCGATCGTTCCGCAATTACATTTTAGTCCTTTGTGATCGATGGAAATATGTCCGATCTCTCCTGCTCCGCCATGCGGTCCGCGATAAATATTACCATCGAGAATAATTCCGCCGCCGACGCCGGTTCCCCATATAACAAAAAGAAAATCAGGATGATCTTTTCCCGAACCAAATTTCGCTTCGGCAAGAGCGGCAACATTCGCATCGTTATCAACAACAGTTTTCATTCCAAACATTTTTTCCAACTCATCACCGAGCGCAATGATATCCCATCCTTTGAAGTTTGCGGGGTTCTTAAGAATACCTCCGGGATTTTCAACAAGTCCGGGAACAGCAATCCCGACTCCGGAAATGCTCTTTCCTTTTGAAATAAGGAGTATTTCATCGATCGATTTTTTAATTTGACCGATAACAGCTTCCGGATTTTGATCTGCGAGAGTAGGGAGTTTTACTTGCGAAAAAATGTTTCCGTTTGTATCAACAAGAGCGGTCTTCACCGTTGTGCCGCCAAGATCTATTCCAATTGCAAAATGATGCGCCATAGTATTTAGGGTAATGCAGATATCTGCGGATTAGAGTTAAGTAAGAACATATAGTTCGATTGAATATAATGTAAAATTTTTTCGGCAATAACCTGATGACCTGCTTTGTTCGGATGAATTCCGTCATCACAGATCAATGTTGAATAATCATCCTTTAACAAAAATGCAGAACGAATATCGATCAAGCGCGTGGCGGTCTCTTCGGCAACGCGAAGGATCGCTGCGTTGTACCGTTCGTGCCACGAATAGATCCGGGACACGTTTCCAATATATCGCAGGATATTATTTTTTGCCTCTTCGCTGTTATGTCCAACCCAGTTAAGAAATTTTTCGGCATCGAGCGGCGGAAGTGTAACAAGAACAGGAACAATATCCATTGCTCGTAATTTTTTTACAAGATCTGTCAACAATTCGTAGAACGTAATCCATTCTGTATTGGGACGGAAGTTACCAGAGGGGTTTTCAGCAATAGCATCCCATTGGAAATCGCAATCATTCCCGCCAAATTCAATCAGAACGATATCCGGTTTCCGTTTCAATACGTCACTTTGAAACCGCTGCAACCCTTCAACAATCGTACTGCCGAACTTTGCAGCATTATAGACGACACCTTTTAACTGTTCACGAACAAGATTTGTAAAATTTTCCAATAACAATGAATATTTTTGTTTCTCGTCATCAAAAATTATTCCACGTGAAATGGAATCACCATAGACGACGATGGTGAATTTATCTTTTGCTTCAAATGACTTCAGATCTAATGTCATAACAACTCCTTAATGTTCTCTTCTTTTCTTCCACAACATGTCTAATCGTTCTTTGATCTGTTTCTCTCTTCCGTTTTCAGTCGGTTCGTAATAGATCTTATTCTTCAATTGATCCGGAAGATGCTGCTGTTCAATAAAATTCTTTTCGTGATCGTGTGCATATTTATATTCTTTGCCGTAGTTCAGATCCTTCATCAATTTTGTCGGTGCATTTCGCAGATGCAGCGGAACCGGAAGATTTGGCAGTCTGCGAACATCACCCATCGCTTCTGAAATTGCAGAATAGGCGGCGTTGCTTTTTGGTGCGGAAGCAAGATACGTTGCTGCGTGCGATAGAATAATCCGCGCTTCCGGCATACCGACGTAATCAACGGCTGTGAATGCATCAGTTGCAAGCATCAATCCAACAGGGTCTGCATTGCCAATATCTTCCGATGCCAAAATAATCATACGCCGTGCAATAAATTTTGGATCTTCTCCACCTTCCAGCATACGCGCCAGCCAATAGACTGTTGCATCCGGATCGCTGCCGCGCATGCTTTTGATGAATGCGGAAATGATATCGTAATGCTGTTCCCCTTTTTTATCATACAGCGAATAGCGGCGCTGGAATGCTTCTTCCAAAACTTCTTTGGTAAGATGATGAATTCCGTCGTCATCAGGATCAGAGATTTGAAATGCAATTTCAAGTCCATTCAATAACTTGCGGGCATCGCCGCCTGAAAGTAGAAAAAAATATTCTTTGTCGTCAAATTGCACTGCAGATTTTGTAATTACGGAATCTTGAAGTAATGCCTGTTCAAGAATTTTATCAAGCGATTCTTTCCCCAACGCTTCCATCACAAACACGCGCATTCGTGAAAGAAGCGGCGAGATAACTTCAAACGAAGGATTTTCCGTCGTCGCGCCAATCAGAGTGATCGTTCCTTGTTCAACGGAATGAAGCAACGCATCCTGCTGCGATTTATTGAAACGATGAATTTCATCAATGAATAAAATCGTTTTCCGAAATGATTTTTGAAATTCTTCCGCTTTCGCAATCACTTCGCGAACATCTTTCACACCGGATGAGACTGCATTCATTGCAAAAAATTCTGATTTGGTTTGATTGGCAATGATACGCGCCAGCGTTGTTTTCCCAACACCGGGAGGTCCCCATAAAATAAATGAACGAAGTTCGTCTTTCTCCACCATCTGACGAAGAGGTTTCCCTGCTCCGAGCAATTGCGATTGACCAATGAATTGATCAAGGGTTTGCGGGCGAACACGTTCTGCAAGCGGAATATTTTGTCTGTTGATATTCACGGTTTCTTTGGAACCACTTTGTACACCTTTTCATTTTCGCGCACCATACCATATTTTTCGCGCGCAACTTTTTCAACTGCCTTCGGATCACCGTCCAACGCTTTGGATTGATCTTTCAACTTCTTTTGTTCTTCTTCCGCAATGCGAATTCGTTCCAACACTTCTTTCTTTTGCACCTCAAGCCGAACACGCTGCAACAATCCGTTACTGTTAAAGACAACATAGAAAAACAGAATTACCGCACCGACAATGATAGCAGTGGCTCTTTTGTTCTCTTTTACGGTTTCCGCAAGATTTTCCGGATTAACTTGTTTTTTTATTTTTCGATAAAACTTCATAGATTTATTGAAATGTAAGAACAATTAGCGTAAGTTGGAACTACCATTTGTTGTTTCACCACAAAATTTGGATACTTATTTTCAAGCGCAAGAGAGCCAAACTACCCTATCATTATGACCACAGTGTATTCCGAGATCATTCATTCACACTTTTCTAAACTTCCAAACCGAAGACTCAACTCTGGAGAATGTCAAACACCAAAAAACCAACGATGCTCTCTCTGTTTTTCCTCAAAGATCGATTACACAACGGAATTGCGGCATAAACAAACCGCGCTTAATGAATTTTGGAAATCGCTTGGTACTTCCATTCAATGTGAATCGCTCATAACCTCCCCGTTAGGAAGAAATTATAGAACGGTCAGCAAACGCAAAGCATTCATTGTGGGGAGAAGTTTCTTCTTAGGATTGATCGGCGTTGATGAAGATTCATCGAAAAGTTTTCCGATGGATATTGGGGAATGTGTTGTGGAACCAAAATCTCATGCAGAGGTCTATGCAGCGATCCAGGAATTACTGCAGCGAAAAGAAGAATCGAATCTCGTCAAGGAATTCAACTATGTTGTGGTAAAAGGAGATGATAAAGAATCGATCGTCATCTTTAATATGAACCACTTCTCCTCTGCCAATCGCAGAGAAGTGAACACACTTTCCAAATATCTTACATCAAAAGTGAAATCCGTTTCCGGTATTTTTGTTTTTATGGATGAAGAACGTTCGAAATATTACCTTTCCGGCACACCGAGAAAAGGAGTTCAATCAAATCCAAAACCATTGACAAAAGTATTCGGGAAAGATAAACTTTTTCACAAAGTCGGCGATGTAAAATTCTTGTATGGTCCCCTTTCATTCACGCAGACCAACCATTCCATCATTCCGTCATTTGTGGAAACAGCCGGGAATTTTCTTTCACTCACCAAAGATGATATTTTGTACGATCTCTATTGCGGTTATGGATTATTCTCGCTCTCATTTGCTAAACGAGTAAAATCGGTGACTGCTCTTGAACTTTCACGAAGTTCCATTCACGATGGAATAGATAACGCACGACGGAACAACATTACAAACACAAAATTCGTTGCGGCAGACATCTCTGCAGATACACTAGATCGATTTTCAAAATTTCGGCCAACTAAAATCCTGCTCGATCCACCTCGAAACGGAACGAACGATGACGTGATCGAATTTCTAGCAGGACAAGCACCAGAAAAAGTTGTTCATATTTTCTGCAATACCGACATCATTGCAAAAGAACTCCGCCGATGGAATGAATGCGGATATATTCCGGTAAAAGCTCAGCCGTTCGATATGTTTCCGGGAACAAATGAGATTGAGATGATGGTGCTGCTTGAAAGAGTTAACTAGAATATTACTTTTAAGTTTTTATTGTGATCTGCACATTGAAAAATTTAGAGTTAAACAAAAGGTGAATTTATGAAGGATACTGAAATACTTAAAAAAATTGAAAAATTCTTAAAAATCAAATTCGTTAACCAAAACATTGTTGGGCATAACAATTATACATATAAACTTAATCGCAAAAATAGAATCTCAGATCTTTCAATAAGAGATGCTAAATTAAGAGGTATTAAAAAACTTGCTTTTCTTATTAAGCATTTAACTGAACTAAGATCTTTAAATTTATCCATCAATAATATTTCTAATATTTCAGAATTAAAATTTTTAACACAATTACAGAGATTGGATCTATCAAGTAACAAAATAAGGGATATAAGATCATTAAATTCACTTACTAATCTGCGAACTTTACAACTCAACGGCAATAATCTCCTCGAAATACCAAAACTCGACAATTTAAGTAAATTGAAATATCTACAAATAGTTGGAAATAAAATAAATAACGTTGTCAACATTGAATATTTATTCAATTTAGAAGAAATCAATCTGGCAAATAACAAAATAAGAGCAATTAGTAGTATTGGTAAATTAAAGAAACTTAAATTTTGGTAATTAGGTATAAATGTAACCTCAAGATTTTAGTAAGTATATTATACTACTATGGGTTACAGTAAAATAAGTTACCACGGCAACTTTTTTGATGGAAAAAAGTGTGTTTACTGCGGATCGTTCAAGGTCTGTCGAA
>JAUXTU010000041.1 GCA_030679145.1 Bacteroidota bacterium | reverse complement strand
GTGGATTTCCATTCCCGTTGTCTTGAAAGTTTGACCACGTATGAGATCCTGTTAAATACACGATCTTCCCGCTGGCATCGGCAAAATAACGGGGATTACTCGGATGAACTCGTAATGGTCCGGGGGCTTGACTGTAGGAGTTTTGTATTAGAATTCCACAAAACAATAAAACTATGATTCTTACAAACAAGAGAGACTTTGAGGAATTACATTTTTGTGGATCTACCTGTTTCACTACTTCTCCGTTACTACAAAAAATATCACTATATTTAGTTTTAGAACAACAGAATCCAGAATTATTTATTTGCTACAGATGGTTACAACATAAAGAAACAAGCTTGACTTATCAAGCCATTTCTTTGAAAAGAGCATTAATTCATAGAGTTTTCAGAGCATTTGGTAGGATTTTGTGTTTTAAAAAATCGATTTTCAATATCTTTTATATGATACATATTATCACTATGTTTTTGGGCATGATTTAAAAGAAATTTATTTTACCATGAGCATCTCTAAACAAAATTGTGTTGATCATCTTAATTATTTACATTTAATGCAAAAAATTAACACCTATGATTTATAACCTTACCCAATTGTTTGAAAATCAGATCCGTTTACGACCTTCCAAAACAGCGGTTATCGACGGTTCGCGAAGCATTTCGTATCATGAACTCCAAATTCTTTCGAATCAATATTCAATTCTTTTTACGAATTCAGGGATTAAGCGAGGTGATCGAATCGCGATCTATCTTCGGCGTTCAGTTGAATCTGTTGCAGCACTTTTTGCCGCATGGCATATTGGTGCGATTGCCGTTCTTGTTAACGATGTCCTGAAAAACAAACAGGTTCAATACATCGTTGACCATGCTGAAGCGGCATTATTGGTAACAGAGAAACAACTGCTCAATCAACTGGCGCAACCTGTTATCTCTATAGAAAAAACAATTGTGCTTGATGAAGTTTCTCTTTCGATTGACATACTTCCACCTTCCACCGTCATAGATTCAGATCTTGCATTGATCATCTATACATCCGGTTCAACCGGTATGCCGAAAGGGATTATGCTTAGCCATAGAAATTTAATTAGTGGCGCAGAGATCATCAGTGATTATCTTCGTATTACTCAAAATGATATCATTATTAGCTTGTTACCTTTCAGTTTTGATTATGGATTGAATCAGTTGTTATCATCAGTTCTGCATGGAGGAACACTCGTTATCGAACGATCATCTATGCCGTCAGACATTTGTAATACCTTAGTACGGGAAAACATTACGGGACTTGGTGCTGTGCCAATGTTATGGCAGCAGCTTGCACACCCACGATCACCATTCACAAAGATTTCGCTGCCACACCTTCGGTATATGACCAACACCGGTGGACGAATGCCTGAAGAACTGTCCCACGTTTTTCGCAAAGCACATCCGCACGTACATATCTATTTAATGTTTGGATTAACGGAAGCATTCCGCTCCACCTATCTCCCACCTGATCAGGTTGATGTCCGTCCTACATCAATCGGTAAAGCGATACCAAATGTAGAAATACTAGTTATCAATGATAAAGGTGAGGAATGTGCGCCAGATGAAGTCGGCGAACTTGTGCACCGAGGAGCCACTATCTCAATGGGATATTGGCACGATCCGGAAAATACTGCCAAACGATTTCGTCCTGCTCTTTTTGAAAAAGGAAAGAACGGCATGCCTGAAATTGCTGTATATTCAGGCGACTATGTAAAAAAAGATAACGAAGGATTTTTGTATTACATAGGACGGATGGATCAAATGATAAAATCGCGCGGGATGAGAGTCAGTCCGGAAGAAATTGAAGAATATATTTATTCTTCGTCACTTGTATCACATGCTGTTGCTTTTTCTTTACCGAAGAATGAAATAGATACTCAAATTGTTGCAGCAATTGTTCCAAAAGATATCACGGCGTTCAAAGAGAATGACCTTCGACTGTATTGCAAACGCGAGATGCCGGAATATATGATTCCTGAGATCATATGGCATTGTGAACAATTTCCATTGACATCGACAGGAAAACCTGACCGAATCGGTATTCGCGAAAATTATTTGAACAATGTCGTTTCGAAAAAAAATGGTTAACTTTCTGCTTCAATATTTATCATGGCAACAATTTAAAAACTATTTCAGAAATCATGGATCATAAATTATGGACTTGATACGACCATTTCATTCCGACGATATCCCTTCAGTAGCCAAACTTTTTCAAAAAATATTTCGTCATACCAACGCTCCGGCTCCGGCATCGTTAACGTCATATTTTGCTGATATTTATCTGAACAATCCTTGGCGGCATGATGCAATTAATTCTCTTGTGGTTGAACAGGACGGGATCATCTCAGGATTCCTAGGTGCAATTCCTTTTCCAATGAGAATAAACGACATACCGATTCGTGCTGTGATTGGCGGAAATTATATGATCGATCCTGATCATCCTAATCCGCTAGCAGGAGTAAAAATTCTCAAAAAACTTATGTCCGGTCCGCAGGATGTAACGTACAGCGATACAGCCACTGCAACCGCGCGAAAAATCTGGGAAGGCTTGAATAGTAAATCGTTTCAATTGTACAGTATGCAATGGCTCAAAATTCTTCGCCCGGCGCAGTTTGCAGTGTCTATGGTAACTCGAAAAACGGTGTTATCTCCCCTCGCTACTCTTGCAAAACCAATTTCCTTTGTTACAGATAGAACACTTACTGCAATCCCGAAAAGTCCATTTCGCCTGAAAAAATCAAATTTATATTCCGAAGAATTATCAGTAGACCAATTGCTTGATGCAATCCGTCGTAACTCATCACGTTGCGAATTAAAACCGGAGTACACTGAACGATCTCTTGCTTGGCTGATAAACAAAGCCGAAGAGAAAAAAGAGTACGGTCCACTTAGAAAAATTGCACTCTTTGCTCCACAAAAAAAAATGATTGGCTGGTATTTGTATTATCCAAATGCTAATAATCTCGGGCATGTTTTGCAGATCGGTGCTGAAAAACAAACAATAGACGCTGTTCTGTCCCATCTTTTTATTGATGCACAACACCATGGAAGCCTTGCATTAGCAGGGCGCATTGAACCCAGATTCATCCAAGAATTTTCAACACAAAATTGTATCTACATGCATCGGAATAGTTCTCTTGTCGTTCATACAAAAAATGATCTCATCACGAATGCACTGTATCGCGGAGACGCTTTTTTTACACGCCTTGAAGGAGAATGGTGGACTCGATTGCAGGGTGACACATTTACTGAGTGATGCCGCTTTCGGTTTTCAATGTCTTCAATAAGAAAAAAAATATTAGAGTTCCGAAAAATGCTCCCATAGTGTTGCTCAACACGTCAGAAATACTTGAAAATCTTCCTGGTTGATAGACTTGAAGCAGTTCGATGATAGTACTGAACATCAATCCTATTGCACAAACAAGTATCGTATTTTTTCGCCGATTGCTGATCATCGTCAACATCAACATGCTCGCCAGAAATCCTAACGGTAAGAACATAATGATGTTACCGATAATGTCACGGAGATACAATCTTCGTTTCCATAGAGCTGAAGTGCTTTCTATTAATACAGTCCGTTGAGGAGGAACAAAATTTTCAGGGATATATAACGTGGTCATCGAATCGGAACCTCTTGAACGAATGAACCCGGCATCAGTAGGGTCAAAATTAAAAAACAAAGCTGGAGTAGCTAAATTAATATATCGATCGGGTCTACGCAAATCCTTAGCGGGTATCGCTTTGTTGTACAACAACAAGGAATAAAGTATCCCATCCCACGAATGGTACCCATTCGCTTCACTCCCAACAACCAATGGATACGTTCGATCCCACATTGAAAAATCGATTGCTCCGATTTTCCGTTCATTTTTTTTCACACCATCAATATAACAACGAAGTACATCTCCATCATATACAATACTGCACCACATTGTTTTTTTGCTTTTAACAACATTCATAATATAGATTGCATTGGGCTCAGGCCGCATCTTGTTGAATACTCGAAATACTAATGTCTTACCTAGTTGCTGGATACAAAAATTTTGATCATAGGAATTGATGGAATTGGTAATAATGGTTTGGGCGGCAGATGTTGATTCTGATTCTGCGGAAAAACGAAATAGGATAGTAAATTGGTGCATCTTCAAAAAAACATCCGGACAGGAATCAGTGTACATAATAGCCGGAGAGGAGAAACGGATGCCGCTTTCTTTCAGAGGAATACAATTATTTTTTGGATTGAAGGAAAACGGATACAGCGTTGCAAATAGTACTATAATGCCGTAACAGAGCAGCAATGAAATCAACGATCTTTTTACAAAGGTAATCGATCTCGCCATAGAACGGTTTGTTCAGTTCAGTAAAAACCCTTGATCAACAAGTGAATGTTTTATTATAGAAAGATCATACAAATCCATAATAATGTATCTACCCTTGTCTATCAATCTTATTTTGCCACCATGTGACCGGATGTACTGGTGATCGTGATTCTCCGGCATTCCATTTCTCAGTTTCAATTAACCACGAACAATCCTTTAGTACATTATTATGCACCGGATTGACATAGACAATACGCACTGATCGCGGTATACGTTCCACACCGGAACGTAATTGTTCTAATACTGTGCTAAGTGTCTCAGGACCGAACGGATGAAATAAATAGTATACTGTCCCAACTGAGTAATCGAATTGTTGGGCTTCCATTGTGAGTACCGCGATAGGGCTGTGATGAAAACGAAGCACATCTGCATTGTGCTGAGCAATTGAAGAAAGCGACGGTGAACATTCAACACCGATAGATTTTTCGATGGAACGCATTGCGGCACAACACAGCACCCTTCCTTTACCGCAACCTAGGTCTACAAAAACATCACTGTGAGTCAATTGAAGGTGGTCGAGAATGGTGTTTATGGTACGATACGGCACTGTTCCATAGTGAATGTGCTCATCATCTGCCGTATCAACTCCTGCAAGCCCTCTTGTAATAATACCGAGACGGTATTCCCAAAACATGTTTTCTATTTTTTCAGGCAGAAACAGCATTAATTTTTTGATATTTTCCGCTGAAGAATTGCAATGATCGATGCAATAGAATTGAAATTCTCACCCACTAATTCTTGGTCATCAAATATTATAGAGAATTCTTTTTCAAGGAACGAGATCAGTTCAAGAATACCGGTTGAGTCAATAATCCCCGATGCAAGCAATTGTTCATCATCACCAACTGTCCTTTTTTCATCAAAAATATAATTGGTTTGAATGAACGAGTGGACTTTATCCCGCATATGATAACCCTTTTCTAATTTTCATTGTATTGTATTTTCAACATCATTGGTAAATATATTTATATCCGTAGTAAAATCCAATTCGGTGTTATTATCATGTCTCGGTCCGGCAATCATTTGATGAAACATCAGCTGTGCCGAGAGAATACCAACCAACGCCATATTATCGGAATTGGAGAAAAGATCATTGGATCCTTTCTGTTTACATTTTGCAAACAATCCCCGAACACTCTTTGGCATAAACATATTCGCAGCTCTCAGCGCATTTTCAGACAACATTTCTTCCACATACTCTGGTACTTTGTCACCTACGAAACTTGCCGCATCGGGTGCACGGTATGGTTGTTTTTGACGTTGGATGATCGGATCGGGTATGAGTGTTCGAGCAGCTTCTTTTACTATTTTCTTTTCATCCAAACCAAACAGTTTGTATCCTGCTGAAAGCGAAGCAGAGAATTCTATCACATCTGCATCGAGAAAAGGAAATCGCCCTTCCACTGAATGTGCCATCAGCATGCGATCTCCCTGTGCCGATAATAAATATCCGGAAAGAAGCGTAGCAATCTCAATGTACTGTGCTTGCGCAAGTTCATCCCAACGGTTAAATTCCAACGGTAATGAATCTAAAATGCTGGGGGCGGGGTGACGCAACAGTGAATCCTTGATTTCAGAAGAAAAAAATCTTTTCAGCGCTGATGTTGTTCGCCACCGAGGATCGTGGGAAAAACCCGGAGTTCCGGCATCAGATAGTCCCTGTTTCCAAAACTCCAACGCCATCCCTTTTGTACTTTGCGGCGATCGTGCTAAATATGGATAGAGCCGATCAAAAAGACGGGGACGGCATTGGGAATCCGGCTGATGCGACCAAAACATTCTGACCTTCGCTTCACGGAATAGATCGTACCCGGCAAACATTTCATCTGCACCTTCACCGGTCAACACTGCCTTAATACCCGCTTCACGTACAAGTTTTGAAAGAAGGTACAATGGTGCTGGTGCTGTCCGTAGAATTGGCTGCTCGGTGTGTCGGATGACATCGGGAAATACTCGCGCAATATCATAACGCGATACCACAATTTCTGCATGATTGCTGTCCAATGTTTCAGCCATCATCCGTTGATATGATGTTTCATCATACTCTGCATCATCGAAACGAAGTGAAAATGTTCGGAAGATTCCCTCTTTGGCATTGCGACCCATCTTCGCCACCAGAGAACTGTCAAGCCCGCCGGAAAGATAGCTACCAACCGGAACGTCAGCCCGAAGAATTCGAAGACGTGTTGCACGATCCAGATGCTCGCGAAGTTGTTCGGATGCTTCACGCAATGAATGAAACGGACGTTCGTGAAAGGACATTTGCCAATACAATTCATCTGTGTGTGTGCCATCGCGGCGATATGTTCTCACCGAACCGGGTACAATCGCTTCGATCTGTTTGAACATCGTTGTGGGTGCGATTGGCGACCAATATGTGAATGTTTGATCTAATCCGCGTGCATCGATCTCCCTCGGAACATTCGGATCAGCAAACAACGCTTTCACCTCACTGGCAAAGAGGATGCGTCCATGTCCTTGGTGAATAAAGAGCGGTCGAACACCAACGCGGTCTCTCGAGAGAATGAGCGATCGCTCTCTGGAATTCCATAATGCAACTGCCCATTGTCCGTTGAATTTATTAAAACAATCGTTCCCCCATGTTTCATATGCATGGAGTATTACTTCGGTATCGGAGTGTGTGCGAAAACGGTGCCCGCGTTTTTCCAACTCGCTTCGTAATTCTAAATAGTTAAAGATTTCGCCGTTAAAGACAATCCATAATGATTCATCTTCATTGGTCATCGGTTGTTGACCTGTAGCAAGATCGATCAAGGAAAGACGTGCATGACCAAGCCCTGCATATTGATCACGGTATATTCCAAATTCATCAGGTCCGCGATGACGAATGGTGTGGATCATCGCCGTCAATATTTTTCTTGAGGGTGATCCGTGACGATCATCTGTATGAATGATACCGGCAATACCGCACATAAGACTATAGATTGTTCAATGAATATCTGTTGATCACAAATCTGGAATTACTAACTGAAGTTAATACATTAATCTTTTATAAGCAGATTTTTCAAGAAGAAACTCACTAACGGTGAGAGATTTCCTTAACCTCACCCGATAACAGAGGCGACAAATGTAATGGAAGGGTTGCGCGACGTTTTGCATGGATATCAGCAAACACTCTTTCCACCTGTTCCGTCGTCAATCCGATTACTGAGGCGACATCTGACGAAGAAATATTGTTGTTCAGTGCATACAAACACAGATCCATGGTATGGTATGGAAGGCTAAAGTAAAATTCTTCCTGTGTTTGCGACATCGAAAAAGTATCTGTGGTTGGCGGACGTGAACAAATTTCTTCCGGAATTCCAAGTGCTCGTGCAAGATCGTATACCTGTGTTTTATAAAGATGTGCGATCGGTTTTATATCGGCACTTCCATCGCCGTTCTTAACGAAGAATCCTTGATCATATTCCAATCTATTGGGTGTACCGCATACGGCAAAGTTCATTCGATCCGCATGATAATACTCCATCATTTTGCGGGTCCGTTGTTTGAAGTTGGTCGCGGCGATAAGTTGAAAATACGCATTATAGGACATCCGCTGAGTCTTTGTTTCACCTGAAGGCATCTCAATGGTCAAGCGAGCAACATTCAAACGATTATTTTCCAGTAAAGAAGGAAGTGTGATCTTAAATTTCCATTGGGGTCCAAACTCAGGGAACACTAATTGTATCGCTTCTGTTTGGCGTCGATAACATCCTGCCCCTTCAAGCAAAGGTGTCATATCTTCAATAAGGGAAGGGATTCCGAATTGATCGGTAAGAAGTTTTCCAAGTCTGAGCGATTCTCCGGATGAGTCACGCTCAGGCATGAAGATCGCTAACACATTGTTGGCACCAAACGCTTTAACACAAAGTGCGGCACATACTGAACTGTCAATTCCACCCGACACACCAAGCACTGCACCTTTCCGGTGAAGTGTTTCTCTTACGCTCTTACGCAGTGATGCGGTAATTGAAGCAATTTCTTTTCCTGGATCAATCGCTAAAGCAGTTGAATTAAAATACAAGAGGATATATGATTGACTAATGTAAAAAAAATAAATAGAGACATCTGAAAAATTGATCGTCTTTTGTCATTCTGATCCGCTTTAGGCGGAGAAGAATATTCTTCTTATTTTTAGTAAAGAACAAAATTCCCCGCAATGACACTGATTGTAGATTTTTCAGCTGTTTCAGATAATTATATTTGGTAATTAGGTATAAATGTAACCTCAAGATTTTAGTAAGTATATTATACTACTATGGGTTACAGTAAAATAAGTTACCACGGCAACTTTTTTGATGGAAAAAAGTGTGTTTACTGCGGATCGTTCAAGGTCTGTCGAA